>CAYPIQ010000031.1:0-34162 GCA_964410865.1 uncultured Spirochaetales bacterium | reverse complement strand
ATCCTTCTCCTCGGCTCTTCAACGGACACTCCGCTCTTCTCTGCTCCCTTCGCTTACCTGTTAAAGACCTTTCTGCTCTTCCTGACCTAGGAGGATACAGTCCAATTCCCGCCCTTTTTCACAGGGCGGACTATCAACATATCAAGTTAAACGTCCTGTGTCAAGAAGTCAACAGATTATATTTGCAATTAGTGAAACCAATCGTCCGATTCCCACTGTACCGCAGGAACGGTGCCAACAATACCTAATTACGTAATCGATGTCAAGTAGCTTGTAGAAAAAAGATTAAAAACTCGTAAAAACTTCTTTTTTCACTACCTTACTAATAATTCCGCTCTTCCCGCCCGTGGACGGTACATATTATGATGGGAAAGTACTCACATACGTCGAAGACGCAGAACTCTGTCGGTCAGCTCCGTAAAACCGTAACCGCCCTTTTTTTCGGTTATAAACTCAGGTTTGGCCTTCATACTTCTTAGATAGGGCTTTATATTACTTACACCACAGCTCAATGGGAAAAAAGAGAACATCGGCTCATCGTTCGGTGAATCTCCGACGAACATTACATCGTCCTTCAGATTACATTGCGGGTACATTGCATGAAAAAACTCCCTTGTCATGGATAGCTTATCGTAGGTCCCAAACCATGCATTAACATGGATAGAACTGATCCTTGCCTGTGCTCCTTCCAGTTCACATATCCTTCGTATTTTTTCCGCTTCCTTTATGTCTAACGGTGGAGCTTGTTCACGATAATCGATGGCCAGGTCAAAAAGCCGGCAGAACTGGTCTTCCGCTATCCGACAGGTAGGAACGGACCGGAGGACCTTTTTCTTTACGTTTTCGAGACGAGCAGAATTTTTTTCCAGATCTGCTTCCGGGTGGTATAATCGTTCCATTTTCCCATGATTCATAAAAAAAGCAAATGCACCGTTTTCTCCGATTACGCCGGCCACAGGCCAAAATCGGGCAATATGATCGCACCACCCTGCCGGGCGTCCGGTTACTGGTATTACCCGAAAGCCGTTATTGTTCAGTTTCCAGATCGCTGAAAAGGCTTCCGGAATCAATTTTCCATCTATAGTCAATGTATCGTCAATGTCAGTTAAGATAAAGGAAAGACGTTCCGCCTGTTTTTCGGTAAGTCGCCCGATGGACTTCACGATCTACTCAGAATCGCCGGCGGCGGTATATTTGAGTGCCGGGACTGCGTAGGTGATAAAGGACCCCACAGAGACAATCGCAGCAAGGATGAAGACATACAGGCATGCCTTTTCAAAAAATAAAAACAGGTCTTCAGGAGCCGCGAAACGCCTGAGTGATACGGCTGCGAGTCCCATGACCCCCGCCAGATTATATACAATTGCTTTGAGTTTTCCCCATTTACTGGCAGCCATGGCAACACCACGATGGATCATAAGAAGACGGAGAAAGGTGATAGCCAGCTCACGATAGAGAAGTACCGTAAAAACCCATATAGGCATAAGCCCGGTGCCGGTAAAACAGATGAAAAAGGTCATACGACTTATCACGTCGGCAAAGGGATCCAGGACCTTGCCGATATCGGTAACCAGATTTCTCTTCCTTGCTATAGCACCATCGAGAATATCAGTGGCTTCCTGAAAAATAAAGAGAATAATAAGAATAACGGCCGAGACAACAGCCCCCCGGCCGGTCCAAACGGGTAGAAACCACACTATAAAGAAGACTGGTGACAGCACAATTCTGGAAACCGTCAACCTGGTAGGTACATTCATGAAGAAACCTTATGCATTACCCTGTCCCTTTGTCAACAGTGTCTGATCCAACTAATCGTTCATCCTCAGCGAAAATCCGTCTTTACTGCTGTAGTACAATCTGTAATCTACAAATTGTACAGGGAAAATTTCCTCGGAAACATAGCGATACACCCTGAAGCCAGGTAGAAAAAGCATCGCCTTCTCGAGCCAGGAGGTTCTCTTGTCATCTTCCATGACCCCTCCTCCGACGGTGATTTTAACAAAGAGGGCATCATGTATAAAAAACCAGGCAGGATGGACCAGTAAGACCTCCGCCTGGAGAATAACGTGGGGCTGGTTGATTTCAGAGATGCGCATTGGTTCTCCGGGAACTTGCGTCTGGACTTTCAACCCATCTGTATCAGCTGAGATTAATTCCAGCTCGAGGATTTCTTCATCCGGAGAAACGCAGACCCAGCTCCGGAGGTTAAAACCGATGGAAAGAAGCACTGCGGCGGAAAAAATAAACACGATAATACCGGCTACGCGCCGAAAGAGACCGACCATCAGAGTGAGCAGAGCAATTATACCAAAGGGAATCCATACAACCGGCCCGGGATATCCGCCTCCGAAGAAGTACCCCGCAAGAACGGAAAGCAGTGTCCCCGAAAAATAAACCGGAACAACGGCGCTTATTCCGGGGCCTCCCGCTCTTCTGCTCCGGAAGGCGCGTATGCACCCGGCAATTGCCGCTCCGGTAAAAAGGCCGGACAAATCGGCATAGAGAAATATATTAGACGGATCACACCCCAGACAAGTCATATATGCCGGTGTACTTTTCTTCGAGGTATTCGGTAAAATCCTCCGTAGAGAGCTCCCTGCCCGTCACTTTTCTGACCAACTCGGGCGCAGTGTAGACCGAGCCATGTGAATGAATATGCCTTCTCAACCAGTCGAGGACAGGTTTAAGTTCTCGTTTTTCTATATGTACCTCAAGATCAGGAATATCATCCTTCATCTTACGGTGGAATTGGGCACCGTAGAGATTACCCAGGGCATAGGTAGGGAAATACCCGAAGGCGCCCATGGACCAATGGATATCCTGCAGCACTCCGTCCGCGTCTGAAGGCGGCACTAGGCCGAGTAGACCCTTCATACCGTCGTTCCAGGCTGCGGGAAGATCTGCTGCAATAAGATTTTTTTCCAGCAGAGCCGTTTCGAGTTCGAACCGCAGTATTATATGCATGCTGTAGGTAACTTCATCGGCTTCTACGCGGATAAGTGAAGGCTCGACCTTATTAACAGCCCGGTAGAATTTCTCCACACCTATCCCGGATAGCTGTTCGGGGAAAAGTTCCTTCAGCACCGGCAGGTACCCTTTCCAGAAAGCCCGGCTCCTGCCAACAATATTCTCCCAGGTTCTCGATTGGGATTCGTGGATACCGAGACTGGTTCCCTGTGCAAGGATATTATCCCGGATATCTTCACCAAAACCGAGCTCGTAGAGGGCATGCCCCGCCTCATGAATAATACCGAATATGCTGGTTTTAAAAAAATCAGCCTTGTATCTGGTTGTAATTCTTACATCGTCATATCCAAGGGTTGTGGTAAAGGGATGAGCCGAAACGTCCATGCGTCCGCGGGCAGGATCAAACCCCATATCGGACAGGACTATTTTACCGAAGGCTTCCTGTTTGTCCACCGGATATTCACGAAGGAGGAACCCGTCATCCACCTGCTTCGCCCCCGCTATCCTCCCGAGAAGCCCTTTGAGGTAATCTTTTAAACCGGAAAAAATCTTGCGTACCTGAGCGGTTTTCATCCAGGGTTCGTATTCATCCAGCAGAGGATCGTAAGGATGTTCGTCGTATCCCAGGCATTCAGCCTTTTGCAGATTAAGATTGAGCATCTTCTCGAGGTATGGGACAAAGGATTGAAAATCATCGTTCTTCCGTGCCCTGATCCATGCCGCCTGTGACAGACTGGCGGAACGGGCAAGTTCGGTCACAAGGCTCTCCGGCAGTTTTACAGCCCGGCTATACTCCCGGTACACAACCCGGAGAAAGGCACGAACCAGCGGTTCAAGGGCGTCGTCGCCCCCGGGGTTTTCCCCGCTGCATCCCAGGTCCTCGAGGAACCCGCCGACCTCCGGATCGGTTACCTTTTTATGAATCAATCCCTGTATCAGTGCTATTTGCTCCGATCTTTCGGATATCCCCGCCTCGGGCATGTAGGTTTTCTGGTCCCACCCCAGGGCGCTGCCTATATGCGAAAGAATCATGACCTCTCGCATCCGTCCGGAAAGTGTTTCGAGTGTGTCTGTCATATGTCCGCTCCAACCGAAAAGTTTCCATAGTGCCCCGAAGCTTGTTGTTTTTCCGCAGAAGGCACATAAAAGAGCCTTGATATCGGCTCAAGCCGCCGGCCCTGTCATCAACAACAAGCTTTTGAGCACAATACAAAGTCCGTATACCTTGCCAAGTATACTATAAAATCTCCTTTCCGGCGATAACGGCCTGAATCGACTCGATGAAATTTTCCAACGGTACACCATTTTCACGCTCTCCGTTTCTTTTACGCACGGAGACCGCTGAATCGTTCTCTTCCCTCTCTCCGACTATAAGCATGTAGGGAATTTTCTCATTCTGAGCATTCCTGATTTTTGCGTTCATCCTGTCGCTGGAAAGATCCTTTTCCGCCCGGATTCCCTCGGCCACCAACCGGTCCCTGACACGTCCTGCGTATTCCTCGAAAGCCGGTGCCACAGGGATGACCATGACCTGAACCGGGGCGAGCCATACCGGGAAAGCACCGCCGTAATGCTCTATGAGCACTCCAAAAAAACGCTCGAGGGAACCGAGAAGGGCTCGGTGCACCATGTACGGCCGTTTTTCCTTTCCGTCGTGATCCACAAAGGTCATATCGAAACGTTCGGGAAGGTTGAAATCAAACTGGATGGTCGTCATCTGCCATTCCCGTCCCAGGGCATCCTTTATCTTCAGGTCTATCTTGGGGCCGTAGAAGGCTCCACCTCCTTCATCCATCTCATAGTCCAACCCTTCCGTATCGATAGCCTTTTTCAGGGAGGAAATCGCCCTGTCCCAGTCTTCCGGGTTACCAACACTTTTTTCGGGCATGGTAGCAAGATACGCCTTTACATCCTCGAATCCGAAATCCTTCCATATGGAGAGGCTGAATCGAAGGACCCCGAGGATCTCCTCCTCGATCTGGTCGGGGGTACAAAAAATATGAGCATCGTCCTGGGTGAAACCCCGTACCCGGAGGAGTCCGTGGAGAACACCGGAACGTTCATAGCGATAAACGGTACCGAGCTCGGCCCAGCGGAGGGGGAGATCCCGATAACTCTTCATCGAATTCTTGTAAATCATGATGTGGAAAGGGCAATTCATGGGCTTGATAAAATAATCACTCTTATCCACCTCCATGGGAGCATACATGTTTTCGTTGTAAAACCCGAGGTGTCCGGAGGTCTCCCAGAGCCATGCCTTACCCACGTGGGGTGTATAGAGCTGTTCATAGCCCCCCTCGTAGTGTCTTTTTCTCCAGTAATCCTCGATGGCAAGCCGTATTCGCGCCCCCTTCGGGTGCCAGTACACCAGGCCGGGCCCGGCTTCTTCATGGGTTGAAAAGAGATCGAGTTCCTTTCCCAGCCTCCGGTGATCCCGTTTCTCCACCTCCTCCAGGTGTTTGAGGTAGACCCGCAGGTCCTTGGGGGATTCCCAGGCGGTTCCGTAAATTCTCTGAAGCATGGGGTTGTTTTCGTCACCCCGCCAGTAGGCGCCGGCAATAGAAAGAAGTTTGAATGCTTCCGCGTTGAGTTGGGATGTGGACTCCACATGGGGACCCCTGCAGAGATCGGTAAAAGCCCCAACGGTATAGATGTATACATCTTCGCCTTCCGGGATAGCTTCGAGGAGCTCCAGTTTGTATTTCTGGTCTGCAAATATTTTTCCGGCTTCTTCCCTGGACACTACCCGCTTTTCGAATGGATAGCTCCCGGCAATAATAGTTTTCATACGCTCGGTTATTTCCTCCAGGTCCTCAGGAGTCAGGGACCTGGGAAGCTCGAAATCGTAATAGAATCCGTGTTCGATGGCCGGTCCTATGGCAATCTGGGCATCCGGAAACATCTCCAGTACAGCCTCGGCCATGACATGCGACATTGAGTGCCGCAGTTTCTCTAATTTTTCATTTTTCTCCGCCATGGTAATTATCCTCCGTAGCATTCAAAGGGAATAAAAAAAGCCTTTACGCCTTTCTTCCTCAACGCATTTTTGCGTAAGGACGAAAAGCATAAAGGCTCTCCGCGGTTCCACCTTACTTCCGCCGCATGTGCCGACGGCTCTTATCTCCCCTGTAACGCCGGACAGCGGCTCCGCCATACCGGTACTCTTTCAGGTACGTTCCGGCGGGCAGCTCGGGAGGGGTTTTCGCATCCGCGTTCACACGGGCGCCTTCCAGCCGCCGGGCGCCTTCTCTCTTTCGGTGAAGAGGCGGAGCTACTCGTCTCCGTCATTGCTTTGTAACTATAATCGTTAAAAATGGGTCTTAAGTCAAGGGGAACTTACGACCTGGGTGCACGACAATTTCGTGAGATAGAAAGGAAAAGCAGTTGTGGGGAAGGAATTATCGTGCTATACCGACAGTGTATACACTGCCAGTATAGGAGATATTATGGACCAATCAGCCGAACTTAAAGAACTGAGGGTAAAAAAAGAGCAGATCCTCTCGAAAATCAACAATCTCTCAGACTTTAGACCCGAATCTCTGGTTGAGCGCTACAGGCGCTGCGGGAAGCCCTATTGTCATTGTGCAAAGCCGGGGGCGAAAGGCCATGGGCCGAGCTACTCTTTGACTCGATCGGTAAAGGGGAAAACGGTCACAAAAATTATACCCAAAGAAGAAGTTGAGACGACAAGGCTGCAGATCGAGGAATACCATCGATTTCGCGAAGCAGTCGGAGAATTGGTGGAGACGAATGAGAAGATCTGCGATGCCCAGATTGAAGTGAAAAAGGAAGCCTCCGGGGAGGCTGAAAAAAAGGGCTAAACTCAGAAATCAAGAAGCCGATTGAATTACCCCCACTTCAGAAAGTTGGGATTGTCTACCTCCAGCGGGATTGTAAAATCAGGATGTAAACACGTCATAGGAGCAAGAGTAAAGCAATCGGGTATGCACTGGACAGTTCGGGGGGCCAATAACATTATCGCCCTGCGGTGTTTTAAGCTTAGCGATCGCTACGATACGTTTATGGACCAACGGCGGGCGATTAAATGGGTGGGCTAAACGAAATTGTCGTGCACCCAGGAAGGACTTAGGATATACTGGTCCAACAAGGGGGTGATTGGATGAAAGCGGTATACTTCGGGAACGGCGATATAACGATGAAAGAAATTGAAAAGCCCGCTCCCGGGCCGGGTGAAGCCCTGGTTCGGGTCCTGTATTCTGGTATCTGTAACACGGATATCGAACTCTACCGGGGATACTACGGCTTTTCCGGTGTGCCGGGCCACGAATTTGTCGGCCTGGTGGAGGAGGTCAACGCGCAGGACCGCTCCCTGGCAGGAGGCCGTGTATGCGCGGACATAAACATCGGCTGCGGTACCTGCCCGCGCTGCCTCTCCGGTGATTCCAGGCACTGTCCGAACAGACGGACCCTGGGTATCAAAGATCAGCAGGGAGTCTTTACCGAGTTTGTCGTATTGCCCCTCGGGAACCTCTTTCCCGTACCGCCGGAGGTAACAGACGAAGAAGCTGTATATGCCGAACCCCTGGCCGCCGCCCTGGAGATAGCCCAACAGGTGCATATCACCGCCGGCGACAGCATCGCGGTTCTCGGCGACGGTAAGCTTGGTCTTTTATGCGCCTTTGCCCTCTCCATCTATTCGCCCTCGGTGATTCTCATCGGTCGGCATGAGGACAAGCTGAAGATCGCTTCGGAGAGCGGTATATCGACCTTTCTTTCGAAAAACCGTACCCCTGGGGGACCCTTCGATATGGTGGTGGAAGTGACGGGCAGCGAGACCGGCATCCGCGAAGCCCTCGCCCTGACCAGGCCTGAAGGAACGGTGGTGGTTAAAACTACCAGCCACAAACCCTCGGAAATAGACCTGGCACGCCTCGTCGTCGATGAAATACGGGTTCTCGGTTCCCGGTGCGGGAGTATCCCCCTGGCCCTCTCCGTACTCTCCCGGAAAATGGTCCCGGTCACCCGGCTGACGGAAGCGATATATCCCCTGGCGGAATTCAAAAAGGCCTTTGAACATGCCCGTAGGAAAGGGACCCTGAAAATACTGCTGGACCACCGGCACGGCTGATACCCCGGGTTCCATACGCCGGTATACCGATTTTCTCCGGGCCCGCGGCAGATTCGTTTTTATCCTTACCGCCCTTCTCACCGTCGGCTCGTTCGTCGGGCTCTTCCGCCTCCTGATAGAACCGGAGGCGGGGCTGCGCCGCGTTCTCTCGGATGTACGTGCCGTGCTGGGGGTAGAGGGAAGAACATACTACCTCACCGGTGAGCCGTATCTCGAGGCTACCGTTTTCAATGATAGATATCTAAACCGTCGGATGAACAGCCGGATTCTTCCGTAGCAGCTCTTCTCCATGATACTCGCTAGGGCGGTGGTGTTTGTGCTCATAACGGTGAGCCGGTGGGTTACCATGTCCGCCGGTGCTTTCCTCAGCCTCACCCTGCCGCCGACCCTCAGCCGCCGGAGAAAAAAACCTGGACGGTCTTCGTAAACCCTTCCGGCTGTTCGGTATGCACCCAGTGGCCGGCGTTCTCGAAGCTGACCATCTCAGCCGCGGGAAACAACCGGAGGATGGCCGGGAGGTCTTCCTTAGTCAGGTACCCCCCATTACCGCCGGCGATGAACAGCACCGGGCCGGTATAGGTTCTTCCGTTCTCTATGCCGGCCCACACCGATCCGTAATCGGCAACAATCCCGGGCAGGTTGATACGCCATGTGAAAGAGCCGTCTTCGGTCCGTTTGAGATTTTTGAGCAGAAAGAGGCGCAGCATGCGGTCCGGGACCCTTTCTGAGAGCAGGGCATCCGCTTCGCTTCGTTTTTGTAAACCCGAGATATCCAGATCCAGAAGGGCTTTCAAGATATCCCGGTGCTCCGGCGGATAGGCAACAGGCGCTATGTCCACCACTGCCAGGCCGCGGACTCTGTCGGGACAGGCCAGTGCAATTTCCATGGCGGTTTTACCACCCATGGAGTGGCCTAGGAGAAAGCAACGATCGATTGATACCGTGTTGAGCAGACGAAGAACATCGGCGGCCATGGAAGGGTAGTCCATGCCCCTGATCCAGGGAGATGAACCGTGATTACGCTGGTCTACCGCCAGGACACGAAACCTTCCGGCCAGCGATCGGGATATCGAATGCCAGTTATCCGCCGATCCGAGAAGTCCGTGGAGAATAACCAGGGGGTCTCCCTCTCCGTACTCCCTGAAATGCAGCTCGCGTCGATCCCTCAGACTCCCCCTATTCACCCGGGTATATCCTTTACACCTTCGAGCACATAATGGGGCTGGTAGGCGAATTCGGAGAGATCTTCGCGGGAAGTAACGCCGCTCAAGACAAGCACGGTCTCTATCTCCGATTCTATCCCGGCAATAATGTCGGTATCCATCCTATCACCGACAATGACCGTTTCTTCCCTGGCCGCGCCCAGCCGCTTCAGGGCATGGCGCATCATGAGAGGGTTAGGTTTGCCTACGAAGTACGCCTTTCTGCCCGTGGCCATCTCGATGGGTGAAATCAGGGCCCCGGTGGAGGGCATAATACCGTTTTCAGTGGGACCGGAAACATCCGGATTAGTGCCGATCAGTTTCGCTCCCTCCCTGACGAGCTTAACGGCGTGCTGTATCGTCTCTATATTGTAAGACCGCGATTCGCCCACCACCACATAGTCCGGATTAACATCGTTCATGGAAAAGCCTGCGTCGTACAGGGCGTTGATGAGCCCGGCCTCGCCGATAACGTAGGCGCTTCCCTCCGGCCTCTGACCGGCCAGGAAACCCGCCGTAGCCAGGGCGCTGGTATAAAAGTGTTCTTTTTGCACCTCTATCCCTAACCGCGAGAGTTTCTGGCAGAGTTCCCTGGGGGACCTCTCACTGGCATTGGTGAGGAAAAGAAACCGTTTGCCGGTTTTTCGCAGCCAGGAGACGAATTCCTTTGCCCCGGGCAGAAGTCTGTTCCCGTGGTAAATTACACCGTCCATGTCGCAAATAAAGGCGTTTCTCTCTCTAAGTTGTTCCATACGTCTCCCCACCGTACCAGACATTCTATAGTTTCCAGGTATCCCGGTATATTACCTCTTCCGGAGGCTTGCGATCCCGCTTCGAATGCTCGAGCTCCAGGTGTTTCTCGTTCGGATGTGTCTCGTCTCCCGGATACCCCACCGCGACCAGGGTGATAAGCCTATAGTCCGAGGGTATACCCAAGGCTTCCTTTATTTCAACCGGCTTGTATCCGGCAACAGGATGGGCAATAAGCCCTTCGTGGGTGGCTTGCAGTACCAGGTTCATAACCGCCAGGCCCGTATCGAAAAAAGCGTAGTCCCGTCCGTCGGATAGACGGCAGTCGTCCTCG
This sequence comes from uncultured Spirochaetales bacterium, assembly GCA_964410865.1. Lineage (GTDB taxonomy): Bacteria > Spirochaetota > Spirochaetia > JAFGDJ01 > JAFGDJ01 > JAFGDJ01. The sequence continues at coordinate 23,820 of CAYPIQ010000031.1, read as the reverse complement.
AGGTTAACAGCCACACAGTCGATAATTGGTTCGGTATCCAGGGCCTTCCGGGCCCTCCTTGATTCTATCTCTTGCATAATCTCAGGCATGTGATCCTCCTCTCAAAGCGCCTTCCACTTCTTCCACTATCCAGTCCGGTGTTGAAGCCCCCGCAGTGAGCCCCACTCGGTAAAATCCAAAAATTTCCGGAGGTAAATCACCGCCGCCCTCTATGTGCCACGCGGGGCGACCCGTTTCAACCGCCTGACGGTAGAGCCTGCCGGTATTGGCGCTGTTCTTGCCGCCTATGACCAGTACGGCATCGACGGTACGGGCCAGTTCGGTAAGGGCGTTCTGCCGTCTTACCGTGGCCGGGCAGAGGGTCATGGCAATCTTGACCCGGGGATTCCGCCTCTTCAAGACTTTTCCGATTTCCTGGTATTCTTCCCTCCGGAGCGTGGTCTGGCCCACAACCAACATCGGGCCGTTCATCCGTACCGCTTCAGCCTCCCGGGAGGTGCGGATGATTCGGCACCCCGGGGCAAACCCCTCGATGGAGGTAATCTCACCGTGGTTCCGGTCCCCCACGAGGATTACCCCGATACCCGCTCCGGCCGCTTCCGCCACCAGTTGCTGGGACCTAAGGACCCTCGGGCAGGTCAGATCCACCACATAGGCGCTCATTCCCTCCAGGGCGGTTCTATCCTCCGGCCGAACACCGTGGGTCCGAAACACAACGGAACCTCCGGAAAAGTCAGCCACCCGTTCAATTCTGCCGATACCCCGGTCTTTCAGCCCGGCTAATACCCGTTCATTGTGTATGAGTGGTCCGTAGGTATTGATAGGCTGTGGAATATCGCTGTGGAGAAGCTCTTCTATCGCCTGCATAGCCCGGTGGACTCCCATACAGAAGCCCATGGTCTTTGCCCGGATTATTTCCATAGTCCAAATATACCGCAGGAGGCGATGAAAGGAAACCCATCCGTAAAGGCCTCGAGCAGATCGGGATCATCCAAGCCTTCCGCGTTTACAATATCCTTACCTACACATTCGATCGCCGGGACCATGCATGATTTTACCGGCACACCGTCCAGAAGCATTGTGCACGCGCCGCAGTCACCGTTTTCACACCCCGCCTTTGGGCCGGTAAGTCCAAGACCCTCCCGGACGACATGGAGCAGAGTTTCCCCCGGGTCCACGAAGACCCGCACCTCCCTTCCGTTTACTCTTAATACCGCCTTTTCAGGTTTGCTTACCCACCTCACAGATACGCCTCCAGTTGTTTCAGAATCTCATTAAAGGCCTTTTTTGCCGGAAAAGTACGGTACTCTCGGCTCAAGCGGATATCCTCGGTCACGGAACCCGGCAGCATTGAGAGAGCTTTTTCAACATCGCCGCCACTCAGGGCATCCGCTACCTGCTCCGACCTGAAGGGGAAAGCACAGAGCACGCTTACCGCCAGGCGAAGTCGCCCCTCGGCGGACACGCCCGCGGCATGAATGACAGGGTAATCGACGGACGAATGACCGGTCCGCCTGACCGCGTGAAGGGGATATTGGAGCGCCCGGGAGTCCACCTCGAATCGGAGGAAAAACTCGCCCGGCGAAATTCTCGCTCGCTTGTCGAAAAATCCGTTAATTCTTCGCTCCTGAGCCCTTCGGGTCCGGTGATGACGGCCCGCCCTTCGGACAGCAGAAGGGGGAGCATCCGCAGCCAGGGCTTCCATGGCCGTACATACGGGAGGAAGCGGATCCTAGGTAATCTCGATAAGGGAAGCCGCTTCCCGGGCGGCCGCCGGGGTTTCCGCGGCAACAGCCGCCGCCGTTTCACCATGATGCCGAATCTTCCCAACGGCCAGGGGCGGCTTATCCCTCGTATAGATTCCAAGGGTAACGGGTACATCGTTCCCCGTAAGAACGGCATACACCCCGGGATAGCCTTCGGCCTTTGCCGTATTAATGGATACTATTCCGGCATGGGCATAGGGACTCGTGACCAGGGCCGCATGCAGACATCCCGGGCCGCCGGAATCCGCGGTATAGCGGGCCTTACCCGTTATTTTTGCAGGCAGTGAACGATCGGGCAGGGACCTGCCTGTCCAGGGACTCGAAGTTTTCATAGCTGCAGTATAACGGGTAATACCGAATCGTGCAGAACTTTCTTCTATAATCCCCTGCTCTGACGCCTGATTATTTCTCCTTCGGTCTGGACTGTGGACGGTGTATGTCCTGAAAGGGGAAGAATTCGTTCATGCACCGCATCGATAATCCATTCCTTCTGAGGGAAAAATGCCTCTTCCAGCTCCGCCGCCGGTGTAATCCAGTTTCGCGAACCGATAACCACCGGAGGCGCGTCCAGGTGGTCAAAGGCGAACTGGGAGATATTGGCCGCGACATTATGGAGGAACGATCCTCTTTCACATGCGTCGGAGGCGAGGACTACCCTGCCGGTCTTCTCTACGGAATCGAGGAGGACTTCATATTTCAGTGGATTTATAAATCTCAGATCGATAACCTCCGTGTGTACTCCGTACTCTTCCTCCAGATCTTTGGCCGCCTCCAATGCGACATAGAGAGTCGCCCCGAGGGTAATGATGGTAATATCGGTGCCGGAACGCCTGAGGGCAGGCTCTCCCTCCGGAACCTCGTAGTAGCCTTCAGGGATTCCACCCTTTTCGAACTGCTCACCAATGCCGTAGAGCCTCTGGCTCTCGAAAAATACCACCGGGTCCGTTCCCCGAAGGGCCAGGTTGAGCATTCCCTTTGCGTCGTAGGGCGTTGCGGGAAACATGGCCTTGAGGCCCGGTATGTGGGCGATAAGACTGGTCCAGTCCTGGGAGTGCTGTGCGCCGTACTTGTTGCCCACCGAAACTCGGAGAACCAGGGGCATCTTCAAAATCCCTGCGCTCATGGCCTGCCACTTGGACATCTGGTTGAAGACCTCATCCCCCGCCCGTCCGAGAAAATCGCAGTACATCAGCTCCACCACGGCTCTGCCGCCGCACATGGCGTATCCTACTCCCGAGCCCACAATGGCGCCTTCCGCGATGGGTGTATTAAAGAGCCGATGATAGGGAAGCGATTCGGTAAGGCCGCGGTATACGGCAAAGGCCCCGCCCCAGTCGCGGTTTTCTTCACCATAGGCCACCATTGTCGGGTCTTCATAAAAGCGATGCAGCATGGCTTCGAACAGGGCGTCCCGGTAGGTGACGGTTTTTGCTGGGGACAGAGCATTTCCCGATTCGTCGAGGCCGAAGCGGGAGCGTTTCTTCAGGGCCTGCACCCTGGGGTTTTCTTCCTTCGATATAAGGACCTCCGGTTCACGATCATCGCACCTCTCACAGGTTTCATTGGAAAACATCACATTCTCGATAAAGACCGGATCTATATACCCGGAGATATCCGGATCAATGGCGAGGAGCATGATATCCTTCACCAGTTGGATTCCCGATGCCTTCATCCGGGCGAATTCACCCTCTTTCAGCACCTTATGTTCTTCCAGATAGCCGGCAAATGAAGAAATACAGTCAACTTCATTCCAGTATTCCACCTCTTCCTTTGTTCTGTAGGATGAGGCATCCGAGGGTGAGTGACCGGAAAGGCGGTAGGTAATCGTGTCCATCAGAACGGGGCCCTTGCCTTCCAGGAGTATTTTTTTCTTGCGGGCTACCGCGTCCGCCACCGCCAGAGGGTTGTAACCGTCCACCCGTTCGGCGTGCATCTGTTCAGGGTTGACCCCGGCCCCTACCCTTGCAAGAACCTGGTATCCCATGGTCTCGCCGAAGGTCTGACCACCCATACCGTAGAAATTATTGAAGAAGTTAAACATTACCGGTGGAGCACCCCCCACCTCTTTGTCCCAGAGGGTCCGGTACTGGTCCATGCTCGCCAGCATGATCCCTTCCCAGACCGGACCGCAGGCCATAGAAGCATCACCGATATTACCGATAACAATGCCCGGTTTCCCGTTTATCCGTTTATACAGGGCCGCGCCGACACTGATATCACCGCTGCCGCCGACGATGGCGTTGTTCGGCATGCTGCCGAAGGGGGTAAAAAAGGCATGCATTGAACCGCCCAGGCCCCGGTTGAACCCCGTATCCCGGGCGAAAATTTCCGCCATTGTGCCGTATACGATGAATTTTTCCGCCAACTCGAGGACTGAACCGTGGTGATTCTTTTCGACCGCCCGGAGAGTATCTCCGCCAAGGCTCTCTTTCATGATGCGCATCAGCCTGTCTTCGGGGATCTTCCTGGATGCGGACAGGCACTTGGCCAGAATCTCCCCGTGGCTACGGTGGGAACCGAATATAAAATCCTCTTCCGTGAGATTCGTGCACTGCCCCACCGAAGCAGCCTCCTGCCCTATCGAAAGGTGGGCCGGCCCGCGATGGTTGTACTCCACCCCCTGCCAGACACCCTGTTTCTTGATGGAGTCCATCATTGTTTCGAATTCACGGATTATGATCATATCCATGAGCATCCGTTGTAAGCCCTCCGGACCATAGGTTTTTTTCTCTTTAGCGAAATCCGGGGTATATTGATTTATAGGAATCGGCTTAAAGGTGATTTTTCCCTGTTTTCGTACATCTTCCGGTTTAATGACTTGTGATTTAGGCATACATGCAGCTCCTTTTCATATTATTCCGCCGGATACACCTGGAAGTGTGCAATTATGTCGCAGACTTCATGTAAAAACCGGGCTGCCGGAGCCCCGTCCACGGCTTGATGGTCAATCGTCAGTGAAAGGCCTATCTTCGGAACGAAACACATCTCTCCTGATACCTCCATCGGTTCCAAGCGCGTCGAACAAATCCCAAGTATACCTACCTGGGGCGTATTGAGGACAGGAGTAAAATTCTCTATTCCGAAGGTCCCCAGATTTGTAACGGTAAATGTGGCTTCAGCCAGTTCCTCCGGCCCCGCTTTTCCTGCACGACATATCTCCACAAGCCTACGTTTCTCCAATGAAAGCCCGGACAGGCTCAAATCATCGGCCCATCTGATTGTCGGGACGAGGAGTCCCTTGGAGGTATCTACCGCCACCCCCAGGTGGATATGGTTGTATTTCTCTATCCTGTCCCCTAAAAAATGAGCATTCATGTCCGGGAAACGCTTCAGAGCCCTTACTACTGAAAACATCACCATATCTCCGATTGATATCTCAGCCAGAGACGGACTTCCGGTTACCGCCTTTAATTTTTTTCGGTATGCGAGTATGTCCCCGGCGTCGGCGGAAGCATACATGGAAAGTTGAGCGGTATCGGACAGGGACGTTCTCATTCTCCGGGCGATAACGGCTCGGAAGCCTTCAACCGATACCGAATCTGAAGGTCCAGGATACCCCGTTGCGCCGACAGGGACTTCTTCAAGGGCTTTTTGCACATCGGCTTCGAGAATACGTCCGCCAGGTCCACTACCGGTTAGCCCTGTAACATCTACCCCGTGCGCTGCAGCGAAATTTCTTGCCCGGGGGGAAATTCTGATAGCGGGATTCGGTGCTCTTCGGGCTTGAAAGGCGACCGATTCAGAGTCCCGCGGCTTATCCTGGGTCCGAATATTCTTGCTCGGCTGCCTGTCTCGCGAACGGGAATACTGCTCTTCCGCAATTGCATCTGCGGGGAGTTCTTCACCCAATTCACCGATAAATGCTATTGTTTTTAGAACCGGTACATCTTCCCCCTCTCTATGGAGAATCTTGAGCACTATTCCTTGATGTTCCGATACTATCTCGAAGCTGGCCTTGTCCGTTTCCACCTCGCAGAGGACATCTCCGACATCTACATGGTCACCTTCTTTTTTCTTCCACTCGAGGATAACGCAGGATTCTACAGTATTTCCCTGTTTTGGCATTAATAATCTTTCAGCCATATTTCATATTACCTTCTATATTATTATATTTTTCTTTATTTTTACTTTACTATTACTTTTTTACATTGTCAAGCTAAAATAATTACTTAATGTTCCCGACCGTGGACCCGGTAAGGTTTTAATTGGTTGGACTGGTGCGGCATAGAACAACAGGATGTAATAAAGAAATGGAAAACTCGTAATTGTATTGTGGAAAAGTATTAGCACATATTCCAGGTCCACGTTGGGTAACAGTAGATAATGTATCTAAAATGTATCCGAAGCAAAAACCCTATACAATAACCAGATTAACGTTCATCTCACCTATTTGATGCCGTGCTTCCTGACCGAGATTGCTGTCCGTTACCAGTGTGTGGACCTCTTCGAGGGGCAACACCTTTACAAATCCGGTTTTACCATATTTAGATGAATCGGCTACAAGTATCGTTTCCGCTGCCTGAGATGCCATCTTGCGGACTACCTCCGCCCCTTCAACCAGATGTGTTGTAAGCCCTTTCTCAGCAGTGAATCCGTCTGTTCCTACGAATGCGAGGCGTACATGAAAATTTGTGAGTTCTTCCAGCGTAACAGGACCCACGAAGGATTCCGTAGAAGGCCGAAACTCACCTCCGAGGAGGACGATATTAAGGGAAGGATGTATTCTGCCGTATGGAAGAACCAGGGCAGAATTGGTTACCACATGGATATCGCGCTTAGCCAGCAGGTAGCGAGCAATAAGCGATGTAGTGGTACCCGCTTCTATCATGACCGTATCACCATTTTCAACCAGGGATGCAGCGTAGCGGGCAATTCGCTCCTTCTCAGAGTAATTGGACTTCTTTCTTTCCATTATCGTGGGATGGAAGGCGGGCAGGAACCCCCTATCGGTCCTAACCAGATATCCTTTCTCTGCAAGGCTCTGAAAATCACTTCGAATGGTCACCTGGGAAACCCCGAGCAACTTACTCAGTTCAGCCACGGACATGAGTGTATCACTGGTAACGAGTTCGATTATCTGTTGTTCCCTGGACGTGAGTTGGGATATCATAGTTTTTTCCTTTCAGATCGATTTCATATATCTTTAATAACACTACTTTACAGATATATACCGAATTACTATCTAATTCAATACTTAGTGTTTCTTAGCCTTTTGCGCTGCCGGGAATTGTGAGCACATCAGCCCAAATACATGAAAATATTAATATCGTTCAGGCTTGAAATTACAATGTGGTATGCATCTGACCATCTCCTTATAGTTATAGAGTACATTCTCCCTTCCGGGCAGCAGTTTCGTCTCCTCTCCGGCTCTCACCATATTGCGAATAGCGATCACCGGTTTGATATGTGTCCTCCTCACAATTTCTCGATCAACTTACCATCCTCATAGCCTCTGGCCCCGCTGAAGAGTTCTACTTTTTCGAGTATATGGCGTCTGTGATGTTCAATCGAGTATATCAGCTTTAGTATCCCCGGCCTTCCAGTATACTTGCCATACGGTTCCTCCTTGGGTTTTGTGGTCATCTATGATTTTATTATATTGTGTTAAAGGCTATATATTTTATTTGTTTCGAACATTTATTAACTGTTTATCCGGTACCGGGCTTTGATTATGAAATAACATCCCCACAGTACCGGAAGACTGACGGTAAACCGTGCCAGGTTTTGAAAAGACACCGAGTGGTAGTCCCGTACGGACCGCGAAAGAACCGGTCCTATGGCCCAGGCCGCTGCAGCCGAGACGCCAAAGAGAATTGCTCCAACATCCGTATTCCGCCTTTTCCGCATCATCTCTTATTCACCGATTTCGTTCTTATTATAAGGTAGCAGCCGGCTATAAGCACAGCGCCACCCACGGCCTGAGTAACGGTCGGCAGTTCTCCCAGAATCATAATAGTTTCTCATGCCGCTGCGCGGCAACCGAAACGATGAAAATATCCGGGTACGGTTATTTTCGTATTAGAAGGCCGGCCGGGTATCATTCACCCGGCCAGGGCCTCAGTGTGGGATGATCTTTAATCTTCCGGAGAAAAATCTTCTTTAGAAGCACCGCAGAGGGGGCATACCCAATCATCCGGAAGTTTCTCGAAGGGCGTTCCGGGGTCGACACCGTTATCAGGGTCTCCCTCGGCGGGATCGTAAATGTAACCACAGACATCACATACATATTTTTTCATACAGTAAATCTCCTTTTGATATTCATAAGGCGTTGTTGAGCCTATTCTTCTCTCTTGCACGGTTCTCTATCGTGCATGTACAGTCCGATTCCGGTATACAGGTCAACCTTTCCACAGACCGTGAACGTTGCAATACTCTCTGGCCGAGACGCTGGAAGCGCTGATGCAAAACCCCGCCACCGGATCGTCACCGGGCTTCAGGTACTGTCTGTACGAGACTCCGTCTGCGATGAGCTCTATCCACTCGATATAATGCTCTTCCTTCATGGGATGCAGGGTACTCCCGACGGTTACTTTGTACCCGTCGGAGGTCTTTTCGATGACCGGAACATGTTTTTCCGTCGAAGAATCGGCGGTTTTTTCATCAAGCAGTGTCATGGATTCTCCGCAACATACCAGTTCACCGGCTCCGCCGTGCAGAACCTCCACAATATTCCCGCATATCTCACATTTATAGACTCCGTACTGTTTCGCCATTTCTTTCCTCCTCAAAATGGTTTTCTCGAATATATCCATCTCCGCAGGGAGATGAAAAATAGCCCTGCCTTTGAACCCTCTACCAGTTTTCCCCCAGTAATTCGAAATGGGCCTGAGGATGGGCGCAGGCCGGGCAGACTTTGGGCGCTTCCGTGCCTTCGTAGAGATATCCGCAGTTCCTGCACCGCCAGGTAACCGTTTCATCTCGTTTGAAGGTCCTGCCTTTTTCTATATTGGCAAGAAGATCGTTATAGCGTTTTTCATGCTGTTTTTCCGCCACACAGACAGCATCGAAAACCGACGCAATTTCAAGAAATCCTTCCTCCCTGGCTTTTTCGGCAAAGGCGGGATAGAGTTCCGTCCACTCCTCATGTTCTCCGCCGGCGGCGGCCCGAAGATTCTCAGCAGTGGTTCCTATAACTCCGGCTGGAAAGGTGGCGGCAATTTCCAACATGCCTCCCTCGAGGAATTTAAAGAAACGCTTGGCGTGCTCTTTTTCCTGATTAGCCGTTTCCTCGAAGATATCGGAAATCTGTACAAAACCCTCTTTTCTCGCGGCTCCTGCAAAATAGGTGTACCTGTTTCGTGCCTGAGATTCTCCTGCAAAGGCTTTCAAGAGATTTTTTTCAGTTTCTGTACCCTTTACGCTTTTCATAATAATCTTCTCCTTCATATTGCATGCCTTTTTAAGGCTGTTTTTCTATAATACCGCCGCCCCGGTACCCGGGGACGAGCTTCCTTACGTTATTTTTTCCTGCGGATAGTACGGGCAGAACATTCCTGACACAGACCCACGAATTCGATGTTTACGGCGTCTACCACCCGCTGTTTCAGCCAGGACTTTAATTCGCCGTTGAATTCCGGTACTCCCTCAACGGGAATGTCCTCAACCCTGCCGCATTCTACACAACGAAAATGAGGGTGGTCTCTAACATTCGGATCAAACCGTTTCTGCTCGCTCCCCAGATCGAGTTTTCTGATAACACCTTTCTTAGAAAGAACCTCCAGATTGCGGTAGACTGTGCCCAGGCTTATATTGGGCACCCGTATCTTCACGGCGTTATACATGTCATACGCCGTGGGATGGTCTTTTCTCTTTCTGATTTCTTCGAGAATCGCTGATCGTTGTTCTGTTCTACGCACAATACTTCCCTTTAAATGATAACTATTATCAGTATAATAATGCATTCCTTATCTTGTCAATAAGAAATACCGCTACTCCGGCCCGACTTCTAGTATCTCGGCCAGATCTTCGGGCTCGAGCCGATACACCGACCCCTTCCCTTCGTAAAACCCGTGGCTGCCGATGAGATGGATATGCATATCGGTATAGACGATGGATCGTCCCGTTTGTAGGTTCTTTACGGTAATGTTGGTCTTCGGATATACCCCGGGATGTGCAAAAGGACATGGAAGCTTTCCCCTGACCGATTCCACCCTGACTTCGAAATGCGGGGCTACTTCAATGAATTCTCCCAACCCTTCCGCGCCCGCGTTTTTTAATTCTTCCATTCTTTGAGCAATTGCTCCATGGCTCAGATCGAGGCGCCTTACCGCGGCGTTATCCTCTTCCAGGATATCCGCCAGGTTCCTGGTATCCCTCCCGAGAAAACCTTCCAGGGTAATGGCACCGGGCCTCATGTTCTCCTGTATCCTCTGCATCTGAGGGCTCTGTTTCATTCTTTTCCACCCCCCCTGTTACGCAAACTTGTCATAGAAAATAAGCTCCTCCGGGACCCCTTTCTCAGTTAAAACCTTTACACAGGCATCTATCATCCCCGGGCTCCCGCACAGATAGGCCTCCACATTATCTCCCGATTCCATGTGTTTTGCCACCACATCGGTTATGAGTCCGGTTTCACCCGTCCAATTGTCCCCTTCCAGCGGTGCGGAAAGAGCCGGAATATACTTGAAGTCGGGAAGCCTTTTTTCAAGGGTTTTGAATTCGTCTACCAGAAAAAGGTCCCCCGCGGACCGGGCTCCAAAGAAGTAACGGGTTTTCCTGGAGATTCCCTTTTCAGCCATATCAAGAAGAATGGACATGATAGGCGCATTTCCGGAACCTCCGGCTATACAAATAATATCCCGCTCCGATTCCCGTAGAAAGAATTCTCCGTAGGGACCGTTCATGATTACCTCGTCGCCCTCACGGAGGTAATTGTGTACATACGTCGTGCAGATACCGTTCGGAACGAGCCTGATTTCCAGGGTTATCTGCCCGGTTTCATTCGGTACGGAGGCAATCGAATAGGCCCGGTAGACCGGCTCATCGGTCAGTTCGTATTCCGGCGTCATTATCTGCACAAACTGGCCCGCCTTGAAATGTATCTCCGTCGGCTCGACAAGCTCCAAAGTGACTTCCTTTATATCATGGGTCAGGTCCCCCAGAGATGTTACCCGGGATGTGAATTGCTTTACATTGAAGAGTTCTTCAGGAATTTTAATTGAAAGATCATTCTTGCACTTGATCTGGCAGGAAAGCCGAATGTTCTGCTCCCGCTCTTCTTCGCTTATCCAGGGCAGTTCCGTGGGAAGATACTGCCCCGCCCCTTCAAGCACCTGCACCTTACACAGCCCGCAGGATCCCCTCCCCCCACAGGCCGACGGAATGAAGATTCCCCGGCTCATCAGAGTACCGAGGAGAGGGCTTCCACCCCGAACGGTAAGCTCTTTATCGTTGTTGATGGTTATCTTTATGTCGCCGTAGTTGGCTATGGTGGCGTCGGCAATCACCATGAGTATCGCCAGTACTACGGTGATAGCGGAAACAGCACCTACACTGATCAGAAACGTCGTCATCGGAAACATGTTCACTCCCTTCTACCCGATATTGATCATGCCGGTAAATCCCATAAACGCCAGGGCCATCATTCCGGTTATGATAAGAGTAATACCGGCCCCCTCCAGTCCCTTCGGTACCTTTGCCCGGGCTAATTTTTGGCGTATTCCGGCCATGGCCATGATGGCCAGAAACCAGCCGAGCCCCGATCCCAGCCCAAAGGTACATGAGGTGAGGAGGTCATAGTCTCGAATAACCATGAACAGACTGACCCCGAGAATGGCGCAGTTTACCGTAATGAGGGGGAGGAAAATCCCCAGGGCCGCGTACAGGACTTCCGAGACCCTTTCGATAATCATTTCCACGAGCTGAACAAATGCAGCAATAACAACGATAAAGACGATGAACCTGAGGTAATCCAGTTCCAGGGGAAGCAGGATATAGTGATAGACAAGCCAGTTCAACACGGTTGTGGCGGTCATCACGAATGTAACTGCAGCTCCGAGACCGGCGGAGGTCTTTACCTCCCGGGAAACGGAGAGGAAAGAACACATGCCGAGAAAGTTCGTGAGGAGAATATTGCTGGTAAAAATGGCGGCAAAGAACACCGCCAGGGGAAACAGCTGGGCATTCATTTCTTTGCCTCCTCTTTCTCCCCCAGGACCGCGCCCTTGATAACCCAGATAAAAATCGCCAGCATAAAAAAGGCGCCCGGGGGCATGATCATAATAGACCAGTTCGTCCACCACTCGCCGAGCACCTGTATACCCCAGATACTCCCGGATCCCAGGAGTTCCCGGAAGAAGGCAATAACCAGAAGTACATAGGAATACCCGATACCGGAAGAAAGCCCGTCGATAAGGCTCAGTCCGGGCGGGTTCGAAAGGGCAAAGGCCTCGGCCCGACCCATGATTATGCAGTTGGTAATAATCAGGCCGACATAGGGCCCCAACTGCTTCCAGATTTCAGGAACATATGCCCTGAGAACAATATCTACGATGATTACAAAGGTTGCGATGATAAGGGTTTCCGCCATCATGCGGACCCGGGACGGGATCAGTTTCCGGATGAGGGAGATCGTGAAGTTCGACAGTGTGGTAGTAAACAGCACACCCAGACACATGACCACCGTATTTCTGAAGTCGTTGGTTACGGCAAGGGTCGAACAGATCCCCAGGACCTGGGCAAAAACAGGATTGTTTTTACCAATAGGATCGAGGAATACCTTTTTGGCCTTTCCGCGCGGCATATCAGTTCCCTCCTCCGATAATTTTATCCACATTCTCCACGGCATCGTTCAGGATGGAACGAAGGGCAACCGAAGTCCTGGTTGCCCCGGTAATTGCATCTATCTCGTTCGCCGCCGAAGCTTCCCCTTCCGGCGTCAGCTCGAAGGGTCCCTCCTTTCCCCGGAACTGCTCCTTGAACCAGTCTTCCGTAATTCTGGCGCCCAGCCCCGGGGTTTCGTTCTGCTTGATGAACTCCAGACCCTTTAGAGTTTCAAGGTTCTTCTCGAAGGCAAGGACCGTCTGAATTTCGCCCCAGAGCCCCGGACCGGAAACAATCACAGCGTAACCGGTAACCGTACCGCCCACCTCTCCGAGGATTTCGTAGTACGCGACCCCTCCGGCATCATCCGGCACCTCCCGTATCCTGCTTTCGTACACCTCTTCCGTTTCAACGGCTTCCGTCGGTATGGGGATGTCTGCGGCATAGAGGAGAGCTTTCTTGAGAAAGAGCGATTCATTCAACAAAACCCGATCGCGGGTGGTAAGATAGATGGCCGATACGACACCGATAAACACAACGGTCAACAGAAACATAAAGACAACGGGGAAGATTCTTTCTCTGAATATCGCGGAAGCACTCATGACGAGACCGCCTTTTTCTTCGCCGCCGACTGCTTGAGGGTGTAGTCTAAAAGGGGTGCAAACATGTTGGCCAGGAGAATGGCAAAGGTAACGGCCTCCGGCCAGGCGGAGAAGGTCCGAATGAGGGATGTAAGCAGGCCGATAACCAGGCCGTATATCCATCTGCCCCTGTTGGTCGTCTGGGATGATGAAATGGGATCGGTGGCCATGTAGAAAAAGGCGAACAGCAGGCTGCCGGCAAAAAGACTGTAAACCGGATTCAGTGCTCCGGCCACGCCGGCTGTGTAAAAAATCGTCTGCAGACCCAGATAGCCGATAAAGCAGGACAGGACGATTCTGAAACTGGCCGTTTTCATGATGAGCAGAATACAGCCGGTAACGATAATAAGGACCGCCGAAGTCTCTCCCAGGGAACCGGAGGTGTGTCCTAACAGCAGATTGGAAAGGGAAACCTCTTCCCCTCCGGTGAGCCTGATAAGGGGTGTAGCCTTGGTGAGAGTATCCATATCCGGGAGCCACCGGGCAAAACCACCGGGAAAACCCGTCACCGGCTCGATAAATCGACTGGTCATAGGATATCCGAAGCTGACGTAAATAAAAGCCCTGCCTGACAGGGCGGGATTAAAGACATTCCGCCCGAAACCGCCGAAGACCATCTTTCCAAAGACCACTCCGAACACGATACCGACCACCGCTATCCAGAGAGGAATGGTCGGCGGCAGGGACAGGGCAAAAAGGAAGTTCGTTACAAAGACTGCGGAACTTACCTGCTGACCGTAAACCCGGGCAAAGATATACTCGCTCGCAAACCCGGCCAGGTTGACCACGGCAAGTACTACGAGGCTGCGCCATCCGAAGAAATAGATCGATGCAATAACGATGGGGATAAGCGCGTATACCACCTGAAGCATGATTTTCTGCTTCATAACAAGGGGACGCTTTTTTACTTTCTTCGCCATATTTCTATTGTATACAATTGGCGAAAGTTGTCAAATCAGATTATCGTCTTATTAGAAATCGTTACTAAAGCAACATATGCTGATAATCGGTTCGGAGGCCCTTCCGCCCGGCAATTATTGCCGGAGAATCTTTTCTCACTATCATTTTATATAAGCATGGGCAATGCCGAGAACACCTGAGACAGCGCTCATTAACTTACAGTACGGTGTTTAGACATTCCAGGTCGAAGGGCTTCTCCAACCGAAGCAGGTTCTTATGAACCGGGATAAAATCGGGATCGGTGACGGAACACAGGGCGACGACCTTACGTCCGGAATCCGTTAAGGAGGTGACAACCGATTTAACTGACCGGGGATCTTCGAAGCCGTCGGTATCCAGTATTATAACATCGCCTTTCGCTCCCGGCGCCTCTCCGGCTTGCCGGTCGGGAAGGGTGATTTTCCTGGGAGTTATTCCCTTTCCCCGGGATAGATACAGTATAATAACCGTTGATAAAACAGGATCCTGACAGCAGAGAAAAACATTCTTCACACTTTTCATCAACACAACCTACAAGTGTATATAGAGTATATAATACAACCTCTGGTTGGTGGCAATCAAGACCCCCTAATGTCATACTTTTTTTATTCCTGCCCCGGGGCTATTATGGAAAGAAAAGAACTGGGAGAAAAAATAAAATCATTCCGCGGCCGACGAGGATTGACACAGAATGCCCTGGCCGAATTGATAGATGTGTCTTTCCAGCAGATCCAAAAATACGAAAAAGGACAAACCAACATCAGTGTCGAACGGCTCTCACGAATCGCCGATGCCTTCGAGATACCGGTTACCGAATTCTTCCTCGAAGAGACTGCGTTCTATACGAAGGGCGTCGGCGGTTCCGTCGGAGCGCTTTCACCTGAGGAGCGGGAATTGATTACACTCTTTCGAAAAATAAAAAGTACTGATATGAAAAAGAACCTCATCGATCACCTGCGTAATATCCTTGAGATCCAGAACAAGGGCGATTAACCACGGGTCGATAAAACCCCGGCAGGGAAAGCAGGGTGCGGTGACCTGTTTTTTCGGTGACGGAGCTATCCGACAGGGAGCCTTTCACGAAAGCCTCAATATGGCGAAGGTAATGCGGCTACCGGTGATCTATATCTGCGAGAACAATCAATACGGTATGGGAACCGATTTTCGCAGGGTGTCTTCGATGGAGGATTTCTCCCTCATGGGCTGGTCCTAGGGTATAGAATCGAAGCAGGTGAATTGGATGGACGCCCTGGAGGTCTACACCGAACTGAGCGCCGCGCCGGAAAAAGTCCGGCATTACAGTATCCCCGTATTCTTCGAACGGCACTACATGAAGAAATGTCCCGGAACGAACGGATCATTCTGCTCGGAGAAGTGGTGGCCCAATACAACGGGGCCTACAAGGTAAGCCGGGGCCTTCTCGACGCCTTCGGTCCGGACAGGGTAATCGACACCCCGATATCCGAAGAAGGATTTACCGGCATCGGAATCGGCGCGGCTGTTTCCGGGCTGCTCCAGATCGTCGAATGGACCGGGAACTCGGCGACCTCATCAAGAAAGCCAGTTCCTCCTTTCTTATTGATTTGAAACGTATCATTGAGTATCCTGTGAGAACAATGATCTAACATTAGAGGAGTCGCTATGTCAGAAAAAAACTCACTTCTTATTATCGGTTCCGGCCCCGCCGGGTATGTCGCAGCCATCCGTGCATCTCAGTTGGGCCTACACGCTAGGGTCATCGAAAAATCAAAACCGGGCGGTGTCTGTCTCAATATCGGCTGCATACCCTCTAAAGCCCTTATCCATCAGGCGGAACTCTTCCTCTCCCTGCCGGACATCGAGAAAACGGGAATCACCGTCGGCCGGACCGGTTTTGATTACAAAACCGTCTTTGAGGCTTCGCGGAAGGCGGCGGATACTCTTTCGAAGGGCGTGAGATTTCTGCTGAAAAAAAACGGCGTAGATTACATGGAAGCGGAAGCAAAAATATCGGGTGCCAACGAAGTCACCCTCAGTACCGGTGAAAAATTGACCGCCGGGAACATACTCCTGGCCACCGGTTCCCGACCCCGGGAGATAGCGGGGTTCGAGTTCAACGGTACCGACATCCTCTCTTCGGACGACGCCCTGATGCTCGAAGAATTACCTAAGAGCATGCTCATTCTTGGAGGAGGAGCCATCGGCTGTGAATTCGCTCATATCATGAACGCCTTCGGGGTCGAGGTGACAATCGTGGAGATGATGGACCACCTCCTACCGCTGGAAGACGCGGATCAGGCGGCCGTGCTGGAGCGGTCATTCAAGCGCCGGAAGATCGGTATAAAAACAAAGACAACGGCGGCAGGCTATGACAGGCAGGCCGGCACCCTGACAGTACATCTGGAAGATCGAAACGGAAAGAAGGAAGATGTACAGGTCGAGAAAATTCTGGTGGTAGTGGGCAGAGCGGCAAATTCATCGGGGTTAGGCCTCGAGACTGTCGGTATAACCCCGGAAAAGGGTACTATTCCGGTGGGCGACTATTATCGAACCACGATTGCATCTATCTATGCTGTGGGAGATGTTATCGCTACCCCGCAGTTGGCCCACCTGGCTTCCAAAGAAGCCGAGATAGCGGTGAAACATATGGGCGGCATACAAACGGAAAGGTCTACCGATCTCGATCTTGTTCCCCGGGCCGTTTACACGGAGCCTCAGATTGCCGGATTCGGATTAACAGAGGTAACGGCGGCCGATAAGGGAATAGAGTTCAAGACATCCGTCTTTCCCTACCGGGGGGCCGGCAAGGCCGTTGCCGTTGGAAAATCCGAAGGGCAGGTAAAAATTCTCTATGAACCCGATACCCGGGAGATTCTCGGTGCGAGCATCGTGGGAGCCGATGCCACCGAACTGATCCACGAGCTGCTTCTGGCCAAGAAGGCCGAACTTCTCCCGGAGGACATAGCCGATATGATTCACGCGCACCCCACCCTCTCCGAAGCGGTTATGGAAGCCGCCAGAGGCGCCGAAGGCCATATGATCCACGCCTGAATCGGACAGCAGGCATATCGGCGAAGAAAAAAACGTTGCTCTCGAGGGAGCCTCCGGTTTACTATCTCTACATTTTTCCGGAGTCTTCCGACTCCTGGGGAGACGATTTGCCGGGCGAATCGGAGATATTTTTCGACGGATCTCACACCAGCGTATTCGTACCCGGGCTGGGTAAATTCCGCCACCGGGTGACCAGTTTCCCATAACCCTTTCCGGGTACGGCGATCATTGCACCTTCGGTATAAAGGTTGTGGACGATGAGGGTGACGAGTACACGAAATTCGGTGTAGACGTATGTTCGATCTACGAGGTGGTTTTTACCCCGGACGACCTGGATTACTGAGGTCCGCCTCCGCCTCCGTCCGGTCGTATCTCCAGCCGGAGCAGCAGGGGAAGATGATCCGAGTATCCTCTACCGATTCTGCCGTTCCAAGCGAAAGGCCTCCCGTCTTCGGTGAAGAGAAACGGCTCGTCAACAACTTCAAAGGATGCATATTCCAATCCCAGGGTATCGAAGAACCCGGCCCCGAGAAGTATGTGATCGATCCTTTCCCATTGCGACCCATACAAATAACTCCCCTCTTCCCCCTCCTCCCAAGGGCAATAGAAGATGACCCTGTCTCCGGTAACGGAAGCGGCGGATCTGTCGCCCGTCAGATACATGCTCTCGGAGCCGGGTTCCACAGAAAAAATATCGACCGCCATCGGCATCAGTGCGGTTTGATAGGCTTCTCCGGTACGGATATACTCATCAGGGTTTTCGTTCAAATCTCCGACGATAAGAATATTCCCATCATCCGCCTCCCGGTCGCTAATCTCCCGGATACGTCTGCACAAGAGGGATGCGGCATGACGGCGCAGAATCTCGGTTTCTTCCTCCCCTCCGAGTTTAGACTTCCAGTGATTGTTAAAGAGAACAAGGCTCCCGGAACCGGTTTCTATCCATACCTCCAGTATATTTCTCAGTACATCCTTTTCCCCTGTCTCCAGGCGATGAGCCCGAAATGTTTCGAAGGGGAACCGGCTGAGGACGCCGGTATTCACCGCAGAACCCGACCCGGGAATGCACAGCCTCCATCGATACCCCATTCCCTTGAGATATTCCCCGGCCAGGGTATCTATCACCTTTTCATTCTCTATCTCCTGCAGGGCAACGATATCCGGTCCGCCCTCACAGGAAGCACGAATGACTTCCGCCAGGTTCATGAGCCTGGTGTGAAACAGCCTGGTGTTCCACGATCCTCCGGAAGGATCAAACTCCGGGTATTCCGTTCCATCGGATACATCATCAAAGATGTTCTCACAGTTGTATGAAAGAACTGTCAGACCTCCGTCCGCAGGGGATTGACCCGGAAGAGAACATCTGCTGCAGGAGACGAAGCAACAGAAAACAAGAGTAAGGATGCCGTATCTGCCGTGGAATATACGCTTTTTCATACAATATCCTCCTTTCCTTTACTAAAGAGAAAACGAGGATATTTTTGATTTGATTCAGAAAAGGGGATTTAACCTTGTTTTTTTTCTAAATATGCTAGAATTGTCTGTTTCTCAGCGTCAACATCTGCGCTTTTTTCTTCAAAATCCGAGCCGGTGATCAATTCGTACGCCTGTATGTATCGCCGGGCTACCTCGACTCGAATCTCGTCGGGAATATGGGGAATATCACCGTCTCCCATGAATCCCTGCTCCATGAGCCATTGCCTGAGGTACTCCTTGTCGATCTTTCGCTGTTTTTCCCCGGCTTCGAACAACTCCGTGTAGGTGTCCGCGAACCAGTAGCGGCTGGAGTCGGGGGTGTGTATTTCATCCACAAGGACCGGCTTACCGTCCAGGAGGCCGAACTCGTACTTTGTATCAACCAGGATGAGACCCCGCTCAGCGGCCATCTTGCTCCCCCGCTCGAACAGAGCCCGGGCTATTGTCTGAATTTCCTGCCAGGTACCGGCATCCACAAGTCCGCGACTGATAACTTCATCCCCCGAAACCGGTTCGTCATGGACTCCACGCTCCGCCTTTGTAGAGGGGGTTATAAGAGGCTGGGTGAAACGCTGGTTGAATCGCATTCCCTCCGGCAGGCTTATCCCTGAAATCGCTTTGCCCGCCGTATAGTCTCTCCAGGCCGAACCGGTCAGGTATCCCCGGACCACTACCTCCACGGGCAGAACGGTGCATTTCCGCACGACCACTGCCCGGGGGCTCACAACCTCGACCAGGTGGTTTTCGACAATGTCCCCGGTACGTTCAAACCAGTATACCGAAAGCATATTCAGTACCTCGCCCTTGCAGGGGATTGTGGTTAGGACCCGGTCGAAGGCCGAGATCCTGTCGGTGGTTACAATAAGAAGCTCGTCACCCAGATCGAATATATCACGAACCTTTCCTCTTTCGATGGAACATCCTTCGGGGAGGTCCTGATCTCTAAAACCTTTAAATGTTTTATCCGGAAAATCAGCGGCAGATCCGATCATTACGCCCCCAGATCGAGCCGACTGGTTATAACATTCGAAAGGAGCCCGTAGGAAACGGCCTCCTCCGCACTCATCCAGTAATCCCGGTCGGTGTCTTTTTCAACCGTTTCGATTGACTTGCCCGTTTCTTTAGAAATGAGCAGGTTTATCCTCCTGCGCATCTTTTCGAGCTCCCGGGCATGTATCTCTATCTCCGTGGCTACACCCCGCATACCGCTCAGGGGCTGGTGGATGAGGTAATGAGAATTAGGAAGACCGACCCGGCGCTCCTTCACCGCTGCGAGGAGAACAATTGCTCCGGCGCTGGCAACAAGTCCCATACCCACGGTGAACACCTCCGGTTTGATGAAACGGATCATGTCAAAGATTGCAAAACCGGCATCGGCATCCCCACCGGGGGTATCGATGAAAACCTTTATCGGCTCATCTCCCGATTCCTCCAGGATAATAAGCTGTTTCACGATCCTTTCAGCCAGTTCCTTGTTGATCTCTCCGGACAGTATAATGGTCCGGGTTTTGAGAAGTTTTTGAAGGAGTACGTCCTGCTCTCCTTTTTTGGTTTCATTCTCCTGATTCTGATACAAGGGCATCTTCAGTATGCCTCCTTTCCGGTAATTGCCGCCGGCTACACGGTAGTGTCCCCGACTACCTTAATGTACTCATGAATCGGTAAAAAAGGAAGAGCCAAAACACTACTTAAGCCATTCGCTGAGGAGTTTCTTCTCCTTTACCAGTTTATAGGTAATAAACTCATCCAGGCACATCATCGCCCGTTCCGCCGAGAGAAAGGTGGGCACCCCTCCCGATTCGATTATCTGGGCAAACCTGTTATAGTTCGCGTCGGCCCCCGCGGTTACCGTAACCGAGACAACCACCGGCTTTTTATGTTTTCCTGCGGCCTCGACTATCCCCGCCGCCACGTTATGCTTGTATTCGAGAACCTCCCGATCGGTAGTATGTATGAGCCCGGCATGCGGAACAATAGAAACACAGAGACAGTCTACAGAACTCGACCTCAGCAGCACCTCGACACATGTGACGAAAACTTCATCGGAAACCATGGGAGTTACATCCAGAAGCGATTCTACACCGACAAATGGAGGCAATACTTTCTTCAACTCCTCGGTCGTTTGCTTATTCAGTTCCGCAATCTCCAGGCCGCCGATATTGTCCGCGGCGTTTGTTTTTTCATATCCCGCATTAGTTATAACGGCTATTCTTTTCCCGCATTCTGTAATATCGTGAAAAAGAGCAAAGGTCTTGATAAAATCGGCGTGGTCGGCCATGGTTTCCGCAACCACGAGACCCGCCTGCTTCATGGCCGCCTTGGCAACGGCATATTCTCCGGACATGCTTGCAGTATGGGACTGGGTCGCTTTTCTTCCCGCCGGTGTTCTGCCGGCTTTGTATACGACGATAGGTTTCTTGATGCGGGAGGCGGTTTTAAAGAATTTCCTCCCCGCTCCAGGCTTGAATCCTTCGATATAGAGCCCGATGACGTCAACCCCCGGTTCATCGGCGAAATACTGCACCAGATCACACGGATCGATATCGAGCTGGTTGCCGTAACTCACAATAACCTTCGGAGACACGGCGTTTCTCAGATTAGAGATTTCAACGAGTCCCAGGGCGCCGCTCTGACTCAAGATTGCTACATTCTTATTCTTATCCAGATTTATCTTGAATTTTTCATCAGGGATGAAGAAGGTATTTATTCCCTTACTCTTTTCGCTGCCGGCGTAGACGATACCGAGACAATTTGGTCCCATGATCCGCATCTCATGCTTCCGTGCCAGCCGAAGTATTTCCCTTTCCAAGTCGTCGTTTTTGGATGTCTCACTGAATCCGCCCGGTATGAGAAGCACCGCCTTTACCCCGGCCTTTGCACAATCCCGCATTACTTCTAAGGTCGCCTCCGCGGGGACGGTTACAACCGCCAGCGTGACATCCCTGTCTATACTCTCAATGGAGGTATACAGAGACATTCTTCTCCCGAAAATCTCCGCTTCCCCTCCCTTCGGGTTTACACAGTAAACGTCATTCCGGCCCAACTCCAGAAGATTTTTGACAATTTCATTACCGGATTTGGAGGGATCCGTCCCGCTGACACCTATTACCGCAATTCCCCGGGGATGAAAAAAGGGGGTGAGGGATTCCTTGCTAGGGGATTCAGGTTCCGGAAGGGACGAAGATTTTTCTTCCACCACGCCATAGCCGTCAATGGCAATAAAATTCCCTTCTTCATCGAATACAAAAGGATTGATCTCGAATTCTTTTAAAACACACGTGCTCTCGCTGTCGAAGAAGTTCGAAAAAGCTACTGCAAGGCGGCTGAATATGGTTTTTGCTTCTATAATGTGTTCAATACAATCTTCTCTGCCTTCCGCCATGTATTTCTTGTAGATATGGGTCGAAGAAATACTGGCCATTGCCCACTTCTTATCAATAGGTGGAAGAACCAGATTGGGCGGAGAAAAGTTAGCGGCGAAGTGCTCGGCATCCTGCCCCCCCTTACTAAATGATAAAACCGGGCCGAATGTGTCGGTTTCTCTGAAACCAAGGAGGATTTCATTTCCCAGGTCCCTCGAGTACTCGATATACTCGACAAGCATGACGGCTTCAACTGCGTATCCCTGCTCTTCAATCTCTTTTTTCATTCTCTCAAAGGAATACCGGACAAAATCCGTATCTTTGAAAACTATTTTCACTCCGCCGATCTTCTGCTTATGGGCAAGTTCTTGCGAGATAACCTTGAGCACAATCCTGCCGGAACCGAATTTCAAGAGAAGGCTCCTGGTAATATCCTCGGCCTTGGTAACTACCGAAAACTGAGGTGTTTTTATTCCCAGGCAATCTAGAATTCTATAGACCTCGGGTTCGTAGAGTTGATGCCTCCCTTCTTTTAAAGCGGCAGTTAGAATTACATTGATCTTTTTTTTCCATCCCGTTTCTGCCATAAGACCTCCCTGAATGCGGGGTTTCCCACCGGTACCGTGTAATTAGTGTTCCTGTGCATGGACCTCAATGTTATATTGCTTCTTTACCACCAGCAAAACAATTAATTTTTCATGTTGTTCAATTAAAGCAGGTATTCTACACTATACCCATGAAATCAGCTTTTGTCTCGCTTATAGGACGCCCATCCAGCGGAAAATCGACCCTCTTGAACTTCATGTGCGGGAGGAAAGTCTCGATTGTCTCAGCCATCCCCCAGACTACCCGAAACAGGATACGGGGCATTGTCAACCGGCGGAAGGGGCAGCTCGTATTCATCGATACTCCCGGTTATCACTCTTCGGAAAAGCGGATAAACATCCATATGAAAAACCTGGCGGAACAGGCCGCCCGGGATAGTGATATGGTTCTCTATCTGATTGATGCTTCCCGAAGACCGGGTGAAGAAGAACATCTTCTCCTCTCCTTTCTTGCAACCCTGAACATCCCGGTAATCATTGCCCTGAATAAAACCGATATCACGAAAGATACATCGGCCATACGGCACCTGGTGGAGGGTGCTCTCCCCGGAGCAGAACTGCACGATGTAAGTGCTCTGACAGGAGCAGGGGTGGAAAAACTGCTTGACCGGCTATTCGATACAGCACCGGAAGGTGAGAAAATGTATCCGGATGAATTCTACACCGACCAGGAACCGGAATTTCGGATCCGCGAAATTATCCGGGAAAAGGCTTTCAACCGTCTCTCCCAGGAAATTCCCCATGCTCTCTATGTCGAAATTGCCGACATGGAAATACAGGGTAACAAGCTCTGGATCCGTGCATTCATCCTGGTGGAACGGGAGAGCCAGAAGGGAATTGTTGTCGGTAAAAAAGGAGCGGTTATTCGCGACATCCGGCTGGAATCCGAAGAGGATATAAAAGAGCTTTTCCCATATAACGTCACCCTGGACCTTCGGGTAAAGGTTGACCCCAAATGGAGGCGAAAAGACCGCCTGCTCAATCAGCTTATTCATTAATTTTCGTCTTGACCGGCAGCGTCGATATCGGCAATCTTAGAACAATGATACCAGGACATGTACAGAGAATACTGGAAAAATACGAGCTGGAGACACTTCAATTCGAAGAAGGAAGCACCCCCACCGCCCAAGCCGCCGCTGAAAAAATCGGAGTAGAGGTGGGACAGATAGCAAAATCAATGCTCTTCAGTGGGAAAGACGGTTCTTATTGCCTTGTAGTTTGTGCCGGTGATAGAAAGGTC
>CAYPIQ010000030.1:0-35794 GCA_964410865.1 uncultured Spirochaetales bacterium | reverse complement strand
CCTCGGATATTACTACCGATATTTTCCTTAATCCCGATCAGATTGTCCGTATGGAGATACCTCAGGTCAGGATAGTACTGCTTACCTCTGTTCCGGGGTTGAATTCGATGAGTGTTACCGGAACAGGAGTACCGTTGACCTGGATGGAAACCGACTACTTAAATATAGCCAAGATCTACGACAACAACCCCGTCCGGAAGAAGGATGTGGACCCGGAGATAGGCAAGCTGCTGGAAGAAAAGCGGCGGCCGGCCGTCCTGGACCCGGCATGTGGTACCGGGACCTACCTCAAAGGGCAAATGTAACCTTGCGGGCTATCCGGTAAAGATATGAGTCGGAGCCCCCGGGCAATGCGGTAATTCAATCGTCAACCCTCTATCATTCGATCCTCCACAGCCAGTCCGTCAGTGGCTTCATTTTATCCGCCGCATCGGCGTGCAGTCCCGTTGTCTGATTCCACTCATATTTAGTGCATCCTAAAAATGCCCAAAGTTGCAAATGAGAATTCGCCACTATTGCAAGGGAAAATTCATCAGAAATGCATGGGCCATTGCAAGATCATCGGGGGGCCGCCTATTATTTGAGTACCAAGAACATGGTGAAAGAACTTAACGGTCTTTACAGGATCCTGAAAATTATCGAAGAAGACGGTATTACCCTGGAGGAGATACTTCAGAAAAGCACCTTAGTTAGTCCCGCCTCGACCGGCGACGGACTCTGGGACTGGAATGCCGAAACCCGCTGTGTTGTGGAGTTTGACTTGGAATAGCCGCGGTCTATTGATAAAAACACCTAAAGAACTTATTCTGTATGAAGATGTCGACCCTTGCCGCCCTTACACAACAATTGTTGCATTCTCTGACTGAAGCGTGCGCCGGTCATTACGGGGATAGTCTTGTTTCCCTGGTTATCTACGGTTCCGTTGCCCGGTGCACGGCGACCCATCAATCGGATATCGACATATTGTTAGTAGTAGAAAATCTTCCCTCCGGCCGCATGAACAGAATGCGCGGATTTACGAACATCGAGAATGATCTGCGAGAAGAACTCGAGGCGGCCCGGAAGAACGGCTGGGAGGTAGATCTTTCACCGATAATCCGAACCCCGGGGGAGGTAAACGAAGGTGGGTACATCTATCTCGATATGGTCGACGATGCCCGGATCCTCTTCGACAAGAATGGATTTTTTACCGGGTTTTTGAGATCCTACAGGAATAAGCTCGAAGCCTACGGGGCTAAAAAGAGACCCTGGAAGGGCGGATATTACTGGGAAATAAAACCGGACATACAGCCCGGCGAAGTGCTGAATCTATGACAAGCGACCTACTGGGACAGAGTTATTATAAAAAAGCACTGACGCGGTTTAAAGCCCTGGCACTTTTTATGGAAGAGCAGGATTACTCCGATGTAGTCCGGGAAGCTCAGGAAATTGTCGAACTCGTTTTAAAAGGAGTATTACGAAAGAAGGGAATTGAACCCCCAAAACTTTACGATGTGGGCACCTTGGTTATCGAACACAAAAATAAGTTAACCGAAGGCCAAAAAAAAGATGCTGCCAGAATAGCCGAGATCTCAAAGTGGCTGAGAAAGGAACGGGAGTTTTCCTTCTACGGTGATATCGATATCATTCCCACCGAAGAATATTCCGAGGCAGACGCTGCCAGGGCTATGGAAGACGCCCGGGGTGTCCTGGAATGGGCCGAACCAAGCTTTAAGGAATAAAGCCGTTCAACACATCCTACTCATACGCTGCCCGTCGTCGGCGGTGTATTCACACCGAAACATAAAAGAAGAGAACGTTGGTTTTTACTCCCTGGGAATAGAAGATCCATGTGGGAAGCCGCAGGATAGTAGTAAGGTCGCTCCGGGTGGGCCGCCCCCATTCTTGGTCCCGATGGGCGGGTGGGTCAGAACCAGGTCGTACCCCTTCATCGATTCCCCCAGGGCTGAGAGGGTGTCCCCCTGCTTCAATTCACCCTGCATGTCGTGGAGCAGGGAGTTCATCATGGCCGGCCGAGTAAGCCTTACCATCACGTTTATCAATGCCCGGGGGGTAAAATACTGCCCCGCCCCGGACTTCTTCTCGTTGGCGTTTTTCTCCAGCAGCCCCTCCTAGAGATTTCCCAGGCCTTCTTCCTTGGCGCTGTACCGGTCCAGCCCGTCAATGTAGCCCTCGGGTATCTCCTTCTCCTGCCCCGTCTCCTTGACCATCTTCAGAAAGAGGATGTAGGTCAGTTCCGTCACGTACTGATGATAGGTAATCCCGTCGTCCCAGAGGACGTTACAGAGGTTCCATAGCTTCTGTACAATTTCCTGTGTTCCCATCTTATGTTGTTCCTAAGTAGAAATTTGGGCGTGCCCCGGGCATACCCGGGTCGGGCGGTTTCGCGGTCGGCCTGGGAGCTTCCATTTCTGCGTGCCCCGGGCATGCCCGGGTCGGGCTCTGCGCGGGTTCCGTCCCTTTCGGGACCGCCCGTTCGGGCGCCGCTCCGA
Source organism: uncultured Spirochaetales bacterium (assembly GCA_964410865.1). Taxonomy (GTDB): domain Bacteria; phylum Spirochaetota; class Spirochaetia; order JAFGDJ01; family JAFGDJ01; genus JAFGDJ01. The sequence goes on along the minus strand of CAYPIQ010000030.1, from coordinate 33,302 downwards.
TCCCTCACGCGTTCTTACGCAGCGAAGATATACAACTCCCTGCCGAGAACCTCGAGGGTATGTTCCAATTCCCCGTCGAGGAATCCGTCTATCTTTTCGAATCCCCCCTTCTCCCTGAAGGGACTCCGCTCAAAGTCCTCCTGATTCAGTGTGTGTTCCCGCAGCAGCTGCTCCTCGATACGGGCTATCCACTTAAGTTGTCCCTGTTAAAACGGGAGGGGTTCTTCGCCAAAATCTTTAATGCCTCTATTCGGTTACCGTTTTCCTTCACGAAGGAGAGAAAGCCGTTCAGGTAATCCTCCGGCTTCATGTCGGTAAAATCCTGCAGCAGGTCGTAGATGCCCACCGCCGCGACCTTCACCACCAAGTCGGCATGCTCATCGTTTACCCGGAATATGATGGTCTTTTCGCATCCTTCGGGGTCGATATAGTCTGCCAGGGCTCGCATCATCGTTATGTAGGGCCACAGTGGCCGTCAGTGCGACCCTCACGGCGTCGAAGTATTCGATCACGTACCGGTACTTACTCAGGTAATCGATCTGGTTCGTGAATCGGTAGGGCTCATCTTCCATCTCTTCCAGCTCCGCATCCAGGATGTATCCCCGGTGGGCCTCGTCGATAACAATGAGATCATACTGCCCCGTTGTCGGTGCCGGTTCTTCATCGTCCGAAAACAGAATACGCCGTACCATGCCCCTGGACGGTGGCAATGTGGAGTTTCGTTACCGGTTCTATTGTTTTGTCTTTCAGTTCCTTGACGTCGTAGATCCGGGAAAAACTCTTGAGTTCTTCCAGCTTCAGGTCCTTGAATCTGTCCGCCGCCTGCTTTCCCAAAGAGTTCCGGTCCACCAGAAACAAAACCCTTCGGAACTGCTTTTCCTTCAACAGATGATATACCAAACCGATAGCAGTCCGTTCTCGTCCTGGAGATAGGCATAACCGTCAGTGTCGAACCGCCGTTCCCTCTTCTGTAGGGCCGGCATGTCCTTCAGGTCGTCGGGTCTGAACCACCCCCGTAAAGCCCTGGTTTGCCGGACGCTTTCCCGGACATCCTCGAACCAGATTCCCGATTTTATTCAAGCACCTTGCTGTAGGGCCTGCCGTTGGTGGAAAAGAGGAAGGGGACCCGGTATTTTCCCCAGGGAGCGCCGTCGGGGCCGAAAAGCTCATCCTTTAGGGTAATCTTTTCAGCATAACGCCGGGATTCGGACAAGATACCGAACACATCGGTTCCCCACCGTTTGGCTTCAATGACACCGACGCACATCAAACCGCAGAACAGGGCCTAATCTACAAATTCCTTTCCACAGGGCCATTCTGCAACAGCCATGTTTTTCCCCGTTTCCGGTCTCACCCCCTTACCGTATCTCAGTACCTCGGAATCGGCTTCCCATCCGGCCCTCCTCAGTTGAGCATCGATGATCTTTCTCGTTTCAGCCTCGTTTAAGCCTATACGCCCCGCGGCTTTTGCCCCGAGGTCTTTCCCGGCAACCCGGGTATTCTCCGGAAGGGCTGCGGGATAAACCAAAACAAGTTCTTTGATGAGTTTTTCATGCTCTTTTCTTAAGGGCCCCGAGCTCTCCTGCCAGGTCCCGTTTTCCGGGAGGAATAAAGGGATAGTCTTCAGCATGAAAGGTTCACTGGTAAGTGCCGTATACCTCCATAAGCCACAGGCCTAGACGGTGGGTCATCCGCAATGCAGTTTGTGCGTCTTCCTGGCCGCCCCAGCCATCATGAGCCGCTTTATTTCCGGCTTGTTTTAGGGTATAGAATATTTCTTTTATTTCGTAAGGAAGAAGCTCTTCACGCTTTAACAACCTCAGCATATCAGAAAGAGGTATCCTCTCGTCAAAACCGATTCCTTCCAGGCGAAGGATATGCTTTGCCGTATGTTCTACGAACATTCTCACCTTTACTATTACGAAAATAGCGGTAACCGCCTATTTTCATCGTTTCGGTTGCCGCGAGGCGGCATGAGCAACTAATACGAAAATAGCCGCACCCGGCTGTTTTCATCGTTTCGGTTGCCGCGAAGCGGCATGAGCAACTATTTGAAAAACTCAATTATAATTCTATCTGTACAACAGGTTATTACTTCTCCTCACACCGATCACTAGCGTATCCAGAACCTCCATGCTATCAGGAAGAGCATAACAATCCCGATGGCATACTTGTAGGTCACGGCGATGAGCTTGCCGATCAACGCGCCGACGCCTATCTTTACCCCGTCCTGCCTGGTTTTCCTGCCCAGGGTCATCTCCAGTAATACCGTCAGGGCGAAAGAACCGACGAACACGCCGATGATGGTCCCCACCACCGGTATGACCATGGATCCCAGCACTGCACCCGCGATACCGCCGAGGAAGGCCCCGGCCATACCGTACTTGCCGGCTCCTTTTTTCTTCGCGCCGAAGAGGGAGGCGAGCTGTTCCACTACCTCCCCCGACACGGCCAGGACCAGGAATACAATAAAGTGCCACATCATGAAGGTGTCCCCGCCTTCAACCAGGCGCCAGATCAGCACCGCCGCGGCGGCCAGGAAGGTGCCGGGTACGCCCACCGGAATGAAGAGTATGGCGGCGAAAAGGACGATAAAAACGATAATCTGAAGAACCAGGGGTGCCATGAAGGGCCTCCTGTAATTCAATATCTTAAAAATATACTGCTGAGGCAAGGGACCTTTTATACCGTCAGACTGAATCGTTGCTGTTTTGTACTGGAAAGGATAAATAAGAGCATCTTTTTAGCACTGTTTTATCCCTTGGGTGGATATACAAAATACCATCGGCTTTCCGGACCTGGAATAATTCGGCGGGAATACATACAGATACAGCAGGAATCTCGGTATTCTGGTTCAGATCCAGGCCTTGGAAGCAACGGGAGTATATGCTTTTCAATGACTGGGCTATGAGTGGCCCGTCCATTGCCCTGGCGGAGTGGACATTTTATACCGCTTTACCATGGGTAACAGCGCGGCGGTATATCTCCTTACCCACGGTGCCAAACTTCACCCCGGTCAGCAGGGCCTCTTCCGGCTTCTCTACCGGGGCTTTACCATGGTATTTCCCCCCATTCGGGTGTTTCCGGCAAACAAGATCGGTGGGAATAACCAAAAACACTCCCACACCGCGTAACGGCTCCGTCGAGCGGGATAGCCGGGGGAATCCCACCGGTGTCTTTCAGGAAACCACGACCATGGAAGCGGATTTTCCTTTTTCATGAAGTAACCCTTTGAGGCTGCGGCCCTCGAAGCCGCCGGACTTCCGCCCGCTTATATTGGGTCTCCCCAGCGGAATCTGTAGGAGCTGACCTGTTCGATCGTGGTATGGAAGAAATAGAGATAAAAACTCGGACCGGAAGGATTATCGGAAAGACGGATGCTTTCAGGGTAAGTATATTCAGGGGTATTCCCTGGGCGCAGCAGCCTGTAGGCGAACGAAGACGGCTGCCTCCGGAACCGCTGAATGATTCCAGGCAAGACATCGATGCCTTCGATTTCGGAAAAACGGTGGTACAGGCCGTCGATCCCGTGGAAGAAGCTTCCCTTTTCCCCCAGGGCGAAGACCGTCTTACACTGAATATCTGGGTGAAGAATCCTAGGACATCGGAGCGGCAGGTCATGGACGAGTTCCAGTACGACTATGGTTTTAAATACAGTATTATGTTTACTCCTGAAGATGACGGGACAGAGGGTGCGGAAAACCTGGGTTGCCTTTGCGTCTGCAGACAATCCTAATCTCGGCTCACTCTTTCCCGGTGTGGCTTTTATTTCTATCGAGGTTACCCCGGACCGCGGAAAAATAGATACCCACCAGACAGAGAAGAGTGAAAATCATGAAGGATATTTTTACACTCCGGTTGAAAGACCGCAGGGTTTGAGGGCCTATCTCGCGGTCGCCTATCAATGTGGCAAACACGATGGTGGTAATGCCCATACTCAGAACCATCCCTAAGGACCTCATGGTGGCCACCGTCCCTGAGGCAAGACCGTAATATTTTTTCTCTACCGAACTCATGATAGCGTTTGTATTGGGAGAGGAAAAAAGGGCGTAACCGGCGCCGAGAAAGAAGAGTACCAGGGACACAAAGAGGAGGGAACTCTCAGGGGTAAGACGGGACAAGAGGAATAAACCGGCCGCGACCATGCCCATACCGGTTGAAACCAGTACCGCCGGTTCCATTCTGTCGGACAGCCTTCCTGTAAGCGGGGAAAAAGCGGCCTGAGTTACCGGTTGTATGACGAGGATGGTTCCGGCAAGCTGTGGACTCACATCCAGAGAAAACTGGAGGAAGAGACTCATCAGAAAGGTGACCGCATAGGTGGCGGAGTAATGAATTAGTGCCGCGATGGAAGAAAAGGAAAAAACCCTGTTTGATCTGTACAGTCGTACCTCCAGCACGGGGTACCTGGTCTTGAGTTCATGTCGAACGAACAGCAATAATCCGGCTATACCGGGTATGATAAAGCCAAGAGCCTTCATGTTCGGGAGAATCGTCATACCGTACATGAACAGTACCAGGGAGATCCCGTACAGGAGACTCCCGGTAATGTCGAATTGTTCTCCCTTTGCGTCGGCCCATTCTTCCTTTACAAAGATTATTGTCAACAGAAGGGGGACTATCTCCACCGGCGCAATGAGAAAAAAGATAAATCTCCACCCCATGGCGGCCGTGAGAATTCCTCCCAGGAAGGGACCGAAGGACAACCCCATGTATACGGAGGCGGTTCCGATACCGATGGCAAGGCCTCGGTGTTGAGGCGGAAACATGGAAGACAGGATAGCCATTGTGGTCGCATTGATCATGGCCGAACCCATGCCCTGCAGGACCCTGAACAGGATCAGGAGAAACGCGGAATTTGATATACCGCAGAGTAGGGTTGTTACGGCAAAGACCGCGATTCCGGAAACGAACACCTTCTTCCGGCCGAAAATATCGGCGATTTTCCCCGCGGCGATCAGAAAGACCGCGTTCGAAAGAATAAAGGATGTGGTAATCCATGCCAGGGTTACCGCGGAAATGGAAAATTCCTTCTGTATGATAGGAAGCGCCACATTGAGAGCCGACAGCATGACGGAGCCGATAAAAGAAGCAATAGCCACGGCGATGGTGGCGGATATTCGTGTTAGTTTCTGAGACATATACCCTCAATTTTATAATCTTTTATAGTGCCCAAAAGTTTATGGGTAAAATTTCATCCATGCGGGAATGCAAGACATAGTAGATTAATGCACCACCGCTGTCAATACGATCTTATTCCCGGATTACGGGCTGCACGGGTGCAACGGGTGCACGACAATTTCGTTTATTTCCCTTAGGCTCGCCTCCGTTGGGGTGCAACAAAAGATTTGACAGCCGGCGGATGAGGGATTATAATACTAATGCACACGTTTGCGTAAGAAAAGTATGACGATAAAGGAACTTGCAAAAATAGCGGGTGTAAGTCACTCGACCGTCTCCAGGAGCCTTAACGACAGCCCCGATATATCGGTTAAAACAAAAGAGCGTATAAGGAAACTCGCGGAAGAACATAACTTTGCCTTTCATGCCGGCGCCAGGAGTCTCAGTACAAAGAAAACGGGAACCATCGGGATTATTTTTCCCGAATTGTACGATCATTATCGTAACCTCCAGTACCTGGGGCTTCTCCTGAACAGTCTCCGGTTTACCCTGGAAAAGGAGGACTACGACAGTATCGTAACTTTTCCGGTTAATACGCACACCGGTCTGAGTAATATCCGTAAGCTTATTCGGCAGAAGAAGATCGACGGGCTTATTCTTGTTATAACCGATATAGAAAATGACGACTGGGAGATCGTGCGATATTCGAAGATACCCACAATATCCCTGCATTTCAAATGGAAAAACCCCCATTACGAGGAGATAGACTACATCTACACCGACCACCGTAAAGGCGGTTATATAGCCACCGAACACCTGGTAAAGTCCGGGCGCCGTAACCTGATAACCCTTTCTGAGAGTGGTAACTTTATAGAGTACAGGGAGCGGAACCAGGGGTTTCTGGAAGCCCTTTCGCACGCAGGTATTACGCCGGATAAGAACTGGATTCATTACGGTACCTGCTCTTTCGAATATGGATACTATTTTATCAAGGAAAACCGCCGACTGCTCTCAGGAGTTGACGGTATTTTTGCCCAGGCCGATTTTACGGCCCTCGGATGCATCGAAGCCCTGAAGGAAATTGAGATCCGGGTTCCCGAGGATATAGCTGTTGTAGGGTATGACGATATTGATATAGGCAAGTTTTTCAGACCAAACCTAACTACGATTCATCAGCCGCGGGAGCGGCACACAAAACTTGCATGCGAGCGGCTGCTTGCTCTGATCAAGGAAGAACAATCACCGTCTGAGAAAATGCAGATGGTTATCGAGCCGTCGCTGGTTGTCCGGGAATCCTGCGGCGCCCTGGCATAACATCCTTTGGCGGAATTGATGCAACCCGCGGGAGGATGAGTCTTGTATGTTGTGCACACGGTTGCATTAATATATGTGTAAGAACCCCGACCGGAGAGGTACATGACTGATAACTGGTGGAAAGAAGGTATTGTGTATCAGATTTATCCCCGGAGTTTTCTCGACAGCAACGGGGACGGCATCGGCGACCTCCGGGGTATTATAAAAAAGCTCGATTATATCCGTGATCTCGGTATCGATATTATATGGCTGAATCCGGTCTATTCATCCCCGAACGACGACAACGGGTATGACATTAGTGATTACCGTAACATAATGGAAGAACTGGGGACCATGAAAGATTGGGAAATCCTCCTGGCCGGAATACACGCCAGGGATATGCGGCTCATTATGGACATGGTCGTAAACCACACCTCGGATGAACACCCCTGGTTCATCGCCTCTCGCTCGTCTAAAGAAAACCCCTGCAGGGATTACTACATCTGGAAGCCCGGCAAGAACGGAGAACCGCCGAATAATTGGGCTTCGTATTTCTCCGGTTCGGCCTGGGAATACGACGAGCTTACGGCGGAATATTACCTTCACCTGTTTACCAGGAAACAGCCTGACCTCAACTGGGAAAACCCCCGCGTCAGGGAAGAGATATACGACATGATGCGCTGGTGGCTCGATAAAGGGATAGATGGATTCCGGATGGACGTCATAACAATGATTTCGAAGGATCCCGATTTCCCCTCCGTTGAGCCGGTGGAACCGGGAGTCTATGCCGACGGCTCCCGGTATTATGCCAATGGACCGCGTATCCACGAATATCTGCAGGAAATGAGAAGGAAAGTCTTCTCCGGCCGCGACGTGATGACCGTTGGGGAAGCGCCGAATGTAACGCCGGAGCAGGCCCTGGATTACACCGCCGGTGAAGAGCCGGAGCTCAACATGCTCTTCCAGTTCGAGTTGATGGATGTGGACCGGGGACCGGGAGGCCGCTTCGACTACACTCCGTGGAACCTGGCGGAAATAAAAGGCGTTATCAATAAATGGCAGCAAACACTGCACGGAAAGGGGTGGAACAGTAATTACCTGATGAATCACGATCAGCCCCGCTCGGTTTCCCGCTTTGGAGACGATGAAAGGTACCGGGTGGAGAGCGCAAAGGTGCTGGCCACCCTTACCATGACCCTCGAGGGGACTCCCTACATATACCAGGGCGAAGAAATAGGAATGACCAACGCGGCATTTACTTCTATTAAAGATTATCGCGATATTGAAATTATCAATCATTTCAGGGAAGAGACCAGAAGAGGGAAAACCGAGGCGGAATTGTTACCCGGCTATCGTAAACACAGCAGGGATAACAGCAGGACTCCCATGCAGTGGGACAGCTCCGCCAATGCCGGTTTTTCAAAGGGTACACCGTGGATAGGGGTAAATCCGAATTATGGTCGGATAAATGTTGCCCGGGACCTGGCAAGCAGCGATTCGATTATCAGGTATTACAGAGCCCTCATTAAACTGAGGAAAGAACGGGACGGGCTTGTATACGGCGGTTTTACCCTCCTCGAACCCGAGAATCCGCATACCTTTTGCTATTTCCGGGAGGGCAAGGGAGAAAAATTCCTTGTAACTTTAAATTTTACCCCGGAGCCCCAGGGTATCCCGCTAAAGGAGACGGGAAATTCACCCTGGGAGCTCATGCTCTGTAATTATCAGGACCAGGAATCGGCATCTATCAACGATACCTTGCGGCCCTGGGAAGCCCGGATATATCAGAGAAGGAGGGGTTTTATTCGGTAATATGGAGGGTAACCTCCATCTTTATAATATCCAAATTAAAGGAGAGGCACATGAAGCGAAAGAAAATTTTCACATTCATGGTACTTATGCTGCTCACCGCGGCATTCTTAATGGCCGGGGGGCAGAAAGAAGAACCGGCGCCCGTTGAGGAAACGGAACCGGCCGAGGAAGGAATAACCCTTCGTATCGCCACCGGGAGTGTCGGAACAGAGTACGAACTGCTCCAAAGGCAGATCGAGATGTACAAGGAAGACCATCCGGGTATCGAGATTATTGCCCTGGATACACCGGACCTGGCCACCGACAGACTCGGACTGTATCTACAGTTCTTCGAAGCCAAGAGTTCCGAGCTCGATATCTACATGATCGATGTTATCTGGCCCGGAGACCTGGCGGAACACTTTGTGGATCTCTACAACTATGGCGCAGGTAAACAGGTGGATGAACACTTCCCGGCTATCGTCGAGAATAATACAGTGGACGGTAAGCTCGTGGGAATGCCCTGGTTCACCGACGCCGGGCTCCTGTACTATCGAACCGATCTCCTGGAGAAGTACGGCTACTCCGGGCCCCCGGAAACCTGGGGAGAATTGATTGATATGGCGAAGAAGATACAGGACGGTGAACGGGCCGCGGGCAACCCCGATTTCTGGGGGTATGTCTGGCAGGGGAACGCCTATGAAGGACTGACCTGTGACGCCCTGGAGTGGATATACTCCAACGGCGGCGGAACTATCGTGAGCCCCGACAAGAAAATTACCATAAACAATCCCCGGGCGGTAGAAGCAATTGAAATGGCTGCTGAAATGGTAGGGGTTATTTCACCCAAAGGTGTAACCGGATTCGGAGAAGAGGATGCCAGGGCCGTGTGGCAATCCGGAAATGCCGCGTTCATGAGAAACTGGCCCTACGCGTACGGACTTGGAAATTCGGAAGACAGCGTGATAGCCGGTAAATTCTACGTCTGTCCTCTGCCTGCTGGCAATTCGGGCCATGGAGCGGCAACCCTGGGCGGATGGCAGCTCGGCGTCAGCAAATACTCAAAGCATCCGCAGGAAGCCACCGATTTTTTGCTCTGGCTGACAGGAGAAGAGCAGCAGAAGTTCAAGGCTATCGAAGGCAGCAACAACCCGACCTATATGGACGTGTATGATGATCCCGAGGTTGCGGAAGCTTCTCCGTTTATGATTGAACTCTACGATGTATTTACCAACGCTGTTGCCAGGCCGTCAACGGCTACCGCTCCGAAATACAACGAAACCTCCGTGCTTTTCTTTACGGCGGTACATAATGTCCTGACCGGTGAACTCGATGCGCAGACAGCCCTGGAGGAACTGGAGATGGACCTTCAGGACCTTCTTGGATTCCCCACCGGGGAGCCGAGAAAGTAATAATTCAACAGCCCGGCCGGCGCACCCCGGCCGGGCGTCTTTAACACGGAGGCCCGTTTATGGCGTTAACCGGCACGGCAGACAGGAAATCCGGCGAGATATTGAGAAGCGAATCCAGGCTCTCCTATAAACTCCTGTCCCCCACCTTTATTATTCTCATACTCATTGCCTTTTATCCTCTGGGTTCTGTTTTTGTCACCAGTTTTACAAACAGAACCTTTGCCGGAGGAGAAAAGGCCGAGTTTATCGGCTTCGAGAATTACAGGCGACTTCTTAGTTTCACGATAAAGGAGCTTCCTCCGCAGGTGGATGAAAAAACCGGAGAGGTGGTCAAGGATCCGGAAACCGGGAAAACGGTTTATGAACGCGCGGTGCGCATCCTGCCTAGAGAACCCTTTCGATATAAAGAGCTGAGGCAATTCTCCCTGTTCGGAAAGCGATACGTGATCGGAGCCGCCGACCGTAATTTTATCAGGGCGGTTTCTGATACGGTGGGTTTTACCGTTATGTCCGTTTTCCTGGAAACAATTCTCGGCCTGGCCGTCGCCCTGGTACTCAATTATAATTTCCGGGGCCGAGGGGTTATGCGAGCCGTCATGCTTATTCCCTGGGCCATTCCCACTGCCGTTTCATCGAGAATCTGGGCCGGGCTGTTCACCTCCAACCGGCCGGGCTTTTCTAATGTCCTTTTTCAATGGCTGGGCTGGGGCGACGGACAGATTTATTTTATGGAAGACCACACCCTTTATGGCACTACTGCTTTTGGCGGGGCTCCAGCTTATGCCGAAGGAACTCTACGAGGCGGCCAGGGTGGACGGGGCAGGCCCTTTGAAACGTTTTTTTTCCATCACACTGCCGCTTTTAAAACCGACTATCACCATAGCACTGGTTTTCCGAACCCTTGACGCCCTCAGGGTGTTCGACCTCTTTCAGATAGTCCTTGCTCAGAAACGGTATTCCATGGCCAGCTTTACCTATTATCAACTGATAGATAACCAGGCAATGGGATATTCCTCGGCATCGAGTACGGTGATATTTTTTATTATTCTCATATTTACTATCGTCTACATCAAGGCCGTGGGAGGAGTGGCGACAAATGAAAAGTAGAGACGCGAAGAAAATTATCATGAAGGTCCTGTTCGTCGCTCTCCTGGTTATTATTTTTATCCAGATGGTGTTTCCCTTTTACTGGGCGGTTAATTCCTCCCTTAAGAACCAGGACCAGCTCTTGATGATGCCCACCACCATGGTGCCCAGGGACCCGGAAACTCTGAAGCTGAGCCTTACCCTGAAGAATTATGTTGCCGTTTTACGGGACGAGTCCTTCCTACGAGGGCTGCGGAACAGTGCCGTAGTGGCTCTGAGCGTCACCGTATTGGCACTGGTATGCGGTTCCTTTTCCGCCTTTGCCCTGGGTAAGCTGAGGTTCAAGGGCAAAAATTTATCCCTCTACGTCATTCTGGCAATGACCATGTTTCCCCAGGTTTCCGTCCTTGCCGGTTTGTACGCGGTGGTGCGGGCTATTAATATCTCAGCCATTCCGGGAATGATTCTTGCGTACATGCTTTTCACCCTTCCTTTTACCGTCTGGGTAATGACAAGTTTTTTCAAAGAACTGCCCGATTCTCTGCTCCAGGCGGCCATGGTGGACGGGGCCACACCGTTCCAGAGTTTCCGGATGATCCTTCTGCCTTTGACGGCCCCGGCCCTGGTTACCACGGGCCTGCTTGCCTTTATAGCGGCGTGGAATGAGTATCTCTTTGCCCTGACTTTTACGTCCTTCGAACCCCGGGCGAGAACCGTACCGGTGGTCATTGCCCTGTTTACCGGGGAGGTGGCCTACCAGGAACCCTATGGCGAGATCATGGCTGCGGCGGTTATTGTAACGGTTCCGCTGCTGGTCCTGGTCCTGGTGTTTCAGAGGAAGATCGTCCAAGGATTAACCGCAGGCGCGGTGAAGGGATAAACAACCCGTATCTCCCCGGAGGTGCACCGGCTTATCACGAGTTCCCACACACAGCCGGCGCAAAGCACGGGCCTTTACTTCTACCTATAATATCGGAGGCGGATATGTATATTGTCGATATTATCCTGAAAAAGCGGAACGGCGAAGAACTCTCCACTGAAGAGATAGAGTTTTTTGTAGAAGGATATGTCTCCGGCGAAATCCCCGATTACCAGGCGGCCGCGCTGATGATGGCTGTCTGGTTTCGGGGAATGAACACCCGGGAAACCACCGATCTCACCCTAGCAATGATGCGGTCGGGGGACATCGTCGACCTGTCGTCCATCGAGGGGATCAAGGTGGATAAACACTCCACCGGCGGGGTAGCGGATACAACAACCCTCATCCTGGCTCCCCTTGTGGCTGCCTGCGGCGGAAGGGTTGCCAAGATGTCGGGACGGGGGCTCGGGCACACGGGCGGAACCCTGGACAAGCTCGAATCGATCCCCGGCTTTTCCGTGGACCAGTCCATGGAGAGATTCATAGATATCGTTAATACGACGGGCGTTGCCGTCATAGGCCAGACGGCAAACCTGGTACCGGCGGATAAGATGCTCTACTCTTTACGGGATGTAACCGGTACCGTGGATAATCTCTCTCTCATCGCCGGCAGCATAATGAGTAAAAAACTTGCCTCCGGCAGTGACGCCATTGTTCTGGATGTTAAAACTGGAACCGGCGCCTTTATGCGGGAGACCGGAGACGCCGAAGCCCTGGCCCGGTTGATGGTGGACCTGGGCAACAACGCGGGGAAAAAAACAGTTGCCCTGGTCACGGATATGAACCAGCCGCTGGGAAACGCCGTAGGAAATGCCCTGGAGGTCCGCGAGGCCGTGGAAATTCTCAAGGGGGAACATCCCGGAGATCTCAAGGATGTTGCGCTTGCCCTGGGTGCCAGGATGCTTATCCTTGCCGGCATTGCGGCGGAGGAGGATCAAGCACGGGGGAAGCTCGAGGATGCGCTGAATTCAGGCCGGGGACTTGAACGGTTCAGGGCAATGGTAGAAGCCCAGGGCGGAAATCCGGCAGTGGTCGACGATCCGGAGGGGGTCCTGCCTGCGGCAAGGCGCATAGTAACCGTGAAGTCCGAGGCGGAGGGCTACATATCCGGAATAGAAAACTCGGATATCGGAATAAGCGCCCTGCTCCTGGGTGCAGGCCGGCAGAAAAAAACCGACGTGATCGACCCGGCCGTCGGTATCTGGATGAAGAAGCGGCTGGGCGACATCGTCCGGAAGGGAGATGTGCTTGCCGAATTCCATGTAAACGATGAAAAAAATCTCCGGGATGCAATTCGGCGTTTTACAGGTGCAATAAGGATAACCGACGAAAAACCGCAAAATCCACCGTTGATATATGCGGTAATCGAATAGAACCTCCAGGGTTATGCAATTATTACTCTAATATTCTTCTTCCTGAGTATTTCGGCGTATTCCCCCGGTATTCCTTCGTCGGTAATGACTGTATCAAAATCTTCTATATCGGCAAAAAATGACGGCCCCACCTTTCCGAATTTGGAAGAATCCGCCACCAGAACACGCTGTTTGCAGGAACCCAGGGCCGCCTGTTTTGTTGCGGTCTCGTAGGCCGTCGCGCAGGTAACGCCGAGCTTTGGGTCGACACCGCTGGCGGAGATGAATCCATAGGCTGCCCGGTATCGTTGTATAAGCCTCAGGCTTTCCGGGGATTCGAACATGAGGGTGTTTTCATGAAAGTGCCCACCGGTAAAAATGATGTCACGGCACCCCTTTCTGTAGACCTGCATGAGAATATTGATGGCAAAACAGATAACCTTCAGTTCAAGCCCGGGATTGAGGGATTTTGCGATGCATTCGGTGGTTGATCCTGAATCCAGGATGATTGTGTCTCCGGACGAAGGAAGTGAAGCCGCCTTCAGACCTATACGCATCTTTTCCCTGATATGGGCGGTCTTGGCGGTGGGCAATTCATATTCACCGGAGCCTTCGGTTGGGCTGTAATAAGGGCTCAGGGCTGCTCCCCCGTGAATAAGGCTCACTATATTTTGGGTTTCCAGGTCTTTCAAGTCCCGCCGGATGGTCATGTGGGAAACGTCGAGTAAATGAGCCAGTTCGTTAACCGTAAGCACGTTATTTATTTCCAGGAGCCGGGTAATCTCCTGTAGGCGTTCATTTTTTTTTGTCATATTACCCCTTGACAACCGGGAATTGTATGTTAAAATTATAACACACATTGTTAAAATATCAACAGTTTTCTTTTATGAAAATTGAGGAGGAAACATGGCGGATTACGGTGAAGCGCTCGGAATGATCGAATGCAGGGGGTTTGCCGCGATGGTGGAAGCGGCGGACGCGATGGTCAAGGCTGCAAAGGTGGAACTCAGGCAGTATGAGAAAACCGGGGGCGGTTATGTAACCGCCGTGGTCAGGGGGGACGTAGCGGCGGTCCGGGCCGCCCTCGATGCCGGCAGCAGGGCCGCGGAACGGGTCGGTGAAGTGATATCCGTCCATATTATCCCGAGACCGCATCAGAATATCGATGAAGTTCTTCCCCTCGGTAAAGAGAAGAAGAAATGATCGATCTGAGGACCTATATATTTCTAGATTCCCTCCAGCTCCAAATGGCATCTTTCCTCTGCACCGTCTCCCGGGGGTACTTCCCGGTGGGCGGCCAGGCCTGTTCCATCGTGGAGATCTCACCGGGTATCGAGATAAACCGGCTTACCGATGTCGCACTCAAAGCAACCAAGGTTACACCGGGAATACAGGTGGTCGAAAGGCTCTTCGGCCTCCTGGAGGTCCATTCGGACAGCCAGGGTGACGCGCGGCAGGCCGGCGCGGCTATCCTCAAAGAGTTGGGCCTTTCGGAAACCGACAGGATGCGTCCGAAGATCCTTACCAGCCAGCTTATCAAGAACATAAGTGATCATCATGCCCAGATGATCAATAAAGTACGGTTCGGCAACATGGTGCTCCGGGGAGATACCCTCTATGTCCTGGAAGTAGAGCCGGCGGGGTATGCCTATTACGCCGCTAATGAAGCGGAGAAGGCATCCAGGATAAATATCATCAATGTGTCCGGGTTCGGACGCTTCGGCCGTATATATATTGCCGGAGAAGAATCGGAGGTCCTGGTAAGCAAGGACATCGTCGAACAGCGGCTAAAGGATATTACCGGGCGTGAACCGGCGGGCGGTGAGGAATAGACCATGGTTCTGGCCAGGGTTGTCGGTAATGTAGTATCCACCAGCAAGGAACCGAAGATCGAGGGACTCAAGTTCCTGCTCCTTGAGAAGATAGATCCCCGGACCATGAAGGGTAAGGGCGACTTTGTCGTGGCCATGGATTCCGTGGGCGCCGGTGAGGGTGAGATCGTCTTTTATGTTTCAGGCAGTTCTTCCCGAATGACGGTGGTCACCGAAGGACGGCCCAGCGATGCGGCGATAACCGCCATTGTCGACCTGGTAGACCTGGACGGGAAGACGGTGTACCGGAAAGATAAAGGACCGGACGTATGATCCTGGGAAGAGTCGGAGGCCGGGTGGTCGGTACCAACAGGGCCGACGGAATAGACGGCGCCGTGTATCTCCTGGTAGAGGAGTACGGCAAGGATGTAAAGCCGTCGGGAAGGTACCTGGTTGCGTTGGATCTGTTGGGAGCGGGGCAGGATGAGGTGGTCATTGTTGCCCAGGGGAGTTCGTCACGACAGACGGACACTACAAAAAACAGGGCGGTAGACGCCGTGATAGTCGGAATTGTGGACGAGGTTGATTCCGGCAGAGATATTATATACAGAAAACATGCGGACTGACATCACTGTGCTCGGTGTCCAGGAATATGAGAGTATTGCCGCCGGAATGCTGGCCCTCGACTGGATGGTGAAGGAAGCACCTGTGGAAATCCTGCAGTGCGTTACTGTTACACCGGGTAAATACATAATCATCATAACCGGAGACGAAGCATCGGTGGACGCATCGCTGAAACGGGCGAAGAGAGAGCTCCATGACGGTATTATGGAGGAGCTCTTTATCCCCAATCTGCATCCGGGCGTGGGAGCGGCTCTCCTGGGTAAGGCTTCGGTGGGCGCTATAGATGCTGTGGGAGTCATAGAATCCTTTTCCGTGGCCGCCGGGATAGAGGCCTCGGATATCTGCGCCAAAGAGGCGGATGTTCGTCTTTTACGCGTCGCCTTTGGCAGTGGAATGGGGGGCAAAGCAACGGTGCGGTTCACCGGGCGGATTGGCGAGGTGGAAACCGCATTGGCAGCCGGAACCAGGTTCGTGGAAGAAAAGGGACGGTTGTGCCGAAGCATTATCATCCCCCGGCCCCACGAAGAGATCGGGCCTTTCCTGGAGCTCTGAGGAGGAAGGCATGGAATTGAATGAAGAAAGCATACGCTCCCTGGTAGAACAGGTTATTACCGGCCTCAAGAATTCCGGTGGTAGTACGGACCTGTTTCGTTTTTCGGGGCTTTTTCCCGACATGAATTCGGCCGTATGGGCGGCCAGGCAGGCCCAGCGTGAACTGGTTGACGGAACGCTGGATATGCGCAGAGCGGCGATAAGGAACATACGCCGGGCGGTGATGGACAACCTGGAACAGCTTTCAAAGATGGCCGTGGAAGAGACGGGTTTTGGCCGGGTAGAGGACAAGATGGCCAAGAACCGCCTGGCCGCCGAGATGACCCCGGGCACGGAGGACCTCCTGCCGGATTCCTGGTCGGACGATCATGGGTTGATGATTACCGAACGGGCCCCCTACGGGGTTATCGGTGCTATCAGTCCCAGCACGAATCCGACGGAGACTATTATAAACAACGGGATAAGCATGCTCGCCGGGGGGAACGCGGTGGTCTTCAACGCCCATCCCGGCGCAAAGAAAGTTTCGGCTTACATGGTAGGGCTCTTGAACGACGCGGTTATACAAGCCGGGGGACCGGACAACGTCTTCTGTACCCTTACCGAACCTACCATTGAATCGGCTGTAGAAATGATGAACCATCCGCTGATAAATCTCCTGGTTGTGACCGGCGGGCCGGGGGTTGTTAAAGCTGCAATGAAGACCGAGAAAAGAGTAATAGCCGCGGGACCCGGGAACCCCCCGGTGGTGGTTGATGAAACGGCGGACATCGAAAAGGCCGCGAGAGATATCGTAACGGGCGCCTCCTTTGACAATAATACCGTCTGTATTGACGAAAAGGAGATTATTGTCGTTCGCACCGTGGCGGACAGGCTAAAGGCGGAAATGAAGAAAAACGGCGCGCATGAGCTTACGGGCAACCAGATCGGTCGGGTCACGGAACTCGTTATAGCGGATCCCGGAAGACCGGGGCATGAAGGCGCTCCAAACAAGACATACGTCGGAAAAAACGCTTCGGTTATCGCCGGGGAGATAGGCCTTGATGTCCCGGAAAGTACGCGCATACTTTTCATGGAAGTAGACAGGAGTCATCCCCTGGTCTGGACGGAACAGCTTATGCCGGTGATACCCCTGGTAAGAGTGAACAATGTTGACGAAGCTATTGATTTTGCCCTGGAGTGTGAACACGGTTTCAGGCATACGGCCTCCATGCATTCCCTCAATATCGCCAAGCTTTCCAAGATGGCCAAGGTCATGAATTGTTCGCTTTTTGTTAAGAACGGATCCAATTTTAACGGTATGGCTGCAGGTGGAGCGGGTTTTACATCCTATACCATTGCGAGTCCTACAGGTGAGGGCTTCACCAGGGCAAGGACCTTTACCAGGGAACGCCGCTGTTCCCTGATCGATTATTTCAGGATAGTCTAGGGGGCGATTGTTTGAAACCGGGAAAGGTAATAGGAACGGTTGTCTGTTCCAGAAAAGTGGAATCCTTCGAAGGACTCAAATTACTTCTTCTTCAACCGGTGGATGAGTCCTGGAATCCTAATGGATCACCCCTGGTGGCCTGCGATATGGTCCAGGCCGGCGAGGGGGATTACGTCATCTGGGAAGCGGGAAGAGAAGCGGCCCTGGCCATCGATAACTGGTTCAATCCATCGGATGCCACTATAATGGGGGTGGTGGACCTTAACGCGGGGGTTCCGGAACCATGATACTCGCGAAGGTGATTGGAAGTGTGGTCGCTACCCGCAAAGTGTCCGTCCTTGAGGGACACAAGATTCTTCTGTGCAGACCGGTAAGGCCGGATGGAAAAACGGCGGGTGACGTCCTGTGCGCCCTGGATGCCGTACAGGCCGGACCGGGTGATACGGTTATCCTTCTAGATGAAGGGAATTCGTCCAGGATGATCCTCGGAGATTCGATGGCACCGGTTCGGTCCATGGTTGTAGGTATAGTGGATCGTGTTGATATGGAAACGGAGATGTAACATGTGGGAAAAAGAAGAGCAGGAAATTGCCGAACGGAATGTAAAAGACAAGGTCGGACGGGTAGCCCTCGGCTCGGATCATGGCGGATTCGAAGCCAAGGAGATACTTAAGCGATTTCTCCAGGAGTCGGGATATATTGTGATCGATGTTGGTACCTCCGATAAGGAAAGCGTGGATTATCCCGATTTTGCCGTAAAGGTAGCTCGCCGGGTAGCTGAAGGAAACTGCGACCGGGGTATAATGATAGACGGGGTGGGAATAGGCTCTTCGATGGTATGCAACAAGGTACGCGGCATCCGGGCGGCACTCTGCTACGACGAGATGACAATTAAAAACAGCCGGGAACACAACAACGCCAACGTTCTTACCCTGGGTGGACCGCTTCACAGCCCGGCGGAAATCTGCAGTTTGGCACGATTGTGGCTTGAAACGAGGTTTGCCGGGGGGCGTCATTGGGCGAGAATAAACAAGATGATGGCAGTTGAACGCGGCCGCTTCGATACAGGAGCGGATAAGGGGGCCTGAATAGTTATGGAAGACAGGGAACTTATAGAAAAAATAACCCGCGAGGTCATGGCAAAGCTCTCACAGGGTAATGCCGCGAATGAAAAAGAACAGAAGGATACAATCGCCGGAAAAACAACCCTGGGGATGATTCCTTCGGATTTAGCGCCTTATATCGATCACACCCTTCTCAAGCCCGAGGCTACGGCCGAGCAGATCGATAAGCTCTGTGAAGAAGCGGCGACGCATCATTTTGCCTCGGTATGTGTTAATACATCCTGGGCAGCCCGTTGCGCGCGGAACCTCAGGGGTACCGGGGTGAAGGTGGCGGTGGTGGTCGGTTTTCCCCTGGGTGCCATGTCCGGGAGAAGCAAGGGGTTCGAAGCGCGCCACGCCATTGAGGAAGGTGCAAGAGAAATCGACATGGTCATTAATATAGGGGCGCTTAAATCCGGAGACCTTAAGACGGTTGAAGAAGATATAAAACAGGTCCTTCGGGTCTGCGGCAGAAATGTGGTTTTAAAAGTCATTATAGAGACGGCACTCCTGACCGATGAAGAAAAGGTTACCGCCTGTACCATTGCAAAGAAGGCGGGAGCCCATTTTGTGAAGACCTCCACGGGTTTTTCGACCGCCGGGGCTACGGTTCGCGACGTGGCTCTAATACGAAAGGTTGTCGGTCCTAAGATGGGAGTCAAAGCGGCCGGAGGCATCCGTACCTTCGAGGACGCGGTGGCAATGATAGAAGCCGGGGCCACGAGACTCGGGACGAGTTCCGGTGTAGCCCTGGTAACCGGTTCGTCTTCCGCCTCGTCTTATTAGAGTTTATGGATATATCATGAAGGCAATTATACTTGTTATCGACAGTTTCGGCATAGGATACCTGCCGGATGCCGAAAAATACGGTGACGTGGGTTCAAATACGGCCCTTCATATCTGCGAACAATTACCCGGAGAAAAATGGCCCGCTTTAAAGCGATACGGGCTGGGAAACGCCTCGTCCCTGTTGGGGTACAATCTGCCGGGGTGCGGGGCCGTGGATGCGCCCGAGGCTCTTTACGGAGCCATGGCGGAGAAATCACCGGGAAAAGATACAACCACCGGGCACTGGGAGATAGCAGGGGTTGAACTCGCGAAAGCCTTTACCACCTTTCCCCCTGAATACCCTTCTTTTCCGCCGGATTTGGTTCGCCGGTTCGAAGAGGAAACAGGCAGAAAGATTATCGGCAACAAGTCCGCCTCGGGAACGGTGATTATCGAAGAACTGGTAACGGAACACCTGGAAACCGGGGCACTTATCTGCTATACCTCCGGCGATTCGGTCTTCCAGATAGCGGCGCACGAAGAAGTCCTTTCCCTGGAAGAACTCTACGACATATGCGGCATCGCAAGAAGAATTTGTGACGATTACCGGATTGCCCGGGTTATCGCCCGGCCTTTCGTCGGTAAACCCGGCTCGCTGAAAAGGACCTCCGGCAGACGCGATTTCAGTATGCCTCTTCCTGAGCCCTCCATTATGGACCATCTCAAGGACGCCGGGATCGTAACGGTGGGAGTAGGGAAAATCGGTGATATCTTTGCCGAACAGGGCCTTGTCGAAAGCCATCACGACAAGGGTAATCCGGCCTGTCTCGAGAGGACCCTGGCCCTGGTCTCGGAAAACAGGAAAGAAGACATGCTGATTTTCGTCAACCTCGTGGATACGGACATGGTGTACGGCCACCGCAGGGACGTGAAGGGATACTTCGATGCTGTGACAGCAGTCGACGAAGCCCTGGAGGACATTGAAGGCGCCATGTCTGAGGAAGACCTGCTCATTATTACCGCCGACCACGGGTGCGACCCGACCTTTCGCGGTACCGACCATACCCGGGAATACGTACCGCTTCTGGTATTGGACAAAAAACGCAAGGGAACTTCACTGGGGATTCGCTCAGCCTTTTCCGACGTCGCGGCGTCCCTGGCTGATTATTTCAGCCTTAAGCGATACCCCCGGGGAAAGTCTTTTTTCCGAAAGAATAACCCTGAAGCATGGCGCCCCGATGTAGTATAATAGTATGGTAAGGTGTATATTTTAAATAGAAAAATGCGTGGAGGCAGGTTATGAAAAGAATACGGGAACTTATTATCTTTCTTTTTCTTTTTTCCTTGATAACCGGAGTAGTTTTTGCCGGAGGAAAGACCGAAGCACCCGAAATACCGCCTGTTACATCCGGTACGCAGTATATCTCTCCTAACGGCGACGGTATTAAGGATTCGGCGGAGCTCTCCTTTACTGTCAGATTGTATGTTAAAAGCGATGAAGGCTATATTCCCGGATACGGGCTGATCATTACTTCTCCCGGCGGGGACGTCGTCTATGAAGAGCGTGAGACGGAGGATAGTGATATCGGCTGGTTTGCTTCCATATTCCGCGGTTACGATCTGTTTGAACTGGAACGTACCGTCTCATGGGACGGTACCAACCTGGAAGGCGAGGTTGTACCGGACGGTGAATACGAGGTTACCATCGAAGTGCGGGACGCGACGAAAAATGTATCCGAGATCCAGGTAGACAGTTTTGTTGTCGATACGGTGAAGCCCCGGGTTGACATCACGCCCCCGGAGAATTTGCTTTTTTCCCCCAATGGGGACGGTAACCGGGATGTTTTCATTATCCTGCAGGAAAACGGAACCCTGGAGGACCTGTGGAGAGGAGTAATCTACGACGAAGGGGGGGGTGCTGTAAAGACATTCACCTGGGAGAACGGACCGCCCGAGGACGTTCTCTGGGACGGAACGAACGACGAGGGAGATCCCTTACCCGACGGAACATATTCGTACAGCCTGTCTTCGACCGACAGGGCCGGTAATACCTCGGACCCCTACGGGGTAGGGGGTATTATTCTGAACGCGGCCAGACCCTCTCTGTCCCTCGAACTGGACGCGGAGCGGCTTTCTCCGAACGGAGACGGGGTCCAGGATACCGTTACGGTAATCCCGACTTTTGAAGAGCCGGAAGAAATCCTTGCATGGAGCTGGTCTCTCGGCAGGCAGGAAGAAGTGGTTGTTTCAGCCGAAGGGGTAGGAATCCCGCCGGAGGAGATCGTCATCGACGGCTACAGGTCCGAGGGATCGATTATCCGGGACGGAACATATACCTTTACCCTGTCGCTGGAGTACGAGAACGCTTATAAACCGGCCGCGGAAGCAACAATATACATCGACACCACTGCGCCGGTTATCTCGGTGGAAAGACGGACTCTGGTTTTTTCTCCCGACGGAGACGGACAGAAGGACACTGCGGAAGTTCGCTACACGTCCAATGAGAAGGTCCGGTGGAATGCAGCGATTCTCGATATGGACGGGGAGATTGTCTACAGCCTTAGCTCGGATAAAACGACGACCCTGATCGTATGGGATGGAACGAATAATGACGGCGTGCTTATGGAGGACGGGAAGTACGTACTGGTCGGAGAATTCCGAGACCCGGCGGGTAATTACCAGTATGTAGACCCGGTCATTCTTACCATGGATACTGAACCGGTAACGGCCGAACTGTCGGTACCCAGGGGGTTTTCACCGAATGACGACGGAAAGAACGACATGGTGGAAATTTCCGTTGATTCGAACCGGTATACGGACATCGAATGGTGGAGGATCCTGATACGGAATGAAGCAGGTGAACAGGTCATGTCCTTCGGCGGAGAAGATGAATTACCCCGGGCCGTTGAGTGGGACGGTACATTCGGTATCGAAAAAGGCGGCGGCATCGTGCCCGATGGTTTGTACCGGGCCGAACTCTCTGCCCGTTATATCAAAGGAAATACCGTCGAGGACGAATCGCATTTTTTCAATCTCGATACGTCACCGCCCAAGGTAGAAATATCCGTATCCGCCGATCCTTTCGAGCAATCGGCCGAGGGTGTCGAAGGCAACGTCTATGTGTCCGTGAAAGTAGTGGATGGTGGCGGGAACATTGCTTCCTGGACAATGGACATACTGGACGAGAACGGTGAAATACTTCGCAGTTACGCGGGGGTGGGTGATCCCTCCGGTGATATAACATGGAATACCGGTGTAGACGGTAGGCCCCTTCCCGCTTCCGATATGTACCGGCTTCTTTTAAAAGTAACTGATGAAGGCGGGAATACGACCGAATTCACCGAGGCGGTACCTGTTGACATACTGGTGGTACGAAAGGAAGGTAAACTCTTTCTCATGGTGCCGAATATCATATTCGGCGCGTATAAGCATACCCTCGATTCCGCCGGGCCGGCCATGGATGAACGCAATCTCGAATCCATCGAACAGGTTGTGAGCATATGGAAGAAATATCCGAAGTATCGTCTCGGGCTCGAAGCTCATGCCCTGAATATTTACCTCGGAACGACCCGGGAAGACGATGAAGAAGAAATTCTCTATCCCCTTACCGAACGGAGAGCGGAGGCTGTAAGGAAAGCCCTCGTAGCCCGGGGTATACCGGAAGAGAAAATCGAGGTCCATGCATATGGAGGGCAATTTCCGATTGTTTCGGTGCATGATAAAAGTGTATGGTGGAAGAACCGGCGGGTCGAATTTATCATGATTCCGCCGGAAACCGAATCTGGGGAATAGATTGACACATTCCGACAGACGGCATTAAGGTATGGTGCGGCCGTCAATAACAGGCGGCCGCGCGAACAGGAGTATGTGCATGATAAGGAGCCTCCATGTCTCCTGAAGGCAAAAATTCCACGCTCCTCGAAATGAGGAACATCGTAAAGCAGTTTCCCCGGGTCCTGGCAAATGACGATATCAGTATTTCTCTGAAAAAAGGCGAGATATTAAGTCTCCTGGGAGAGAACGGGGCGGGGAAGTCGACTCTCATGAATATTCTATATGGGTTGTACCGGCCCACCTCCGGCCGTATTCTCCTGGACGGAAGGGATGTTTCCTTCAGCTCGCCCAAAGATGCTATAGCCGACGGCCTTTGCATGGTTCATCAGCATTTTATGCTCGTCGAAACCCTTACGGTTACGGAGAATATTATTCTCGGTTCCGAACCGGGTAAGGCCGGGCTCATAGATTATAAAAAAGCCCGGGAACAGGTGGATCATATCTCCGAATTGTATCATCTAGCCATTGATCCGGACGCCTATATCGAGAACCTTTCCGTGGGATTACAGCAGCGGGTGGAGATACTCAAAGCCCTCTACCGGCAGGCGCGAATTCTTATTCTGGATGAACCGACGGCGGTTCTTACCCCCCAGGAGGTAGATGAACTCTTTGTCGTTATACGTAAACTCAGGGATTCCGGCGTATCGATTATAATCATCACCCATAAACTCGAAGAGGTAATGGCCATTTCCGAGAGGGTGTACATTCTCAGGCGGGGGAAACTGGTGGGTGAGCGGGCGACTAAGGACGTTACAAAGGGGGAACTGGCCAACCTCATGGTCGGTAGGGACGTCGTTCTCCAGGTGCACAGGGAGGATAAAAAGATAGAGGCGGATCCGGTTTTCAGGATCGAGGATCTTGTAGTCAACAGTGATAAGGGAATCCCGGCCATAAACAAGGTGAGCCTGGACATCAGGCCGGGAGAGATCGTCGGCGTTGCGGGAGTCGACGGAAACGGTCAGAGTGAGCTGGCCGAGGCGGTACGTGGTTTGAGACCCATGGAATCCGGTCGTATTGTTTTCAAGGGCCGGGATATCTCCGGCACTTCTACCAAGAATCTCATAGAAAGAAAAATGGCCTATGTCCCGGCAGACCGGCACCGCTACGGTCTTGTTCTGTCCATGAAACTCTCCGAGAATATCGTCATCGGTCTCCATGACAGGCCTCCTAACAGTAAGGGCGTACGGTTGAATTACCCGGTGATAGAGAGGTATGCGGAGAATATCGTCAAACAGTTCGATATCAGAACTCCTTCGGTCCAGGTCCCGGTAAGTAATCTATCCGGCGGGAATCAGCAAAAGGTTATCCTGGCCAGAGAATTTTCCAGGAATCCGGATTTTCTCCTTGTTTCTCAGCCCACCAGGGGGCTCGATGTCGGCGCGATAGAGTACATCCACTCGCGGATACTCGAAATGAGAACCAGGGACGTGGCGATCCTTCTAATTTCCCTCGAACTGGAGGAAATTTTTTCATTGGCCGACAGAATACTGGTTATATATGAAGGGAGAATCGTGAAAGAGTTTTTACCTGAGAAAACGACGGATAAAGAGGTGGGCTATTATATGACCGGCGGAAAAGGAGAGTATGCAAAGATATGAAGAATTCCGGTCTTTATAAGCTGCTTGCTATTGCCGCCTTATTGCTCGCCGTGGCGGGAACGGTGTTTTACCTGGCCTCTTATTTTTTCGGGCTCTTTTTCCTGGTTGGAGCGCTGTTGCTGTTCGTTGTGCGGAAATTTTTGTCCGCCGGTATGCCGGGAGTCAAAAGTCAGCTGCAAGCCTGGGCAAAGGTCCTTCTCATACCTATAGGCGGTATTTTAACGGCCGTTATTCTAGGTGGTATCATCATGTATGCCACCGGCTACGATGCGGTTGCCGCGTATAAAGCACTTTTCTACGGAGGCTTTGTGAGAAACTGGCATATCTCGGTTCTTAACGCCACGCCCCTGATTTTTACCGGTTTATCGATAGCCTTTGCCTTTAACGCCGGGTTGTTCAATATCGGTGCGGAAGGCCAGTACTACATCGGCCTTATGGCCGCCACCTGGCTGGGCATTAATCTTCAACTCCCTGCCGTCCTCTCCATCATTATAATTTTTTTGATTTCCGGTGCCCTGGCCGGGGCATACAACTTTATCCCCGCAATTTTGAAGGTAAAGACCGGCGCGCATGAAGTTATTACCACCATGATGTTAGCCCATGTAGCCCGTTATCTTTCACCCATATTTATCCGGGCCAACGGCGGCGACCCCGCGGCCAGCAAACATCCTTACGTTACGGACTCTATCCTCCGGACGAACGAGTTACCCATGTTCCAGGACTTTCTTTCCGAAGCGAACTACCGGCTCCATGTGGGTATTCTGATAGCTATCGGTGTGGCGTTTCTGGTCTATTACATCCTTTTTTACACGAAATACGGTTTCGAGATCAGGGCGGTGGGACAGAATCCCCAGGCGGCCAGGGCCCAGGGTATCTCCATCGGCAAAAACATTCTCCGGGCACTTCTGTTTGCGGGCTTCCTGGCCGGACTGGCAGGGGTTAATCAGGTACTGGGGCTGGATCACAAGATGTTCGAGAACCTCCAGGCAAACTACGGCTGGAACGGTATTTCCGTAGCCCTTCTGGCATCGAACCATCCCCTGGGTGTAATCTTTACATCGTTGCTCTGGGGTGCCCTCGATGCCGGCGGACAGTATATGACCAGGACAGAGCAGACTCCCAACTCCATCGTCGAGATTATCAAGGGAATTATCCTGTTTCTTATTGTCGCACGGTATATTTACTCCTTCATCGGTGTCAAGCTTAAAAAACGAAGAGAACGGAAGCAGGAGGCCAAGGGATGAACGGTTTGGGTTCTATCTTTAATACGAATCTCCTTATAGCTACGATCCGCCTCTCGACACCGCTCACCCTGGCTGCTATTGGTGCTACCATCTGCGAACGTTCCGGAATCGTAAATATCGCCATGGAAGGGATCATGATTATCGGGGCTTTCTTCTCTACAGCGGTGGCCCTGGCAACCGGGAACCCCTGGTTGGGACTTATTGCCGGGGTGGTTGCAGGAGGCGTCTTTTCCCTGATTCATGCCGCGGCCACGGTCTCACTCCATCTTGATCATGTTGTGTCCGGGGCGGTGCTGAATATCCTTGCCTTCGGTATCGTCCGGTTTCTCATGGTACTGTTCTATGGACATCCGGGAACAACGGACGCTATCCCAAAGAGCCTGGCGGAATATCAGTGGGCTATCCCGGGTCTTTCCAGGATACCGGTCCTTGGCCCGGTTCTCTTCAATCAGACGCCCATCGTGTACTTTTCGTTTATCCTGGTATTTGCTTTTTTCTTTTTCTTGAAGAAAACAAAGCTAGGGCTCCATATACGTGCCGCGGGTGAACATCCCCTGGCCCTGGAGACCATCGGTGTCTCCGTCTACAAGATGCGGTACCTGGGCGTCCTGATTTCCGGTTTTACCTCCGGGCTTGCCGGGGCTTATCTCGCCATAGAGAATAATGTTTCCTTTACCGAGGGTATGAGTAATGGGAAGGGATTTATCGCCCTGGCGGCAATGATTTCGGGCGGGTGGAATCCCATAGGAGCCTTTCTTGCATCGTTGTTTTTCGGTTTTGCCGACGGCTTGCAGGTTCGATTCCAGGTCACAAAACTCCTCCCGGTACCGGAGGAAATTTTCATTATTTTCCCGTACATTGCCTGTGTCGCTGCCATCGCCGGCCTGGTGAGAAAGTCCAGACCCCCGAAGGAGGACGGCAAAGATTTTATCATCGAGAAAATCGATGAGTAAATATGTGTTTGAATCCGGGAACCACCCGATTCAATATTAGAGAACTATTTTTAGGAGGAGAATGTAATGAAAAAAAGACTTCTTAGTGTACTCAGCATCGCATTAATTCTGCTGGTTGCTACCGGAATGCTCTTTACTTCCTGCCGGAAAAAAGAAGAAGCGGCACCGGCCGAGGCAGAAGAAGAACCTATGATCGTCGGTATGGCTACCGACGTTGGCGGTCTGGGTGACAAGTCCTTTAACGACGGGGCTTACAACGGCCTCTTGATGGCGCAGGAAAAACTCGGGATAGAACCCCGGGTTATAGAATCGAAGCAGCAGACGGATTATGTGCCTAACCTGAGCGGACTTGCCGAGGATGGCGCCGGCCTTGTTTTTGCGGTAGGTTTCCTCATGGCCGACGCAATAATCGAGGCAGCGCAAAATAACCCCGATACCTACTATGCGGGGATTGATATCTGGGTAGACCCCGAGACGGCCCCGAAGAACGTTCTGGGTATTTCCTTCAACGAACACGAAGCGGGGTACCTGGCCGGTGTGGTAGCCGGACTCATGACCAAAGAATACGCGGATGCATCTCCCAAGCTGAATGATGCCAATGTCCTTGGTGTTGTTCTCGGAATGTTCATTCCGCCGGTTGAAAAATTCGAGGTCGGGTTCATTGCCGGTGTACATTCGGTTAACCCGGAGTGCGAAGTCCTGAGTGTTACTTCCGGCTCATTCGTAGACCAGGCAAAGGGTAAAGAAGCTGCCCTTGCGATGATTGATCAGGGCGCGGATATCATTTTCCATGCCGCCGGGCTTACCGGTCTCGGGGCTATTAACGCGGCTAAAGAGCGCGGCGTACTGGCTATCGGTGTCGATGTCGATCAGAACAGTGTGGCACCGGATACCGTCCTTACCTCCGCGGAAAAGAAGATCGTGCACACGACCTATCTGGTTATCGAGTCGGTCGTTAACGGCACCTTCGAAGGCGGTACGAACAAGTATTTCGGTATCAACGAAGACGCCACCGGTATTGCCCCCTTCCACGGTTTCGACGACATGGTTCCTCAGGCCGTCAAGGACAAGGTCGACCAGACCATTGCGGACATGAAAGCCGGTAAAGTCGAGATTCCGACTACCCGGGCACAACTGGAAGAAATGGAAGGATGATGTTCTGTGTGTACATGTGAGGTCTCCCTGTGAGATTCCTCAACGCCGCCCCGGGAAACCGGGGCTGTTTTTGTTATTGAGCTTTTTCCCAGGGCGAATAGTTTAAAATCGAGTTCACCATTTTTTATTAATTGCTCATGCCGCTGCGCGGCAACCGAAAGGATGAAAACAGCCGGGTGCGGCTATTTTCGTATTAGTTGCTCATGCCGCCGCGCGGCAACCGAAAGGATGAAAACAGCCCGGTGCGGCTATTTTCGTAATAGGAAGTGGACATGGATTTCCTACACCACTTCCAAGCCTTGCATGTAAAAGTAAAACCCGGTACGATTCCATCCATGAAAGTCGGAGAAACACACTACAGGACAATCTGGATAGAAGAGAAAAACCCGGAGGTGGTGAAAGCCATCGATCAGCGTCAGTTGCCCTACAGATTCGTTGTTGTCGAACTCAGGACCCTCGAAGATTTCGAACGGGCAATCCGGGACATGTGGGTCCGGGGTGCGGGACTGATCGGAGCGGCGGCCGGTTACGGCATGTATATCGCCTCCCTCCATGCGGCGGAAGCCGGCTTCGATGCGGACATGCTGAAGGCCGCCGAACGTCTGAAGGCTACCCGCCCCACGGCCAAAAACCTGGAATGGGCGGTGGAACGGCAGCTCAGGGCAATGGAGGGTAGTTACTCCGTTGCGAAAAAACGTAAGGTAGCCCTGGAAACCGCTGAAGCAATCGCCGATGAGGACGCCGAGGCCTGCCGGAGCATTGGGAGACATGGTTTTCCGCTGATAGAGGAAATATCCGCGGCAAAAAAGGGCGCACCGGTAAACATTCTGACCCACTGCAATGCGGGGTGGCTTGCCTTTGTCGATTACGGTACGGCCACGGCCCCGGTATATGAGGCCGCAGGCAAGGGGATACATGTTCATGTCTGGGTCGACGAGACCCGGCCCCGAAACCAGGGCGCCCGTTTGACTGCCTGGGAGCTTGCCTCTCATGGTATTCCGCATCACGTTATCGCCGACAACACGGGCGGTCACCTGATGAGACAGGGGATGGTGGACATGGTCATTGTCGGAAGTGACAGGACCACCCGTTCCGGGGACGTGGCTAATAAGATCGGAACCTACCTGAAAGCCCTGGCCGCATATGACAACCGGATACCCTTTTATGTCGCCCTGCCGTCATCCACCTTCGATTGGGACCTGGATAACGGTATGGATATTCCCATCGAAGAGCGTGATCAGGATGAGGTCCGCTATATCTCAGGGCTGCACGCGGGTGATGTTTGTAAAGTGCTTTTATGCCCGGGATCGTCCCCGGCGGTAAATTACGCCTTTGATGTAACACCGGCTCGGTTGGTTACGGGGCTGATTACCGAAAGGGGCATATGCAACGCCTCCGGAGATGGGATAGCTTCGCTCTTCCCGGAATACTACTGAAAAGCACGGTAGGCCATTTCAATGATTAACGTTGTAGCAGTTCCTGATCTAAAACACCCGTCGGAGGAAATCCTGCGTTCGACCTTCTGCCTCTGCGGAAGCTTGCCGGAGGTCGTTGATTGGCTGGATACTCTTCTGCGGTAAATACCGGTTACAGTATCGCCGGAGCCTTTATCGATAACAGGGCTTCTATCCCGATGGGTTCCTCCTCGTACCTGGGGAGGGTCAGAATCTCGGTATCTTCAAAGTGACCGGCCAGGGTTTTAAGGTAATTACTGTTTCCCTCGAATTTATTCAGGATGATGGAAGCAATGTGCATATCGAAGCCCTTGACTTCCCGGAAGATATCCTTTGATTCCATAAGGGACAGACGGTCGGTGTTGAGCACAATAATCACCGATGTCTGTTGATGATCGGAAAAGAGTTTCGCCAGTTTTTGGTAGCGTTCAATCAGTGTTTCTATCCTGCCGAGTACCGGGTCTCTGTGGACCTCGCGGTTTCTACGTTTTATCTTTGAAATTATCTCTTTCTTCTCCAGTATCTGTTCCCTGAAGGATGAGAGTTCCTTTAACCATAAAAGCGAAACCCTTGGCAGGGCAAGGAACTTTATCGTCAGGGCCGTGGGCGGCGTATCAAAAATAATATAGTCCATATCCCCATACGTTCTCACGGTATCTTCCAGGGCCAGTAGAACGGCGTATTCTTCTATTCCGGGGCTGTACTTGAGAATATCGAAATATTTATGAAGATTGAACGCCTCCATATATTTATAGACGTTTTTGAATTCACTATCCATGTCTTTCAGGTATTTTTTTACCCAGACCTGCAGCTCCGTTTCCATGACATGCAGATTTTTTGATAATTCCTTTGGCTTTCTCGAAAGGTCTGTCCCGAAAATATCGTGCAGGTTATGCGCGGGGTCTATGGAATCGAGCAGAACTCGGTGGCCTTCTTCTGCAAGTTTAACGGCATGAATTGCCGAGTTGGTGGACTTTCCCACTCCGCCTTTTCCGGTAAAAAAAACTATTTTCATGGTAATTATGGTTCTCCTAAAACTCCCGATAATTCACCCAGGGCGTCCTTTGCCGTGGTGATGCTGTCGAAGAGCTGCATGACTTCCCTGTTCATGAGGGGGAGAAGTTGCAGGGTAATATGGACCGGTGGAGACGGCATGCCGATAAAGGATCCACAGACCATAAGGGAAAAAATGTTTTCCATCTGTTTAACCTCATACTCGATAATGCCTGTAGCCTTGTCCCTGTTAACCTCCCGCATGTCCTGGAAGAACCGGCGGATGCCGGAAATGATGCGATTAAGCTTTTTCATCTGCATTTTGTACTGAAATAATTTATCTCGCCCTGTATTTTTTTCTTCGACGGTATTGCGCTATATACCCCGTACAGGGCCGCAATCATGGACGCATAGAGGTGGAGTTTTGGCACCAAAAACAGGTACGCCAGGGCGGCGAACAAGGCCCCTCCCAGGGACAGAAAGACCAGGCGTATCTGTATCCGTATATACCCTTCCAGGCTGAATCTACGTTCCTTCAGAGTCCGGGAGACGTATATGGACCGCGCCAGGATAGGAATTGCAACACAGAAAGCCGTGGTCAGCACAAGTAATATGATTCCAAGTATCCAGAGGTTTCCGGTATACATCGACGAGGTAATTCCATACCGGTGAAGTAAAAATATAAGGATAAAAACAGCTGAATCCAGTACCGCACAGACAGCGAACACACCCTTCAACCGCTGCAGCACAGTGCGTGTCTCATTATTCATTTTAATGTTCCATTCTTTAATCGACGGGAATGCAAGGGGAGTGTCCGGAAAGAATACTCCCCTTCAAACGCAATTATCCTTTATGCTTCAGCCGCTTCGATGGGTGTGCTTCGCCCGAAGGAAACAAGTCCTTCTAATACCATCCAAATTGCTATGATAATAACAACGGCATTGACTACGTAGAGCAGCCCATTCCCCGCGCTGATAAAGTTCTGCTCGTTCATTATAAGACCCCATATGGTCATGACCAGCATGAAGACACAGGGAATTCCCGAGACCAGGTATTTGGCGCCACCCTTTCTCTTCAGGTAAATTGTAATCGTAACGAGGGCGAGGCCTGCGAGAACCTGGTTCGTGGCGCCGAAGAGAGGCCATAACGTCAGAGCACCGGTACCATTTGCTCCTGTTGCAAAGGCGAGGATAGCGGCGGTGATAACGGCAAAGGCGGTGGCGGCGTACTTCTTGGTCAGGAAGCCGAGCTTAATATCCGAAGCCAGCTCCTGGACAACGTAACGCTGTAGCCTGGCTGCCGTATCGAGGGTCGTTCCCGCAAAGGACGCGACAAATACGCCCATGATGACGATGCCTATTTCCTTCGGTACGCCCAGGGTCGCAATCATATTTGCCGAACCGATAACCACCGCGGCGATTTTTGAGTTCAGGCCCGCCGCGGCTCCCCAGGAGGCGTAATGGGTATTCCAGGCGGCGACGCCGGTGAGAACGGCCCCGTCTTTCGTGGTATACGCCATACCGATACCGGCGGCCACGGCAATAATTACGACGGTGGCCAACATTCCTTCCATGACCATGCCACCGTAACCCACCATCATGGCGTCTTCTTCCTTATCCACCTGCTTGGGCGTTGTTCCGGAGGCTACAAGACTGTGGAAACCGGAAATAGCGCCGCAGGCGATGGTTATAAAGAGGAACGGCCAAAGGTTCGGTGCTTCAGCCGGAGTTGCCTGGACTGCGGGGGCTACAATTTCCATTTTACCTGCGAATCCGGAAGCCAGGGCGCCCACGACCAACAAGGCCATGGCAATAAAGAGCTGCCACGCATTGATGTAGTCCCTCGGCTGCAGCAGCGTGGTAACCGGGAGAGTAGATGCAATAAAGGCGTAGATAAGCAGGATGATAACCCATGAGCCGGTGGGCGGCATGCCGCCGATATTCGGCATGGCCAGGGGCAGGAAATGTCCCAGCACAACGGTGACATACATTACAACAACCGCAATCAGAGTCGATACACCTACCCCGGCACCCCGCTTATAGATTGCCCATCCGAGCAGGATAGCGATGGGTATTTCGCACCACACAGGCAAGACCGACTGGGGATACATGCTGAAGATAATGCCGATGATCATCGCGAAGATCGAAATAACGATCCACAGTTCCAGGAGGACAACAATGAAGAAGATTGTCCTCGTCCTGTTGTTGATGTACTTGGATGTAATTTCGGAGATGGACTTTCCCTGGTTCCTCATCGACAATACCAGGGCACCGAAGTCGTGAACGGCCCCCATGACGATGGTACCGACCAGAACCCATATCAGTGCGGGGACCCATCCCCAGATAATACCGATAGCCGGCCCGACAATAGGGCCTGTTCCGGCGATGGACGTGAAGTGGTGACCGAAAACGATCCCCTTCCTTGTCGGCACGTAATCAGTCCCGTCCTGGTACTCGTGTGATGGTGTTTTGTTGGCATTGGACAGGTTGAATATCTTTTGGCCGACAAACTTTCCGTAAAATCTGTATGCCAACAGATATCCCACGAAAGCGATAATCATTATAAGTATCGCATCCATAAATAGAACCTCCTGTAGATAATAAATTTTTTTATCTCTATTATTAAACACCTGAAATATAGTTTATGTCAAATTAGAATTTGGAATATTCTCATAATATAGTGCAAGTGTGAGGGTTTTTCACCCCCCATACCGACCCAAACATCCCTTTAAGCCCCTTTACAATCTTTACGATTAGAGCTCGACTTTTGCAGCTATGAGCCCCATATTTGAGACGTAACTTTCTCCTAGATAA
>CAYPIQ010000029.1:0-37317 GCA_964410865.1 uncultured Spirochaetales bacterium | reverse complement strand
CCGAACCGGTCCCCTACTTCTTTCATGGCCGGCAGCAGGATGTCATTAACGGCCCGAAGAGCTTCTTTGCCGGCTTCGGGGCCTTTTTTTGAACCGATAAGGGCTTCCACGTGTTCTTCTAGTCCCTGTTTTCGCCGCTTGAGGATATGTTCTCTCAGAATAGTTCCGGGTTCTACTGTTTCCGCCTGCTCTTCTTCGGCCTTTTCCTCCCGTTTTCTTACCGGGTGATCTTCGAATAGTTCAATGAAACGGTTAAGGGCTTCGTCCCGGGTATTGAATATCAGATCTTCCGCGGCTCGGCGTTCGGCGGAGGGAATGTCCGGGTATGGTATAATCTCGGAGGCGTTAAGGATGGCCATATCGAGGCCTACCTGCACGGCATGGTAGAGAAAAACGCTGTTCAGGACCCGACGGGCCGGTTTCCGGAAACCGAAGGATACATTTGATATGCCGAGGGATGTGTAGACCCCCGGAAGCAGTGTTTTGAGCTCCCGGACTGCACGGAGGGTAGCCAGGGCGGAGTCCATATATTCGGACTGACCGGTCGCCAGAGTAAAGGTGAGAAGATCGAAGACAAGACTTCCGGGGGGGAGATTATACTCTTCCACCGCCATCCCGTATAACCGCCGGGCAACGGCTGTTTTTCTTTCAACAGTTTTCGCCATTCCTTCTTCATCGATAGTGAGGACCATCACCGCGGCATTGAAACGTTTGGCCAGGGTAAAAACGTGTTTTGCCTTGTCTTCACCGCCTTCGAGGTGCGTGGAATTGAGAAGACATCTGCCCGGGGCGGCTTTAAGGGCGGCTTCCATTACATCCGGATCAGTGCTGTCTATCACCAGGGGGGCGTCTATTCCTTCGGCGGTAAAACGGTGTACGAGAGTAACCATGCGTTCTTTTTCATTTCGGAGTTCGCTCAACACGGTGGCGATATCAATAGCATGGGCTCCCTGTTCGACCTGTTCCCGCGCGGTTTCAACTGCCTCGGTATACTGTTCCTCCAGCAGCATTTTCCTGAATTTTGCACTCCCCTGCGGGTTGCACCGCTCACCGATTATCAGGGGAGGCGGTATTTGCTTCATTTTTACCGCGCTTACACCCGAGGCAAGATGATCCTCCCAGCTTGTGGTTCGCTGTTTCGGTTTTACTCCCTGCAGCCGGGAGGTAAGTGCGGACAGGTGTTCCGGCGTGGTACCGCAGCATCCGCCGACAATATCTACTCCCAGGTCTTTTACAAAAACCTCCATAGCGGCGGCAAAATCTTCCGGTTGGAGGGGGTAGTAGGCCTTTCCCCCCCGGTTTACGGGCATTCCCGCGTTGGGGATGGCGGATACCGGTTTTGGGGAATGCATGCAGAGAAATTCGGCGGGTGTACGCATATGATCCGGACCGGTGGAACAGTTTATCCCAAGGATATCCAGGGGAAGCCCCCCCAGGCTGGTGAGGACTGCTCCGATATCCGTCCCAAGGAGCATCCGGCCGTTTGTATCCAGGGTTACCTGTACCTGGAGGGGAAGAAGGATATCCCCTTCATTAAAAGCCCGGCGACACCCTTCTATAGCAGCCCTTACTTCGAGGAGATCCTGGGAGGTTTCCAGGAGGAGAACATCTACTCCTCCGGCAATAAGACCGCCGGCCTGTTCCGCGAAAATATCGACCAGGGTGTCGAAGGCCGCGGGCCCCTGCGGGCTCTCCGCGGAGGAGGGCAGAATACCGCTGGGCCCCATGGATCCGGCTACAAACCGCGGGTGCT
Organism: uncultured Spirochaetales bacterium; assembly: GCA_964410865.1. Taxonomy (GTDB): domain Bacteria; phylum Spirochaetota; class Spirochaetia; order JAFGDJ01; family JAFGDJ01; genus JAFGDJ01. The sequence continues at coordinate 35,564 of CAYPIQ010000029.1, read as the reverse complement.
CAGCCGTAGAATATTCGGCGGCCAGGGCTGCCGCGAGCTCGGCCGCCGCCCGGTTTATTTCGAAGACCCTGTCTGAAAGATCGAACTCGTGAAGAGTCGCCCTGTTGGATCGAAAGGTGTTTGTCTCTATAACATCCACGCCGGTTTCGAGGAAGCCGCGGTGTATCTTTTCCACGGCCTCGGGAAAGGAGATTGACAGGTAATCGTAACATCCGGAATAACGGCTGCCTCCGAAGTGTTTTTCCCGAAGGTCCTGCTGCTGAAGGCCCGTACCCATGGCACCGTCGAAGATGATAACCCGCTGTTTAAGTACATCGAGATATCTATTTTTTTTATCGGATGTCATATCTCGGCTCCCCTTTCCTGCATTCAAGAAGGTAGTATATTACTTAAAAATAATAAAGTGTGGAACAGATTATTACATCGGCTGGAATATTACACTCGCACGTTGCTATTGTTTCCCTTCGGCTCTTTTTGTATAGTAATCGTGGTTATATATGAATCTGCGAAAGACAAGCCTAGTTACTCTTGCACTGACGGGCATGTACCTATTTATTACCATCTCCTTCGTTTCTTATTTTATAGTCCTACAGGGGCATATAAAGCTGGAGAAACAGTTTATTGAAACGGATATTGACCGGGCAAAGAATGCCTTGAATGCAGAGATAGACCGTATCGATGTTCTTGTTCGTGACTGGGCCTACTGGGAGGATACATGCAAGTTTATCAATGACCGAAATCAAAATTTCATTGATGAAAACCTTACACCCTCCGGTCCCTTGAACCAGTTGAACACGATTATTGTATTTCTGGACGGAGAAGGGAACATTGTATATTCCCGGGGACCCGGTCCGGACACGGATGATCCGTTTCAACTGCCGGAAGAATTACAACGCCTTTTTACCCATGATGCTCCCCTTGTTCAGGATACCGGTTATTCCGGAGTACGCGGTATCGTTGCCCTCAAGGATGGACTGTTTCTTGTTGCGGTACGACCGGTCCGGGCCGGCGGGGAGAGCGATAACTGCCGCGGATACCTTCTTATGGGACGGTATCTGGATGATAAAGTGGAGGAGACAATCAGAATAAGAACCCGCCTTGATGTTTCGGTCTTATCCCTGGCCGAACACGGAGAAGCCATTCGTTCCCAGGTTCCGGAACTATCGGCTTCATATCCGTTCGCCGCACGCTTCGCCCTGGAGGGCAGAGCGGAGGCATACCTTCTCATTAACGACATCCGGGGGAACCCGGTAGGGGCTCTGAATCTCCGCATGCCCCGGGATATCTATAATCGTGGAATTCTCACGCTCAATTATCTCAGCATATCTATCGGTATTATATTCCTCGTTTTGTTTATCATCTTTTTCTACCTCCTGGACTCCAAAATTCTTATGCGTATTACCTATATCGCCGACCAGGTGCAGGTTATAGGAAGCCTCCGTGATCATTCACAGCGGGTCGTACTCTCCGGCGACGACGAATTAACCGGGCTTGCTTCAAATATTAATATGATGCTGAGTGAACTGGAAAAAGTAAGTGCGGAATTGAGTGAGAGTAATGCGACAAAGGACCGTTTTTTTTCGATTATCGCTCATGATCTCAAAGGACCTTTTATTTCTTTGAAATCTTCTTCTTCCCTGATCCGGGAAGCCCTGGAAGACAATGACGGAGAACAGATAAATATTGTATTACATGAGCTGGACACCGTTACGAATAATGCTTTCAATCTACTCAACAATCTTCTCGAATGGTCGAGATTACAGACCCATTCAATTCGTGTAGAACCCGAGCTTGTTAATATCCGACTTATTATGGATAAGAGTATATTTCTTTTTGCGGAAAAATTCCGTTCCAAACAGCTTTCTGTAGAGAATAACGTTCCGGAAGAACTTCATGCCTGGGTGGATTATAATATGTTGGATACCGTTCTCAGGAATCTTGTATCAAACGCGGTTAAATTCACCCCTCGAGGAGGCCGGATAACCCTTACAGGTCGTGAAAGACAAAACATGGTTGAGATTGTCCTGGAAGACACGGGTATAGGAATAGACCCGGCAAATATGAAAAAGCTTTTTAAAATCGATGCTGAATTTTCCCGGCCGGGGACTGAAGGAGAAAAAGGTACAGGGTTCGGGTTGGTTCTTTGCATGGATTTTATTAAAGCAAACGGGGGGTCGATAGAGGTTTCCAGTGAACCTGCGCGAGGCTCGAAATTCGTCATTTTTCTGCCTAAAAATCATGACAACCGCATAAAAGAGCAGGAAGTAGCATTCTTGTACTGAAAGGCCTATAATTGCTGGTGAAGGAATAGATATGGATATGTTGGAAAAGATGAGAAACCTGGGAATCAGTGCCCACATCGATTCGGGAAAGACTACTCTGACGGAACGTATGCTTTTCTACTGTAAAAAGATACACGCCATTCACGAAGTTCGCGGAAAAGACGGCGTAGGGGCTACGATGGATTCCATGGAACTGGAAAGAGAACGGGGAATAACTATTGCATCGGCCGCGACGAATGTCGTGTGGAAGGGTAATCCCATAAACATCATTGATACACCGGGACATGTCGATTTTACCATCGAAGTAGAACGAGCGCTACGGGTACTAGACGGCGCTATCCTTGTTCTTTGCTCCGTCGGGGGGGTACAGTCCCAGTCAATTACCGTGGACAGGCAGTTGAAGCGATATAATATTCCGCGGCTTGCATTTATTAACAAGTGTGACCGTACCGGGGCCGATCCTTTCCGGGTGCACAAGCAGTTGAAGGAAAAGCTGGGTCATAATGCGGTGCTTATGCAACTGCCCATAGGTCTCGAGAGTAAATTCGAGGGTATTGTAGACCTTGTTAAGATGAAGGCTCTCTATTTCGAGGGAGAGAACGGAGAATTTGTTGTAGAAAAGGATATCCCTGCTTACCTGGAACCGGAAGCCCGGAAACGACGGGAAGAACTGCTGGACGAGGCAAGTATGTTTTGTGATGAACTCATGGAAGCTGTGATGGATGATTCGGTTACCGAAGAGCTCATATACCGGGCCGTAAGGAACGGCACCATCCGGCGGGAGCTTACACCCGTTTTTATCGGGAGTGCCTACCGTAACAAGGGAGTCCAGCCGCTTATGGATGCGGTGGTTGATTATCTCCCAAATCCCTCTGAAGTGGAAAATTTCGCCCTGGATCTGGACCGGGATGAAGAACCGGTAAAACTTATAGCCGACGACGATGCCCCATTGGTGGCTCTGGCATTCAAACTCGAAGAAGGACAATACGGCCAGCTGACCTATATTCGGATATACCAGGGCTCCATTAAGAAGGGAGACGAGGTGTACAACAGTCGGAGCCGGAAAAAACTCAAGATAGGAAGACTTATTCGTATGCATTCCGACAGCATGGAAGACATACAGGGAGCAACAGCGGGTGATATCGTGGCGCTCTTCGGAATCGACTGTGCCTCAGGCGATACCTTTGTTCACCCCTCCTTGAATTATTCCATGACTTCGATGTATGTACCTACTCCCGTCATTTCTCTGTCGCTCAAAGCCGCGGACAGGAAATCCGAGGGTAATATGGCAAAAGCCTTGAACCGCTTTACCAAAGAAGATCCAACCTTTAAAACGCATGTTGACCCGGAGTCCAACGAAACCATTATCCAAGGAATGGGAGAATTGCATCTCGATGTGTATGTAGAACGGATGCGCCGGGAATATAAGGCGGCGGTAGAAACGGGGCAGCCCCAGGTCGCCTACAGGGAAACCATCAGCCGGCTTGCGGAGTTCGACTATACGCACAAAAAGCAGACCGGTGGTTCCGGACAATTCGCCAGGATTGCAGGATATATCGAACCTTTTGATGAAGGGGAATACGATTTTGTCAATGAAGTGAAGGGCGGAGCGATTCCTACCGAATTTATTCCATCCTGTGATAAAGGATTTCGATCAGCCCTTACCAAGGGTGACTTGATCGGTTTTCCGATTACCGGTGTCAGGGTTGTTATAAATGACGGCACCAGTCATTCGGTGGATTCATCGGATATAGCTTTTCAGCAGGCCGCCATCGGAGCATTTCGGGAAGTGTACAAAAAAGCCGCGCCTAAAATTCTTGAACCCATCATGAAGGTAACGGTGGAAGCTCCGACGGAGTTTCAGGGTAATGTCTTCGGCAGTCTCAATCAGAGGCGGGGAGTGATTATAAGCACCCAGGAAGAAGTTTCCTTTTTTACCGTTGACGCCGAAGTCCCGCTGAGTGAAATGTTCGGATTTTCTACGGCTCTGCGATCACTCTCCCAGGGTAAAGCGGAATTTTCCATGGAATTCTTGAAATACGGCCGGGTTCCGGTATCTATAACCGAAGAACTAATTGAAACCCTCGGCGATAAAAAGAAATAATAAGGAGAACACGCATGGTTAAGTCCGAATTGATACGACGCAGTCCCCTACGAATTTTTGAAAAGTCAATACATGGTGGACTGGGAAAAGGAAATATAGGCGTCGTTGCTTCGAGAAAGGGTGTCGGTAAAACCGCCTGCCTCGTCCATATTGCCACGGATAAACTCCTCCAGGGAAAGCATGTAATACACGTATCCTTCTCATCCAGGGTGGATCATATCATAACCTGGTACGAGGATATCTTCCGGGAGATTGCGCGAAAGAGAAATCTGGAATCGGCTGTGGATGTCCATGATGAACTAGTCAAAAACCGCGTCATTATGAATTTTAACCAGGAAGGGCCTAAAACGGAGAATATCCTCAAAAGTCTCCGGGCAATGATACAGGAAGGACATTTTGCCGCAGACTGCATCATTTTTGACGGGTATAATGTCGAGGTTGCCGAAGCCGAAGATCTCCGGGCCGTTGAAAATTTCGCCGCCCAGACCGATCTCGAAGTCTGGTTCAGTCTGAGCCTTAAAGGTGAAGAACCTCTCTTTGACGAACGGGGTATACCTCGTATTGTTTTACCCCATCTTGATTCTTTGGCTATTGTTATAACCCTGGAATACAGTGGTGATTATGTCCATCTCCAGGTCGTCAAAGATCACGATAGAATAGATCTCAAGGAGATGAATTTAAAACTCGATCCCAAGACATTATTGATTGCGGAGCTCGATGAAAAGACATAAAACCTTACCTGGATCGGATTACATCTCTCTGTATACACCACGGGCGGATGCTGCACCGGCTGCAGAAGGGAGAAACGGGGGTACAGACGGTCTGACCGAACCGGACGAGTAGTTCGTTGATTTCGATCCAGTAGTGACCGGGCAGGATGGCCATAAGTGAGGTCTCCGTTTCTTCCGGACGACGGGTGGATACCCATCCTGTCCGGTTCGAGATTCGGTGAACATGCGTATCCACGCAAATAGCTTCTTTTCCGAAACCCAGGTTCAAGGTAAGATTTGCGGTTTTCGCACCAACACCGGGAAGGGCCATGAGGGCATCCCGGTCGGCGGGGACCCGGCCGGCGAAATTATCCCGTATGATGAGAGAAACCTCCTTGATGTGCTTTGCCTTGGTTCGATAGAACCCCGCCGGGTATATGAGTTCGCCGATTTCTTCTACCGATAGTTCCGACAGGGTCTCAGGCGTTGCAGCTTTTTCGAACAACCGCCCGGCCGCCCCGGCGGTTACCTCGTCCTTGGTCCGGAGGGAAATCATGGTCGATATCAGTATCCTGAAGGCGTCCGGTTTGGCAAGGGCTATTTCGGAAACCGAGGGAAGCGGCGCTTTCCCGACCGATGTTCTGAGAACAGTAATAATTGTATCCCAGGGGATTTTGTCTTTCATGCTTCCTCGAGCAGCGTGACGGCGTAGGCTTCTACGGCTCTGCCGGCGCCGACTTCTCCACAGCCTTCCTTTGTTTTTACCTTCACCGATATACATTCAAATGGTGTGTCGATCATTATTTCTGCAAGATGTGAACGTATTGTATCGATATACGGCCTGAGCCGGGGCTTTTGGAGGATGACAACCGTATCCGCCTGCCTGCAGACATATCCCTTTTCCCGAACCATGTCCAGGGCTGTTTTTAGCAACCTGGAGCCGGGTGCATCCTTCCATTGTGGATCCGTCGAGGGAAAGTGAGAACCGATATCACCGATAGCCGCGGCCCCGAAGAGAGCGTCGATCATGGCGTGCACGAGTACGTCACCGTCGGAGTAGGCTTCTTCCCCCGTGTGACAGGGAACATGAAAGCAACCGATCATCAGGTTGCGTCCTTTTACAAGCCGATGTATATCGTATCCAAAGCCGATCCTCACTGGTGTCCCCCTTGTTTCTCCCGCGGGATTTCAGATATCACCGGGGTAGGTAATTTTCCGGTTTTCCGGATCGCCGGGTATAGTATGCACCGTGCCTGCGTACCGGCTGAATAATTCGGAATCGTCATTGTACACACGCCCGTCGGAAGAAGCGTCCGCGTGGGCCTTGAACAGAGTCGGAAAATGGAACCCCTGCGGTGTCTGTACCCGGTAGATAAGGCTTCGATCGAGGTACGAGGCGGTGTTATTATCTTCATCGAGGGTAATAAGTGTGTCTACAGGGGAAACCACCGGGATGCAGGCACCGGAGCGTTGTGTTTCGATAAAAACATCAATGATGAGATTCCGTGTAATCCATGGTCTGCTTCCATCGTGTACCAGCACCCAGTCCGGATGAAATGACTCCAGGGCCGACAGACCGGTAAAGACCGATTCCTGCCGTGTATTCCCGCCGGCAACGATCAGGGTCCTGTCGTCATCCTCCCCTAGTTCGAGTAATTCGCGAACAAGCCCTTCGTCTCCCGGGGGACAGGCGCATACAATCCGGGAAAACAATCCTGTTTCGATAAAGATTCTGTGGACCCTGCGTAGTACGGGTTCGTCCAGGATGTATCTATACTCTTTTTTGTTCCCCCCGGACATTCTTGTGCTTCTGCCGGCAGCGGCAATAATTGCAGCGGCCGAGCCTGCGGGGGTCACCGGAGAGGCCATGTTCAGGATTCCAGCTTGCTGAAAATAAGCTCTTCCACTTCTGCTTTCGTTTTATTCAGGGAGAAGGATATCTCGTCAACAAGGAGCTTTAGAGCACTGTCGAAGAGCTTTCGTTCGAGGACGGGAAGCTCTTTGATTTTGCTTCGATGATAGAGGGTCCTGACAACCGTGGCAATGTCCAGAACACTCCCGCTCTTGAGGAGATCCAGGTTCATCTGGTAACGCATCTTCCAGTCGGCGGTAACCGGTTCATATTCCTGTGCAACAAGATCCAGGGCTTTATTGGATTCCTTGCTGCTCACGATGGCCCGTATACCGAGCCCCTCCGCTTTATCTACCGGTACCATAATTGTCATGTCGGATACCTCGATATAGATGATGTAATACAGGATTTCCTGGTCTTTGAAAAGTTTTTTTTCTATATTTACAACACGTCCGACACCCTGAAGCGGATACACTACTTCCTGATTGACTTTGAACGTGGTAGCTGTTTTCCTGTTGGGTTTCATGGGGGAAGTATAGCGAAAAAACGCCTTTTAGTCAAAGGACCCGGGAGCCATAACCACCGAAGGAGGAATTTCCGGTTCGATAAAACGCATATATTTGAAGGGGTGTATATCCAATGGGTTCGGAAACCACCCGTCGATGATGTCAATATCGATGGCATTCAATGCGGGATAGTGACTTAAGGGCAGTACCGCTGCTTCGCTCAACAGGAGTTCTTCCGCCACGCGAAGGGTTTCGTACCGCTCTCCACCGCTCTGGGACATGGATTCGCGGATGAGAGTGTCGTAGTTCTCGTTTCTGTATCCCGGGTCATTCAGATTACTCGTACTCGTCCACATCTGGAGAAATGTCAGGGGATCGGCGAAATCTCCTATCCAGGTGATGGTTCCGAGGGTGTAAGGACGGGTTTTCAGAATATTAAAATACCCCGGGTAGGAATGAGTTATTATTTCCACCGGGCATTCCAGGTGTTCCTGCCAGGAATCCCGGATAATCCCGGCAATCCTCTGGAAATCTCCTCCTTCGGGGATGCGTATCGTCAATTTCGGTGTATTCTCCCCCCTTCCGAAGCCGGTCGCATCCAGCAGCGTCAGGCCTTCCTGGATATTCCGGGATACTATTCCCTGCACTTCAGGATAACCGGGAACGGCAGGTACGAGGCTTGAGCTGGGTATGAGCATATACTCTTCCGTGCGGATCTGTTCCCATGGTATTAGCAGAGCCAACCCCCGTCGTACATCGGGATCATCAAAGGGCGGTTCCGAACAGGAAAAGAAAAGGTAACTGGTGGCGAACATAGGATTCAAGACCAGGGAATTCGGATTCTCGATGGATCCCCAGTCGATTCCTCCACCGCCCCAGTCTATCTCACCATTGTTAAACCGTTCCGCCGCTTCCACCGGGTCATGGGTAAATATGATGTGTATCTTATCGAGCTCCACCGATGCCGCGTCCCAGTAGAGCCTGTTTTTTGCCAGGATTATTTCATCCTCCGAATAGGAGGTCACATAAAAGGGACCGTTGCTTAGTACGGCGGTTTTCCCCTTCCATCTGCGCTGCTTGAGGAACTTGGGATGGATGGGTGAGAAACTGTGATGGCAGAGAATCTTGAGAAAATGCTCCGCCGGTTCGGTGAGCTCTATTTCTATAATATCCTCCGAGACAACCCTGATAGCGACGCTTTCCCGATCGTCCGTTTGGCCGGTTCTGTATTCATAGGCTCCCTTGACGATATCGAAAAGCGATGAATATTCCGCCTTCTCTTCCGGGTCTAGAAGGGCAAGCCATGCGCCCCGGAAATGCTCCGCGGTAACCCGGTCGCCGTTCCAGTATCTGGCATTTTCTCTCAGGTAGAACCGGTAGGTTTTTCCATCGGGGAGCACCTCCCAGAAACGGGCGAGACCGGGGACGGGTTCCAGGGTGAAAGGATGATATGTCACCAGTCCTTCGTATATTGCGGTGTATAACTGGGCTTCGATGGAAGTATAGGAATGAATAGGGTCCCACTGGTAATCGGTGGCGGAATAGCAGACGGTAAGGGTTTTTGTTTCATCCGCTTCGGAAAAGACAAGGACCGCCGGCAGAAGGAGTATGAGAAGGAATATGCTGCGTTTTAACATGTATCTCTACTCCAGATATTTTTTCAGAGTTTCAATGTAATCCTGATTAAAAAGGGGTTTTATGAAGACGTCGGTAAAACCGTCTTTCATCATGTGGGGTTTCCGGTTTTCGTCGCTGGTTATCCCCAGGATGGGTATATCCCTATCCTTCTTTCTTATTTCCCGGGCCACTTCGTTACCGTTCATCCCGGGCATATACTGATCGAGAATCACCACCGAATAGGCGCCCCTTTTGAATAAATCGAGGGCTTCCGAACCGTTTCCCGCGGCATCGAATTCAATTCCCGCCCGAGCCAGTTTTATTTCCATGAGTTTTCTGTTCGTATATTCGTCTTCGGCTATGAGTATTTTCAAGGTTTTCTACCTGAATGTAAGGGAATAATCCAGGGGCTGATCGAGTAATAATATACGGATCAGCGGTATCCGGAAGATAACTGTATTATCCTTTCGAACTCCCCCTTTTTGTTCAATAATGGTGCCTTCTACGGTAATTTCGGTTTCGATTGTCGAAGAAAGAATCAATTCCGGGCCTTCTTCTCCCAGGGCAAAACTCATCATGTCCAGGTATTCTTCTTCAGTCAGGCCTTCGTTTTCCTCCGGTCCGAAGGTGTCCATTACAAGGCTCTGTTCTTCCGAGAACAGGGTATTCAGATCCTTATAATTGTCCCGATCGAGGTGTATATAAACGGTTTTTTGTCCGTTGGATGATTCTTCAAGGCGGATAATCCCCGCGGACAGGGCTTCTTCCGAGCGTACAAGTTTTTCGATACTGTTGAAGGTGAGCTCGAGATGGAGTGTGTTCTCATCCTTTGGATATATTTCTTGCACGGATACTCCACTCCCATCATTCTCTATATCGGCTTTAATTTTTTCCGTTTCGAAAAGGACGAAATCTTCCGATGCTTCCATGCTCAAGGATGACAATTGGGCCAGGTAGTCTGAAAATACTTCTGAAACATGCACGTCGCCCCGGTAGGTGCCACCGCCTTCGGAATTGAGAGTTATTTCCTGTTGTACCGAACATGAGGAAAATATGAGCAAAAGCGATAGAATGAGGGTCGTATAAATCTTCATATAGCAAAATTAGCTGTTTTTTTCTTCGAGGTCAAGGATAAGTAGGGTGAGTTGTCTTTCCCAGGCTCAACATGGCGGGCAGTATAAATATGCAACCCAGGGTTGTCGCCAGCAGTGTGAAGGAAACGAGAAGGCTGAAATAGAGTATAGGTTTAAAGCTCGAAAGAGTCAGAACGAGGATACCCCCGATAATCGATACACTCGTAAGAACGATCGGCCGCCCGGTGACATGCAGGGTATTCCTGATGGCTTCCGCCCGGTCGGAGGTTTTTGATAGTTGTTTGCGGTACTGCAGGAGAAAATGTATCGAATCATCCACCCCTATGCCGATGGCTACACTGGAAACCATGAGAGTTGTCATGTCCAATGGAATACCGGTGAGGGCCATAAAAATATACATGGATGTTATACCCACAACCATTGGAAGCAGTGTCAGGGCCCCGAATCGCAGGGACCGAAAGAATACTGTGGTCACGATAAAAATAAGGGTCAGAGCGAGCAGGGTCGATCGAACCTGGTCGGTCCTGGTTTTTTCGTACAGGCTTTTATACCGCAGGCTCCCTCCGGAAAAACGAACCGTGATCCCGGGTGGCAGAATCCTCTCTGCGGCAGCTTCCGCCCTGGACATTATGTCGCTCATTTCCTGTTCGGAAACAAAACTGCCGTCTTCCCTGTCGAATGTCCTGAATGAGCCTACGAGACGGGTGAAATTCTCGTTGGCCATGACTCCCAGCATACTGTTTGCCGGATCGCTGCGTGAAAGTACGGTAAAATACCTGGCCAACAGAAGAATGAGCCCCCTGTTGGTCGGAATTTCATAGGTTCCGGTCATTGTGTTATTCATTTCCCTTATGTACCCCGGAAAAGACAGAATGTGGGTTATACAGGGTTCCGAACGCAACGAATCCTCGAATTCGACGATAGCCCGGAGAACCTCCGGCCGTAGGAAAAGGCCTTCTTCTTCCGGGGGTCCTTCGAAAACCATGTGGATCTGGTTGATTCCGCTCAGGTGTTCCGCGATAAAGTAGAAATCCTGGATTATCTGTTCTTTCTTGGAAAAATATCCCAGGTAGTTTGAATCGTATTCGATGCCGGGTATGGCGAACCCGAAGCCGATGAGGAGTATGATCATAAAGCCTGCAAACCATCTTTTCCGGCGTTGCGCGAGACGGCCGGCCGCATCGAGCAGACGGACGATTTTCCCTTCCATAACGATATCGTGCTGTTTGCCGGAGGGCCGGCGTATCCTGGACAATAATCCAGGAAAGATGAATATTGACAGAAGGGCACATGAAAGTATCCCGAAGCTTGTGGCAATTCCGAATTCCCTGGTTTGGGGGAGCCTGGTGATAAGAAGGCTGGAAAAGCCGATTATCGTGGTAAGGGATGCCAGAACGATGGTTCGTCCCACTGAAAAGACCGAACTCGTGATTTGTGCACCCCCCTCCTTTCCTTGGCCGGTATCCCGAAAATACTGGTTCAGGATATGAATTGTATAGGACGTTCCAAGGGTCAGAACCAGGGGCGGGGTCATGACACTGATAACGGAGATTGGTATGTGGAAAAGGGACATGAGCCCGAGGGTCCAGATAGTGCCGATAATAACTGTCAATAAGGGAAGCAGGGTTATCCACAATGACCTGAAGCCGACGTAGAGCAGCAGAAGGATAACCACCAGGCTCAGAATAATAAGCCTGGAAAAATCGCCTATCAGCCTTTCTTTTATCGCCTGTTCAAAGGGAATGGGGCCTGATACATACACATGGACCGCTTCTTCCAGTCGGTGTATCGAGGGTTCCAGTTTTCTCATGAAGTCTGAATAATCATCCATAGGACTGTATGGGAAAAGGAGACAGAGGACCTTCCCGTCGGAAGAAACCAGCAGCCCCCGGACCAGCGGGTCGGCCAGGAGACGTTCTCTGAATATCTCGATCTCGTCATCCGTCGCGGGAACGCCCCCGGAAGGAGAAAACTGGACTATTTTGAGTTGCCTGCCGTTTTTTTCAAACGTATATTGATTAAAAGGGCTTATTGGTTGTGCAATTTTATCAAGGCTGCCGACTTCATCGATGAATACCGAGAGGCGTTTCATAGTAGACGGTGTGTAGAGGTCTTTCCCCTCCACGGCGATCATAAGATAATCGGAATTGAGAAACGCTTTATCGGAAAACCCTTGAGGATTATCATCGTTTAGAATCAGGCTTTCGACATCCGCAACTATCTCGAGTTTCAGGGCGAAAAAACCTAGAACGGCCGTGAGCACCAGGGTACATATGAGGATGACCGGGAAAAATTTGACTGAGAAACGAAGCAGCGCTTCTAATTTTGTTGTTTTCATGGGGTTCTGCACATGCTGTCCCGGATTCTCGATGAAATCTTACTGGGTGAACGCTCATATGTCAACATGGGAGCGAAGGGTTCAAGGGCTTGACGTTTTTGAGAAATAGTGCACAATCTCTCGTTTTGAATAGAAATGCAGAGAAATTAGGAAATAGATCACTATGAAGAGGAAATACATACTTTTTACTAAAGTTGTTTTTATAATTTTGTTGTCGTTCCTCGTGACCTGTACCAGGACGAGGATGAGTGATAACGGTGGAAAATCCTTCAAGACCGAAGAAGCCTCCATCCTGGAGAAGAAGCCTGTTGTCATGCCCGAAACCGAGGGTGACCCGGGACTCTTCTTTTACAGGAATACCTCCACCAGGGAAAAGGTTGTGGCATTCTATACCGCCGAAACCGGTTTGGAGGAAATAAGCAGGGCTGTCCTGGAGGCGGCGAATGAAAATGATATCCCCCTTTCCCTGGCCTTTTCCCTCTGCTGGGTTGAAAGCCGGTACAATCCCTACGCAATAAACAGAAACGAGGGAACCCTGGACCGCGGGCTTTTTCAACTCAATTCCGGTTCGTTTCCGGACCTGGAAGAAGCGGATTTTTACTCCATAGACCTGAACAGCCGGTACGGCATGGAATACCTGAGGTACTGCCTGAACGCGGGGGAAAACGAGATTGTCGCCCTTGCCATGTATAACGCCGGCAGGCATCGGGTCATGAGCAGAGGGGCCCCGGTTTCTACCCTGGAGTACATCTCACAGATCGTCAGTTACCGGGATGAACTCGATCACAGGTTTCTCGAGAGCTTTATGAAAGAACCCTCCACCGGGCGGGATACCGGTGGAGAACGCCTTGTGAAAGCTGTACAACCCCGCGTTAAATCCTTAAAATAGCGGATTATGATAGTAGTACTTTCCCAATCAATCCATCCCGACGAGAAGAAGTACGTTATAGGTTTTCTCGAATCCAAGGGCTACCGTATAAGGGAAATCGTCGGGGAGGAAGAGACTGTTCTTGGGGCTGTCGGTCTAGCCCAGTTCGACGCCCGGGAAGTAGAAGTTCTTCCGGGTGTCGAGAGAGTCATTCCCATATCGAAACCCTATAAACTCGCGTCCTGGGAACTCAAGCGGGAACCCACCATTGTTCCGGTTGGACGAGTAAGAATCGGGGGAAACAGGGTCGCGGTTATTGCGGGTCCCTGTGCCGTTGAATCCCGGGAGCAGATGCTCAAGACGGCCGAGGCTGTCAGAAACTCCGGTGCGGTCATTTTAAGGGGAGGGGCTTTCAAACCCCGGACAAGTCCATATGCTTTCCAGGGCCTGGGTGAGGAAGGTCTGAAATACCTGCGTGAAGCGGGAGACGCGGTGGGTCTGCCGGTGGTTTCCGAGATAGTGGGGACGGAGATGGCGGACGTGATGAAAGAATACGTGGATGTACTACAGGTCGGCGCCAGGAACATGCAGAATTTCGAGCTCCTGAAAAAAGTCGGCGCTTGCGGACTCCCCGTGATTCTCAAACGCGGTATGTCCGCTCTTATTGAAGAGTGGCTCATGGCCGCGGAGTATCTCCTTGCCCACGGGTGCGAACAGGTTGTCCTCTGTGAGCGGGGAATCAGGACCTTTGAAACCTATACCAGGAACACTCTGGATATTTCCGCAATTCCCGTTATCAAAAAATTAAGCCATCTTCCCATCATCATCGATCCCAGTCATGCTACGGGGATACGGGAAAAGGTGCCCCCCATGGCGCTGGCCGGTATTGCCGCCGGGGCCGACGGACTCATGGTGGAGGTCCATATAGACCCGGATAACGCTCTCTCCGACGGGCCCCAATCCCTTTTCCCTGCTCAGTTCGAGAAACTCATGAGGGACCTGGAAGCCCTCTCACCGGTTATCGGGAAAGAAATAGAGCATGTGCCTGATAAACATGTGGTGCAGGTCGGCGGCCATGATTTCACCGGCGAAACCATACAGATTGCCTTTCAGGGCGAACACGGAGCGTACAGTGAGGATGCCCTGCATAGTTATTTCTATCACTTCGACCATACCGGTATGCCCTGTGCTTCCTTTGAAGACGTGTTTCGGGCCGTTCTGGAGGGTAAGACTACATACGGTATTATCCCGATAGAAAACAGCCTGGCCGGATCGATTCACGAGAATTACGATCTTTTACTTCGGTACCCGGATGTAAAAATCGTCGGCGAAAAGACGGTTCGAATCGTGCATAACCTGATCGGGAAGAAGGGGCGGGACCTCCGCGCAATAACGAAAGTTTTTTCACATCCCCAGGGCCTGGCCCAGTGCACTGCCTTTCTGGACGAATATCCCAATATGGAACGGGTGCCCTTTTACGATACGGCCGGATCCGTGGCATATATCGCCGAAAAAGGCAGAGCCGATTGGGCGGCTATAGCGGGAGCGGAAGCCGCGGAGGTCTACGGACTGGATATTCTCAAGGAAGGCATCGAGACAAACCCCAATAATTATACACGGTTTTTTATTTGTTCTCGAATCGAAGAGCCGGACTCCGAGGATGTGGATAAAGTTTCTTTTGTTTTTTCCGCGGTCGACAAGCCGGGGGCGCTCTTCAAGTGCCTCAGTATCCTGGTAGAACGTGATCTTAATATGAAAAAACTCGAGTCAAGACCCGTACCCGGCAGGCCTTGGGAGTACATGTTTTATATTGACCTGGATATAACCGGGAAAAAGGACCTTTTCGAGGAAGCGGCCGCGCGACTCAAGGATGAGGTCGAGGATTTCAGGGTTCTCGGAATCTACAGGACGGGAACGGTTTAATCCTCCTCCACATTGATCCCGAGTTTTTTCAGCTGTTCCAGCTCTTCCCGCCGGGACACGTATTCGTAACGCTTCCGGTTGGCCTTCAGCAGATTGTTCTTGACGGCGGTAATCTCCAGTTTTATCCCCTTGACCTGTTTTCGCTTTTCCCGTTGAACCTCTGTTTTAAAAAAAGTGTCTACCGCTGAAAGGGTGTGGTAGATCGACTGGGTTTCCATGATCTGTTTCTCGAGGAATCCGTATACCTCCGATTCATCGGCGTTTTCCAGCTTCTGGAAACGAGTGGACATCCGGTTGGAAAGGGTGTTGAGGAGCTTGCCTTTTTTCAGTGTTTTTTCTATGAATTGTTTCAAATCAATTCTCATTGTCTTAGAGGTAGATGTTTTCTCATCGAAATACTCCACCTCGTATACCGTGGATTGTTCGTTTTTTTGGACGAGCTTTTGCAGCCATCGCCTGAGACGTTCGGAGAACGAGGCTTTCTTCGATTGCAGAAGGATAAGATTATCGTTGAGTTTTAACCCGGCATTGTACAAGGACGGCCCGGCTGCCCCGATGGCCCTGACGGCGTCCATGAGAGTTGTTCTGTAATCAACCGACCTTTTTTTTACTTTTTCTTCCTTCGAAACCTGGAGCTGTGATAGTACGTCTCTGCGCAGATTTTCACCTCCGGGGGAATAGTCTTCGTCGAGAACTTCGTTTACCAGCTCGGGATAGAAGGGTGTGCCGATCTTAGATTCCGCAAAGGCCCGTTTTATTTTTTTCATTGTATTTTCCCGGTTAGTAGGTACCGTACCGGGATCTATCCCCGCCGCCGGAATAACGACTCTCCTCAACTCCTGTTTATAGCACTGTTTTTGATAAAACATTATGTCTTTCAGGGCTGCCATGATCTCCCTCGACGAGGCTGTCATCTGGTTCCGGGCGTCGGTAAGTATTCCTGCTGAAAGAGTATCGGAGCCCTGTTTTACTTTATCCGAAATTTCATTCAATACCCGGGTATTGAGATTATTGCAGGTCGGGGACATTTTGTCCCAGAGGATATACTGACACAGGTTTGCAAGCAGTTTGACCTGTTTCAGATCCAGCTCATCTACCTTGAACTGGTAATAATTGTTAAGGAAATCCAACTGGGTTTCAAAAGCGGATAGTCGCATACCCATCTCGTTTATTTTCTCCGAATCGGTTATAGGACCCGTCGGGGGAATTTCTATCGTCGAAACCTTTTGTTCATATTTATAGGGGTCTTTGAAGATGAGGGATTTTCTGACAAGAACATCATAGTAGTTCTTGAAAAACTGGTGATACTTCCTGAAGGCTTCCTTGATTTTCGGTAAGCAGCGGGATTCCAGGTCTCGGCGTTTTTCCTCCAGGGCTGCTTCCAGGGCGTCGAGGTACGTGTGTGCTTCTTCCATAACATGGTTATTATGGGATAAAATAAAAGAACACGCAACGCTTCTTCCGGGGTATGATATATGGGCACGACCGGGACTTTCACTCCCGCCAAGCTGATCATGGGGGTCATCGCGGTACGGGAGTATTCACCCTCCGATATTATTGAAATAGTGGAACCTCTCTATGGCGGAACCGATTTTATCAGCGAACCGACGCCCTTTGATTTTACCGATTATTACACCCCTGAAATGGGTAGAAATCTCTACCGGTGTTTTATATCCTTCCGGGAGCTCGTTTCTCCGGATTCCCTTGCCGACTTCAAGCTTCGTTCGAACCGGGCGGAAGAACATTTCCGGGTGAACGGGAGACGCAGGGTAAACCTGGATCCGGGTATCCTGTCCCTGCATTCACTCATTCTGGCCTCGACCAAGGACCATAGTCACCGGATACCCCTGAGCGGGGGTATATACGCTGAGGTGACGCTGATATATGAAAAGGGGCGCTATCGTGATCTTCCGTGGACCTATCCCGATTACCGGACGGACGAATACAAGGCGTATTTTATGAAAATTCGCAACCTGTTACGGGAGCAGCTGAAGCAAAAGCCTTGAACAGCCCGTTTTCTTCGGGTATGAGATACTTCCCGCTCTGTCTCTTATCCTTTCTCGCGACGGTCTCCGGTTGTGATATGACCGGAGCATATAGGACCCTGGACTGTCTCCTGCCTGATATGCCGGATGCCTGGTGTGACAGGGACTGGAGCCAGGGGTACCGCCTGGTCTGGCGTGGACCCGATGGCTCAGTACGTGAGACGCTGAACCGGGGGGAAACAGGTATCGTCTCCGTGGTGGTACACCGATATGGAAATCTGCCCGTGGTTGTATACCCGGAAGGGGGCGTCCTTCCCGCCGGCGGAATCATTCCCTGGGACCTGGACGGCGAGGGACGCTTGAACCTCACATGGGAACACGGATGGGTTGCCCTACTGTTATTCCGGCTCTCTTCGGTGGGCCCCGTTTCGGATGCCCTCAATGTACGGCGGTTACTGGATGAGGTCCTGCTCGAAAGCGGGGGCGATCCCTGGATACTGGATATGGATTATGCCCTGAGATCGCTCACCTACGGAAGATTCAATATGTACAGCCTGGCTTATCTGCCGGTGTACGAACCGGCAATACCGGCCGAGCCGGGTGAATGGCATTCCGACGACCCGTTCCTGGATCCGGTCCGGGTGGGAGACGACGGGTTGCTTGTTCCCGTGCTTCCTGGAGCAGGGCTTCACCGCTTTCGGTCACGGGAGGGTGGATGTATCGACATACATGTCACGGACAAGGGGTGGACCTGGGTAAACATGGTCACGGGAGACGCAGGATTCGGGACCTGGTAAGGACCTCGGCACCGGTCTCGGTTATCAGCACGTCGTTTTCCAACCGGACACCGCCGGCATCATCGGCGTACAGACCCGGTTCCAGGGTAATGACCATCCCGGGTTCCAGAGTTTCTTCCGGTTCCGCCCTGGTGGAAACCAGCGGTGCTTCATGCGCGTCCAGGCCTATTCCATGACCGAGGGAGTGGGGCATCGAAAAACCTTCGGAGGCAAAAATGTCCTCCACGGTTTTACAGATCTCCCGGATTCGAGCTCCCGGGGCGGCAGCCTTCAAGGCCGCATTATATGCGTGGTTGACCAGCTCTATCATGTGTTCCTGCTTCCGGGAAAGGTTCCCCCGGGCCAGGGTAACGGTAACATCACTGGTGTACCCGGCAACGGTAAAACCGAAATCGATAATCGAAAGGCCCGGAGTACCGATGGGTCCGGCGGTATAGGAGGGCAAGGCGTGTATGCCGAAACTCCTCCGGGGGCCCGCGGCAATGGTTTCGAAACCCATGCCTTCGGCACCCTTTTTCCTGCCGAGATGTTCTATGAATGCGGCGGCCTCCAGTTCCGTGGCAAATTCACCCTGTTCGAAACCCGAGGCCAGCCGGTCCAATACCTCATTGGTTATGTCGGCGGCTTTTCTGATACAGGCCGTTTCCCCTTCGTCCTTGCGGGAACGGGCCTCATTAAGCCTGTATTCGATACCCCTTTCCGGACAGCTGAACTCTACCCCGGGGATCTGTTCCCGGAGTTTCATAACCAAGGGATAGGGAGTGGATGATTGCAGCTCGATATGTGACCCTGAACAGAACCCTTCCATGTCGAGAACACCCTGTATGGCCCTTTCGGTCCGTCGTTCGAAGTCAGTCAGGGGTATTATCTTTGATGATACGGCAATCCGTTGGGCCATGATGAGGTCCCATGGTACCAGGACCGTTCCGCCTGTCCGAAACACGAAAAAAAGTCCGTCCCGGGGCAGGCCGGTAAGGTATCTGATAAGAGAGTTTCTCCGGCCTTCGGTATCCTCCAGGACAATGCCGTCGAGTCCTGCGTTCCGAATCACGTTTGCGGCGGCTGCTTGCCGTTCTTTACAATTATTTTGCAACAATGTTAACCAACTTCCCGGGTACGGCTATAATTTTTTTTATGTTCTTTCCGTTCAAGAGTTCCAAGATCCGCTCGTTTTTCAGGGCCGTTTCCTTCATTCTTTCTTCCGAGACCTCCGCCGGCAATTCCGCTTTGGCCCTGACTTTACCGTTTATTTGGAAAACCACGGTTACTTGCGATTCCGTGGTAAGGTCTTCTTCCCATTCAGGCCAGGCGTGCGTGGAAATCGAAGGGGTATTGCCCATTTTTTCCCAGAGTTCTTCCGCCAGGTGTGGTGCGTAGGGGCTGATGATGAGAACGAACTTCTCCCAGAGGTCCCTGTAATTGGTCTCGGTTTTGTAGAGATCGTTGATAAAGATCATCATCTGGGCGATGGCCGTGTTTAACTCCAGCCCGGCGGTATCGTGGGTTACCTTCTTTATGGTTTTATGAAGCTGTTTTACCAGGGCTTCGGCAGGGGGGGCATCGCTGAATTTTCTTTCAGAAACGCGCCAGATCCTGTCCAGGAATCTATGGACACCGACAAGCCCGCGGGTGGACCAGGATTTAGACACCTGCAGGGGACCCATGAACATCTCGTAAATCCTCATGGAATCGGCGCCGTAGTTCTCTATTATTTCATCGGGGTTGATAATATTCCCCAGGGACTTGGACATTTTTACCCCGCCCTCGCCGAGTATCATCCCCTGGTTGATGAGTTTCTGGAACGGCTCGGGAGTGTTAACGTAGCCGAGATCGTACAGGACCTTGTGCCAGAATCGCGCATAGAGCAGGTGCAGAACGGCGTGTTCGGCCCCTCCCACGTAGAGATCCACGGGCATCCAGTACTTCAGCCGGTCCATGGAGGCGAATTCGACGTCGTTCCGTGGATCCGGAAACCGTAGAAAGTACCAGCACGACCCGGCCCATTGAGGCATGGTGTTGGTTTCCCGCTTTGCCGGGCCGCCGCAGGCCGGGCAGGTCGTATTCACCCATTCGTCAATAGCCGCCAGGGGAGATTCTCCCGTTCCCGTAGGGGTATAACTGTCCACCTCGGGCAGCTTGAGCGGAAGGTCTTCTTCCGGAACAGGAACTAGACCGCAGGCCGGGCAGTGAATAATAGGGATCGGTTCTCCCCAGTATCGCTGCCGCGAGAAAATCCAGTCCCTGAGTTTATAATTGACCGTGGCTCCGCCCAGGCCTTTGTCTTCCAACCACGAAATAATGCGCTTCTTGAATTCCTCCGTCCCGAGTCCGTCGAATTCTCCCGAGTTTACGGCAATACCGTCTCCCGTATAGGCCTCTTTCATATCGTGAAGACGTCCGTCTTTAGAAACCACCTGGATAATGGGCAGATCAAAGGTTTGGGCAAATTCGAAGTCCCGTTTGTCATGGGCCGGTACCGCCATAATGGCACCCGTACCGTAGGAGATGAGGATATAATCGGAGATCCAAACGGGTATTCTTTTTCGGTTTACCGGGTTTATGGCATATGCGCCGGTAAACACCCCGGTTTTTTCTTTGGCCAGGTCTGTCCGCTCCAGATCGGACTTCCGATTTGCCTGTTCGATATATTCCTCCACAGCCTGCCGTTTTTCCGGGGTGGTGATTTTTTCTACCAGCGGGTGTTCAGGAGCGAGAACCATGTATGTTGCACCGAAGAGGGTGTCCGGCCGTGTCGTAAAAACCTCCAGGACATCCCCGGTTCCTTCCAGTTCAAAGGTTACATCCGCTCCTTCACTCCGGCCTATCCAGTTACGCTGCATCAGCTTTATGGGTTCCGGCCAATCCAGGAGGTCCAGGTCCCGGAGTAATCTTTCGGCGTATTCGGTGATTTTCAGTACCCACTGCCGGATATTTTTCCGGGTAACCAGCTCTCCGCACCGTTCGCAGCGGCCGTCTTTTACTTCTTCGTTTGCCAGCCCGGTCTTGCAGGACGGACACCAGTTGATCGGGGCCGAAGCTTCGTACGCCAGACCTTTTTTATAGAGTTTCAGAAAGATCCACTGGGTCCATGTATAATATGACGCTAAATGTGTGGATATTTCCCTGTCCCAGTCGTAAGAAAATCCGAGGGATTTTATCTGATTTCTGAATTTATCGATATTTCTTTCCGTGGAAATTCTGGGATGGGTTCCCGTCTGAATGGCATAATTTTCCGCGGGCAGGCCGAAGGCGTCGAACCCCATGGGGTGGAGTACCAAAAAGCCGTTCATTCGCAGATATCGGCAGTAGATATCCGTTGCCGTGTATCCCTCGGGGTGACCCACGTGTAACCCCTGCGATGAAGGGTAGGGAAACATATCCAGAACGTATTTCCTCTTTTCCCTGGGTACCGATTCGTCCTCCGTAACCCGAAAGGTCTTGTTTTTCTCCCAGTAATCCTGCCATTTCTTTTCGATGTCGGTAAAAGGGTACTTGCTCATATTGATGATAATACCGGCCGGCGGCTTCAGCGTCAATCGTGTGCGGCTGCCGGATAGAGGTGTCGGGGGGCTTTTTTCGTTGACCACTCCCGTCAATCACTGTAAGATATGGCCATGATGGAACCCGATACAACATGGTTGAAAGAGCGTTTACTCCAAAGGCTGGAACTGTATGTCCGTATAAATACGACGTCCGATCTTCATAACGAAAAGGTGATGCCCTCCACCCCGGGGCAGTGGGATCTCCTGAACCTTCTGAAAGAGGAATGTGAAAGTCTCGGTATACCCGTGGTACTGTTCAACGACAAGGGGTATTTGATAGCCCGGCTTCCGTCCAATCTTCCGGATAAGGGGGGGCCGACTATCGGATTCATGGCCCACGTGGATACTTCCCCTGAGGTTACGGGAAAAGATGTAAAACCCCAGGTGCATGCCGATTATTCCGGTAAAGATATCGCCCTGCAGGACGGGATGGTTCTTTCTCCGGAGGATTTTCCCGATCTCCTGAACCATCTGGGAGACACTATTATTACTTCCGACGGAACAACCCTTTTGGGGGCGGACGATAAAGCCGGAATAGCCGAAATTATGACGGCCGTGGAATGGCTGAAGGATCATCCTGAGATAACTCACGGGCCGATTGAACTTATTTTTACCCCTGACGAGGAGACAGGCAGAGGATTAACGGACTTTCCCCTGCAGACCCTGGACAGCGAATACTGTTATACCGTGGACGGCGGTGAGGAGGGGGTTTGCGAAGTCGAATGTTTCAATGCCTTTCGGGTCCATGTCACCTGTAAGGGGCGGGTTATTCATCTCGGCCGGGCCAGGGGAAAGCTGGTAAATGCCGTTACTATGCTGTCTTCCTTTATTTCTATGCTTCCCGGAAGAGAGAGCCCTGAAGCCACCGATCAGCGATACGGCTATTACTGCCCCCTGGAGTGCAGCGGCAACCTGGAGAAGGCTGAAGTCGATATATACCTTCGGGATTTCGATATTTCTGAAATTCACCGGCGGATAGATACCCTCAAAGCCCTTGGGACCGCTGTAGAGAAAATCTATACGGACGGATCGGTGGATCTCCGGGCGGAGCAGCAGTACCTCAATATGATCGAACACATCAATAAAAAACCGATAGGCCTCGAACTGCTGGAAGAAGCCGTAAGGCGCAGCGGCATCGAACCTGTAAGGGGAATAATCAGGGGAGGCACCGACGGCTCCAAACTCAGCCGGATGGGCATACCTACTCCGAACATCTTTACCGGGGGCTATAATTTTCACAGCCGGTATGAATGGGCTTCTCTCCGGGGCATGACACTGGCCGCTGAAACCATCGTACACCTCTGCGAATTATGGGCCGAAGAATAGTATGAGGTAATGCCGCCCTCACATCGATTATGGGCACTCATAACTATTTTTACCTTTTGTTGAACTGGGCATACATGCGTGGTATACTTACTGAAGGACGTCTTTCGGGGTATCAGCAGCGTATATGTATTTAATACCAGGAAGGTTTGTATGAAAAAGCGGTACTGTAATCCACATGTTATCTTTATTATTGTTCTATTCGCCCTTGTTGTATCGGCACTCCCGGCCCAGGAAGGGGTCGGCAGAATAGTATACCTGGAGGGACTTGTCGATGTACACAGGGAAGGGGAGCTTATCGAGCTGTTCGACAGTGATATAGGAATGGAGCTTTTCAATTACGATCTCATTGAAACCGGAGACGACGGTATTGTGGAAATCGAAATTATCAATCTCGGTACCGGGGGATCAACGGTGGTAGTACGGGAAAACACCGCCTTTTACTTCGATACGTCCAATCTGGGCGGTTATTCTCAGAATAACCTCTCCATGCTCAGTGGAAGCCTCCACATGAAGGTACAAAAGCTTACCGGCCGGGAAGAGGTGACGGTACGCACGGAGAGTGCGGTTATGGGTGTCCGGGGGACGGATTTTACCGTAACGGAAGCACCGGAGACATCGATTCTTGTTACGTGCACCGAAGGAGCTGTTCAATGTACCGACGATAAAAACAACAGCCTGACCGCCGGGGAAGGCCGGATTGTCGAAAAACGCCCGGATGAACCGGTCAGAGAGGTTGCCGTTGACCCGGGGGATGAAGACCTCTACCGCAGGTACTGGTTAAACCAGAGGGAAGAGGTATTCAAGGCGGGGGCGGTAACCTTTGTACGGGGATACTCCAATCGGTACAGACAGATGCTTCCAATGTTCGAGGATGCATACCGTGATCTGTATAATGTAAGGGACATTCTTGAAACTCACGGGCACATCGAAGCCTCCGGCGCGATGGGTGCCACCGGTACTATGGTGCAGATAAAGGGCGAAGTGAGCGATGAAATCTTTGCAATGCGGAGTGTTTTCCCGGTGTTCGAAGAAATTTTTTATACAGTACAGCTCCTCGAAAGGTATCATGCCCGGGGAATAGGGGTCTGTGATATAGAGAAAAGGTACACTTCCGCCGATTTTTTCGAGGAGTTTGCCGCCGAAAAGGAAATTCTCAAGAAAAAAATGTCCTATGTGCGGTACCTTTTCAGGCTGTATACGAATATAAGCAACGCCGCGGGAGGAGGTTTCGAGGGGGGGCCGTCATTCATGGATTCCATAATGAACTCCGATAATCCCCTCGGCCCCATGGAAGGCAATTAGCTTC
Source organism: uncultured Spirochaetales bacterium (assembly GCA_964410865.1). GTDB lineage: Bacteria > Spirochaetota > Spirochaetia > JAFGDJ01 > JAFGDJ01 > JAFGDJ01. The sequence goes on along the minus strand of CAYPIQ010000029.1, from coordinate 11,314 downwards.
TCGGTATCCGGGCTTCTTTATTATATGCCGGGAATGTGGTATACTTTAAGGTAGAGAGAGTGATGAAACATATATGGGTGCTCCTGTTTATCCTGTTTCTCTTCGCCTCATGCGGAGAGACAGGCTTTCTCCTCGATGAGACGGGGGTTGATGATTTTATCATCGACTCTATCGAAGAAGGCTCCGTCCTGAAGAGGGGTGATGAAATTACAGTAGCCCTGGTATATGAAGAAGGTGTATATAACCCGGAAAGTCTGGAGATTGTTCTCGTAGATCAGGATGAGGAGATCGTCGGAAGCACGGTATTGAGCGGTACGGATCTGACGGATCCATTGCCCCCGGTTTCCCTCCCGGAAATAGAGCCCGGATGCTATACCCTTCGATATATCGTCAAGTCGGGTGAAGAAGTCATTTCGGAAGAGGCTTTTCCTTTTTTTTACACGGATGAAGATTTCTTTATCCAGGGTATCTCCGTGTATCCGCCGGTTATTCTCACGGGTGGTTCGTGTCTTCTGCAGGCGGAATTACGGCTGCCGGAGTCCGCGGACCCGTTTTTACGATGGAGCATGGATGAAACACTAATCTGCGAAGGTTTTTTACACGAAGGCGCGGACAGAATAGAATGGCAGGCTCCCGAGAATACGGGGGTATATGTTATTTCCCTGGAGCTCTACCCTTTCGGCCAGGGATATTCGGAATTTTATGATTTCCGATCAACCGTGTCTCACCAGGCAAAGGTGTATGTGGGGGATAAACAGGCCACGGCAAAGGGAGATCTTGTACCGGAAGATTGTTATATTTCACTTTTTCATTTAAGAGGCTCTCTGCAGGACAGCGGAACAGAGGGTGATGATGGAGAACTCGCTGAAATAGGGGAGCCCGGTCTCGATATACGGGAAGGAGTCTTCGGTTATTACCTGGACGGGCTTTCAGGATTTGAAGCGGACCGGTGTTTAATCCCGGCGGCCGATACGGCCCTACCCTTTTCGGTTACCTTTACGTTTTTACTGGAGAGGGAGCAGCGGGAACGGGAATTCTTCTCCGTACTGGATAATTCCGGCAAACCAGTTTTTCGGCTTTTTACCGATGCAACGGGTGAGCTCTTTCTCTATATGGCGCCGGAGACGGGAAGCGCGCGTGTTTCATCGGGGCTATCCGGCAACGAGCTCGAGAGTGTGAAGGAATTAACCGTGAGCGTCATACCGAATGATACAGGGACCCTTGTACAGTGGTTTGCCGACGGAATCTTTATCGGTTCCACCGTCGTGCCCTTTGTTTTCCACCTGGAAGAATCGGCGGATTACACTTCGATAATAGGCTGGGACGGTGGCGGAGACGGTAACGGAGACGGTGGCGGGGTCGGTGGATTTACCGGACTTCTTGACGAATTCGGTGTTTATGTGTGTTACGAAAATGGAAAGGCTTTTCCGGACAGAGAAGTATTCCGCCGGGCCATGAAGGCCAAGTACGGGAGAAATCTTGTTCTTGCCGACGGGCTGGATGGTTTCATTGATTCCGAATTCTACGGGATCAAGGAATCATCATACAGTTTCTCCAATGGAGCCCTGATACTCCATGGGGGTTCTTCTCTTCCGATCCCCGGGATCAGCCGGCTGAACGGGGAATACAGGATTGAACTGGAGACCGATTCCGACGACGGCACATTTCCGGTGCTGTACCGGCATCCCGAAGGGGAGAATAGGGTGGTTTTCGGGTTCGGCCCGGTAGAAGCCGGTTCTCCCCTGTATCAGCTGGAGGAGGACACCATCAGATGCACCGTCTCCCGGGAGGCGGAAAACCTTCTTGTGAGCTTTGACGGAATGGAAGAACCGTTTCGAATAGAAGGGGAGTTCGAATCCCTCGATATTGTCGTGAATAATACCTCGGAAGATACCCGGGTCATGGTACACAGCCTCCTTATATATTCAATTAGTACACGGATCGCGGAGCAGGATGAGACGGTTTCTGCATCCGCAAACCTCTGATTTCTCATGTCGTCCGCCACAGGTCTCCGGGTCCATGTAAACTCCGGGGTTTTTATTTCTATTCTGCTTCTTATTCTTAGTATTACGGCACTGCATGCGGCGGAACCGGGGAACCTGGTCCTGGAAACGGGGAGGGGAGGAATTCTGGATACTTTTTCCCTGGAAACCGATGCCGAAGGAGCCACGGAAGAGGAGTCCCACACAAAGGCCGTTGCCGACCTTCAAGGGTTACTGGAAAGGGAATTCCGGCGGCGGGGCTATTTCACGGACGAATTTCCCATTATAGAAATACTGGATACACGGCATCTGGTTCTTTCTTTCGGTAAAACGGAGGGCGTTGAACCGGGCGACGAGTTTTTACTGCTCCCCCCCCGCGGGAGTGACGGTTCTCCGGGGCTGATGTTCATAGAAGAGGTCTCCGGGGAGGTTTCGTACGGTTACGTCATATATTCGCCCGGGAAGGTAAGCCGGGAAACCGGAGTTGAAAAGATTGAACGACTCGGTATCGATATCTCAGTGTACGGACGGCCGATGATAGGTCTTAAAGACGGCGACATTCCATTTTCCACCGCCTTCGGTGTCAGGGGCTTTCCGGTGCGCCGTTTTCCCCATGTGCGGCCCTTCCTCGGTCTTGAATTTCCCGTACACAGTAGTATCGGTGAATGGCCCGGGGTACCAGTTAACGGTATCGTCGGTCTCGAGACCTGCTGGAATCTGGGGAGGTTTCAGATAGCACCTGCTTCCGGCCTGGGACTGGGGGTGCTGGTACCCACGGAGGCAGGGGATGAACTCATGGCCGGTCATCTCGGGTATTCAATAGAAGCAGTTTTCAGTTTTCTCGTTCATCCCGACATCCGCCTCTTTTTATCCGCCGGATATACCGAATGGAGCTGTATATCCAGGACACCCCTGGGCTCCTCCGGTGCCGATAACTACGGAGGTATTCTTCTGGGAACCGGCCTCAGGATAAAATTATAGATCCTGTTGTTCGTCGTTCTTTAGAACGGACATCACCATACCCGGGTCGTCCGATATAATTCCCGATACTCCAAGACCGGCCAGGTATTGTACCTCCTCCGGGGTATTCACCGTGTAAGGTATTACTGGATACCCGGCAAGCCGGTGACGGAAGTACATGTAACGCCTCGTTACAAGATGCTGTGCCGGGTTCAGTGTATCGGGTTTGCAGATAAACCTTCCGGCACCCCGGCGAAGTATCCACGGCAATTCCTTGCCGGTATTGGTATACAGAAGACCCAGGGCAATTGCAGGTTCCAGGCGACGCACTTCTTTCAGTGAGTAGGGATTAAAGGATGTTACAAAACAGTTCCGTGAAAGGTCGTGTCTGCGAATTGTGGAAACGAGCTTCCGTTCGAGGTCCGAAAGCCGGGAGACCTTCCATTTGACCTCGATGTCATAATATACCCTGTCCCCCATGAGCTCGAATACTTCATCGAGAAGGGGTATCCTCGCCCCTTTGTATTCCTCGGAGTACCAGGAACCGGCGTCGAGTTCTCTGACGCGCTCCAGCGGTGTCTCCAGGACCCGGCCGTCGAAGCCGGTGGTCCTGGCAAAATTATCATCGTGAATCACCACCAGCTCACCGCTGCCGCAGGTGTGGACATCGAATTCCACCGCTGGAACCTTATGGTCCAAACACAGTTGAAACGACGGAAGGGTGTTTTCCGGCGCCCTGGAAGCATATCCGCGGTGGCCTATGGCCAGGGGAACAGGATTATTCGCAAGAACCTCGAGAAATTTTTTTTTCATTCCAACAGACCCAGGTCCTTTTTTAATTTTTTCAGCGTTTCTTCAGCCTCTTCTTCCTCGAATTGCCTGGAGAGGGTATCCTGTTCCCCCACCAGCATTTCCAGTTCGGACAGCAGCATATCCGTATGTAACGTTTTATCTACTTCCGTTCTGAGCAGGCCGATACGCGACTTCATGCGGGCAGCCTCCCTGACCAGTTCCGCTTCTTCAGTGGAAAGAGTTTGAAGCCGGTATTTTATATCCTCCGCCTTTTGTACGGCCGTGGCTTCCAGGTCGGAACGGTTGTTTTCCCGGGCAAGGGTAATCCGTTTATTCCAGGTATCCAGGTCCGCGCGGAGTTTTTTTTGTTTTTCTTTAATCTGTTTCAGGTTTGTGATTATGGCCAGGAGATACTGCCGTGACGATCTCATATCCATTTCATCGGGGTTTTGAAATTCCAGCATTCCGCCGCCTCCTTTCTTTTTAATAATGCCCGTTTTTGACGGCTTTGTAAATCGGGCCCCGGGACACCGGATAGACAGGATTCAAAACACCCCCGCCGGTTCATCCGGTTGAACATGATCTCTCCCGTGTTTTATAATCCTCTCATTATGAGTGATCCGATTCTTGATCCGGATGAACCGATCGCCGCCCTGGCTACTCCCTGGGGAATAAGCGCCCTGGCGGTTGTACGGACCACCGGTATCGGGTGTATAGATGCGGCTGCAAAGGCCTTCAGGTCCGCCGAAAAACTTATGCAAGCCCCGGGTGGGACGGCTCTTCTCGGTACGGTTATTCACCCCCGCACGGGGGTTGCCGCCGACCAGGTGGTGGTGATCGTTTTTCGCGGACCGGCGAGCTATACGGGGCAGGACGCCCTGGATTTTTGCTGTCACGGCGGGCTGCCGGCGGTTCGCAAGGTCCTCGAAGCCTTGAAGGAGGCCGGGTTCCGGGATGCCGGGCCCGGGGAGTTTACCATGAGGGCTTTTTTGAACGGAAAGCTGGACCTGACCAGGGCCGAGGCGGTGAATGAACTCATTACTGCCAAGACCAGGCGCGCTCATGATCTGGCCTTTAACCGGTTGTCCGGGGCGGTGTGGGGCCGGATCGAGAATTCCAAACAGTTACTCCTGGATATACTGGGCAGGATAGAACTCACCCTCGACTACCCGGAGGATGAAATCGACGAAGAAGAGCATCTGTCGATGGGGACGGCCCGGGCGGTTCAGGAAGACCTGGAAAGCCTTTCTTCCAGCTTTGAAACGGGCAGACTTTTCCAGGAGGGGATCCGTCTCGCGCTGGCTGGAAAAACGAATACGGGAAAGTCGTCGCTGTTCAACCTGCTCTTAAAGGAAGACAGGGCCATTGTTTCGGAAATTCACGGAACCACCAGGGACTACCTCGAGTCCTGGATAACCATTAACGGATTGCCGGTGAAGCTTTTCGACACCGCCGGCCTCCGGGTGTCTGAAAACCCCGTTGAAGCCGAAGGAATCCGCAGAAGCGGGGAAATTGTCGGGGCGGCGGACATTGTTGTCTATCTCGTTGATTCCACCCTGGGCCTCACCGACGAGGACCGGATGTTTATGGAAAACCACCCGGCGAACCTCATACCTGTGTGGAGCAAGTCGGATATATCCCCCCGATCGGCCCCTTCCGGCTTTCTTCCCTTGAGCACCGTCACCGGTGAAGGGAGGGAGAACCTCGAAGCTAGGATATACGAATCGGTCCTCGGGACGGAATTCCCGGAACCGACGGTTATTGATTCGGAAAGACAGAAGATGTGCATCGATAAGGCTGTACAAGCCCTCCGGCGGTTTATTGAGGGGATGGAAGAGGGCGTGCCCGAGGATGCGGCGGTGTGCGATCTTAAAGAAGCGGTGGGAGCCCTGGGGGAAATAACCGGGGAGGTAACCTCCACCGACGTTCTTGAACTGATGTTTTCCCGGTTCTGCGTAGGAAAATAAAATGGATTATGACGCGATAGTCGTCGGCGGCGGACACGCCGGTATAGAGGGAGCCCTGGCGTTGGCCCGCCTCGGTTACAGCACCCTTCTCATTACCCAGAGTCTCGACGCCGTCGGAAGGATGTCCTGCAATCCTTCTATCGGCGGACTCTCAAAGGGAAACCTAGTCCGGGAGATCGACGCCCTGGGCGGTGAAATGGCCAGGCTCATCGATGCGGTTATGATCCAGTTCAGGGTGTTGAACCGCCGAAGGGGCCCGGCGGTTCAAGCCCCCAGGGCCCAGGCGGATAAATTTTCCTACAGCCGTCTTGCCAAGGAAACCCTGGAGCGGCAGGAACGGCTCTGCCTCTTCCAGGATACGGTGACGGACCTGATCATCAACTCTGCCGGGAGGGCCGTGGAGGGGGTCATCACCGAACGGGGAAACAGGATTTCCGCCCGCGCCGTGGTGCTCACCACCGGGACCTTCATGGAAGGGGTTATTTTTATCGGGGAATACACATCACCCTCGGGGCGCCTGGGAGAACCGGCGGCCCTGGGCCTGGGTACATCACTGCGAAAACTCGGGTTTTCCGTCGGACGGCTCAAAACCGGTACGCCCGCCCGGGCTGCCCGGGAATCCCTGGATTTTGATAACATGGAAGAACAGCCCGGCGATGAAGAGGTATTTCCGTTTTCTTTCTCCGGTACAGGGGTGCGGCGCCCCAATCTTCCCTGCTATATCACATATACCACCCCCGAAACCCACCGGATTATCCGGGAAAATATACACAGGTCGCCGCTGTACGGCGGTAAAATAGTCGGCAAGGGTCCGAGATACTGCCCATCCATAGAAGATAAGGTTGTCCGGTTTCCCGACCGGGAACGGCATCAAATTTTTGTTGAGCCCGAGGGATTCGGGAGCGGTGAAATGTACCTGAACGGTATTTCTTCATCATTGCCTGAGGATGTTCAGGAACAATTCCTCAAGACCGTACCGGGATTTGAGAACCTGGAGGTGATGAGACCGGGATATGCCGTTGAATATGACTATATCGATCCCCGGCAGCTCTTTCCCAGTCTGGAATCCAAGCGTTACCGGGGACTTTTTTTCGCCGGTCAGACCAACGGTACCTCGGGTTATGAAGAGGCCGCGTGCCAGGGTCTTCTGGCCGGCATCAATGCGGCCCTGTACCTGCGGGGGGAGCCGCCCCTGGTATTGAGCAGGGCCGAGGCCTATACCGGGGTTCTCATAGACGACCTGGTAACCCTTGGAACCGGTGAACCGTACCGGATGTTCACCTCCCGGGCGGAGTACCGTCTTTCACTGCGCCACGACACAGCGGATCTACGCCTTTTGGAAAAGGGACACGCGCTGGGCCTCCAGTCCGATGAAGCCCTGGAGAGAATGGAAAGGCGGCGTACATCCGTGGAAGAAGTCAAGGAGCTCCTCAGGCAGCGGTCCCTGAAGGCCGATGAAGCCGGTTGTCTTCCGGAGGGGCAGGCCGGGAGGAAGCTCGAAGTGCTCCTGAGAAATCCGAAAATTACGATCAGGGACATGGTCAGGGTGCTTCCCGCCCTGGGAGACTATCCGGCTGACGTTCTCGGCTGTGCGGAAACCGACATCAAGTACGAAGGATACCTGAAGCGGCAGGAACAACAGATCCAACGCTTTAAAAAGCTGGAAAATATCCGGATTCCCGCTGACTTCGATTATGACAGTATTGAAGGGGTTTCCACGGAATCCAGGGAAAAGTTGAAGGCGGTAAGACCCCTTTCCCTGGGGCAGGCATCCAGAATATCGGGAGTCCGTTCTTCGGATATCGTGGTGTTGATGGTCCATCTCCAGAGGCCCCGCCGGTGAAGAAGATCGTGGAGGGGGTCTTCAACCGCCTCGGACTCGGGTATACCGAAGCCATCCTCGCCGATTGTACCGTCTTTTTGAACGAGTTGGAACGATGGAGTTCCTTCACCAACCTGGTCGGCAGAAGAGACCGTTTTGCCCCGGCAGGGCATCTTCTCGATTCCCTTGCCGCGCTGCCGGTTATTCGCCGCGTACCCGTGCAGTCCGCGGCCGATGCCGGCACAGGTGGCGGGTTTCCCGGTATACCCCTGGCCATATGTATGCCCGAAACCCGTATGTCTCTCATCGAGCGTTCGGGGAAAAAGGCGGGATTTTTGAGGAATGCCTCGGCCTTACTCTCATGCCGGGAGAGAATATGCGTGGTGCAGGAAGATCTGCGAAATGTCGGGACATGTTACGATCTGGTGGTGTGCAGGGCCCTGGCCGCCCTTTCGGCGGGGCTGGAGCTGTTATGGCCCCTAACGGCCCCCGGCGGGCGGTTGATCTTTTACAAGGGCAGGGCGGAGCGTATAGAAGCGGAGCTGAATTCGGCCTTCCTGCCGGTGAGCCCGGAGATTATTCCCCTGCCCGTGCCGGACCAGGAGAGAGAGCGGCATCTGGTGGTGTTCCGGCGGGATCAGTAATCGATGGTCTGAAGCTGCTTCATTAATTCATCTTTTTCGATGAGGTCGATGAGTCGTGCCTCTACAAAATGCTGGGCACTTTCGGTAAAACTGCCGGTGGTCACGCAGTATCCCCGGCCGGCTTTTACTTCCTTTAACCGTGAATACAGGTCACGCAGAATCAACTCACCGATACCCCCGGAGGTGCGGACGAATCGGAAGAGTATGACGTCTTCCCACTTTTGAGTGCTTACCTCGGTCAGGATATCGGCGTAGTCGTTTTTCTGCACGGAGATATCGACAATTTTAACCTTGGCGTCGGGGAAAAAGGCCACCGCCAGTTTTCTGCAGAGTGCCACGAAATCGGATACGGGAGAAAGAAGGAACACCTGCAGATTCTTGTTCTTGTTAAGCTCGCTGTAATTTTCCAGCAGGGCCCGGGCGTCTTTATAGTCGGGCCGGATGGAGCAGATCTGTTCGTAGTACTTGAGGGCGTTAGGAATATCCTGGTTCGTGATGTAGGCGGCTGCAAGCCGGTACATGAGCTCCAGCCGTACTTCCGGTTTTATGTTTTCATGGCGCAGACCGATTTCAAAGTCCATAATCGCTTTATCCACATCGTGGGTGTACAGGTGGATTGTACCGGCGTAAAGCGCGGCATGGGGTCCGAAGACCGGGTCTACCCTGAGATGCCCGAAAATTTTTATCGCCGGGTCGTTCTGTGCAAGGTTATGATAACACTGACCCAGGCAGAAGAGGGCTTCCTTGTCCTCCGGGTCCATATCCAGGGTTTTTCTCAGCGTGGATGCGGCATCCTTGTACCGCTTGATACGAAAAAGACTAAAGCCCAGAAGCCGCAGTGTCTGCAAGTTTTCCGGTTTCATCGCCTTTGCTTTAGAAAGATGTACGGCGGCTTTTTCATAGTTCTTGTTCATGAATTCCAGGTGCCCCAGGTTGTGTTCTATCTCGAATACATCCTGCTTCATGCTCCGGGCTATCAGGAAGCTTTTATACGCCTCCTGGTACTGTTTGGTCTGCATAGCCGAAAGCGCGTATTTAAGGGTTATTTCGAATTCATCGAGATCGGGATTGGTGGCGCAGAGATCTATAAGCACCTGGTAGGTCCGCATGGCCTTTTCATAGGCCTGGTCGGAGAAGTATATATGGGCCAGCTGCAGAAGAGCCTCCGGGTCCTTTGGATTCTGGGCAAGGCGTTTGTTGGCTTCTTTGAGGATAGTATTTCTGTCCTTGGCCTTTTTATTCCTGCTTTTGTCTTCTTTCTTTGCACTTTTTTTCCGAAAAATGAAGAGTAATACAAGAGCCGCGATAATAACGGACACTAAGGGTACGATGACGAATAGGTCAAGCATGTACTCCATTATGCTGTCTGAGTTGTTATCCTGTCAAGAAAAGGAAAAAGAATTGACAAATAACCGGTGTAGCTATAGGCTTTTTACAGGGGGGACCTAGTGAACGCTTCTAGTATAGGAATAAAAATAGCGGACGGGAGTTTCTATCCCATTTTACACGGAGAGGGCGGCGGGAATAAACGCCTTGTTCTTACGACTGTACGGGATAACCAGGAGAGTGTACAAATCGATCTGTATAAAGGTTATGGTAAGGAACTGCAGGACGCACGATATATCGGGAGCCTGATGATTGAAAATATAGAACCGGGTGAAAAGGGCGCTCCTGAGATCGAGCTCATCGTCGGTATCGATGAGGAAGGAAACCTGAACGCCACCGCCGACGACAAGGCAACAGGTGAGAAACAGAGCCTCAGTGTAAGCCTCGCAGCCTTTGATGAAACAGGCGTATACGATATGCCCGATTTCGAGATAGAGGACGACATCGATACCTTGAGCGGAGTTACTCCGGAGGAAGAGAGTCGTCTCACATCCGAGAAGTACACGGAAGAAGAAGAGCCGCAAGAAGAAGAGGAAGAACCCAGGGCTCGGAAGAAACATCCTTTTTTACTCATCGGATTTATTATTCTCGGATTGGTGGTGATCGCTATCCTGGCACTCCTGCTATACAGAAATCTTCAGGGGCCGGAAGTACCGGCACTGGAGGCGGAGGCCGGCCCGCAGGTCAAGTCGGTGCAGGAAGAGGCTGCTGAAGAAGCCGAGGTGCCTGAAGAAGAACCGGCGGAAGTAGCACCTGGGGGTGTAACCGCCGTACCCGCCGGGGAACCGGTCCCCCCGGTGGAAGAAGCCCCGGCCGAAACTCCTTCGGCCGGGGGAGTATGGTATAGAATCAAATGGGGCGATACTCTCTGGGATATCTCTAACGCTTTCTATAAAAACCCCTGGCTCTATCCGGTCATAGCTGAAAAAAATAATATAAAAAACCCTGATTTCATCCTGGCGGAAACCAAAATTTATATCCCATCCAGATAGTAACCGGTTGATTTCCCCCCATTCTCTCGGTGATAATAGCTCCTCGTGAAAACCCATTCCAGTTTTTTGTACGTACCCCTTACCTTTATCCTCCTTATCTCCCTGTTCATGGTATGCTGTACCGGAACCGGGAAAGAACCGGTTGCGGCCGGTGCGGTGGAGAAGGGTAAGGCCTATTACGCGGGCAGGGCGGCGGAAGCACAGGGACAAACCGAAGAGGCGGTACGGTTCTACCGGCTCCAGTTGGAAGGGCACGGAACCGGTATGGCGAGTCTGGAAGCAGCTTATAGACTCCTTGGGATACTGCTCGACCGGGGTTCCTTCCGCCGGGCTTACCGGCTTTCAAGAGAATGTGTCGATCGTTTCGGGCGGGATGAAAAAATACTCCTTCGTTACGCGGAAGCCTGCCTGGCTCTCGGTAAGAACAGGAAAGCTCTCTGGTCCGCCCATGAGGCCTGGGATCTTCACCCGGGACCCGAGGAGATGCTCCTGCTTACCGAGGCTTCGCGAAGGGCGGGGTTACCGGTGTGGAAAGACAGGATGATGGACCTTTTTCTCGACTACCCGGCCTCTTCGGTTCATGTGCGTGCCCGGGGGTACCTGGAATCCGCCTTTCCGGAAACACTACAGGACCGGGCTCTTTTTCTTATAGAGGGTAAATCCCTGGCTGCCGAAGGCCGGAAGGACGAAGCCTTGCACGCCCTCGGCAGGTATTTCGAAGGCGACCTGCCGGTTTCGACCCTGCTGGTGCGTGAAATCGGCGGGCTTT
>CAYPIQ010000028.1:0-41738 GCA_964410865.1 uncultured Spirochaetales bacterium | reverse complement strand
TCGCACTGCCCTTATACTGCGCCAGGAAGCCCCTGGGATCGTCACGCGCCCGGGCTGTATCGGGTACGCCGCGCAGGTGTACGAAGTACGCGGGATCCGGTTTTGAGAGCGCTGCTGCGCGGGCAAGCAAGCCGTCAAAGAAGCTCATCCATCGTTCAAGCGGGTCAGGGCTTATGAGCAGACCCACGCACGGGAAAAGAAGGATTCCAAAAAGGTCCGAAAGCTGGTGCTGCACAAGATGAAACGCCTCATGAAACTCATCGAATCCCACGCCGACAGCTCCTATCAGTTGCTGGAAAGCTCCTGGGAAGAGACTGATTGGAGTGAAATGGGAAAGCCGGTGCCGAGGAGAGTTTGGCAATGCCTTGTATCTGGCTGAACAGTCTGATGGGCTTATCGTCGACTGGGATTTCATTCAGGAACAGGCACCAGGAGATAACAAGCTTGTAGCAGAAAGTATTGGAAGGATAGGCAAAGAGTATGGTGCCATTACGAGCTACACCGCAGACCGTGGAGTTGACAGCCCTGAGAATGCGATTGATTTGGAGAAACTGAATATCATAAATGGTATCTGTCCACGTTCGGTCAGCAAACTTGAAAAAAGACTTGAAGATGAAACCTTCCGTCGTTTGCAGACAAGACGGCGAGCTACCGAGGCACGAATAGGGATATTCAAGAATGCCTATCTTGGGAAACCGCTGAAGAGCAAAGGGTTCAAGAACCGCAAGACCCGTATCGAGTGGTGTATCCTGACCCACAATCTCTGGAAGCTCTCATCCATGGCAGCTCAGAGACTAAGGGAGCTTGAAGAAGACCTCGCCAAGACAGCATAAGTTCTGCCGCTTTTTTTGATTGTTTTAATCGCCCACGGGATAGGTCTGTCCAAACGTACATTCCAAACCACACCTGGTCACATAAAGCGGAGAATTCCACGAGAACTTTCTTTATTTCAGCCGATGAAGTCTGACGGGAATTTTAAGTCTTTATGCATCAAAGCAAAATTGTCATTTTTGGGACAGGCTCAACTATAGTTTCTTGTACATTACGTCCAAAAAAGTTTGCAGTTCAAGCAAATAGAAGAAATCACCGAACATTCCGAAGATCCGAGAAACGCAGCGATAATCCTGCTGGACGTAATAAGCTTGAATTAACCGTAAGGTTGGTTCTTAGGGAAAGATTTTTTCACCCTTCTGAACTACCATTTGTGAAAATCCGGAACGATCGTGTGCTGAATAAATTATTATTGGCTCTACCATAAGCAAATCCAATGACCGCCTCAACTTTTGTAATTGTTTTTCCATCTGAAGGATATTCCGTGGTTCACGATCCAGCTCAAGGGCAATATCTATATCGCTAGTGGATTTTGGAGTCCCGTATGCCCATGAGCCGTATAGCCATGCCCTTGTGACGGGTAGCAAGTCCTTCGCGGCAACAGCAAAATGCCTGGCTATCCTTAACACATCCGCTTTATCCATAATTGCACCTCTGCGGTTTTCTTTAGTAGCCTTCTGCAATAATCCTCCGTAAGTTCCTCCATTACATATTGTTTGTCTCTAGGGTAACGTGCTTCTATATTGAGAGGCTGTAACTCATCAAGGAGGTCGGCATAATCTTCCGAAAGCATTTCTTTCAGACCGGAAGTTTCCGCTAAACGCCACAAATCGTGGGTGCAGGGGGCTTCCTTTGCTATTTTGAAAACGAAATATGCCTTGAGAGCTTTTTCTAAACTCCGGTGCGCCATAAATCCGACTTATAAATACCTTTTCGTATCAAGCATCGCATGCGCCATTACCAAATCATAGTCGGAGAGATCAAGCCAATATTGTTTCAATTCCTTAATATCCATACATCTCCATTATAATAGTTTATTTGGGCCCTTGTCTCTATTGAAAACCTTATTACAACATACCACAGGAGATACACATCCTTCCAGGTTACAACAAAGTTACAACACCTTGACAGGAAGCCGAGGTGTGGAAGGCGAATCCTGCTGGACTTAAAAATAGGAAGAGGTCATTACGTCGCTTCTCACTTCACTCAGTATCCATATTTCGTAGTATCTTCCTGGCAAGAGGTACTTTTATTTCCGGCTTTATGTAACTTTTTTTTCTAAATCCGCTTTCTAAATTACAAGGCAATCGTCTCTTCTATTGCATCATCCGGTAGGCCACGTTTAATATCCTGCAAAGGGTCTTTATCGAGGGTAACATAAAATCCCACCTAAAGGCCTCATAGGGTAAATAAGATTCCCCAGGGGGGAAAGAAAAGGGTAATTATATTCCCCACCCACCCCTTTCGTTGGTATATCAAGCTTCCAAACTATATTCGGGAGCATACTAATGGGATATCGATGTATGGATGCACACAACTTACACAGTATTATCAGGCAATATGTGGATGTTCAGCGTCTCTCCGGGATTGCCGCCCAGGAAGGATTCGATCGCAAAACGATTCGAAGATACCTCAGAATTGTCGAGGGGAAAGACATAAGGCCTAGCTAATAGAATTATTAAGTCGAGTTTTGCGAGGGTGTGAGCGAGAGGTTTTTCATCGACAACCTCAAATCCGGGGTACTAAAACCGGATATCTACGAACCTGCTCTCAACCGGCATATAGGGAAGTCGAACGGCAGAAGCTGAAAAGTCTTCCTGCAACCGCCTTCGAGATTCCCGAATACAAATGGGCGACCGTCGGGCCTGACAGGTTCTTCAGCTACCAAAAAAAGCGCTATGCCATGCCGGAAGAATACAGAGAGGAAAAGGTGCTTATGAAGGCACGCGAGTGTTTTTTGCGTGTATTCGACTCGAGAAGCCTTCTGCCCGAAGACCGGCAAGCGATGATGAGAGGCTCTTATCCTCAAGTACCTATTGTCCTTCATGAATGTATTTAGTAGTTTTCTTTTCCATTTCCTTCTCTCCACAAAATCATCGTTCCATCGTTCCGGATCAGGACGGTATGCGGTAACTAAAACAGCAGGACCCGATTCTCCCTGCGGGATACCCCAAACAACGTGAATAGGATAATGATTCGCCCCTTCCACAGTAATCAATACCCGCACGCAGTTCCTGAAAGACCAGTGTCTCCAGGCAGACACCACCCAGATTCTCCGTAGAATCCAAGGGTCCCTTCGGGCGGATCGCACGAAAAACACCTGTATCAAAAAAATAAAACTTTGGATGCATGGAAAGCCACCTGGCTGCGTGTTTTGTAAAGAAAGGAATTCCGACACCTACCGCTAAGAAGATCTTCGAGCAGGTCGAAATAATTACTCACCGTTCGCCGTTCGACGGCCGCGTCTCTGGCTATGTTCGAAATGTTGAACACAGATCCTTGAGAAAAAGACGCCGCTTCCAGGAACCTGGTGAATGCTCCCGGATTGCGGGCAAGCCCTTCAAAAAGAACCTCCTCTTCCAGGTAGCTTCGCACGTAGGAGGCAAGATATTCCCCCTTATCCGTATCCTCATTCCATACTGAAGGAAGTTGCCCGTATTGCAGTGCTGTGTTTGCACTATAGACCTCCCCCAATTCACACGTTGTAAGGGAATGAAGAAAATAGGTATATGCCCTGCCGGCCAGGAGGTTCGTCCCCTGTTTACGCAAGCCCATGGCACTTGAACCGGTAAGGATAAACCTGTTTCCCCGGTTTTCAATAAGTCGGTGCACCTCATTCAGCAACTGGGGAACCCTCTGGATCTCGTCGAGTATGATCCATCCGTCGAAAGACGTTACTATTCACTTTTCAAGCCTCTCCGGCGCGGAAAGAAAAGCGGTATAGGTACCCGAATCGAGGAGGTCTATATACAGGCACCTGGGACATTTCGGCGAATTAAGGTCGTCTTTCCTGTTCCCCGAGGTCTAAATAGAATATAATGGGGGTATGGAAAAAATGGGAATACCGATACGAAAGGATAACAGGGTCTACACCTACGCGGAGTATCTAACCCGGCCGGAGGAAGAGCGGTGGGAATTGATGGACGGGGTAGCCTACGACATTTTTAGATAAAAAACCCTGAAGCGGGTACGTTGCCCCCTTCGATGCGCGCCTGGCCGACACACCGAGGGCGCGGCCGCCGTGAAGCTGTTCATCCCGCCGGTGAAGGAGATATCCTAGACCGCGGAGACGGTGGTCAGGTCGGTGCTCGTGGTAATGTTCCCCGTAAATGAGGCGGACCCGCTGCTTTTGGGAATCGCAAGGTTATTAAAAGTTATGTTACCCTCTACAGTCTGTGCCGCACCTCCTTTTCTTTGGGGGCACCCCTGTTTCATCCCTTGCGGCCGGTCATCCCGCAGCCGGCATCAAAGCAGGTCCGACAGACGTTTTTCCGTCAGATGCAGGACGTTCTCAGCGGCCCCGACCGCCTCTTCAGCCTGCCGCTTTGTGTAGACTTCGAAGGGGGCGGCATCCGGGAGACCGTTTGGATAGCGGGTCGGGATGTAGTACTGGTCGAGGATGTTCAGCTGTTCAAAATCTTCATCATTCAAGTCGAGATCAAGGCCTCCGGCGAGTTTTGAGAGGGAGTGGCCCGGTACATAGCGAAGCTTGTGAACACCGTAATACATGGCCTTGAGCGCCTTCTCGGCAACCTGGTGGGCCTGAAAACATGCCTGGGCGTAATACCCCTCTTTCAAACCAAGTTTGGCATATCCCAGGTCGTTTTCAGCCTGTTTCCACCACCTGCGTGCTTCCTTCGAGCTCTCCTTCAATTGCTACCGCCTCCTTTACCACATCGGCTATGAATCCGCCTTTCTCGAGCTGCCGGCGAAACTCGTCAGGGGTATAAACAAGAAGCTCAGCACCTTTGGCCTCTTTTAACAGCGGGAGCAGCTCTTTCGCCCGCTCGGGAAAGGGCAGCTCCGTTTCCCGCACAACGATGAGGTCGAGATCACTGTACTCGTCTTCCTCACCGCGGGCAACCGAACCGAAAATATATGCTTTTGAGTACATGCGGCGATACTTGCCTACCAGCTGTACCGCCTCTTCCTTGTTCACACCAACCTCGCTTCCTGTTTCATTGTACCCCATGCCGGAGCTTCGATCAAAGCAGACCGGCTCAGGGAGGCCGCCTGTACACCGTTCCCTCCACCAGAGAGCCGAAGAGAATGACCCCGGACACCCCCGCCTCTCGAACAAGCCGTCCGGCAAGCCGTCGGGCCTCTCTTTTGGCCTCTTCCACCTGATGCTCGATGAGTTCTCGTTCCCGCTTGTTCTGCTCATGTTGGTAGGCAATGAAGGGCCTCGGATCGAAACCTGGCATGATTAGTGCGCCTCCAGTCCTTCGGCAATGGCCCGGAGCTCGTCGATGAACCGTCGATGTTCTTCGGGGAAGAGTTGCACTACCTTATCAAGAAAGTCTTCTTTCGTTCTCACATCTTCAGTATACCCGAATATCCACCGAATCGAAAGATCGCATACGTAACTAACTAGAAAAAGTTTCTATCATACTCGAAGTGTCTGCAGGTGTTAATGGCTTATCCATAAAATATTAAGTCTTTTCAAAGTAATACACAAAGTGCGTGGAGTGCATGAAACCAGCAATTCGAAATGTGAAAAAGTTTCATGCTAAACCGACAGGGTTTTCCTCTTGCAGGGGGCAGGCAAAATAGTTTTCCGGGCTGAAATTGCCAGGCAATCATGATGTTTAACCGTGTAAATCTTGCAGTCGCTGATCCCAGATTTTTTTCAGTTCAGCCTTGGGAATAGTGATCATTGAGTTTTGTTTGTGGGACGAAGAGGAAAGACAAGGGACCTGGGGGGGCCTCTACATTACCATGTAGGGGGGGGGATTGGATGGATTCATTAACCGCCCGGGTCCTCGAGCTCCAGGCCGATAATCATCGTTTTGAGAAGATGCTCTCAGCTTTCATAGAAAAAATATTTGGTTAACGCCTGGGCATCATGAAAGAATGTCCGGCGGCTCGGCAGGGTTTTTCGGATCAACACATACCTTTTATCAAATAACTCGGCAACGGTATGAAAGAGAAAAGAGAGCAGATTCAGGGTTATCAAAAAGTTCGACAGGTGCTTGTTCCTATGGCCGAAGGTATGCTCCAGATGATAGCCCTTGGTCTTGAGAATGTTGTTGTTTCCGTTTTCTATTTTCCATCGGCTTCTTCCATACGCGATCATATCTTCAATATTGTCGTCGGTTATGGGGAGGTCGATGACGAAGGGGAAGTGCTTCATGAGCTGCCCCGCTTCGTTCAGAATCGCCAATTCCATCCAGTTTACACGCCTCGCTCCATCACCATCTTTCAACGGAACATCATTCCTATACCGGTAGCGCCAGGTCAATCGTTTCCTGCCGTCCCATATGCGTCTGTGGTTCTCATGCAGAACTTCTGCTGAGAACTCATCGATCCAATCGTATAAATACTTGTGTGATGACGTTTTACACCCATAGATGAAACTGCACCCGGAGGCCAGAGCATGTTCGCATACCGGCTGCCGGCTGTACAAATCGTCGCCTAAAATCATGACGGTATGCTTATCAGATATATATCTACGGCCGATCCTCTCCATCCACCGCTTTGCAGCCTTGTTTTCACAGTCCTGCTTCGTAGGCCCGTCATCAACGGTAATATATTCCGGAGGAAGTCCAATTACATGGTTTGTCTTCGGGTGGTATCGGATCAAGAAGATTACGAATATGGGTATCCGTCGGAATCTTGTGAACACCAAAAATACTTTCGGCATTGTTCTTCCCTTTTCTCAAACCCATTGCTCTCTTATGAGCAAGAAAGGAGGGGCACTGCATAAAGAACATCGAGAAGGCTGAGAGGACCGCATCGCGCACTTCATAGACTGTATTTTTCCCTGTCCGAACATCCGGAAATGTTTCGATTGAGTCCTCTAAAAACTGTAACAGTACAGCAAAGCTGTATCCGGCCCAACCCATAGGGGAAATATACTAGAGCAGAGAAAAAAAGTCTAGACTGGAAATATTGGAGATTTATCATTCATAACTTTGTCACATTTCGAATTGCTGGCATGAAACATCGAGAATTGCCGGTGTGAGAATAATATGCTATACTTAGCGGGCAATGCGGAATCGATGGCGCGACTGGCTGATGCAGGCCGAAGAAGACCTCCTCTGGGCCCGCGAGACGTTGAAGAACGGCCGTTTCTCGCAAGCCTGCTTTGCCGCCCAACAGGTAGGCGAGAAGGCAATCAAGGCACTGGCGCTCCGGCGAGGCAACGACGAGATCCGGAGTCACTCAATCCGGGAAATCGCGGCAGCCCTCGAGATCAACGGAGAGGTGGAAGCCATCGCCAAACGTCTCGACCTCTACTATATCAGCGCCCGGTATCCGGATGCCTTTCCCTCCGGGGCCCCGTTCGAGTACTTCACCGAGGATCAGGCGAAAGAGGCCGTGGATTTTGCAGGCCGCCTCGTTTCGATTGTCCGAGGGTATAGCGATGCCACGGCAGAATGATATCCTGGTACGCTACGACCGCAATCCCCTTAGGGGGCTCAACAAGAGCGAGTTCATTCAAGAAATTTACAGCCTTCTCCGCGGGCGTGTGGAATCGGCCTGGATTTTCGGCAGCCTGGCAACAGGCGATTTCAACAGAACCAGTGACATCGACCTCATCCTGGTAACAGAAACGGATGTCCCCTTCGTTCTACGTCCCTCCCTTTTCGAAGACCTGATCGACCGATTCCCGGCCCTCGACCTGCTGGTCTACACCCCGCGGGAGTTTATCCGCCTTATCTCAGACCCCTCTCCCGGTTTCTGGAGCTCTGTGACCGGAACTATGGAACAGATCATCTGAGCAGGCAATTCGGAAGGAGCCGGCGGCGCGTCCTTTCCCCGGCTTACCCCCAGGATCATCCGGCATGGCCATTCGGGAGGGTCACTTAAAACAGGATATTCCACGAACTGTGCGCCTACAACTCCTACCGGAAACGCTTCGCGGACTTTTTTTACCGGTAGTTATCCGGAGGCACGGAGGTCGATTTTATCGTTAACCATATAGACTGCGCCCTAGAGTGCAAGTCCTCCGGACGAATTACCGGCAGCCATCTGAAAGGGCTCAGAGAGCTCAGCCTGGAGCATCCGGAGATGAAACAAAAGGTCCTGATATGCATGGCAGAGCGGGATTACACCACCGAGGACGGAATTATGGTTATCGGGTATCGGAGCTTTATCGATAAACTCTGGAAGGGGGAGTTTTTTAAACGCCGGCGCCGTACAAGAACCCCGGTAGCCCTTGCAGGGCCTCTTCCACGGGAATAACCTCGATACCCCCATGATACTCCCTTTCCCTCCCACCGTAGAAAAGGAGCAGCCGGGCTTCCGGGTAATCCCGGGCAAAGGCCCGTAGGCCCGATAGATCGGCGGGGCGGACTCTGGCCGACTGTTTCACCTCGATACCGCAGAAACAATCCGGGCCGTACACCACGAAATCCACCTCCAGGCCGGAGGCGGTCCGCCAGTAATGGAGGGATTCATCCCCCCCATGATAGTCCAAAGCGGCCCGAAGTTCCTGGAAAACCAGGGATTCCAGCCCAAGCCCGCCCTGTTCATCCGGTGAATCCAGAGGACCCTTCGGCCGCAGGGACCGATACACCCCGGTGTCGAAATAGTAAAACTTCGGATGCAAGGTGAGCCGCCGCTTTGCCCTTTTTGTAAAAGGGTACAGTCGGACCCCGATGAGCATGTCTTCCAGCAGGTCAAAATAATTGCTTACGGTTCTCCGTTCTATCCCGGCATCCCCGGCCACGTTCGATATGTTAAGAATACCGCCCTGGGAGAATGACGCCGTCTCCAGGAACCGGGTAAAAGCTCCAAGGCTGCGGGCAAACCCTTCAAAAAGGATTTCCTGCTCCAGGTAGGTCCGGACATAGGATTCCAGGTACTTTTTCCTGTCCACCCCTTCATTCCATACCGAGGGCAAAAGCCCGAACCGCAGAGCCTGCCTGATGTCATAATCAGTTCCTAATTCCCCGACCGTCAGGGGGTGCAGATGATATGTGTACGCCCGCCCCGCTAAAAGGTTGACACCCTTTTTCCTCAGGCCCCGGGCACTCGAACCGGTAAGAATAAAGCGCATCCCCTTCCCTTCGATAAGCCGGTGGACCTCGTTCAAAAGCTGCGGCACCCGCTGGACCTCATCTATGACTACCCAGTTGTCAAAGGTCGGGGGTATTCGCTTTTCAAGCCTCTCCGGCGCAGCAAGAAAAGAGGTATAGGTACCCGAATCGAGGAGGTCTATATACAGAGCACCCGGGACATTTCGGCGAATTAAGGTCGTCTTTCCCGTTCCACGGGGGCCGAAAAGAAAAAAATTGTGGTTACCCTGAAAGGGTCTTTTCAGCAATCTGTCGTACATATTTCCATTCTACTGTGTCATTTGGAATCACGCAAGCAAAATAGACATTCCTCTTGCCGCCGGCCCCACCCTCGGTTTATACTATTTAAATGCAGGAAACCTTTCACATCAGCACCGACACGCGAGAAAGCCTCTACGACATCACAAGCCGGGTCCGGGACATCGTCGCCCGGTCCGGGGTGGAAACGGGCCTCTGCTCGGTCTACGTGGGTGGCGCCACGGCAGCCATTATGATCCAGGAAAACTGGGACGAAAGCGTGCAGAACGACGTGGTGGACCTGTTGCGGAAACTCATTCCCCGGGGTGTCTGGAAACACGACAGGCAGGACGGAAACGGCGACGCCCACCTGAAGGCGGGCATTGTCGGCCCCTCGGAAACGGTTCCCGTTATGAACGGCGGCCTCGCCCTTTCTCGGTGGCAGAACATTTTCATGTGCGAATTTGACGGACCTCGACAAAAGCGGGAAATCGTGGTTACCGTAATTCCCTGAGCAGGCCGGCCTGAGCGGCCCCTAGCCCCGACCCCACAACTAACTTCACCGCCTCGTCCGGCCTTTACCCCCCCACACACACACACAATCTTTCAGGGAAACAAATTTTTTTAATAAATCCTCCCTTAATTTTGAATCGCCGGTGCCGCGCACTTTCTTATATCCCTTTTATATAGAGTATAATGGGAGGTATGGAAAAAATGGCAATACCGATACGGAAGGGAGACAGGGTCTACACCTACGCGGAGTATCTAACCCGGCCGGAGGACGAGCGAGGGAATACTGGATTATCGACCCGGCCAATGAAACACTCTCGGTGTATTCATCCGTTCACGGAGACAATGCCTACGGCAAACCGGCCGTCTACGGTCGGGAAGACACCTATAAAAGCTCCGTGTTAGAGGATTTTAAGATCGATATAGATGAAATGTTCGAGAAAGCCGGTAAAGGAATGAACAAAAAAAAGCAACCTCTTGATATGTATGCATTTTGCAGTATATGTGCATACAAGGAGTGCATATGCTGCTGCTTCAGGTTAGGGATATCCCTGCAGATTTATACGAAAAACTTAGCCGAGTCGCCCACACTGTAACAATGTTATCACCTCCGATCTATACAAGGCGGAAACGAATAGCCTAAAAACTGTCGTGCCCTCTCGTGCCGTGTCGTGGTGTATAGTCTTTACATATGATTCAGAAAAACTAGTACGGCAGCGTTCAGCGGTACGTACTCTCACCTGCCAATTAGAAAGACTGTGGCACAACCGGCCGACCACCACCTCTTCTCTCTCCCCTTGCGAGAGGCTATACTACAGGGTATATGAACAAGCCCCGTTTTTCTTTTTTTCATCCGCACCCGGAAAACCGGCAGATTACCCGTAGAATTATTGCCCTGGGAACGCCCCTGCTCTTCGGACAGCTGAGTCGCTACTTTCACCAGATTGCCGACAGTGCCATGCTCGGTCACTTCGGCGAAGGGAGTCTGGAACTGGGAGCCCTAGGCATTGCAAGCCTGTTCACATGGATCATGCACACCTTTCTCTGGCCCCTCTCCGCCGGGACACAGGCTATAGCCGGCCGCCGTTTCGGTAGGCAGGAAACAGGCAGTGATAAAAGCGCTCACCACACAGGAGAAGCCCTGGATAACGGTATCATAACCGCCCTCTATGCGGCGGCCGCGGCGCTGGCCTTCAGTTTTTCCGCCCCCCTTATCCTCAGGCCACTTATCAGCAACTCGGACATCTTTGAGATGACGCTGCAGTATATCGGCATCATGAGAATCTCGCTTGTTCCCACGGGTCTTTTTATAGTGCTCCAGGGGTTCTTCGGGGCTATTAACAAGACACGATACATCATGTACGCGGGAATCCTGAGTAATCTTCTCAACATCCTGCTCAACTGGATCTGTATCTTCGGCCGGCTTGGATTACCGGCCATGGGAATCCGGGGCGCCGCCCTGGGGACCGTTCTCTCAAACGTCATCAGCATGCTTTTTCTTCTTCTGATCCTGTACCGCCGGGGATATCGCGAAATGTACCAACTCTTTACGTTTCGGCGGATCGATTCCGACCTCCAGAAGGACATCATCCGCGTCGCCCTTCCCCCGGGTATCCAGAACATCATCGCTTTAGGCATTTTTATGGTGTATCAGACCATTATCGAAGACTACTCTACGGTCTATCTGGCGGCAACCCATTCTCTCTTTGCCTTCATGCGTCTGAACAAAACGGTCATAGGCGGGTTTGCCCGTGCCGCCGCCATTCTAACGGGGAACGCCCTGGGCAGGGAAAACCGGAACGAAGCAGGGCTTATTGCCGGTTCGGCAGGCCGCGTCGGATTCCTGATAGCCCTGGCTGTGGCTTTCTTCAGCCTGGTATTCCGCGGGGTCCTGGCCCGGTTTTTCACGAATGACCCGGCCACCCAGGCGGCTATAGAACGGGCGGTGATTTTCTTCGTGGGATTCTACTTTGTTGAATCCATCGGGTATACCTTTGAAATGATTTTTATTGCAAACGGTTACGGAACATGGGTACTCTTCAGCGAATTCACTACCAACGTTGTGTTTATCCTGGGGGCAACCCTTATATCGCGCCTCCTTTTCCCGGGAAATATACTCTATGCTTGGCTCTCCTTCGGCCTATATCAGCTCTTTCATGCGTTCTTCATGATTCTCGGGTACCTGAGGGGGCGATGGATTATGGTGGAGGTGGAACGAAAAGGCCGGTCCCATGGAACAGAATAATCCGACCAGGAACATCATCAGTAAAATACTCTCTACCGGAAGTTATTCCGCGGAGGAGCTGGACCACCTCTACCGTTATCTTTCCAAGAGAACCCATCCGGATCTTACCGGCAACGACGGTGAGGCTTTTATACGCCTCAGGGAAACCTATCTCCAGGTAAAAAACAGGCTGGAAAGTACCGGGCCGAAAGAAAAGATGCACTTCGATCCGTTCCGAATTATTACGGAAGCGGGTTTTCCGGCCGCCCAGGCACCAAGGATAAACCTCTACATCGTTTTAAAAAGGTTTTTCCAGGCCGGATTCTACAATAGAAAAATACGAAAAAACCCTTCATCCATCCGACGGGCGGCGGAGGTCCTGGAGGCCATCAGGTACTGGTCGGACCGCTACACCCCACTGCTTTACGAGATAATCGAGGGCTACCTGGAGCAGGGTGTGGATTTTATGAGCACGACAAAGCAGTTCAGGGATTATTCCTTCGGGCGGAGGCTCTTTCTGCAGGGAGCGGATCTCTTTTTTCGGTATCAATCCACCGGGAAGGAGGGGGCCAGGTCCCTGGCGGAAGAAAAACTCTGCCTTGCCGCCGTCATTGTAGAAAAAACCGCCGGGAAAAACCATGCCGTCGGCTCCTTCAGCCGATGGTTCCTGGAAGAGCTGGAAAAAACACCGGTATTGATCCCGGGACTTTGACAGCCCCACCCTCTTTTCGTACAATACAGGCATCAAGGAGCTGAAATGTGAAACCATACGATCTCAGGAGTGACACCATAACGCGGCCGAGTAGGGATATGCGGAAGGCCATGTATCGCGCCGAAGTGGGGGACGATGTCTACGGTGAAGATCCTTCGGTGAATGACCTGCAGCGCCTGGCGGCCAGGATAACCGGCAAACGGGATGCACTGTTCGTCCCTTCCGGCTCCATGGCAAACCTGATAGCCCTGTATATCGGCTGCGGCCGGGGGAACGAGGTTCTGGCCCACGAAAAGGGCCATATTCTCCACTACGAACTGAACTCCGCCGCAGCCATAGCCGGGGTACATGGTGTCCCGGTCAAGGGTGAACGCGGCATACTTACCCCCGAGAATCTGTACAAGCATCTGCGCCCTGACATCTATTATATGCCCCGGGTAACGATGATAGAGATCGAAAACACCCATAACCGGGAAGGCGGCGGCTGCTATTCACTGCAAGACCTGAAAAACCTGTGGGATTTTGCCCGGAAGTACAATCTCATCATCCACATGGACGGGGCCAGGGTTTTTAACGCGGCGGTGGCCACCGGGATTACGGTAAAGAAAATCTGTTCCTTTGCGGATACGGTAACCTTCTGTCTCTCCAAGGGACTGGGCGCACCGGTGGGAAGCGTGCTCTGTGGGGGAAAGGATTTTATAGAAGAAGCCCGGCGGGTACGAAAACTGCTGGGGGGCGGGATGCGCCAGGCAGGCATACTTGCGGCGGCGGGAATCTACGCCCTGGAACATAATATCTCCCGTCTGGAAGAGGATCACCAGAATGCCGGGACGATAGCAAAAGCCCTGGCTGAGACCTACTGGGCCCGGATAGACCTGGACAGGGTAGAAACAAACATTATTATATTCAACACCGTAGGATATAAAGCCGACTCCGTTGTCCAGGCCCTTAAAAAGCGCGATGTACTCTGCAGCGCCTTCGACGAATACTCGATACGGATGGTAACCTCTCTCGCCGTAACGGGGGAAGATATCAACGAAGTGTGCAAGATTATCCGGGAGATAAAACCCTGACACATGATCTTCCGCAGAAGCCGGTGGTGGTTATCGGCGGGATCAACCTGGACATAAAGGGGGTGTCCACCGGTCCCCTGGTAACCGGGACATCGAATCCGGGGACCGCCGCCTATTCCGCCGGCGGTGTGGGAAGGAATATTGCCGAAAATCTCGCCCGCCTCGGGATTCAGACGGTTCTTCTCGGGGCGGTGGGATCCGACCGGTTCAGCCGGTACATCCTGGAAAAGACGGCGGAGGCGGGGGTTGATGTCTCCGGTGTTCTGAAGGCGAAGGGCTTTACGGCCGGAGTCTATGTATCCCTCTCCGACAACAACCAGGAACACTTCACAGCCGTCTCCGACATGCGGGTAACGGAAATGGTATCCCCGGCCTACCTGAACGCCTACAAGGATGAGATAGCCGGGTGCGGTATGCTGGTAGTAGACACAAATCTTTCCTGCGAAACCCTCTCGCTATCCGTCGAAACAGCGAAAAAACACGACATCCCCGTTCTTATCGAACCGGTATCCGTCGAAAAGGCGCTTAAACTTCGAAACACAGGTGTTACAGCAACATATATGACTCCCAATACCCTTGAATACCGGGCTATAACCGGGGAGGAACCCGTCCTCCACAGGCCAAACGCCTGTACCTGTGCCGCCACCGTCTTCGTAACCTCGGGCGCCCGGGGGGTGCTCAAACTCCACAGTGACCAAAGGCTCAACAGGCACTTCGAATCACCCCCCGTACATGTGGTGGACCAGAACGGCGCGGGGGATGCCTTTACCGCCGGCTTCATAGCCGGTCTGTTGTATGGATTAACCGAGGACGAGGCGGTTATAGCAGGCATCCGCGCGGCCCGGCTGACCCTCGAATCCCCCCGGACGGTGAGTTCCGGACTGACCAGGGAAAGTATCAGCGGAGACACAAAGGAGGAGCGTAGATGGATTCACTCTTGACATACTCACCGGAAGTACAGGAAGCCATGACCTTGGGAAAACCGATAGTTGCCCTGGAATCGACCATTATTTCCCACGGCATGCCCTATCCGAAAAACCTGGAGACGGCCAAGTCGGTCGAACAGACGGTAAGGGCCAACGGAGCCGTTCCGGCGACCATTGCGATTCGGAAAGGACGCATTCTCATAGGCCTTTCCCATGAGGATCTTCTCCACTTTGCACGGAGTAAAGATATCGTCAAAGCCAGTCGGAGGGATTTTGCGGAGGTCCTGGCCGCCGGAAAAGACGCCGCGGTAACCGTAGCAGGTACCATGATATGCGCCAATTATGCCGGTATCGAGGTGTTCGCCACCGGCGGAGTAGGGGGAGTCCATCGCCAGGCTGAAAAAACCTTTGATATTTCCGCGGACCTGGAGGAACTCGGGCAGACTCCGGTCATAGTGGTCTGCGCCGGGGTAAAATCGATCCTCGACATTCCCCGTACCCTGGAATACCTCGAGACCCGGGGTGTGCCGGTGCTGACGGTAGGGACCCGCGAGTTTCCGGCTTTTTATACCCGCTCGAGCGGCTGCTTTCTTGACAGCCGCGTAACGGTGCCGGGAGAAATCGTCCGTATCTGGCGCAAGCAGCGGGAACTGGGCTTTCCGGAGGGGCTGCTGGTGGCTAACCCGGTTCCCGCGGAGTCTTCCATGGACCCGAAAGAAATAGACGGGGCCATAGAGGACGCCCTGGTGAAGGCCGGTGAGAAGGGTATAACGGGGAAGGCCGTAACACCCTTCCTCCTGTCGGAAATTGTCAGGCTGACCGGGGGCCGGAGCCTTGAAACCAATATAGCCCTGGTACAAAACAATGCGGCCCTGGCTGCCCGTATAGCATTAGGCCTCACGAGTTCGGAAGCCCCTTTCTAGAGGGCTCTTTTCATCACGCGGTTTATCCTGCCGACGAATTCCGCCGGCTTTTTCGGCTCCACCCCTTCCAGGAGGTAGGCCTGCTCCAGCAGGAGCTCGGTGGCATCCCGGAACAGGTCATCGTCTTTTATCGAACCGAGCTTTTTAATAATGTCACTTTCGGGATTTATCTCCAGGATGGGGACAAAATCAGGCATTTCCTGCTGACCCATGGCTTTGAGCATCTGTTGCAGCTTTACCGTGGGATCACTTTCATCGGCCACGATACACGAGGGAGCTTCGGTCAGCCTGACACCGGCAACCACCTTCTTTACCCTGTCGCCCAGGATGTCCTTCATCCTGTCCAGAATGGGTTGTATATCCTTTTCCTTCTTTTTATCGTCCTCGGTTTTCAGGTCCTCGTCCGTACCGGACCGGTTGATGGCTTTGAGTTCATAATCTTTATATCTGCCGATGGAGGGGACAACGATCTCGTCTATTTCGTCGTCCATGATAAGCACCTCGAACCCCTTCTTTTTATAGGATTCGATGAGGGGTGAGTTCCGCAGGGTTTCTTCATCCGCCCCGGCAATATAGTATATCGTTTTCTGGTCTTCCTTCATGCGGCCGGCATAATCCGCCAGGCCGGTAAAACCCTCGACTTCGGAGGATTTAAACCTCACCAGTTCCATAAGGGTTTCGCGGTTTGCAAAATCGGAATAAAGGCCTTCCTTCAGTGGCCTGTTGTACTGGGTAATGAGCCGGGTGTATTTCTCAGGATTGTTTTTAGCCAGGTTCTCAAACTCGGAAAGGACTTTCTTGACCGAGGCGCTCCGGATACTTGCAAGCACACGGTTCTGCTGGAGAATTTCCCTGCTTACATTGAGGGGGAGGTCTTCCGAATCGATAACACCCCTTAAAAACCGCAGGTATACCGGCATGAGCTCCTTGGCATCGTCGGTTATGAATACCCGCTTGATATACAGCTTGACTCCGGGCCGGTAATCGGCCTGATACATGTCGAAGGGCGCCTCCTGCGGGACGTAGAACAAGGTTACATATTCTTGGGTTCCTTCAGCCTTGGTATGCAAGTAGAGGAGAGGATCTTGGTTGTCATGGGCAATCGTCTTGTAAAACTCATGGTAGTCTTCATCCGTCAACTCGTTCTTGTTTCTCCGCCACAGAGCCGCAGCGGAATTGACCTGTTCTACCTTGTGTTCTTTTCCCTTCTCCTTACCCTTGTCGTCGTAGGATGTTTCATCGAATTCCAGGAAAATCGGAAAGGCTATATGGTCGGAATACTTTTTGATAATATCCTGGATCCGCCATCGGGACGCATACTCTTTACCGTCCTCATTCAACGTGAGAATAACGGTTGTTCCGTAGCTGTCCCGCTGTGCTTCGGTTACCGTATAGGATCCCTTTCCGTCGCTTTCCCACTTCCAGGCCTGTTCTTCCCCGGCCTTCCTGGAAACAACCTCCACCTTATCGGCCACCATAAAGGACGAATAAAAACCGACCCCGAACCGGCCGATCAGCCCCGAGTCCTTCTTCGCGTCCCCGGAAAGATTGTTTAGAAAGTTTTTCGTTCCGGAGCGCGCGATCATCCCGAGATTGTCTTCCAGCTCTTTTTCGTTCATGCCGATCCCGTTGTCCGACACGGTGAGGGTTTTTTTACCCTCTTGATCGAAGGAGATGTCTATCCGCGGGTCAAAATGGAGGCTCTTATACCCGTCGTCCGTCAAAGTAAGGTACTTGAGCTTATCCAGGGCATCGGAAGAATTGGAAATCAATTCCCTCAAGAAAATCTCCGGATGGGAATAGAGGGAATGTACGATGAGGTTGAGCAGCTGGCTGACCTCGGTTTTAAACTTGTGCTTGGACATGGTTAACTCCTGGAGTGTTTATGGTTATCTTCGATGTGCTATAATATACTGAAAGAAGGATAAATCGGCAAACGCCTGCCGAAAGGCAGTCCCTGTCAAACCTGGGGGTTCTGTCCATTGGAAAGCACCCCCCCGTCTATTTCAGTCGGGTGTACAGATCTGTAAGAATATCGCAATACCAAATACGCAAATCAGCCCGATCCTCCTGTGGGTGAGGAATGGGATTCCGTTGGTCGTACTATGAAACGGCGCTGTGCGCCGCAGCCGATGCCAGTTGTAATCCCCTTGAGATGAGAGAAAGGGAACAATGATAAGCTTCCTCGAACCGGCCTGCGGTAAGGGCAACTTTCTCGCTGAAATCCTCGAATACAAACTCAATGTTTTCGAGAACCACTACGGCAAGTCACAACTGGATTACGAATGTTACGCAACCCTGTACAGTTCGCAGCCCCCTCTGTCCCTGCCCCGTAACGCCCCGCCTCGTCTACAACCTGCCGGTAGAAAGCCTGTACTGACATTGATAATAACAGAAAACGGATGTAAAATATGCTGTACAGAGGAGCATGCACAAGGCAAGACAAAACCATTGGATTGCTGTTTTCTTGACGTATTGGACGAATAGTGGTACGATTTGACATACTATTGGCATGCGCGAAATCAATTACCCCACAACTAAGGTAAGAGCATGGAAATAAGATTTAGAAGATACAAAGATGTTTATATCGTAGATGTCCAGGGTGATATGGATCTTTACAATGCGCACGAGCTGAAAGACGTAATCAACAAGCTCATTGATAAAAACATTACAAAGTTAGTGATCAACTTAGAAAACGTAGACTATATCGACAGCAGCGGGGTAGGAGCCCTTATCCATATTTTTACCTCGGTAAAGCGCAATGGGTACAAGTTGCGCATTACAAATGTTCACGGTTCAGTTGCTAAGGTTATCAAACTCACCAAGTTGATGGGGTATTTTCCGATCGTGGATGATGTGAAAACAGCTCTAAAGGAACTGAGTGCTTAGACTAAGGGGTTGAAATAATATGTCGAATTCCAAAGAGATACTCGTAGATGGACAGCATTCTTTATTTAACAAAAGCGGCATGTTTTACAAGGAGTTTCCCAGCGACTACCGGCAGGTACGCTTTTTTTCCATGCTCATTGTGCAGAAGGCTCCAGCGGAAATAAAGGAGATTAACCTTCTCGAGCAGCAGATAAGCGAGTTGATAAAAAATGCCGTGCGACACGGCAATAAAAAGGATCCAGCAAAAAAAGTAAGAGTGTGGTCTTCATTCAGCACCTCGCATGCACACCTAATTGTCGAAGATGAGGGAGAGGGATTTCAGAAGATTGAGCAGTGGAATGAGTTCAACAGTAAGAGAAACGAATGTTTTGAAAAACACAACTTCGATGAGCTTGAAAAATACTTTTCCTACCGTACCGAAGACAGTACGGAAGATGACGGAGGCAGCGCACTGTTCGCCGCAGTGGAATACTGGGACGGCGGGGTTGTCTTTAATAAGAAGAAGAACGCAGTAGCGGTCTACAAAAATTTTAATGAAAAGAAACGACCGGGGATTGAGATCTCAAGCTCTCAGGCATGATAAGAGATAATAAGTCGCCAATAATTCAACTTCCCCTACATCTCACCCTTACGGATG
Source organism: uncultured Spirochaetales bacterium (assembly GCA_964410865.1). Taxonomy (GTDB): domain Bacteria; phylum Spirochaetota; class Spirochaetia; order JAFGDJ01; family JAFGDJ01; genus JAFGDJ01. Next base: position 22,533 of record CAYPIQ010000028.1, on the reverse strand, counting down.
AGGGAGAATACTTTTTTAATCAACGTCACCGTACCGCCGAGTACATGAAAGGACAAGGGCAGGTAGATTCGGGCTCTCTGGTGCTGCAGACCTATTCGGCGAAAACACTGCAGAGACTCGTGTTTGCCGGTTATATCTCGCGGCTGGAGGTCGCCCGCAGCGATTTCACCTCTAAGCGCTCCGAGATAATGGATCTGGCCAAACTGATTGCCTACGGTGTACTGTTCAAAGAGTACTCGGTAAAACTGGCCAAGGCGATGCAAGAAGTTCCTGTAGTTGTACAGTGGAACCGGAAAAATCCTGCCAGAGCCTTGAACACTCACACACTTCTTCAGAGTCAGAAGAGCGATAAACAGAACCAACAGTTCGAGAAGGTGCTCGCTGTGTTCACCCGGGTAATCGAAGAGATTTTCAGTCTGCACAGTTCAGAGGTCGTAAGTATGTCTGAAGAAGAGCACAAACTTCTGCGGCTGAAAGCGGAGAACTTTCTGGAACAGCTGAATCCGATATTCTGGGTATTGCTTGCCCGGGAACGTGGAAATGCGAATTTTACGCGCACGATCAAGGCTTTCGAAGGGGTGGTATGGAGCTATCTGGCTAAAACCAATATTGCCGACTATCTGAGTCTGCTGGTTTTGGAGTTGGCAACACTTTCGGAGAAAAGCCTGATGCAGAAGGCGGTTGATACCTATTTGAAGGGCAGGGTTGATCTGGATCACTTCTTGAAGAACAAAGAGGATCGAATCAAAGTGCTGGAAACCATGGAAGCCCACAATGAAAGAGCAACTATCTCATGGCGCATCCAGGGCCGGCACGGCACTATGACCGAAACGAATCCATTCCAGATCATCTTTTTCAACCGCTCGGTAAAGGCTGACAGCGTTCGCCGCGAGATCGAGGACAAAAAGCATCTGGAGACACAGGGGAAGGACCTTTCCGAGTTCTACAGTCAGCTGCCCGGCGGTCAGGAGGATGAGCTGGGGATGTATTATCTTACCTATCTACAGGAGGAGTGTCGACGACAGGGCACGCTCTTCAATAGTTATGTGAACTATATCGAGCAGCATGACCTGTCATTCATCACCCTGGCGATGCGTTTCTAATTCAACTGCCTGGAGGCGCCGGGCCCGCAGCGGGTCGAAGCTATTTAATCTTCATCACAAACAGAGTTTGATCATCGTGCTGCTCGGCTTTTTCGGTAAATCGGTCTAGATCGTCCTGAATGTACTTGGAAATTGCCTTTGCGTTCTTACTGCTTATCCGTTTCAACCGGCTCTTCAGGTTTTCAGTTGTATATTCACGGCCGTCCGGTGAGCGGGTCTCAGGTATACCGTCGGTAAATAGAATCAGTATATCCCCGGACTGTACCTTGAAAGAGCGCTGCTGATACTGCTCTTTCTGTTCAACACCGATCGGCAGTCCTGGAGTATCGATTTCAATAAACTCTTCATCGGAAGATCTGTACACCAGCAGCGGGGGATGCGCGGCATTCGAGTAGGTTACTTTTTTCTCTTTGTCATTGTAGCTGAACATGCTGAGAGTGGCAAAGTGGTCGGTTCCTATCCTGCCGATGATACCACGGTTGAGCAGCGTCAAGAGTTGCGCAGGCGTTCTCCGGGGAGAGGATATAAGACGGATAATGGTACGAATCATTACCATCAGCAGGGAAGCCGGCACTCCCCTCCCGACAACATCGCAAATAACCACGCCGAGGGTATCCTCTTCTATGAGAAATGCATCATAGTAGTCCCCGCTGATACCGCGGGCGGCCCGTGAGAAGGCTGCAATCTGGGCCGATGGCAAATCGGGTATTTCGCGCGGCAGCAGTCCTCTCTGAATGTTGGCCGCGATTTCGATTTCACGGTGCATTTCCCGTTTTTCCATCAGTTCCTCGTAGCTGAAGATATTGTCGATGGTGAGGGCCGCGTAGTCAGCGAATGTCTGCATGTGGGTAAAGTCGAGATCGGTAAAGTTGTCGCCTTCGGCCTTTTTGGTCACGACAATGGCCCCCAGTACCCGCTGAGAAATCATCAGCGGACTGACGATCAGTGACTCGATATACAGGGGGTCGTCTTTTTCACGGTGATACCCTAGGGTTCCGTTGGTCAGTCCGGATGCCGACCGGACGAACAGCGGCTTTACATCGGCCACTGCAGTACCGATTGCGTTTTCGCCGATCTTCAGGTTGGTTTCTCTTGCATATTCGAGCGCCTTTTCTTTTGAACCGGTAGCATCTTCCGGTACCGGGAACGGCGGAATGAAATCGCCGGAGAAGACCTGCGGCACCAGCATCTGGGTTTCATTGTCGACCAAATAGAGGGCAGCTCCGTCTGCGTCGGTATTCTCAACTGCAGAGTTTGCAATGATGTTCATAATGCGCTGAAGTTTGGGTCCTTCTGCCAGTGAGTTACCGATATCGACCATGAAGCCGAGCACCGAATTCAGCTTTTCATGCAGTTGTGTTTTGAGAGTATTGTAGTTTTCCGACAGTTCTTCGAACTCATCCTTGGATTTGATGTTCAGTTGGGTAGAAAAATCGCCGCGGGCCAGGTGCCGTATAGCCTGCTCCACCTGCCGGATCCTGGAACCCATGAGACGGGCAAAACGGACTGTAATGAATATAGTAACGATAATGGTAAGAATGATCAGCCCGACTACGACCCGTGTGCTCTGTTGAATATTGGTGTTGATCTGCTTCTGTATGCTGGTTGTCAGGTCGATGAGCCGCGAGTTGAAAGTCTGGGTCTCATCCATTATAAGGTCGCGGTAGTTCCGGATTGTGTAAAGTTCGCCGAGATAGTTAGGCGGGGTCGCTTCAGAGCCTTCCAATTCGGACATGGTCCGCAAAATACCCTGGCTGCCGACCGCCTCTCCGGCCGGGCCGGTCAGCATCTTTTGCAAATGGTTGAGTGCCGGCTTATAGTACCACTTATAGATCTGATCCCACCAGCCGGTGAGTTCGGCCATCTGCTTTTGCTGTTCTTCATTGAGCACTCTCAGATTCGAATAGCCGGATAACCCCTCGAGATCGTGCTCGAACTCGTTGATCGTTTTGCTCCAGTTGACACTTATCTCGATTATCGGTGCACGAGTGGTCAAAAGGCCCTGTGTTTGGTAGTTCATCCTGCGTAAAGATGACATGACTACGTTCGACTGAACCTCGAAATCCTTCAGTTTAATAATTGAGTTGGTATAAAAGACTAGGACACCTATTGCAATCAGAAACCCGGCTACTAAAATCAACTCTACAAAGACGAATTTTGTTCGAATCCGCATATACTGCCTGCCCTTATCAAAGATTTAAGTTTTGCTTATTGAATAATAACATGGGTATAGAATAAATGCCACTGAACTTATTGGATAAACCCAGTTACAATCGTGAATACATCGATTCCGTGCTTGACCGGTATCTGAGCGAGGCCGGTATGAACGCGTTGATGAACAACATAAGCTACTGCATACACGAAGTGGCCGGAAATGCGCATAAGGCTAACCTAAAACGACTCTACTTCGACCTCAAGAACCTGGACATTGACAATCCGCAGGAATACAAGGCCGGAATGCAGACCTTCAAGAAAGAGGCCCTGCAGCATCCGGAAAAATACGCCCGTCAACACAAGCAGAACGGCTATTACATCAAATTCCATTTCCAGATCGGTTCGTAACCCTCTTCCTTTGCACGGTAGAGGGTGCGGTCCGCCTTTTCCAGCAGCGCTGAGGACGTTTCTCCATCTCCGGGATACGAAGAGATCCCTATACTTGCTGAAATATGCCTCACCGCACCGTAGACGGGATCAATGACCGGACCGGAAAGCATACCGGGGGCCGGTGCGGTGAGAACCTCGGTAATATCGATCTGCCCCAGGAGGCGCAGGATCTCACCGCAGTATTTCAGGGCCTGCTCCGGCCCGACGGAGGGGAGCAGAAAGGTAAACTCATCCCCTTCGTACCTGACCGCCACTCCCTCCGCGGGCAGGACCCTGCGGAACACCTCGACCGCCGCCAAAATCAGCCTGTCACCCGCTTCCTGTTCCCGCTTCCTGTTCCCGTTGACTGGGTGTTATTTCGGGATACCACCTTCACCATTCCGATGAAACATCGTAAAAACTAGAAAATAAACTTGCCGTCTTGGTTGAGGAGAGAATCTACACGGAAGAGTTCACTCTCTCGGGGAATGCCGACTTCAATCTTAGTTTAGGAGCGGCCCACAGCTTCATGTACGAAGTGGGCGACGGGTACAGCTTCGGGTTTAAGCCCGGCTTGGTTTTGGAATATGACCTCACCCCGACCGATGCGCTCTCAATCGACAAGTATGTGGAGACCGACATTACCGATGCCAATGCCAACGGTACCTACACCGATCCGGGTGATACCTACGATGTTACCACAATTGAGTTCACCAATACTCAGTTCTCGTCAGGCCTCACGTCAAGCGATACCTCTACTTTTACAACCGTGTTCTCCTGCCCAGTAGCCTTCCAGGCACAGCCGGAGGATTGGTTCATGGGGCTCACCCTGGGCAGTCGGCCACAGATCAGCTACTCCTACGCTGTTACGAAAAGCAGCGGGCAGAGTTCGGAGACTACTAACGAGGATAAGATCGCCGGCACTAGTTTGGTGAATGAAACTCTCTCCGCCACCAGCGAGACCAGGAATACCACCAAGACCTGGACAGTCTCAGCCGACTACAACATGGGCGTCTACTTCGACCTCTCCGAGAACGTCCGCTTCGACGTCGATGTCAGTGCCGCTGTGGCTTCCGGTGTATGGGATTTTCAAAACCTCACCGTCCAGGCCATAATTGCCCTACCGTAAATAAACTATCAGGAGGCGGGTTCGCGCCCGCCTCCTTTCCTCCAAGATGCGCGGCGATTGAGTTTGCACAGTCCTTAAACGGGGTACATCAGGACCCGGCGAGATGTTCCGCCGGTGAATGTGGGCTGTTGATAGGCAAAGTTCTATATCGATCTCAAAAAATCTACAAAATTTTCAAGATCAGAAATCAGGAGGGGGTGGGCCTGTTCGAGTTTTTTCTTGACGAACTCCAGACGGTCCCAATCGTACTCCATTTCTAAATAGTACCGTTTAAAATGGCGAAACTTCAGCAGCTCCAGTAGTCTCGAATAGTTAGACTGGGAGACCGCCGGAATACGTACACCCTCGATGTGGAGGGTCATTTTTTCGAGTAGGTCCCGATGCCAACGCTCGCTGTCGAGCTTGTTTTCGAAGAATTGGGAGATTCTGAGAAACGTGGTCTCCGCACAGGTGTAGTAGTTCTCCAGAAGTCCCGCCACCATGAGCGCTGACCTGTCGGTCCGACCAATTAGGGGGAGCTCCTTTTGGTACAACTCAGCGAGGGATGAGAACATCCTCTCGAGCATATCGAGGTTTTTTTGGATTATCCCCACGAGCTCATTGACTTGTACGCTCATAGACAAGCCTCCCTTTTTGCCGTATCTCCTCGGCGGTGGTGGGATCGAGTTTTTCCATCTCGATAATATCCAGGGGAAATGAAGTTTTCTCCATCGCCTCTCCCAGGATGTCGAAATACTCCTCGGCTCCGTGGAGCCCCTCGAGGGCGATATCGATATCGGAAATCTCGCTAAAACGGGAAAAATCAAGCAGTGAGCCCCACTGGTATATACGGCGCGGGTTGTGGGTCTCTAGGATGAGAGAGACGATTGCCTCGAAATCGCTTCTGGCCCGCTCCCAATGTAGACGCAGCTCTTTCTGCCTCCTCTCTTCCTTTTCCAGAAGGAACTTCCGTACCTTCTCCAGGTCTATATTTTGAGAGCCCGCCATACCGACCTCCGTAGATATTGTGGTTTCCTTTTTATATTAAGTCAAGAACTCGCGTTGACTCACAGCAATATTCCATATCCACTTGGCTCCATCACCGATAATCACCTGTCGTTTCGCCTGGCGGAAGCCGCGCCTGTTCACCTCCCTTTCCACCCGCCGGGCAAATTCCGAAAGCGATTCATCCACCTCCGCCGTAGCAGCGCTCTCTATGGCAGCGTTATAGGAGGCCCTTCCACGGCCCTTGTGACCATCCACAACGGTCCGTGTCCTTTTGAACCCGGTTTTACACAACGGCAATAGGGTTTTCCGCACTTGCGGTAACGTGGTGAAAGAGATCCTTGTCTGAAATCATCCAGCTCAACCGATGGTTTGCAGGATCCGTTTTTTCCTGGTATGAAGTTTTTCGATTTCCGTTTTTTGGTGCATAAGCCACTCCCTGTACTGCACTGTACTTATTATATACGTACAGTTCAGCACTAAAAACCCCCTACCTGTAGGAATTGTTCAGCCCTTTCACGAAATTGTCGTGCACCCAAAAGCTCCTAAAAACTGGATAGTCCTAAATAATTGTATTATACTTTATGTCAACAATACCCTTTTAAAGGAGTGATAATTATGCAGAAAAAGATGTTATTGATTTTACTGGCGGCATGTCTTGGCCTTTCAAGCCTGGCAGCCGACGGTATGACCTGGGTTAATCCTTGGGACAGTGAAAACTGGATGTATCCTGGTTCCATGCTGAGTGCCGTGTCGAACGGTATCTGGTACGACGAACTGGATACCGTTATCCGGTCACCCATGGAACTGGGTAACTACGAGGGTTATACCCTCTATACAGCCTACGGCAACTACGAATCCTGGGTGGGTTACCCCCTAGGCGGAGGGCCAGGGCCGGAATTTACCCTGGTGAACCCCTTTTCCACCACGAATATGTCCTACACCAGCAACCTGACCCTCACCCCCTTTACGCCCATCAATTTCATGACCGGGCTTATCTTTCCCCTCATGGATTTCAGGACCGGGATTGTCACGGGCTTTGTGTCCAACCTGGCAAACAACCAGAACCTGGACGGCGTTGCCGGTACCGAAGCCACCGCCACAGGATCGGATACAACGGTAGTCGACCTCGCCACAGTCGGAACGGCTGATTACACCATTAAGAGTTCCTACGACTACACCGATTATACCGTCCAGAGAGATGTTAGAGCCGGCACCGGCATCGACCTGGGTTTCATGGGGGCTTCCCTCTTTCTGGACATGGAAACAAATACCATAAAACTCGGGGGCATCCAGGAGTATACCTATACTGCGGGCACAGATACCGCCTATGTGGAGCCGGCCAACCTGGTAACCACCCGGAGCTACCAGTACGGCGTCGGTGAAGAGGGAGCCGTTACTTCCTATCCCGGCTCGGGCACTGTCTGGGTTACCGGTATCAACGGACAGCTTCCCCTGGAAGTGGCGGGCATCGGTTTGCCGGTATTCGCCGGCCTTCGCTTTGGAAGCAATGGAAAACTTACCTCCGCCTACGGGGTACCCGAACGCTACTCCGTCACCGAGAAAAATGTAACCGCCGTCCCCAATGACGACACTTCCGTTCTGACTGTCATAACCGGTGACGGTACGGTGGACCTGCAGCTCGATGCCTTCCAGGCTGCCGGTGAAATTTCCGCCGATCCCAACGGTTACGGCCTGGCCTTTACCAGCGCCGACGATCTGAGCGGTTCCGCCGCCCTGGACAGCGCCAATATCGATTTTTCCGACTTCACCATCGGCCTGACCTCCCGGACCGACCCTACATTTGATCTTAACGACAATGCCGGCGTCGCAACCCGCCTGGGGGTTTCCTACGATCTTGAAACATCACACTCCACCGATGCCGGGATGTATTCGGTGAACTATTCCATAGCCGACGGAACCACCGTCGGTTCCGGTGGAAACGGAACCTACTCCCAGTCCTATGCCGTCTCCAGCCCCCAGCGCATGACCCAGAACGATATCGGCCTCGAAATAGGCGGTATCCTGGAACTGAAAAACTCCACCGGTAACCTCAGCGTGGCCACGGGGTTATTTTATACCCCCACCTTCACCTTCGCCACGACCACTTACGGAACGGAAACAGAAACCTGGACAACCACCTACGACGACGGTAACGCTGCGACAACGGCGGTACCTACCGCCACTGGCGACGTAGTCGGTATCGGCAACCTGGAAGGAGCGAAAACGGTAACGAACACCACCACCTATACCGGTGCGGACAAGACAACCACCATTGTCAACAATTTCAGCCTGCCCGTGTCGGTAAAGATCTCACTGGTTAAGGATAAACTGGACCTGGTGGGCGGATACATCCTTTCCCACTCCACCACCACTACCTCCACCACGGAAACCGCCGACAGTACTTCTGATACAGTTACCTCCGTGTATAACACTCCCGCCGTATCCGGCACCCCCGTGGCAACGACCCAGCCGACTCCTGCCCCGGTGGATTCCTCGACCCAAACGGCAACCTCTTCTTCAAAGACCGATTCCACCGGCTGGAACGGTCAGATGAATTTCATGTTGCGCTGGCTGCCCGCCGAAGGCCTGACCGTCGATTTTATCGGCAGTTCCATCATGACCGCCCTTAACTTCGGTATCCTGGGGGGAACAACCGCAGGATTCAATCCCAACACCTTCATCTCTTCCCTGGGCATCAGCGTGACCTACAGCATCAAGTAGAACCGAATAGCTCTACCTTCCGGACCCCGCCGCAAGCGGCGGGGTCCCCTTGTCATTTTCGGTATTTTCAGGCTATAATATCCATCGCATCATGGACGACGACCCTTTACCGGAACAATGCCACGACCGGGGTCGGGATAAGGTATGATAGTAGACTTTATCTTCCTTGTCCTGCTCATCGGCATGTCCGCTTTTTTTTCTTCCGCTGAAACCGCCTTTACTTCCCTGTCGTTGATACAACTCAATCACCTGGAATCGGAGAAGGGTAAAAGGGGGGCCCTGGTAAAGCGGCTGTCGGAACAACCGGATATTCTTATTACCTCCATCCTGATAGGCAACAACCTGGTAAATATAACAGCGGCCGCCATCAGTACCCAGCTCACCATAAAACTGTTCGGGAATCGTTATGTCGGCATCATGACAGGTATCCTGACCCTGGTGATTCTGATTTTCGCGGAGGTGACTCCAAAACGAGTAGCCCTGCAAAAGAATGAAGTGGTAGCCCTGGCATCCGCACGGTTCATTTTTTTCCTCTGTATCCTTCTGCGGCCGGTAATCCTGTTTATTACCTTTACCACATCCTTTATTACCCGGTTTTTTACCGGCGACCGGAGACACAAAATCTCCCTTGAAGGAATTCTTTACCTGGTCAGGATGGGGCAGGACCAGGGTGTCATAGAAAACTATGAGACCGAGATGGTAAAAAGTGTGTTTCGCCTTAACGACGTACCTATCCAGGCTATCATGACCCACAGAACCGAGGTATTCAGCATAGAAAAAAATGAAACGGTGGAATCGGTGCTGGAAATCGTAAACGAAAAGGGTTTTACGAGAATTCCCGTATACGACACCGAACCGGAAAACATAGTGGGTGTTGTCCTGGAATATGATATCATCAAGGCCGCCCTGGCCGGCAAGGGGAAACGCCCGATTAAAGAAATCATGGTCAAACCCTTTTTCGTGGCGGCGAACAAAAAGCTGAACGTACTCTTCTGGGAATTCAAACGGGAGAAACTAAATCTAGCCATTGTCCTGGACGAATACGGCGGGTTGGCAGGGGTTGTAACGCGGGAAGACATTATCGAGGAACTTTTCGGTGAACTCTACGACGAGAATGAAGTACGGGGACATGAAAAGATCACTCCGATTGCCGGTAAAGGTTACCGTGTTATGGGGGACACATCGGTCCATCAGGCAAATGATTTTCTCGGTATAAACCTTCCCACCGGGAAATACGCCCAGACGGTTGCGGGTTACATCGCCGAAACCCTGGGAAGAATACCGGTACCCGGTGAAGAAATCTCGGTACCCGGAGCAGACATGAAGGTTGAAAAGGTGGTAAAAAACCGTATTATTTCAGTTCTCTGCACCATCCGGGAAAAGGGGGATGAGGAATCCTGACTTCTAGAGCTCCAACCGCCCGTTCTTCATGAAGGTTACGCGGTTTCCATTATCCGTACAAGCCGTCATGGTGGGATCACACACTAACCCGTCAAGATGGATCAGGGCGGGGGCGTCTTCATCATAGTTTTCCCCGATGGCTATATGACAGGTACGGAAAGCCTTCTCATCGCCGAGCATGTTACCCGACACCTCCACCGCGGGATTCAGTCCGATGCCGATTTCGCCTATATTCCTGGCATTGTCACGGTAGACATCCCCTTTACCCGGCGGCAGCCTGCCTTCTTTTTCCATGGATACCGCCTTCTCTTCCGCCATGGTTATGGTTTCCACAAGTAATTCCGCTTCTCTGCCGCCTTCTATATCCCGGACAAACCCGCCGGTTACCCCGGCCCGGATAGGAGTATCGATAATGCAGTCTCCGGAATAGAGAGTAATGCTGCCGTCAAATACGATGAGCCCTTCACTCGTACCAAGGGCCGGGGAAATAAACGTTTCTCCCGCCGGAAGATTTCCTCCCGAACCCGGTTCAGAATAATCTCCGTCATCGGTGTAAGCACTACGGCCCCGGAGCCCCACCTGTAAGGCTGTTCCCAGGGGATTTGTTATCTCCAGAGAAACTGCATCGTCCAGCAGGGACTTGATTCGTACCGCCCGGTATCTCAGCTCGGAATAGTCTATGGGCACCGTTTTTGCGAACATATCTACCGTTACCCCGGGCGACCAGAAACTGCGCATCTTTTTTGCCGCCAACAGGTAGTTCATTATATGATCGTAAGAGGTTCCTTCGATTCTATAGGGGTCCAGCTCCGCCTTTCTGTCCCGCCCGATCTTTCCCGAACTCATGGAGACAAGGATATCCGGCCTGCAGGCAATGGCCTGTAAAACCGTTTCCTCGGCATAGTCCAGCTGCGATTTTCTGTCCTGGAACATCAATACAGGGAACCCGCCGGCAATAAGCACCGCATCGTAAAGGGCATGGGAGATACGGGCTACATTCTCTTCGGGGTTCGTCACGATGAGGACACGTTCGCCTTCCCGGACCTTGAGGACCTCTTTGACGGCACAGCCGGCGGCGGACATCAGGTCCTCCCGTTCCTTCCGGAATGAACTAAAGGTGTACATTGCGGTATTCCCGGGGGTTCTCCGAATCAGAAGGTGAGAACTTCAAAACCGGCGTCCATATAACGGTATATGCTCGGATGCCCCTTTAGTTCGGCGCATAGAGGCAGGCCTTGATTTTCCACTTCCGTCAGTACGCCCATCTTGGACGAGCAGGCCTTACAAACACAGTCGATAAGGCCGACTTCGAGAACCTGCCGGTACAGGTCTGAAAAGGGCGCTTCTTTCTTTACGAGCTCGGGTACGAGTTTGGTCGCACTCCCCTCGATAACGAGTTTGACATCGCACCCCTTTTTATTCATATCAAGGGCGTTCAGCAACACATGCACAAAACACATCGGATCGCCGTTGAACGCGAAAATGGCAATTTTCTTCATTGTTCCCTCCATCGGCGTAGAGTATAACAGTTTTATGCTTGATATTAAAAGCGGTAATTGGTATGAATAGCTGGACACCCAAAACAACCGGAGTAAACAATGCATCTAGTCTGCCTGGACCTGGAAGGGGTCTTGGTACCCGAAATATGGATTAACGTCGCCCTTTCCACCGGAATAGAAGAACTTAAACTTACAACCAGGGACATATCGGATTACGACGTCCTGATGAAAAAACGTATCTCTATCCTGGACCGTCATAATCTGAAACTGGTGGACATCCAGAAGGTTATTGCCGGGATGGAGCCTCTGGATGGTGCCCGGTCTTTTCTCGACGAACTACGCTCCCTGACCCAGGTAGTCGTCCTCTCGGACACCTTCGAGGAATTCGCAAAACCTTTAATGAAAAAACTCGCCTGGCCGACCCTCTTCTGCAATACCCTGGTCGTCAACGGTTCGGGGTCCATAGTCGATTACACCCTGCGGCAAAACGATGGAAAACGCAGGGCCGTGGAGGCCTTTAGATCCATCGGACTATCGGTAATAGCCTCAGGAGATTCTTACAACGATATTTCCATGCTGCAGACCGCCGACCAGGGCATCCTTTTCAAGCCCCCGAAAAACATTATGGAGGAATTCCCGGAGTTTCCGGTGGCGGAGACCCATCAAAGCTTGCTTTCTGAAATAAAAAAGCGGCTGTAACACAGGTTAGAAAAAAGCAGCCAAAACCGCGGGTACAAGGAAGCGGGCTCCACCCTCCTTGATAAAACCTTCTCCATGGGTAATAGTAAAAAACATGAAGAGGAATCTCATACCCCTCGGAATCGTGGTTTTCCTCGTTCTGCTTACCGGGTGCCCGCTTCAGCAGCGCCCGGATATTCCCGAGTTAGAATCGCGCATAAGGGAAATATGCGAAATACCCGGATACGAACACGTATACAGGGACATTATATATATAGACGAAAAGACTAGTTTCCTTGCCATTCCGGTGGTGGATAAACGCCTGCTCTTCGCGGTGGATGTCCGCATTCAGGCGGGAATAGACCTGAATGAAGGGTTTAACGTGGAAAAAATTTCCCGGAAAGCCGTCAGGGTTACCCTCCCCCCCCCGGGGGTACTTTTGGCCGACGCCGACGAAGAATCCATTCATCAGTATTTTCTCAAGGAATTCGGCGGCCAGGTGTCCAGGCTCGAATACTACGACGAAATAGAACGGAAAAAGAAGGAGCTTATAACCGACGCAATCCAAAGGGGCATACTGGTAAGAGCGGAGGCAAACGTCAGGAAGGTAATAGAAAATTTTCTGCTGCTCTCCGGCTACGATACGGTGATCTTCCAAAGGACGGCACAGGAGGAGCCCCTCGATGGCTAAAAAAAAGAAACCCCGCGGAAGAATGCGTTTCCGCCTGCTCCTGGTCCTCCTGCTCGCGGTGGTCTTCGCCTTTCTTCTGACCGCTGATCCTCTGTTCAACCTGGACTTCGGGATTATCAGGACGGAGCGGAACGCTGTTTCCGTTGCCCTGCTCGCCGAAGTACGTGATATCTTCGCCCTCAACACCCTAGAGTTTATCTACAAGTCGGTCTTTCCCCACGATTTTATTCCCGACGATATCGACTGGGGGCGTCTTTTGATGAAACGGCGGGAGGGCATTCTCCTCTCGGAAGAGGATATTATCAACCTGGAGGTATACGATCTGTGCAGAAAGCTCGGAATTTCCGTCGATCGTGGTGCCTACGACTTCGTTGTGGTTACCTGTATTGTAAAGGGCGGATTCGATCTTGCCGGAACGGTGTATGAGAATCCCGGGAAACATCCTGAACCGGCATCCTCGGAAGTCACCATCACCGAAGATCATGCAATTATCCTTCGCCTCCCGGAGCCGGTTATCACCGAGTTTATCATCGAGGACAGTTCGAGCATCTCCTACACCTATCCCGATCTGGATATAGACCCGGAAGAATGGAAAATGCTGACCGGTTTTATCCGGGACCGGATTGAAACAGTGGTTCGCAGCGCGGGAATCCTGGATATGGCCAGGGAACGGGGAGAAGAGTTCATCGAAGGCATGCTCGAGGACGCAGGATACAGCGAAGTGAAATTTACGAGGCCCTAGGGGATAGGTGAACAGCGGCTTTCTTCTCCAGCCGTCCGAAGGCCGCCCGTACTTCTCCCAGGAAAAAACGGCAGGCTTCTTTATCCCCGTCCCGGGCTGCTTGTTCGAGTTTCTCCGCCTTCCTGCCCAGGTCCTCCGCCTGAAGATTCAATCCGCTGCCCTTTATGGAATGGGCTTCCATTCTTATTGTCTCCATGTCGTCGTGTTCCAGGGCTTCCGCCATGGCGGGTATCCGGGCTTTTACTTTTTCGAGATACGAAGCAAGGACTTTAACTACCACCGCTTCGTTTCCCATAAAGGTGTTGACCGCTTCTTCATAGTCGAATATTTCCGGTTGCCTGGGGAGCTCTTCCAGTTCCGGTATTTCTTCTTCTACCTCGGTCGGTTCGGAAACACTGGTCCAGCGCTCCAGGACAAGAACAATGTCCCTTTTCTTAAAGGGCTTGGTGAGAAAATCGTTCATACCGACTTCGAGGCATCTATTCGCTTCGTCCTTTAACACGCCGGCCGTAACGGCCAGGATGGGCGTCTTGTTTCCGAGTTTTCTTATGGCGGTGGTTGCCTCGTACCCGTTCATTTCGGGCATCTGAACATCCATGAATATCACCTGGAAATCCTCTTTCGAAACCGCCTCCACCGCTTCCTTACCATTGGAAGCGACCCGGACGGTATATCCCTCGTGCTCGAGGATGGTTTTGAACAGGAGTTGATTCACCTGGTGGTCCTCGACAACCAGTATAGTACCTTTATCTACAGCCGCCGGATGTCCGGCTTCGACTTCTTCTATCTGTGCCGCTTCATCCACCGCTTCCAGGTCCATCTCCGAACAGGAAATTTTTAAAAACGCATCGAAGATCTCTTGCTTTCGCAAGGGTTTAGTCAGGTAGACATCGAACCACTTGAGAAGCTTCATCTTGGCTTCTTCGCCACTTTTTCCTGTGGGACTCATGAGGACGAGCCTGGCGGAATTGATATTCTTGTCGGAATTTATCTCACTGGCCAACTGCCAACCGTCCATACCCGGCATGAGCAGATCGATGAAGCAGCACGTATATGGGTTTCCCTGGGCTGCCCTTTCCTTCATTTTGGCAAGGGCCTGCTTTCCCGACTCAACGGCGTCCACCCTGCAGCCCCAATCGGTAAAATACTGGTATAGGGTGAGCTGGGAAGACTTATTATCGTCTACGATAAGGACCGAAGCTTCCCGCGCCGCTTCAGGAACAGAGAAATACATATCATCCTTTTCGACCACCTCCATTGTAACGGTAAACCGGAAGGTCGATCCTTTTCCGAATTCGCTCATTACACCGATGGTCCCGCTCATCATCTCCACCAGGTTCCTGGATATGGAAAGTCCCAGCCCGGTGCCTCCGAATTTTCTGGTGGTCGACGAATCAACCTGGCTGAATCCTTTGAAAAGCCTGTCCATTTTTTCCTTCGGAATGCCGATACCCGTATCCCGCACCCGGAAAAGCAGAATGACTTCGCCCTTCGATTCCCGCTCCACTTCAATGGAGACCATAATTTCACCGGTCTCAGTGAACTTCATCGCGTTGTTGAACAGGTTTACGATAATCTGCCGCAAGCGTACCGGGTCGCCCTTCAGAAGCCTGGGCACCCCCCGGCCGATATGAATAATGACCTCCAGGCCCTTCTTGTGCGCTTCCAGGGCTACCAGGTCCACGGCCTTCTCGATGGTTTCGTAGAGGTCGAACTCGATCTTTTCCAATTTCATCTTGCCCGCTTCGATTTTGGAAAAATCGAGGATGTCGTTTACCAGACTCAGGAGTACATCCGCGGAAAACTGTACCTGTCCGGCATACTCGAGTTGTTCATCGTCCAGCCTTGTCTCCAGTAACAACTCGCACATCCCGATGATGGTATGAATCGGCGTGCGTATTTCGTGACTCACGTTGGCCAGAAAGTCGGACTTGGTCCTGGTAGCCCTTTCGGAAGCCTCCTTCTCGACCCTCAGGCGGGTTTCGTTCTCCTTCTGTCCGGAAATATCTTCGAGAATGCCGTAAAGGAAAAAACCTTCCTTTCCGGGGAGTCGTACACCCGTCAGGTTGAGGCGGCACCAGTTATCGAAGGATTTATCCGTATCCGGATTCCTGGTATGCATCGTTTCCAGGGTCACGTGGACGGAGGGATCCTTGTTCAGCGCGGTAAAGGCTTCCTGGATCTTTTTTCTTGAATCGGGGTGGAAGTAATCAAAAAAACGGTCGGGGTCCAGGTTGCCGTCTTCAGCCAAAAGTCGTGAGGCGGCCTCGTTATTATGAAGAATTTTGCCGGATTTTCCAAATACCAGCATACCGAGGGGACTCTCCCGAAACATGGCCTGAAACATGCTGATGTTTTTCCCCCTCTCCATACTCGGCCAAGCCTTTACTTTCCTAAAAACTTGTTTTCAGTACTTCCGCCGCTTTCAGCAGCAGTTGGTCCGGTTTGAGCGGTTTAATCAAATAACTCTTGACACCGAATCCCACGGCCTTGGTTACCGTTTCTTTCCGGGTCAGCGCGGAGAAAACGATGACGGGAGTGGATATCTTCTGCTGTTTCATATACCGGAGTACCTGGAAGCCGTTCATTTCGGGCATGAGCAGGTCCAGGAAAATAAGGTCGAAGGAATCTTCTTTCAAATTCCGTGTAAACTCGAGGCCGTTGTTGAACACTTCCAGTTTCCATCCGGTTACTTCGAACACTGTCTTAACCATCTCCTGGATAACAATATCATCGTCCACTATAGCTATGGTGGCATCGCCCCAGGTTTCTCCTTTCCGTCCGGTGTCTTCGTAAATCTTTTCCGAGTCGAACCTAAGATGGATGGACTCCTCGACGTCTTTTTTTGGCGCGGTGCTCGAAAGTAGTTTCTTGTGCACCACGTCGTCATGGGCTATTTGATCCGGCTTAAGGCCCAGGAGATCATCCATTGCCTTCTCGAGACTGTCGGTGACCGCTATACCGGCCAGATCGCTCCTGCCTTCAAGGAACTCGGAAATATAGGAGGAATTCGTAAGGATCTTGATAAATCTGGGTTTAGTACCCGTATGTTCAATAACACTGTCCAGAAGAAATGATAGTTTCTCTCTGTCTTTAGCGGAGAGTTCCATATTCGACATCATGATGAGAACCCGGGGCTGCCTTATCTGATACAGCTCCATGAGCTCAGTGATTTTATACCGTAACAGTTCTATTTTTTCTTTATTGAGCCCCCTGGCCACTTCGATAAAGAGTATTTCGTCATTGAAATGGGCTTCTATGATACAGGGCGTATCGTCGATCTTGAGTTCCACACCGAGGAGCTCGGATATGGTATGGAGAAAAGTATCGATCTTGAGGGGCTTGGAAAATAGTTTTTTTACGTTGTAGCCGGCTATCTGAAGAACCTTTGATTTATCTACCCTGGAAGTTACAATGACAACAGGAACATCCGCGGTATTGGGATTCCCCTTTTTTTCCTTGAGGACTTCGATACTGCTCTTTCGGGAAAGATAATAATCCATAATGACCAGATCGGGCATCTCATTACGCATCTTCACCGACCCTTCCAGTCCGTTATGGGCTTCGATAACCTCGAAATTCTGTTCTTTGAGCTTCCCGGCCAGGTATTGCCGAAAGAGGGGAGATTCATCAATAATCAATATTTTCTTCATAGTTTACTCCAATACGTCGGGTCGGCGTTTCCAGGTAAAATTAAAATGGCTCACCCAGCCCTTGTCAAGTAACTTTTACGGGGAACACATCTTTTTCGAAATGCCCAAAACAATATAAAACTTCAACAATACTTGTAGCCGATTTTTCTCAAGAGTTCTATACGGTCCTTCCGGTCGTCCTCGCCTTCCGTGCCCTTGGGTGAAAACCCGTCCACGACACCGATAATACCCCGGCCCTGCTTTGTTTCAGCCGTCAGTACCTGCAGGGGATTGGCCGTAGCGGCGAAAATACGGGCAACCTCCTGGCAGTTCTTTATCTGGTTTAGGACATTGATGGGGTAGGCGTTCCTGATAATGAGGAAAAAAGAATGCCCGGCCGCCGTTTCTTCGGCACAGGTTATGGCGTCCCGGATCAGATCCTCGCTGTTACCGCCGGTCCTGACCAGGCAGGGACCGGAGGCTTCGCAGAATGCCAGGCCGAACTCTATACCCGGTACCGATGTAACGAGGATCTCGGAAAGGTCTTCCACGGTTTTTATAAAGTGAGATTGACCGACGATGATATTACATCCCTCCGGCCATTGGAGTTGATGGGCTTCCAGTTTAATTTCCACGAATTGCTTCCTCCTTCTCAGGAAAATTTCCGGTTCATGACGGCATCGAGATCGATCTCGCAGGCCGCGGCCGGCATCTCTATACCCCAGTTGGTAAGCACTGCGGGGTGGAGTTCGCCTATTATTCCAACGATTCCGCCTTCGCAGGAGATGCGGGCGGTCCTTCCGGGAATGAACCGTGGATCTTCGGCTTCTTCCAGGGCGTACTCTGCGGAAAGAAAAAAGAAAACAGCCGAAACATGAGAGCTTATCTCATTGAACCCGACGTCACGATCGGCTGTGAGCATGCCCAGGTAATTTTTAGTCACACTCCCGTAATTATCCGTCGGTTCAAGTCGGGCGATTTTTCCGACCTCGAAAATCCTGTGGGGATACACGGCGTTCGCCGAAACCGATTCCGACTCGAGGAGGGCCGGCAGAATGGAATTCCGAACATATTCGTAGTTTTCGGTCATGGGGTTCATTATCCGAACCATATCATCCCCTGCTATATTCATCCGGTCTATAAAATTCTTCCGCGAGCCGAGATAATTGTATATCATTTCCTGGTAACCGAGCCCGATAAGGATATCCCGGACTTCACGGGCAAAGTGTTCCTCCGGAGTAAGCCTGCCGATGGTAAATTCCCTCGGCATTACCGGCTCAAAGCTCTCCATTCCCCGGCCTATCATGATATCCTCGATAATGTCCACGGAATGCATAAAGTCGTTCCTGTAAGGGGGAACCTCCACGGTAACCGTGTTCCCCTCAGCGGTAGACCGGACGCCCATCCTCTCCAGGCAGGTACGAATTTCATCATCCGGTACCGTTTCACCCAGCAGCCTCTCCACCCTGTCCGTACCGGTGGATACCGGCTTCTGGAAGTACCATGGAACAGTTATCCTCCGGCCGAAGCACGTTTCGTAGGGATACTCGATCCGTACCGGAAGGATCGTGTGTCCGGCATCAGCCAGGTCACATGCCACGATGGAGGCGGCGTGGGTCAAGGACGGGAGATCACTGCCGGTCATTTCTATGAAAAGTTCGGAATCTCCCACCTGCACGGCACCGATGCGGGCACTGTTTATGATAGGCGGAAAACTCAGGACATCGCCCCGGTCGTCCGTAATAAAGGGATACTTCCCGTACCCGGAGACAATACCGGCGAATTCCTGCCCCTTCGGATGTTTCGAGAGTATCTCCTGCAGGGTGAGCTCCTCATCCATTCCCAGGGGAACAAAGCGGGTTGTCTCCGGATCCACAGCCCGATATCGCACCGGGTAGGTAATAAGGTCGCTCCTGTAGACCCCCATGGCGATGGACTTTCTCCTCTGCCCGTAGTTCCAGCAGAGCTTTTCCTGGGTCTGGATGAGATCGACAAGGGTAGTCTCGTCCAGCGGCTTGCCCGAAACGGCAAAGGCGGTAATAAAGGGGCGTATCGATATAAGTGCCGGGTCCACGGTTACAAGGCGTTCACCGGAATCCAGGGTATGTTCGCCGGAAGAAAAGAAATTGTATTCCGGTATTCCCCCGGTATAATACACCCTGAGCTGCCGGGCCAGACCACAGGTGGACCAGAGGTCCGGCCTGTTCGTGTCGTTCAGTTCCACCTTCAGCTCCCCCGTATCCGCGTCGAATCCGTCAATCTCCCCCTTGGCACAGACGAGCCGCCGCTCCAATTCGTCGAGGCCGACCTCGAAACCCGCCATGTTGAAAAGCTCATGTATGTTTACTTCTATCTTGGGCATTATACCTCTCTCCTCCTGAGCCGGACGTGTTCTATGTCCGGCGTAAAGAGTTCACGCATGTCGTTGATTCCCAGCTGCATAAGGGCCATTCTGTCGATACCGATTCCCCAGGCAAGTACCGGCACATCGATCCCGAGGGGTTTTGTTACCTCCGGCCGAAAAATACCGGATCCACCCAGCTCGAACCACCCCAGGACAGGGTGTTTTACATGCACCTCTATGGACGGCTCTGTAAAGGGAAAGTACCCCGGAACATACTTCACTTCCTTTGCCCCGGCCACTTCTTCGGCGAACATTTTCAAAACCCCCAGAAGTGTCCTGAGGTTGACCTCTTCGCCGGTAATAATACCGTCCGTCTGGTAGAAATCGGCGCCATGGGTGGCGTCGACCTGGTCGTAACGGAAACAGCGGACCAGTGCAAAATATTTTCCCGGAACATTGGCCCCTACAAGTCTCTTGGCCGACAGGACCGTACCCTGGCTCCGGAGAAGAAGCCTCCGGGCAAAATCTCCGTCGAAGCGGTATCCCCAGCCGGTGCTTCCCGTACCGCCGCCGTTTTCATGAGCCGCCGCCACGTTATCCAGCCACGGCTGTTCGATCTCACCGGCATACTGGGGTTTTTCAATATAATATACATCGTGGATATCCCTGGCTGCGTGAAACTGGGGCATGAACAGGGCGTCACCGTTCCAGAACTCGGTTTCCACCAGGGGACCGTCCAACTCTTCGAAACCCAGGGAGGACAGTTTATCCTTGACCGTACTGAGAAACTCTACATAGGGATTTTTCCTGCCGAGGAGCACCCGTTGGGGGGGAGACGCGATATTGTACGATCGGAAATTCACCTCCCGCCATGAGCCGTCGGCGAGCATCTCCGGTGTCAGGGCTCCGACCTCATCTCCGGTCATACCGGCTTCCCGAAGGGCCGCGCCGGATTTTTGACCGGAAGGAGAAAGCCGGTAAAACACCTCTTCCCTTTCCACCAGCCGGAACATGCTGTCACCGGCACCCCGCTTTTTACTTATTCCGGAGATGGTCTCTTTCTCCTCCGATGAAAGAGACGAATCGTCAATTGCCCCCTTCTTCACCGCCCCTTCAAGGAGACTGCGTACAATTGATACCGACTGCGGTGTTCCCGCTTTTTTCCTGGCGACCCTTTTATTGCCGTCCATCCGCACAAAGCCTTCTTTTGAAAGCTTACCGAAGGCCGAGCCCACGTCCTTGTTTTCGAGGTTGGTTTTTTCAGCAATAGCAGGAAGAACAAGGGGACCATGTTCGTCGATACAGGCAAGCAGCCTGTCGGCCGGAGAACCGTGTTCCGCGCAGAACAAACCCCTTTCCGTGAGTTCATAGAAAACCTTTGTCTGCCTGGAGGTTTCTTCCAGGAGCCCTTTCGCGGTAAGCCAGCTCACCGCCTGGTTCCCCTGCCCCGGCTTGAGATCGAAGCGAAGGACCAGCGAGTTGATATCGAATTCTTCATCCGGTTTTAAACCGGTAAGGAGTTTCACTTCCAGGGGATGAAAACTTTTCAGATCAAGATCCATATAGTTACCTCAAATACGATGTATTGAATATTCAGCCGTTAAAGCCGTTCCGCGAGCATGTTCAGAAATAATCCCACATCGCTTACAAGGCCTATTGTCTGGCTGGAACCCCTGTCCATGAGTTTTGTGACTACCGCGGGATTGATATCAATACAGATCGTTTTAACCCAGGAGGGGAGCATGTTTCCCGTTCCTATGGAGTGGAGCATGGTAGACAACATTAAAACCATGGCGGAATCCCGTATGATCGACGCATAGCGGTCCTGGGCTTTAACCATATCCATTTCCGTTTCCGGAAGCGGCCCGTCGTCGCGGATGGAGCCGGCGAGACAGTAGGGTACGTTGTTTACCGTTAGTTCGTACATGATGCCCCGGTCAATTATTCCCCGGTTGACGCATTCGGCGATGGACCCGTAACAGTTAACCCGGTTTATCGCCCGCATGTGGTTCTTATGTCCCTCATGGCTCGGTCGCCCGGTCTCGAGGTCGATACCGAGGGATGTTCCGAAAAATACCGATTCAATATCATGCACCGCCAGGGCATTGCCGCTCAGGACAGCCTGGATATATCCCTTGCGTATCAGGGAGGAAAACGCCGGAGCTCCGCCGGTATGAACAACCACCGGTCCCGCTACCGCAATTATCCTTCGACCGGCCTGTTTCATCTGCCGCATCTCATCGGCTATCTGTTCCACCGCAACATGAATCGACCTCTCGGAAGAAACCTCACCGGACATGAATCCGAAAACATCCGCCTTCCTGTCCCGGGGAGGCGGGAACACCCTTACCGAATCCGGGCTGCAGACTATCATGTCACCATTCTTGATATCCCTCAGCTTTTTACACCGGAATTGTGCGTCTTCCCCGTACACAATGAGGCCGTCCATCCTCTGTTCGGCTACGGCATGCCATTCACGGTTCATGTACACTTCAGTCCTGTGGTTGGTGGTGGAATAAAAATCTTCCGGTGCACAGCCGTCCTTCTCCGCCGGTTTAAGCACCGCTTCTCCGGCGGCCTTCTCGTAGCACCCCTGCTGGATAAGCTTTTTAGTAATGTTTTCCAGCATATCCCGGCTGTCGCATATGAGATCGATCTCCAGCCGCGAGGTGTTCAGGTGAGTGCGCCCTACTTCAAAGGATACGATGTCATAGCTGCCGCCTTCCTGGGCTATCAGGTTCAGAATACCCGCAAAGATCCCGGAGTCTATTATGTGGCCTTCGGATATAAATCGTCGTTTCATGATTTTTCCCGGATATCACCAGTGTATACGGACTATATTCCTACCTCTAATCGTAAAGATTGTAAAGGGGCTTAAAGGGATGTTTGGGTCGGTATGGGGGGTGAAAAACCCTCACACTTGCACTATATTATGAGAATATTCCAAATTCTAATTTGACATAAACTATATCCCTAGTTCTGCAGCCCTTTAAATAATTTGACAAAATATTTTTCCTTCCCAT
>CAYPIQ010000027.1:32945-42425 GCA_964410865.1 uncultured Spirochaetales bacterium | reverse complement strand
TTTCCTCACGGGAAAGAGATTCCGCATGGTTGCCGCCGGTGTGCCTTCCTCCCTGGAGTAGGTAAACACCCCCAGCCAGTCCGGGTCCAGGGCTTGTTGGAAAAGAACCAGTTCCGCAAAATCTTCCCGGGTTTCCCCGGGGAACCCGACGAGAAAAGTCGTTCTGATTACCGCCTCGGGTAAGGCGGAGCGTATGGAATCTGCCAGTTCGAGGTAGTCCCCGGCGCTTCCCCGGCGCCCCATGCGGGCAAGGATGCGCCGGGATGCGTGCTGAAAGGGAATATCGAAATACGGCAGGATGCGCGGGTCCCGGCGACAGAGGTCGAGAATGTCCACAGGAAAATGATCGGGATGTATATAGAGCAAACGGATCCAGAAATCACCGGGTATGGCCGAAACGGCGGAGAGGAGTCCTGTAATTCCGCCCTCTCCGGTATCCCTGCCGTAAGAACCGAGGTCCTGTCCGATCAGGTTTATTTCGAACATGCCCAGGGACAGGAGATACTTTATCTCCCCGATAATCTCTTCCTGCCGGCGGCTTCGCAGGGCTCCCCGTATAAGCGGGATGGCGCAGAATGAACACCGGTTATTACAGCCTTCGGAGATTTTGACATATACCGAGCCCGGAAGGGAAAAAAACCGACGGCGTTCAGGCGGGGGTTCACTGTTCTCGCCGGTAAAGATCACTGTACTTCCGGTATCGAGGTGTTCCAGGAATTCGGGTATGCCGGATAATGCACGATTACCGAAAATACCGTCTATTGTTCCATGGAGCCCGGAGAGATCATTCCCGTATCGCTGGGCAAGACATCCGGCCAGGACAATCTTTTTTTCCGGATACCGATTCCTGAAATCAATAACGGCATCAATGGATTCTTCCTTTGCGGGGCGGATGAAACCGCAGGAATTTACGATAATGCAGGCGGCATTATCGGGCGAATCGACCAGGGACCACCCTTTATCCTCAAGATAGCGGACCATGATTTCCGCGTCCACCTGGTTTTTCGAGCATCCGAGATTTTCTATGTAAAAGGGACGATCAGTATGCCTGGACAATGGTTAATCGGTATATGTCTCCGGTCTCATCCGGAATCCACCGTATCAGCTTGGTGGAAACCTCCCCCGGTTTTCCCAGATCCACATCTACGCCGGAAATCTTTGCTTTAAACGACCCGGCGTTGGAAATCCAGAGTCGTACTTCCCTGGAAACATCCAGCCTGAAGGTCTCTCCCTTGTGGAAATAACGCTCATCCCGGTTCGTTCCGTCACTCAGGTACCGGACAAGACAATACCCTCTGAAAACCACATCGATGGTGAAAGGTTCGGGCGATTCGGATTCCAACACCACAACCGGTTCCACCTCCCGTTCTTCGAGAAGGGTAGAACCCAGGGGAATACCGCTGTTATCTTCCACTGCCTTGACTTTCTCCGGCGATTCTTCCGCGACGGCTTCTTCCCCGGCGGATTCCCGATTCGACAGGGTAACCGTGGACTGCAGAAATTTATCGAAATGGAGAACGGCTGCCCCCGCCCCCGGGTCGAGGTCGCGGAGAAAAACCTTTACGTCTCCTCCTTCGACACCGTCGAGGTCAAGGATCCGTTCCTGTCCGATGGTTAGCTGTACCGGTCCACCGGGTGTTTCCATGGACAGGGTATCATCCACGGAAGTCAGAGAAATGCGGTAAGGCTTTTCATCGATGATCATTTCCAGAATATCGCCCTCCAGAAAGCGCTGCTCGAGGACTTCTTCGTCAAACCGATACACCTCGGCGGTTTCCGCCTCTTCAGTATTTCCGGCCTGTGCCTTCCGGTTTTCCAGCAGTCCCGGTATGAGGAAATATCCCCCCGCGGCGAGTCCCGCGACAACCACACAGATTATGGCAATCTTCATGGCTCTACCGCGATCCTTTCGCGTTTCGATGAGTTCGGTCATCGGAACCGGTTGTTCCTGGATACGCAGGTTTTTATAGAGATTAATGACGGTGTTCGGGTCAAGATCGAGATGTTCCGAATAGGTGCGCAGGAAGCCTATGAGATAGGTCTCACCGGGGAAAACGGTAAAATCCTCTTCTTCAAGGGCCCTCAGATAGCGTTTGGCAATATTCGTATCCCGGGCTATCTGATCGATAGAGTATCCCCGCTCTTCCCTGGCTGATTTTAATAGGTCTCCAATCGAATCCATTACATTCTTCTCCGGTATATCCTTCTCCGGCTCTTGTAAACCCCTGCTGCTTATACCCGGCCGCGCCTTTTATTCGATCGACTCGAAGAGAAAATTATGCATCTCGTAGGCACTCGCCGGTGGTTCGAAATCAAACCGTGCTTCGGGTATATTCTGGTTTGTTCGAATGTTCGTGAAATCGAACACTACCGTATCATACGTCGTGGTTATTCCTTCCATACGACGTATCATATTGTTCTGCCCGACCGACATTATAATCTGACGAAAACCTTCATCGGTGGTCCTCCACTCCAGGCGGAGTTTTACAACCATTTCATTCGATCCCTCGACCAGGGGTACCGGATCCGGGCTCGAGAGATAGCTGATGCTGTAGCCCTGGGCGAGAAGACGCAGGCCCTTCTCACTAGCCCTAGCGGCCGGAGTCGTCTCACTTTTTTCTCTGAGTTTCTGTGTCATCACTACACTTTTGTCCGGTAGATAAATCATCAGGTTCTCGTTATTTACCACAATAACCTGGTCTTCCGGCTGTGAGAAATTTATCCTGAGCAGATTGGGGCTCTTATAAAAAACCACTCCTTCAAGGATTGTTTCTCCCTTGGTTATAACCAGATCGGCCTTGTAGTCGGCTATATCTCCGTATGTGGAGGACAGAGATTCGAAAAACCTGCTTGCCGGAATAATCTCCTGCGCGGCAGCCGAGAAAAGGGAGAATACAAACAGTACCAGGGCGAAAACACAGAAAAAATACGGTCTTTTCAAGGTAATCCTTCCGGATATGGATATCTCGTCCATCTTACACGGCTATGGTGCTTTGTCAAGGGGCAAGCCTCTCTCCCCCGGGTCCCCTGCATGTCCGTTCATTTCTCCGGAATCAACTCGGTTACTGAAGTATTCATTAAAGAGAAATTTCAACCGGTTATCGTTCAGCTTGAGATAGTCGCCGCAATCGGGGCAGACGAACCGGTTATTCTCCAGGTGTCCGGACACGCACTCGATACAGTATATCAGGCCGCAGGTGGGACACTTTCCCGCAGGCAGGTCCTTCGGAGGATCTCCCAGAATCCTGAGATTTCCCTGGTCTTCCAGGTCCAGGGGTACGGTCCAAGTCCTGCCGCAGGAGGAACAGCGTATTGTTTCACCGGTCAGTCTGCGGATCCTCGCCTTCAGACGGTCCGCCCTTGGGGAGGAGGTTTCACCTTCGTCCAGTACCCTTTGTGCCTCGTCGGCGGCGCCCAGGGTAATATAGAGTTCCGCGAGGTTGAGCCTGGGTTCGTCCCAGGTCCGATCCAACCGTAGGGCCTCCAGATAGGCCGCCTCGGCTCTCTTGTACTCTCCGGTCATGCCCAGGCAATTACCCATGAGATTAAACGAGCGGGCGCCGGGCTTTTTTTCGATAACCCAGGAGAGGATCTCCTCGGCCTTCAAAGGCATGTCCAGCTCAATATACGCGGCGGCGGCATTCTCGCGGTATTCCAGGTTCTCCGGAGCGGACCCGACGGCGGCATTGTAACACTCCAGGGCTTTCTCGAAGTCACCACTGCGTGAATAGAGATTTCCGCGATAGTTCAATACGGAAGAATTATCCGGTCCCTTCTCCAACACAGAGTGGGCATTATCCTTGTCCCCGGCCATGAAATAAGCTTCAGCAAGGTTGATACGGATGTCGGTTTCTTCGGGAAGCGCTTCTACCGCCTTCCGGAGATAATCCACCGATTTCTCCATATCTCCGGAATCCATGCAGACCTGGCCCGCAAGATTCAGCACCCACCCTTCCCCGGGTGCCAGTTCCAGGGCTCTTTCCAGTTCGTCGAAACAATCCTTCCCGAGCAGCCAGGAATTTTCGGCCAGTCGGAACCAATAAAGATAATAGTCTCCCTCGATATCCACCGCCGCCCTGTAATAATCGGAGGCCTTCTCCCGTTCTCCCCGGGCGGAAAGGGCAAGGGCGGCAAGAAAAAACACGCTGCCGTCCCGATACCCCCGGCTTATGAGTTCTTCGAACTGCTCGAAGGCCCTGTCCGTCTCACCTGCCTGGAAAAAGAGCTTTCCCTTCAGGGCCTGCATATCCTCCGAGAGGTCCCCCAGAGACTCCAATAGTTCGACAATCCTGCCCGATTCGGTGTAATCCTCGTTTCTGAAATACCGAAGGGCAGCCTGTCCGTAGAGGTCTTTCGCTTCTTTCAGATCACCCCGGCGTTTGAGAGCTCCCGCCGCGTGTTCCAGGTAGAGCGGCATGCTCTTATCCAGTTCGGCGGCGCGCAGATAATATTCCAGGGCTTTTGTCAAGTCTCCCGCGGCAAAGGCGGTATTGCCCGCCAGATTCAGCAGAAAGGGGTTGTCGGGAAAGTCCCGGATAAGCGAAGGGAGCAGGGGTTCCAGTGCATCTATCCTGTTTGTCAGGTAGAGCATATCAGCCCGGGCGAGCCGGGCCCGCGGGTGCCCGGGCTCGACGGTCAGGCATTTCTCCAGAACTTCCAGTGCACGGGTGTACATACCCATGTATGCGAATCCCTGGGAAATCCGAAACAGGTCCTCGGCCGTACCGCTTTCTTCCACGAGAACCTTCTGAAGCTGCCGCACCCCCTCCAGGTAACGACCCGAGGCGTAGAAACTATCCGAAAGACGCCGTCTGAGGTCGGCCGACGGTCTATGTTCCAATGCCGCATGCGAAATCGATTCTTCGATCTCCACCGGTCTTGATTCGACGGTAAGTTTCCGGCAATACACCGTGGCTCCGGGGGACTCATCGTAATTCTGAGCACAAAATGAAATTGTCCCTGCCTCTATTCGGTCGTCCGTCGCTTCTCCTGCCCAGGTATCGTTGACGATAAATGTGAACTCAGGCCCGTTGGCAATAATTCGCATAGAAATGTGGGTATCCGCTGTGGAATCCAAGCGGGTCCAACCGATAATTTCTTCCGGTGTCCCGTTCAAGACGATATCGAATCGAAAATAGCCCCTGGTTGAAACGAGGAAATAATAATATTCACTATCACCGATCTGCCGCATCATAAAACCGGCTGCCGAATAGCCGTTACGGACGTCCATATCCAGCTCCGCGAAGAGGACGAAATCTCTATACCTGAAGGCGGTGTTCTCCATCCAGGCAAAGAGGTTGGACCTGAAGAGAGAAAGCCGCAGCCGGCCCTTCTCGACGGCAGCGTTATAACCGTCACCTGTTGCTTCTTCGAATCGAACACTGGCGAACAGGCCGGTTTTCATGGTCCAGCGTTCCCGGGGGATTATGCCCTGCTGCTTTTTTTTACGCCTATTACGAAAATGGCGGTATCCGCCTATTTTTATCGCTTCGGTTGCCGCGCGGCGGCATGGGAAACTATTACGAAATAAACCGAACATCGAAAACAGTATACGGAGATTATCCGGTATGGTCCACAGGATGGCCCCCCTTGAAGAACAGGTGCTGAAGTTTTATGCTCTAGGCATGAATAAAACAACCGTTTTTTCCCTCGGGGGATCCATTATCGCGCCGGCGGAGGTGGACACCGAGTTTTTATCCGCCTTTATAAAGCTTATAAAGGATCGTGTAATAAACGGTCGGGAACGCTTTATCATTGTTACCGGCGGCGGCAGGCCGGCACGGACGTACCAATCGGCTTACCGGGACATTACGGATAAACCCGACGCCGCCGCCCAAGACTGGCTCGGAATAATGGCCACCCGGTTAAACGCCCAATTGCTGAAAGCCCTCTTTGCGGAATACTGCACCGACGACGTGGTGTATGATCCCACGGCCGAGTTCGGCTTTTCCGGGAATATCCTTCTAGCGGCCGGATGGAAACCCGGTTTTTCCTCGGACTATGACGCTGTCCTCCTGGCGGAACGCTTCGGCGCCGACACTCTCATCAATCTGTCGAACATACCCCGGGTATATTCGGCCGATCCGCGGACAAACCCGGATGCCCGGCCGTACGATTCCCTGAGTTGGGCGGAGATGCGCACCCTCGTGGGCGATCTGTGGGAACCGGGAAAGAATACCCCCTTTGATCCGGTGGCGGTAAAAAAGGCGGCCCATCTACACCTGAAGGTGATTATCGCCGCCGGCAGGGATATTCAAAACCTGGAAGCCATACTTACAGGCAGGTCTTTCCGAGGCACCGTCATCGGTCCGGAATAGAAAAAAACTGCGAATTTTTACTTCGCAATTACTAAATCTATACAGTATAAGTAATTAAAGCGTTTTTTAGGTATTTTGCGTTCCTGCAGGTTTGATATATTCGCACCCGGAGGCCTTGCCACTACAACAACAGAAGAATTCCTGTCGGATAACTCCTTTCTATACAAGTAATTATAAAAATACCCCCTCATACTCCGAATTGGCACAGCCCTTGCTGTATAATAGACGAGGCCGTGTTCTACATTGTAACTAGTCAAATGACAAGATTCAAATGATAGGAGGAGAAGAATGGCTAAAGAAAACAAAGTGCTAAAACGCTTTATCCTAAAAAAAGTAATGAAGGGTTTCACGGGAAAGAAAAAGGACCTCGAAAAACTGGTAACGCTGACCAGGGAAAATGTGAATATGCACGACGCTCTGGCCAACTTTATAAATTCTTTGGAGCGCTCGCTGAAGGAGGATACCCCCTTTTCAAAGATATTCCTGAGGGTCGGAAAGGAACTGAGCCCGGCATACAAGCGGAATATTCTGCAAAACCTCATTTACAACCAGTTTATTACCGGCCATGCCCGCCGGGAGTCCCTGAGGGCCGACGGTCACACCTGGATACCGAATCTCATGGTAATCAGCCCGACCATGCGCTGCAACCTGAACTGTACAGGATGCTACTCCGGCCTTTACACCAAAGACGGTGAGCTCTCCGAGGACGACATGATAAACATCCTCGACCAGGCCCGGGATATGGGAATCTACTTCATCGTCATCTCCGGGGGAGAACCCTACGTCATGAAGAAGACACTGCTCAGGATGTTCGAGCGATACAACGATATGTTCTTCCTCACCTACACCAACGGTACGTTCTTCGATGAAGAAACGGTAAACGAACTCGCTCGGCTTGGAAACGTCGCACCGGCCATCAGCCTTGAAGGCTGGAAAGAAGAAACCGACGACCGCCGAGGTGAAGGCATGTGGGAAAAGATCAATGGAGCCATGGACCGGCTGAGGGATGCCGGGGTCCTATTCGGCATAAGCGTCACCTACACGAAGCATAATATCGACACCATTACCGATGAAAAATTTATCGAGTACTTCATGAACAAGGGGGCCATTTTCGGATGGTACTTCATGTTCATGCCCGTGGGCAAAGATCCGATACTGGACCTCGTACCTACACCGGAGCAGCGTATATTCACCGGAAAGAGTATTGAAAGGCTGAGGAACAAGTATCCGATGTTCCTCGCCGACTTCTGGAACGACGGGCCGGCGGTGGGTGGCTGTCTCGCCGGAGGCAGACAGTACCTGCACATCCTCAATTCCGGCTTTGTGGAACCCTGTGTATTCGTCCACTTTCATGCCCCCGAACACAACATACGTGAGAAGAGTATCATCGAAGTGGTCAACAGCCCCTTCTTCAGGGATATCCGGAAACATTTTCCCTACAACGACAATGCCAACCTGCGCATGCCCTGCATGATAATCGACAACCCGAAGGTGCTGCGGGAAGTTGTGGACAAACACGTAGACATAGAGAGTCATCCCCATGCCTCCGACATTGTAGCAAACCCCAAGGTACGCGAATGGATCGACAATTACTCCCGGGAGCTCGGTGAACTGCTGAACCCCGTATGGGAAGAGGAGATAAGCGATCCGAATTTCAGGTGGTATAAGGAAACCGAACGATACAAGCAACTCTTCGAGTTCAAGGACGACGAGAAGTTTCCGCCTGTGGATGCAACTGTAAAGAAAAAGCATTCCGTGGGTGTATAAGAAAAACCTTCCCGGATTAAACAGGGGCCCTCCGACCACATGTATGTGGTCGGAGGGCTCTTTTTTCAGCCTTTGAAGGGAAAGCTAATCCTGGTTCCGGCGTTATTGAAGAAGAACTTCTCCCCGAAGGCCGCGGCCAACCGGGCACCGGCAGCCCCACCGGTACAGTGACTGACGCCGATCCACCGGGGGTCGAGGTCCCGCAAAGCCTGGATGGATCGTTCCACCTGATGCTTGTCCGCGGGATACAGGTGGGTTCCGCCGACCACCATGTGAATCCTGTCTATCCCGGTCGATTCGACGGCGTACCGGATGATATTTATCATACCGCGGTGGGCACATCCGAGGAGGACCACAAGACCGAGATCGGTGACGATAAAGAGCGACTGATCGTCCTTCATCTCGTCATGCACATACCTTCCATCGTTAGTCCTGATCAAGAGGCGATCGGAGACTTTTTCAAAATCGGTTACCATGGGTTCTTCACCGCTCAGAATGACGTCGCCGCCAAAACGGACCGGTTCGGAGGACAAGCGGAAATCGGCGCCGAGGCGTTCCATTTCTCCCCTCATCCAGGGCATTCCAGCGTATACGTATCGATCCTTACCTTTGCGGCTGTACTTTGCCGAAAAAATATCCGGGTGTCCGTATACCGGTACCGACGCCTTTCCGATCTTGCGCAGGGCATAGGGCAGCCCCCCCGTATGATCGAAATGTCCGTGACTGAGAAGAATTGCATCCACGGTGCTCAGGTCCACACCGAGAACATCCGCGTTGGAAGCAATGGTCGAGCCTCCTCCCGTATCGAAAAGAAATGATGATTTTCCGGCTTTGATAAAAAAACTCAAGCCCCACTCTCCGAGGAGATCACGATCCGATACGGTATTCTCGCTCAATGTTACTATTTCAAGATCTGTTGCTTTCATCATGGGAGTATTGTAATCCCTTCAGCCCATGCGAATCAAGGCAAAGAGAGGAAACGCGGACAGGCGCCGTATGTATCAGTTACCCTTTTTAATACCATACTTTTTTATCAGGTTCTGCAGGTATCGCCGGTCCATACCCACGGCCTCGGCCGCTCTGGACACATTCCAATCGTATCGGACCAGGGCCGAAGAGATAAATTCCCGTTCCAGACCGGCAACGGCTTCATTCTTTACAACCTTCTTCATCTCTTTGAGCTCTTCGTAGGTCTCGGGAACGGAAAGTTTACGCCTGTATACATCCAGGATCTCCTGAGGAATGTTATCCACGGATATAATGTCTCCGTCGGCCAGTAGGACCATATGGGTCAGGACATTCTTGAGCTCCCTTACATTACCGGGCCATGAATAACCGGAAAAAACCGAATAGACCCCGCTGTCGATACCCCGGGCATGCGTCTTTCCCTGCTCCA
>CAYPIQ010000027.1:0-32935 GCA_964410865.1 uncultured Spirochaetales bacterium | reverse complement strand
AGATCGCTGAAGAGCTTTTTTGTAATACGCGCGATATCCCCAGCACGGTCTCTTAAAGGGGGGATGCGGATAGGGACAACTGCAAGGCGATAATATAGATCGGACCTGAATTCTCCCTGCTCTACTTCTTCCTTTAAATCCTTGTTTGTCGCCGCTATAACCCGCAGGTCCACGGTGCGAAGTTTGTTATCACCCACCGGGTAATAGGATTCATCTTCCAGGACCCGTAAGAGTTTTGCCTGCAGGGCCTCGGGCAAATCACCAATCTCATCCAGAAAAAGCGTACCCTTATCGGAAAGCTTGATCTTACCCTCGTAATCCTGATGGGCTCCGGTAAAAGCCCCTTTCCGGTATCCGAAAAGCTCACCCTCCAGGAGATCGGGGGGAATGGCAGCACAATTGATTTTTACAAAGGTCCCCTTCCGGCCGCTGGCCTCATGTATAAATTCCGCGATAAGCTCCTTTCCCGTACCGGTCTCTCCTAAAATCAGTACGGGAATTTTTTTATCCGCCACCCTGGCGGCCAGATTGCACTGCTCGATGGTCGGGGGGTCTGCTGTAATGAATCGTCCGTTGGAAGGAAAGGGGGGAGCGTCGGCCGCAAGGCTCGAACGAAATTTCAGAACCCGTTCAATAACCTCCGTAAGGGTCCTGGCCGTAACCGGTTTTGTCAGATAGTCGTAGGCTCCGACTTTAATTGAAGAAACCGCCTGGTTTATGGAACCGAAGGCCGTCATAACCACAACTGGCACTTCAGGATAATCCCTTCGGAGGTGCTTGAGGAGATCCACGCCCGACATGCCCGGAAGCCGCGCATCAGTGATAATAACGAGGGTTTCCTCCGGTTCGAAATTATTCAGAAAATCTTCCGCGGAAAGGTATCCCTCCACCGCATACCTTTCTTTTAGATTAAACATCAGAAGATCCAGCAGTTTCTGCTCGTCTTCTATTATAATTACACGGTTCTTCATGTCGAAGGCTTCTCCTCTTTCCTTTCCGAGAACGGACGGTTCGGCACCGGAAGGCGTATTTCAAACACAACCTCATGGTCGTTACCATTGTAGCAGATACTTCCCCCGGCTTCCTCGATGAGCCTGGACGAGATCGAAAGCCCCAGTCCGGTTCCGTTTCTTTTGGTAGTAAAAAACGGATCAAACAATTTTACCCGTATTTCTTCCGGAATAGGTACACCGTTGTTCGAAAATGCTATAACCATAAGGTCGTCCCCCGGTTCGATACGGACCTTGATGTAACCTCCGGAGCCCACGGCTTCGAGGGCGTTCAAGGCAAGGTTGAGACATACCTGGGTCAAGGCTTCCCGGTCAATCAACGCCGCGCACCGCCGGGACGGACTCTCAATAATCAACCGGGTTCCCTGTTTCGAGGCCTTTGATTCGATGAGATCGAAGGTTTTTTCTATTACGGGGACAATATTGGTAACACCGTGACGGTACTCCGTCCTGGGAACGAAGGCGAGAATGCGGCCCAGGAGTTTCGTCATCCGGGTGGTTTCTTCCTCGATGTACCCGGCAAGTCTTTTGACTTCCTCATCCGGAAGGTCCCTTTCCGCGATGGTCTCCGCCGAGTTCGAAATAATAGAGAGGGGGTTTCGCAATTCATGGGCAATACCGCTGGTAATTTCGTGCAGCACCGCCATCCTCTCGATTCGGGCCTGTTTCTGCTCCATGGCTATAGCCTGGGCATGGGTCCTGCAGCGGGCTATGACCACGGGGATTCCCGAGGCGAACATCTCGATTTCTTCAATTTCTTCATTGCGCCAGGTTCTCGCCACGCCGGGTTCACCGAAGAGAAAAACACCCGCAAGTTTATCAGCCTCAAGCAGAGGAATGATGAGCACCACCTTGAACCTGTCGAGGATCTCCAGTTCACCGCCCCCCTCCCAGGAAAGGGCTATCTGCTGTGTATTGGCCGACTTTTTTTCACTCGTCAGTCTTTTAACCAGTTCCCCTTTTCCGGGAAAGGAGGGGTACTCCTCACCATGATGGGTCTTGAGAGGTTTATAGGTTTTGGAATCCTCGTCGTAGACAAGAAAATAAAAATGCTTGAGCTTGAGCCGGTAGACAAACAGTTCCGTAACAAACCTGTGCAGGTCGGCCGGCGATATAATCCGCACGAGTTCCGATACCGCATCCTTGAGGGTATGAAAGAAAAACTCCGACTCTCCCGGGCGGTGTTTTCCGAAAAACCGACTGGTGAATCTCAGCCCCGGCGGAACCACGGTGATGAACAAAAGAATCTCCAGGCTCAGGACAACTGACTCCTTCAACCCGAACACCTGCCGGATAAGATCATGCAGCTGTGGGAGCAGCCTGGAATAGAGAACCACCAGCAGAATGAATAAGCCGGGCAAAAGAAGAAATACCCGATTTATGGACTTCATGTCGAGAAAGCCGAACCGGAAAAGAAGAATGATAAAATAGAAGGTATATACGGCCGACGTGACAAGAAAAAAGTAGATTCCACCCTCAAAGGGAATAAAAATGAAATAATTGAAGATAAGGACCACCGAGAGGGGAATCAGCCCGGCTACCACCATGATGACCGTTTTCCGTTCCCGTTTCAGCAGGGGGAGTTTGAGAGAACCCAGCATTCGCTTGATCGTAAGCCCGAGAAGAACGCAGATATAGATAAAATTCATCATGTAGAAGCTGTAGTAGAAGGGATGCCCCATGAGCCACCGGGAAGGTGAGATTATGTCACGGAACGTAATAGGAGAGATGTCCGGGTCCGAACTTATCACCAGCCCTATACCGAAGAAACACAGGACAATATACGAGATAATGGGGGATAGGATCTGTTTTTTCTTCAGCCTTTTTCTCGGGAAATAGAAGGAGAAATGATAGATAAGGGGAAAGAAAAAATTCATATCGAAAACTGCAAAATTGACACTGAAACTCAGGGTAATGCTGCTCGAAGCAGTATATAAAAAGAGCATTTCGATATTTGCCAGGGTAATGGGTAGCAACAGCAGGGCTAGAAACCGGTTGATTGTACCCTGCCGGTTATACGAGAAGATCAGGTAGATCAACGCTCCGTCAAGGACCGCGAGTACGATAAGACTCGTTTCAACGAACATGCGCAAAGTGTACACCCCACGGGGCGGGTGGTGCAAGGCTGGTAAAACAATATACTATGGTGCCATGAATAATCATCCTCTTCGAAAGCGATGAACCGGGGGCGCCGATTCCCAGGGATGACCGGCGGACCTATACGGCCGTTATTGCCGCATCAGCCATTACTCCGGCGAAACCTGGTTGCCGGTAACCCATTCACTCTCTACTGCCGTGATACCAGATAAAGTGGGTATTTCCGTTTACCCGTTCCAGCCGGATATCCACATCGTACACCTTCTGCAGGTTTTCCGCCGTCATTACAGCGACGGTTTCCCCGGCATAGAAATCGCCGTTCCGACCGATGAGAATTGCATACTGCGACACGGCAAAGGCTTCATCCGGCTCATGGCTGGTCATGAGTACCGAGACCCCCCGGGTTGACAATTTTTTAATCAACTCGAAAACCTTTACCTTGTTGCTGATATCCAGATGGCTCGTCGGCTCGTCCATGAGAATTACATCGCTCTGCTGGGCAAGAGAACGGGCCAGGAGCATCATCTGGGCTTCGCCGCCGGAGAGCTCGTTCACCGGTTTTTTTCCCAGGTATCGAATTCCTACTTCATCCAGGGCCTGTTCAGCCACCAGAATATCCTCGATGCCGGGAAGGGCCAGGGGCTTCAGGTAAGGAGAACGGCCCAGGAGAACATACTCCAGCACCGAGTATTCGAAGGCGATGTGCTCACTCTGCGGAACCAGGCTCACGCTTCTGCCGAGTTCCCGGCGGCTGTATCCGGCCAGGGACTTCCCATGGAGAAACACTTCTCCCTCCAGGGGTTTGAGCCAGCCCAGAGCAAGATGCAGGAAGGTCGTCTTACCGATACCGTTGGGTCCCAGAACCGCCGTTACCTTTCCCTCCGGTACTTCGACGGACAGGTCGGAAATAACATCCCTGCCTTCATGGTAGGCGTAGGAGACACCGTCAAGGCCGTAACATGGTGTTTTCATTTATACACCCTTACATATTTGGTGGCCAGCACAATAATAAACAGTACGGCGCCGATACAGGAGGTCACTATACCCAGGGGGATTTCACCGGGTAGAAGCAGTCTGGCAATATCGTCACACAGGAGGGCAAAAAAAGCGCCGATGACGATTGACGCCGGCACGGAAAAACGCCCGTCCGCCCGGAAGAGCCTGCGAACAATATGGGGGACGATGAGACCTACCCAGCCGATAACACCGGCCACCGAGACAACGGCGGCCGTCGCCGTTGCCCCCACGGCGAGAACAAAAAACCGCTCCAGGCCCGGCCGGGTTCCCAGGGAATAGGCCGCAGCTTCACTCAATGACAGGACATTGATACGCCATCGCATCATCCAGAGAATGCCGCAGGAGATAATAACGATCGGCGCGGCGTACACGATATCCCGCCATTGTACACTGTACAGGCCGCCCAGCAGCCAGAAGGTTAGCTCGGGTAGTTCCGTCATGGGATCCGCGGCAAACTTGAGAAGTCCCGTACCCGCACTGAATATCGCGGATACGGCGATGCCGGAGAGGATCAACCTGAGCACCCACCCCCCGTACCGGATCTTCCTGGCCAGAAAATAGGAGATTCCCAGGCCGCTTATGGCAAAGAAGGCCGCAGAGACCTGGATGACCGGCAGGGAACCGCTCAGGAAAAGGATACAAAAACCCGCGCCGAAGGCCGCCCCCTGGGAGACGCCGAGGAATCCCGGTTCCACCATGGGATTGCCGAAGATCATCTGAAACACATTGCCGGCCGAGGCCAAGGCCGCTCCCAGGAGCAGGGCCATCAACACACGGGGCAGCCGGATATTCACAACCAGCTGAAGAGCCAGGGGGTCCGCTGTGAGCCTGCCCAGGGGCATCAGGCCCGTGTGGGGGTATTTCCCGAGGAGAACCGATACCACGGTGAATACGAGGAGCAGAAAACACAACCCGGTAAGGGTTGCGGCGAAAGATACCCCGGTTGCCGGCTTCATTACAGATCAGTGTCGCCCTGAAACCTGGAAAAAATATTTTCTTCTATCGTTTCCCGATCCATTCTGTAGAGAAAGCCGAAGAAGTCCGTTACCTCTCTTCGTGCTGAAAAAGAAGGGGCTTTATCCGGGTGGAGAACGGCCGCCGTCCACTCGAGGGCCAGGATCCACCGTGTATCGGGTTGGTCCCAGGAGTAATAATCCGCCGGAAAGGCGTACAAACGGCCTTCCCTGGCTGCCCGGAGCTGCTTCCAGGCCGGGTCGGCCAGGAGTTCTTCCTTTACCGTATCCACCGGATTAAAGTAATCCGTGAGGAAAATGATGTCCGGGTCCCACCTGGCGACCTGTTCGATGCCGACCTTCATCCAGCCCTTGCCCACGACATCGGTGGTCCATACCGGAATGCCTCCGGCGTTCAGAATCAGCTGTGTCTGCAGCCAGCCGGCCGGGGGGACATTAAAAGTGATATTCCCGCCCCTGGTGGAGTGGTATATAAAAAGAACCCGAGGATCACCGGACGTATCCCGATCCGCCAGGGCCGAGAAGACCGCCGCGGATTGTTCTTCGTACCAGTCCAGCAATTCTTCGGCCCGTGAACGGTTCCCGAAAAGGGTTCCGAGAATGCCGACATCCCGGCGGAACTGCTCCGGGCTCTCGAAATCCACACAGACCACCGGAATTCCGAGGTTTTCCAGTGGCGCACCCAGGGAGCCCGCCATGTAGGACTTCATCAGCACACAGTCGGGCTTCAGTGAAATAACGTCTTCAGGTCCGATATTATGATCCGCAAAGGCTGTTTCTAAAAAATCCTCATCCAGCACCGCCGCAAAGGAACCTTTACCCTGATCGCAGCTCACCATGGAAAACAGTTTCTTCTCCGCCTCCGGAAAAAGATAGGCGGCATCTACTATGGGAATGGCGCCCCGTCCGGCTACGACAATTCTTCCGGGTAAGCCGTGTAACCTCACCGATTTTCCCCGGGCATCAAGGAGTTCAATCACCTCTCCGTCGGGTGTCGAACTCTCGGCCCAGAGTAGGGTCTGGACACAGAGGGCGACAATGGATATAAGCACCATACGGCGTAATACATCTTTCATCCGAATAACTCCTTCGTGTGATGGTCCATCTTAAAAGCGGATATCATAAAAGTCAATATAAAAATGCAACCCAGTTTCATATTTTGATAATTGGACCTCTCCAGCCGCACTTGAGGCTTGTCAAAACAGACGCTATTACATAGGATGTCGGCTATGGATATATTCAGGAAAATTAATGAACTAATCGAATCCGGAAAAAGCGGCGTTGTTGTGACCGTCACCGGTGCGGCCGGGAGCAGTCCGGGCAAAACAGGATTCAAACTCCTTCTAACCGAGGACGGCTTCCACACGGGGACCGTCGGAGGCGGAGCCATAGAGCATCTGGCCCTGGAAGAAGCAAAAAAATGCCTGAGAGCGGGGGCCTCGAAATCGATGTCCGTGGACTTGTCGGAAATCGACATGGAATGCGGGGGCAGGACCGACCTCTTTTTCGAATATATAAAGGGTGTACGCAATTTTACCCTTTTCGGCGGCGGACACGTCGGCCGGGCTCTGGCCGAAATTCTCCATATGCTCGAGTACAACGTCCATGTATTCGACAACCGCCAGGAATCCATCGATCAGCTGTCCGGCCTGGAGGGTATTCACCCCGTTCTGGGGGACTATTCCGACATTTCACCGGTTAGCCGGACCCTGACAGCATCCGATTACTGCTTCATTGCCACCCACGGGCATGCCTTCGACTACACAGTTCTGAAGCAGGTCCTGGAAACGGGGAAGGAATTCCGGTATGTGGGCCTTATAGGTTCGGCGAAAAAGGTCAAAGTTACCCTGGATAAAATCGCGGAAAGCGGCATCAATGTACCCGATTTCGTATATTCCCCGGTGGGACTCGATATAGGCGGAGATTCGGCGGCCGAAATTGCCGTGTCCATTGCTGCGGAGGTTATCGCAGTAAACAACGGCGCCATGGCCCCGCATATGAGAAACAGACTGCGGAAGGCCTAAGACCCCCGATCGGTACTATTCAATTATGTGCCATATTATCCAGGCCGACGAGAAAATCATCCTTCAGGTTCCGGATTGCATCCTTGAAACTTTCGGTCATGCCGTACACGGCATGGAGTATGTTGAGCCCCTCTACAAATGAGATGAGTTTAGCCGAGAGCACCTCGGCGTTGACCCCCCGAAGGCCTTCTTCGTTTATATAATCATCGAACAACTGCCGACTAATCCGTAGATCCCGGTCGTAGGCCCGGCGGAAGGCTTTGCGAATCTTCTCATCGTGAAGACTCAGGGCAAAACAGGGGTACCACACCTGGTCCGAAACACTCTGGGCGATGTAGAGATTGATGGTCTCGTCCAAGAAGAACTCCAGCCGTTCCCGGGCCGAACCGAACTGGGACAGCTTCGGGATATAGACCGAATCCATCTTTTCCAGCATGTAGTCCACCACGGCTCCGATGAGTTCTTCCTTGTTGGTAAAGTAGTGCATGATAAGGCTGGGCGCCACGCCCATCTTTTTACCGATCTTCTTGAGGGTGATTCCTTCCAGTCCGTCGGTTTCTATGAGTTCATAGCAGGTCTGGAGTATCTCCTTTCTTCGAACGTCTACTTTGCTCTTTCTTCCCACTTGTTGTGCCGGCTTTTCTATATATGTTACTTCAGCATACCGCGGGCGGTGTAATGAGTCAACCACCGCCATTGAAAAACAACAGCCGGTCGTGGAATAACCAACATACCCCGCCCCAAGGGGTGGGGTATGTTGGTTCTGCTAGGTATGGATTGTATGCGGGATTCATACTCCGTACCGCGACCCTTGGCGAGGCAGTCAGCCGGCTCGGCTCCGAAGAGCGCGGAAAGCCGCGGGCTATGAATCCCGCGTGCGAATCAAGTCAAAGTATTTTCTCGTATCTATCCCAGAGAATGATGAACTATCGGAAGATACTCCCCCTGCAGTATAGAACACAACTTATGAAGAATTTCCCAACGTTACCACCGCCGGACTGGACGCCCTGGTAGGCCTACGTAGTTTTTAAATATAACCATATCTTTATCCACATTCTGCCGGTAAACGGAAAGTCGGGGATTTGCCTCTACATCAGAAATCTGTGCTTCTATCGAGAAGGGAACGGCCGCAGGACCCCCGGTAATCGAAGATAATGGGAGCATCTGTTTCCCAGACCCCCCCCACTCCACAAAGCTGCGTACTATCCGCTGAGCGGCATAGTCAAGGGTACTCCGTTCGCCGTACCGCTCTTTAAGCCTGCGAACGACCTGGCGGGAACGGATCTCTTGTGTCATTGAAATGAGCCTCCCGGTATGTTCTGCTACCTGGTAGAAAAACGGATAGGTCGCTCCTGAGAGCCCCCAATGTAGGAGCAGCTTTTCGTTCTCATTCGCATGAGGATACAAAGCGTATGCATCTTTTCGTGGGTCTTGCAGCTCATCATCCTTCCCCGAAAGCCCTAGGGGTGTTCTTTCGCCACGACAGAAGGCTCTTCGCAGAGATTTCGAAAATGATATTCTCCATGATCAGTGATTTCTACAGAAACATGCACTCCTGTAAGCATTCCGGCTTCAGTATAGACAACAGCGTTCGGATTCTCGATGAAAAGTCTGGGGAGAATCTTGCCCAATATATAGCCCGACCTCCTGTATCTTTGAAGAAGATCCATTACGAAGGGTTTAAAGGCCGAGTGCTGTTTCACACCCATTACAACGAGTATTTCAAGGAAAACGTGCATATGTTAAGGTGCCTGCGACTTCCCGGCAGAGCTTACAGGAAAGCATGGGCCAGATTATTGTCGAAGGTCTACGAAATAGATCCTATGGTCTGTCACGGTTGCATGGGCGAGCAACGAACGTAGTGAGTGACCAGCCCCAGGTGCGGATCGGAAATGAAAGTGGTGGCGATAATTCAGGAACCAGCGGAAATAGACCGTATTCTCATGCCTCTCGCAAAACAAGGACGGCCACCGCCTCGATTTGATCCGGGTTCTCTGAACTGATTATCGATTCTCTTGCTTCGACCGACGGGCGAGGTATGCTCTTTTGTCCTGTGCTACCAGGTCATTTTGTGTTTATTTAGGTCTATTTGTCCGGTTTGAGGGATTTTGAAGACCAACAGGATGGGCCTGTTCGTTCCAGAGCGACGATTTCTGTCGATTTTAGGCGAAATGTCCCTATTCCCCCCGGTTTTCTGCTTGACACATAGAATCACTTTTCCTACCGTTGAACGGCGGCGGTTATGGATAGAGGACTGGGTGAATCCTTTGACGCCAGAAAATCATCCAGGATAAAAACACCGTGAAAATCGATAATCAGATCGCCGAAGGCTTTCCCGAGGATGTGGTTCCCGGAGACCTGCCGGGCAAAGGCATTAGCCCGTCGGACAATGCCGCCCTCGTCGAGGAGGACCGTGTAGACACTGAGACACTCATCCAGCGCCATGGCGGATTACCGGTTATACAAATCATCAAATGAAGCCTTCAATAAACTCCTCCAGATCATAAAGGGAACGGACCAGGGTGACCCCCGGAATATCAGCGAATAAACCGTCACCGGCAAACCTGAAGCCGTAGCCGCCTGTTACAATGGGAAGGTCCTGAAAGTCGTAACGGATACCGCGGACAGCTTCGGTAAGTCCGGAAAGGTTATGGTACATGCTCAGAGAGAGGGCGAGAAGGTCGGGATGTTCCGACTTGATCTCCGACTTCAACTCCTCCGTGGTGGTATTCGCCCCCAGGAAAAGGGTATCCCAGCCGGCCATCTCGAGGGTGTCCGCCACCATTTTGCATCCCAGCTGGTGGTATTCGTTGGCCAAGCAGGAGATCATCGCCTTCCGGCCGATATGGTCCGCCGTGAAAATTTTCGGATACACCAGGGGAAACAGACTCTCGATGATGGCTGTGGCGTAGTGCTCGACATCCACACTGATGATATTCCTGGACCACAGCTCTCCTATCTCGTACAAGGCCTGCTGAAAAAGGTCGATATACAGACTCCGGACATCTATCTCGGACTGAAGCAGGGTTTCGACAATCCCGTGGCACCACTCGCGGTACCCCCCCGGCAGGGCATCTAGAAATGCAGGATACTGTTCAATTTCTCTATACATCACGCCGCCCGCCGACTTCAGCAGCCAGGAATTCAATCAGACTCCCGGCGGACACCTCCAGGGTCCGGGCAGCCGATGCCCAGGATTCCGGAAAGCGCTCCGGATCGGGAAACCAGCCGATGACACCCTCCGCCCCCCCGGGATACCCGGAGCGTACATCCAGCAGTGCCCGGACCACCAGCACAGCCGCCTCGCGGCCGGCAAAGGTGCCGGAAAGCCCCGCGGTATGGCACAACCGGGGTATCCGCGACACCACATCGTCGGCCGGGAAACCGGGTTCCCGGGGGTCGAGACCCTCCGCCGTCCGGAGCAGCAGGTCCCAGAGCTCCCGCTTTTCAGGCCTGGCCTGAAGGAGTTCCCGGTGTAGTACCCGGAGGCTCTCCGCCAGAAGGAAGGTCGGCATTCCCCGGACGGACGGCAGGCCCGCGAGCCACCGGACCTGCTTCTCCACGGACGGGAGCCCCATTTCAGTCAGGGCGGCCAGCCATCCGCCGTCGCTTTCGCTGAAGAGAAATCCGGCCAGACTGTAACGGTAGCTGTAGTAGGGGTACACCACCATGAGATAGTCCGAAGCCCGGAGGACCGCCGGCAGCTCTTCTCTGTCCTGGGTCACCGGGTATCTCCCACCGGCCGGGTTCGGCAGCAGGCGGTACCGAAGCGAAAAGAGGTCCTCATGCAGTGCCGGCACCGCGGACGATGCAAGGACGGTGTACACGGCGGAATACGCCCGCAAAAAACCGGCGTAACTCTCCGATGAAAGCCCGCCTCCGGCAGCAGCCCCGAGGAAAGACGAAGAGCGGATTTTATCATTGTACAGCGAATCGGTCTCGTGATGTATCAGGGCAGAAAAATATTCCGGTATGTTTACATTACTCCTTTCATAAATTCTATTAGAAAGAAAGGGGTCGGTCAAATTTTACCGTTTAAAAATTACTGGTAAAAGGATGTCGCAGCCAATACGGGAAGATCTTTGTCAGGAAGATCGGCCACAGAATTACATAGTGGAACGAGTCAGCCCTGCCTCAACATTTTTCTTGACAGTTACACTGTTACTGTGTATACTATACTCATCATGAAGAATCAAGAAACCTTAAGCATACAGGACCTGGCTGACGCGGCGGAGGTCCCTGTCAGGACCATCCGCTACTACATCAGTGAAGGCATCCTGCAGGGGCCGGAAGGCCGGGGCAAGTCGGCCTCGTACTCGGAGGAGCACCTCCTCCGCCTGAAGGCTGCCCGGCTCCTGGCCGAACAGCGCATACCGCTGGAAGAGATACGCCGGACCTTGCCGGGGCTCTCGAAGGGGCAGCTTCTGGACCTGCTGAACCGGGAGGAACGGCAGAAGCGGAAAGAGGTCTCTGCCCGGGGCACATCGCCGGCTGAGTATATACAGGCCCTCATAGCCCGGGAGGAACACGCTGCCTACGGGCTTCTCTTTTCTCAAGCGGCGGAACCCTCCGCCGAGTCTGAGGAAACCTGGCGGAGGTACATCCTCAGACCGGGAATAGAACTCCATGTGTCATCCTCCGCAACGGGACGGCACGGCCGGCTCATTCAAAAAGTGCTGCGTCTACAGGAGGTAGAACAATGAACAAGGAACATGTGCAGGTCAATCTAACCGCCGCCGCGGATAAAACAGCGGCCGGTCCCGGCGGAGACATCCATCATGTAGTGTTCACCGTAAAGGTGTCCGAGCCCCTTACCCGGCAGGAACGGCCGGGCATTACCGTCGCCCTGGTGCTGGACCGGAGCGGGTCCATGCACGGCGGCAAGATGAAGGCGGCCAAAGAAGCCGCCCGGCTGGTTATCGGGTCCCTGGACGAACGGGACGAGGCATCGATTACCTCCTTCGACGACACCGTGGATATACTGGTCCCCCGGGGCCGGGCGGATGAGCGGTTCAAGAACCGGGTGCTGTCGGCCCTGTCCGAGCTGGAAGCCCGGGGTTCCACCGCGCTGCACGCCGGGTGGCTTGCCGGCTGCCGGAGTATCGCGCAGGAAGAGGCGGTCCCCGAGGACGGCGGCCACTGCTTCCTGTTGACCGACGGCCTGGCCAACGTGGGTCAGCAGGA
Organism: uncultured Spirochaetales bacterium; assembly: GCA_964410865.1. Taxonomy (GTDB): domain Bacteria; phylum Spirochaetota; class Spirochaetia; order JAFGDJ01; family JAFGDJ01; genus JAFGDJ01. The sequence goes on along the minus strand of CAYPIQ010000027.1, from coordinate 20,629 downwards.
CCCGGAGATAATAGCCTCGGAGGCGGCGGGGGTCCGGGCCAACGCCGGTATCCGCACCAGCACCTTCGGCATCGGTGAAGACTACGACGAGGCCCTCCTGGCGCCCATGGCCGTGGCCGGCGGCGGCCGGTTTCATCACCTCCGCCGGCCGGAAGAGATAGCCGACACCTTTACCGGCGAGCTGGCCGAGCTCTTCCAGGCGGCGGCAAGGAACGTCCGTATAGAGATGGTCCCGGCCGGAGAAATGAGCCTGGACATGATCAGCGATTATTACCTGGAAAAACCGGGGTCCACCGGCGGTACTGCCGTGGACATCGGCAGCCTCATGGCCGGCGAGGAGCGCCACCTGGTGCTGCGGTGCGCCCTCAAGGGGTTCGAGCCCGGCCGGACGGCGGAACTGAAGTGCCGCATCACCTGGACGGCCGGGGAAACCCGGTACGAATCGGGATACGGAGAACTTGTCTTCGACGGCCGCTCGCAGGCAGAGGTCGACGCCCTTCCGGCGGACCGAGAGGTCCTCCACTGGACGGGGCTCCACCACGCTGCCCGGACAAAGCGGCTCGTCATGGGGCTCCTGCGCCGGGGTGAAGCGGAAAAATCCCGCTCACTGCTGCATACCGCGCTGCGTCACCTGAAGGGCTATGCCGGGGATGATGCCGAACTGCTCGCCGCCGTCAGGGAGCTGGAAGCGCTGGAACCCCAGGTGGACCTGGGACATGTTGACAACCTCATGGCCAAGGAAGCGGTCTTTGAAAGCCTGAGTTATTCCCGGCATCAGATGGATTTTCGGAAAGAGCGGTAAGGGCAATCACGGGGAATATTCGGTAATCGGAAAATTCTCACTGACAATCCTCCTTCCTTCCCTGATGGATGAGAGGCTTTTCAGCGCCAGGGATTGCAGCAAAATATTTCCAATGGCCGTAGCTTCCACCGGACCGGCATATACCGGAATTCCCGCTTTTTCAGCGGTTAAGCTACAGAGTAGACGCTGTCTGCTTCCCCCTCCGATTATATACAGTTGTTCGGAAGTCCTGCCGAGCAGGGAATCCCCCCGGACCAGTTCGGCGGCGTATCGGTCGGCAAGGCTTGACAGGATAACACCGGATACCTCACCGATGGTTTGGGGAATTGGGCATCCCGAATCAGCGCACACATTCTGCACGCGCCGGACCATCGGATCCTCTTCAGTTCCTGGTTTAAGAAAAATCGGGTTATTAATATCTACACTGCAGGTGAAAAATCCACATTCATCAGTCAGGTTCTGGATATCACCGTAGTCAAGTCCCGGCTGGTCCTTCTCCCATTCCGCCTTGCACTGCTGCAGAATCCAGAGTCCGGTAATATTTTTCAGAAACCTGACGCCTCCGCCGGTAGATCCCTCATTGGTGTAATTGGATGCCAGAGAGTCAGCTGAAATTACAGGATTATCCAGTTCATATCCGAAGAGGCTCCAGGTCCCGCTGGAAATATAAGCATACGGACTCTGTTCCTTCTCCTCTGAAATCGGTAGCGAAACCACGGCGGAACCGGTATCATGGCAGGCGGGGGCAACAACCAGAACATCCCGCGGGGCCCCTGCCGCAGAGGCAACCTCAGGTTTCAGGGGGCCCAGTATCGAACCCGGTGGACGGAGAGACCCGAAGATCCGTCGGGGAAAATCCATACGGTCCATCAGGTCCAAGGCCCAGTCATGGGTAACGGGATTGTACAGCTGGGTGGTCGAGGCAATGGTGATCTCGTTTACGGCAACACCCGAAAGCTTCCAGTTGATGTAATCGGGGATGGTCAGAAAACGACGGGCTGCTTCCAGTTTATCCGGATACAATCGCTTTTCAGCCGCTAACTGAAAAAGAGTGTTGATAGGCATGAACTGTATGCCCGTCTGTCCATAGATGTACTCTTTGCCTAAAGCGCGGCAGATTTCATCCATTACTCCGTCTGTACGGGAGTCCCGATAATGAAACGGATCTCCAACGGGTTCGTCATTAGCGTCAAGGAGAACGTAATCCACACCCCAGGCATCAACACCAATTGAACCGATCGCATCCCCGGCATCACTGAAGGCTTTCCGGAGCACATACATTATTTCTTCCAGTATGGTTCCGATATCCCAGAATAAATGGCCGTTCTTTTTGTATGAAACACTTGGAAAGCGGTGAACAACCTGGATTGAACCGATGTCGCCGATGATGATTCGTCCGCTCTCAGCTCCAAGGTCGACGGCGACATGTTTCATTCCCGGTCTCCATCCTCATGAACGGATGCCCGGAACTTCTCCATCTCCCAGGTACGGATAAATTCCAGATTGTCCTCAGGCATAAAACTATATCCTCCAAAGGACTCAGTGTACACGGCAATGTTAACCCCATCAAGAAAGACACCCCTGGCCGTCTCTGCCGATTTGAGGGAACTGCCCGCGGCAAAGGCCCCCGTACCGCGGACAACAATGATCCGCGGCACAAACGATTCTTTCTGAACAAAGGATTCCAGTCGGAAATTGAGTTCTTCCATGGAGGGTACATACAACGGCCGATACCCGCAGTACACAATATGGTCCGGGGTGAATCCCAGGGACAGAGGTAAAAAATGCTCTTCCGAGCGGGCATAGGTCTCAATCTCACTATTATTAAATTCCAGAACCACCGGTTCTTTCAGGAACGTTACGAGAGCCTCCTTGACTCTATCGCGGGCGGTTAATTCGACATGAAGTGCGGTGGATACCGGAAATCTGCGGACATTCCCGCGGATTTCAGTAAAGATCCCCGTATACAGATCCATTATTTCCTCGATAGAATCCGCCGCCACAAATTCCCGGCCTTTCACGGCGCAGGTTACACCGTTAACCAGGGCAGGATGCGTATGAACCACCCACCGGTAGGGAAAAAGCGCGTGGAGCAGTGTTTCAACACTTGGACGAAGGGAAGAGGCTTTTGGTACCCGGGCGGCCATCATGTCATGAAGCACAGCGCTCTCCCGTTCTGCCGGATCATAGGGATATGATGTATCCCAGATTGCATTAAGCTGCCCCAGATCCATGGGTACAAAACCGGCAGGAGTAATATCCGCGAGACTTGTTCCCGACGCTTTGACATACAGCAGGTCTCCCTGCTTCCAGGAGGTGTTGCCGCCGCCGGCGAGGACAAACTCCGGGTTGCTTCCAAACTCCCTGGAAAGCCGGACCAGATCTTCCATTCCTCCTTCAGATTCGATGTGTGAGGACATGCCGTTCGTACTCCATTACTTCGTCTATTAACGCGTCATCCCGGGGTACATCCATGGTATCACAGTACCTGTCCCAAATGATACCGAAGGGAAGCGTTCTCATCCGTTCCAGCAGAGCCAGGCGGGCGAAGAGGTTCCCATCGGATTCGTATTTCCTCAGAAGCTCCGAAGGCTCCAATAAAGCATACAGAAGCCCCTTTAACGCAGCCCGGGCTCCAACGGCCCAGGCGCCTATTCGGTTTACCGTGGCATCAAAAAAATCGAGACCGATATGGGTATTTTCTATCATTCCGCATCTTTTAAGCTCCTGCATCAGCATGATGATGTCATCGTTAAAAACAACAATATGGTCTGAGTCCCATCTCATCGGCCGGGAGACATGTAAAAGGAGCCGGTCCTGAAACTGAAACAACGAGGAGAGTTTGTCCGCCGGTGATTCGGTCGGATGGAAATGACCCGTATCGATACAGATCATGATATCCCGGGTCAGGGCATACCCCATGTAAAATTCATGGGACCCGACAACAAAGGCTTCGCTTCCTATGCCGAAGAGTTTCGATTCCACGGAATCCAGGACCTCTTCCCTCGGGAATTTTCGGGAAAAAATCCGGTCCAGCGAATCCTTTAAACGGGATCGATACCCCATTCGGTCCGCCGGATAATCTTTCGACCCGTCGGGAATCCAGATATTCTGAACAGCGGGGGAGCCCATTTCTCTGCCGAAATATGCGGCTATCTCCCTGCTTTTTACACAATGGGTAATCCAGAAATCCCGGACTTCCCCGGAGGGATTGCTCAAGGTAAATCCATCGTCTGCCTGAGTATGGGAGAACAAGGTGGGATTGAAATCCAGGCCGGTTACTCGGTTCTTCGCCCAATCAACCCAGGACCTGAAGTGCTCCGGTCCTATTTCGTCCCTCTCTATCTTTTCTCCACCGAAATCCCCATACATAGCATGAAGATTCAAGCGGTGTTTTCCTGGGAGCAGCCTGTAGGTTGTTTCAAGGTCCTGCCTGAGCTCCGGCCGGTTGCTCGCCTTACCAGGATAGTTACCGGTTACCTGGATGCCCCCTCCGTCCAGAACTGCCCCCGGACTTTCAAATCCGCCGATATCATCCCCCTGCCAGCAATGAAGACTTAAGGGGATTTTTTTCATTTTATTCAGAGCATCTTCAATATCAACGTCCAGCTTTCCATACTGTTCCAGGGCATATTCATATTCATTCATTCATTCGATCCTCCAGTATCGATGCCAGGGGCATGGGATAGAAGATAATCCTCCGCATCCTTACACCACAGCCCATTATTATTATTTGTAATCGCCGCAAGGTCCGCAAAAAACGGATCATGCTCTCCCAGCTTTTCAAGATCTTCCAGGGCAGTCAGGGGCAATCTTATATGCGTATAGATCAGTTTTTTGCCGCCGGGAATACCGGGTAGGTTTTTTGTAGTATCAATCACAGCGTCCAGGCCGCCTATATGGGTGATCATGGCGGAGGGATGGATCCTGTCCTCGGCCATCAGTCTGATGGAGATTTTCATGTCCTCCGTGTTGCCTCCACTGGTTCCAACAATATGATGAAATGCATAGTGCATATCGTAAAAATTTATCCGCGCTGAGAAATCATCCCTTGTGGGACCGGCAAAGAAATTCATGCATCCGTCCTTGGCCAGCAGCCTGTCCGCAAGCTCTACCACCTCCGTTACCGGCGCCATAACGAAAACATCATCAAAGCCGCCCTCGGGAGACAGACGCTGTAATGCTTCTACCGGGTTGTGGAAATTTTTCGTATTCACATACCGCAGTTTCACACCGTATCCGGCGGCATCCTCCGGTGGATATAGAGATGCTGCCCTGCGAAGCCTTGAATCATCGATATCCGCTACAATACAGACGGCCGGCCGTCTTTCCCCATGGAGAAGAATGTCTATCAATCCCAATCCCATCGGTCCCGCGCCGGCCAGGACAGCCAGCGTTCCGCCGGGGCGAATTCCCATGATATGGTTGTAGGTTCCTTGGGGAACGTGGTAGCTTGCCCTCAGGGCCCCAACGATACAGGACATGGGTTCCACAAGGCTTCCATAAAAAAAAGTGTCGCCGGTGTAATCCAGAAGACACCCCATCTCCATCACTTCCTTCGGAATCAGAATCCTGGTAGCATCACCACCGATATGCCTGAAAGAATACCCCGGAGCGTCCAGCGACCCCTTGTAATTCAGCGCGGGCTGCACGACAAAACGCTGCCCTGGCTGGTACTGGTCCTTCCACTCATCACCGACGGCTATTATTTCACCGCAGAACTCATGACCGATGATAACAGGATGCGCTGAAATATCCTCCGGAACCCGTTTGTGGTCGGAACCCTGAAGGGTAGCTTTATGAGTACTCATACAAATACTGTCGGTAACGACCTCCGCAAGAATTTCTTCCGGCTTCATGTCGGGAAGCTCAAACTTCTCCAGTCGAAGATCATTTTTACCATACAGACGGACCGCCTGTGTTTTCATATTCTATCCTCCCGCCTAATGGAGCATTATCTGTCCGCCCGTTACAGGCAAAGCCTGACCAGTTTCATACCGCTGTTCAATACAGTACAGGACCGCCCGGGTTACATCCTCCGGCCTGCAGCCCCGCCCCATGGGGACCTTGCTTTCGTAGAAGGCGCGAATATCCTCTACCGATTTTGCTCCGGGCACTTTGGCTTCCCGCAGGTACTGGACAAATAATCCTTTCTCCGGATCCGACCAGAGGGGACCCTCGAAAAAATTGCCCGGGCAGACACTGTTAACTTTAATATTATCCGCCGCCAGTTCCAGGGCAAAACTCTGGGTAAGTCCGATACCACCAAATTTGCTCCCCGCGTACGCACCATTCCGGTTTGACCCGGCAAGGCCGCTCTTGGAATTGATCTGAATAATGTCGGTAACATAGTCAGGATTCGCATTTTTATACAGAGCCATAATGGGAGCGGCATATTTCACTCCGTAGAAGTAACCGGTATAGTTTGCCGCGGTAACAAAATTAAAGTCGTCACCGGACATGGTCATAACGCTTCCCGCCTTTAAAACTCCGGCATTACTGACATAGACGTCGAAACCTCCAACCTTTTCAACGATTCCCCGGCACATCCCGGCAACGGATGATTCATCGGTTACATCAACATAAACGGCCTCGCCGGTAGTCCTGCCGATATCAGCGTTTATTCTTTCCAACGCTGACTTGGCGGCTTTGATATCCCGGTCGGCAATAAAAATAAAGGCGCCTTCCTTTGCCATTCCCCGGGCAATCCCCTCGCCGAAACCCCGGGCACCGCCGGTTACTACAACCACTTTCCCGGCCGCCCTGCCCGGATACCGGCCGGGAAATCGGAGGGTAAAATCATCCTCCAGGGAGTTGTCCGTCCCGGCGGTTTTCTTGTAGAAATCCCACCCGGCGCTTATGGTTACTCCCCCGGGAAATACGAGGCGTCCTGGAGTCGCTTTATGCTTCTTCCGGTATAGTGCTATCCGGTTCGCCAGTAAAAGGCCCGTTTCCTCGACAGAATCTCCAGGGTCCGATTCCATCTGTAACGTGAACCGGTATTTCCCGCCCGTGTTTATCCTTACAAGGGGTCCTGTTCCATCCAGAGCAAGAGCTGAGCGGACCAGTGGAAGCAGCTGATGTAGATCTATCATTTATACCTCCTTCGGCGGGTATATAGAAAATTCCAGGGTCCGGCGGTTCATGGATTCGCCGTATCGGCTGTACCTGACGATTCTCTCCGGCACCGGCAGATCAGCAAAGGGATTTCCAGGGTGAAAGAGACCCCATGCATCATTCAGATCAGAAAGTTTTTCGTGAGCAATGAGAGCCCAGGTAGAATCTATAAGGTGGCTGAATCCGGGCTCCAGTATTTCAGGACAATGAAAGGACTGACGGCTCGAATTGATATCAACGCCGCTGATCTCCATCAATCCATGCTTCGTACATAGGTCGATAACCCGCTTGAGCTGTTCAGGAGTGTTTCTCGGCGGCATATATGTCACCGCCTGAAAACCGATTTCCGTTATTTCCTGAAACAGGAGTTCAAGATAGTCATCTTCAAACTTTTCTTCCCGTTTATCCCCCGTGGGAGATTCCTTCACATCACCCAGATAAGCGTAAGCGGGGATAGCTCCTATCCCCCGGGCGAAATCAACAGCCCGTCGGACATTGACACACTCCTCCCGGCCGGGCTGAATAAAAAATTCCGGTAGCAGGGTGCTCTTTAGAACACCCAGAATATCATACTGTAGATGCGGATTTTTTATATCAGAAAGGAACGGCACCAGCCGGGAGGGGAGACCCTTTCCGGTAAACCTCTCAAGGAAAAGGGGCAGGGTATCACCGGCTTCCTTCATGATTCGAAGAGACAGAGCTTCAAGAATGTGCCTTTCAGTTACAGTACCGCCGCAATGGGCAAGAGACCGGGGCAGAATGTCGGATTCGTAGCTTAGCGGCGCAATTCCCTTTTTATCCAGCAGACTGTTCAGCCTTCGGACCTGTTCTCTGTTGCGACTGTTTCGAACTACCTGAAGTGGCTTCAGGAACCGTGCCGCCTCAGCGAGGGACCGTGAGGGAATTCCGTGGACAGCCATATACAGCAGGTTTTTTGATTCCGGACTATTAAGCCTCCTCCCCTGCAGACCTGTACCGTCCGCATTAACCCGCAGTTCAAACCCAACAGTGGATGCGATTCCAAGGATCCGGCAGGATTCCACCATTTCATGTGCCCCTCCGACACTGTCATGGTCCATAATCCCGACGGCGCTCAAACCTGACTCCCAGGCCGCATAGGCAGCCTGAACAGGATAATAGGGACTGAAGGAGTAACGAGTATGTACGTGATTATTGACTTCCCTCGTCTCACCGGGAAGGCTGCCAGTCTCGCAGCGTATATTATACAGATCAGTTAAAGCCTTCAGACGATCGCTTTCTTCCGGAAGATCCAGCTGAGTGCGGATCGCTTTATTGAGTTTCTTCGTCGTCTTATTGCCGGTCGAAAAAATCCGGTCTTCCTCATCGTCGACGGACATCCTACCCAAAAGGCGAAGAAAGTAAAGGACTTTGTGACCAAGCACTCAGAACTGCTCGAACTGTACTATTTGCCCGGCTACTCACCGGAGTTGAACCCAGATGAGCAAGTGTGGAATTACGTAAAAAATCACACGGTAAGAAAGATGGCGATAAAAGGTCCAGATCAATTGAAATTTGCAGTGCAGAGCGCTTTAAGACGTCTGGCGCGAATGCCACATCTTGTACGCAGTTTTTTCAAAGCGCCCGGTTTGGAATATGCTGTGTACTAACTTATAAAAAGATTAGTAACTATAACCGTCACGAAGAGAACGCCCACCGGGTAGCGGAAGGAATAACCGGCATGGTTCGGAAAGCCCTGCTGTTACAGGCCGATGTCGGAAAAAAGGACCAGATCGACCGGATGTTTGATAGTTTTTCGAAGAGTTCGAAGCTATTGATCTTTTGATCAATAATGCTAGGGTCAGTCTCTTTTCCCCCTTTCTGGAGGTTACCGAGGAACTCTGGGATACCGTAACCTCCATAGACTGGAAGGGCACCTATTTCTGTGCCCAGAGGGCGGCCCGGGAGATGATAGCCCGGGGGACAAAGTGGGTTATCCTCAATGTGTCCTCCAACCAGAAGGACGGCTGCTGGCCCACTGCCAGTGTATATGGCCCATCCAAGGCGGCCATAGCCAAGTTTACCCGGAACGCGGCCTACGAGCTTGCCCGGTACGGAATCCGGATGTCGGCCATCACTCCGGGATAAACCGATGTGGACTGGCCGAAGGATGATCCCATCCAGGAAACGAAAGAAAAGATTCCGCTGAAGCGGTTTGCCGAACCGGAAGAGATAGCCGCTGTCATCTGCCGCCTGGCCTCGGACGAGTTCGGCTATATGACCGGTACCTGCCTGGATATCGACGGCGGGGCCTTGCTTCCGGTGGTTACCGAGAATAACCTGGACGCCACCTTGGCTTCCACGGAAGTGGAATAAGGAGAAATTGTGAAGATAACCGATCTTAGAGTCTATCATGTACAACCCCGGTGGTGTTTTCTTAAGGTATCCACCGACGAAGGAATTTTCGGCTGGGGAGAACCCATCGTTGAAGGACGAGCCCGGACGGTAGAAACAGCTGTCCTGGAACACAGGAATTTTCTCATCGGCCGGATCCCCGGCGCATCGAGTATCTTTGACAGTCCATTTACCGTAATACCTTATATCGATGCACAGGTAGAACGGTTTGCCCACATCCGGGAAACCGTGGGCGACGAGATGGATATAGCCATCGATTTCCATGGCAGGATCGATCCGGCCACGGCCACGCAGATAATCCTGGGCATCGAAGAATTCAGACCCCTGTTCGTTGAAGAGCCCTGTCTGCCGGAGAATACCGATGCCCTGGCCCACTTGGCATCCGCGGTGCATCTGCCCATTGCCGCCGGTGAGCGGCTGGTAACCCGGCACGGCTTTCGGCCCCTACTGGAGTCGGGAGCCGTGGCCGTTCTGCAACCCGACCTGTGTCATGCCGGGGTATCCTGGAGGTTATAAAAATTGCCGCTATGGCCGAAGCCTATTACTGCAAGGTGGCACCCCATAACCCGCTGGGGCCGATTTCCCTGGCAGCCAACCTGCAGCTCGGCTGCTGCACCCCCAATTTTCTTATCTGTGAGCACTTCGGAATGAAGGAAGAATGGGACCTGGGGGAGGGCTACCTGGAGGAACCCTTCAGCGTGAAAGAAGGGTTATATCTCCGTCCCGGACCGTCCGAGCCTGGGGATCGAGGTGAACGAGGAAATGCTGGAAGAACGGGCCTACGACGGATCCTGGGATTCACCCAGGCTCTATGCCGAAGATGACGGTACTGTTGTGGACTGGTAGACCTCAGGCCACCCCGCACCACTCTATAATAATTCCCGCGATAACCTTTGCAGTGGTAACCAGGTCTTGTACCTCTACGCTTTCATCCGTCTGGTGAGCCCCCTGGTCCGAGGGGCCGATGGAGATTGCAGGCACCTTGCTGTAATTGATAAGGTGAATCGCGTCGGTCAGGGAACCCATGCCAACAAATTGTGCTTGAGGATTATAGTTCAGCAGTGCTTTCATGCCCAGGGCGGCAATCGGTTCGTCTTCCTTTACTTCCGCACTGTATAACCGGGTGGATCGTTTAATCTGTACCGGATTTTCCTTCAACCAGGAGTCATTTGCACAGATTTCGTTCAGGCATTCTTCAAGCTCTTCGTGTTTCCGAAGGTTCCCCGGCAGCGACATCGACTCAAGACCGATGACCACCGATTCGGGATAGTTGGTGATATAGTTGCCGCCGTTGATTATCGTGGGAATCACTATTTCCGGATCGAGATAGGAGTGCTGCCTCGCCGGGTCTTCTTGCCATTTTGTATTAAGCTTATCCAGTTCATTGAGGACATACACGGCCTTCATAATGGCGTTGACGGCGCCGCCGTCCCTCCAGTGGGGTTGGGTAATCTCTGCATGACCGGCTCGTCCTGGAACGGTAAGCCTGCCGCTCCAGACCCCCCGAACCGCGATAAGAACATTGAGGTTGGTTGGCTCGGGAATAAGTGCGGCATCGGCGGTGTATCCCCTTTGACAGCAGGACAGGGTACCCATGGATGTCGCTTCTTCTTCGGGCACTGTTTCAATAATGAGATCTCCCTTCAGCTTGATGCCATATTCCCGAATTGCCTTTACGGCTGTCAACATGGCAGCTATACCGCCCTTCATGTCACAGGCACCGCGCCCGATAATCCTGCCGCTTTTCTGAACCGCTTCGAAGGGGCCATGGGTCCACCTGGAAAGGGCCCCCGGTTGAACGACATCGTAATGACCGTTCAGGATGAGAGATTTTCCTCCGCCGGTTCCCGGAATCCGGGCTGCCAAGACCGGCATATCGATGTAATCCCTGGTACGGTTCATGTCGCAGCCGGGAACTTCTTCCATGGTATTCGGGTCGATCTCCCACATCTCCGGCGTTCCGCCCAATCGACGGACCGTATCGGCAATAAATTCCTGGCATCGGATAAAATCAGCCCTGCCGAAATCCTCGTTCTCAACGGTTTTCGGATTTTCCTCCAATTCAGGTGTGACGGTCTTGTACAGGATAAGCTGCCGGGTCAGGTCGGTGAGATAGTCGACGTTCGTTTCTATTGTTGTGTCCAGGCTTTCAGGTAGTCTCATTGTATTTCCTTTGATTTTTCCGGGGCCGAAGCCCCGGATGGAGCATTACAGGGCGAAACCTAAAATGATGTAAATAACAGCGGAGATACCCGCGCCGATAAGGCCATAGGGTATTTGTGACAAAGCGTGGTCCATGGGGTCTATCTGGCATGACCGGGAAGCCAGCAGGGTTGCGTCGGTATAGAAACAGCAATGACTTCCGAAAACCGCGCCTGAAACGACCGAACCGATCACCAGGTACATATTCACATCCAGGGCATGGGCCAGGGGAAAGATAATGGGCATGGCGATGGCCGCGATTCCCCAGAGAGAACCTGTGGCAAAAGCGAGGGCTCCGACAACCAAAAATGACAAGACAGGCAGTAACGATGCGTTCATCCAGGGTTTGACGGCGTTAATGACATATTCCGCAAAACCTAACTGGGTGTTGGCCTCGAGCAGGATAAATGCAAAGAGCATCAAGGTCATAACCTGAACCATCCCTTCTACACCTTTAAAGAAATTACTGATGATATCTTTCCACTTCATGGCCCTTTCCACCGCAAACATGATAAGGGTAACGGCCAGGGATACAAGGACACCCTTTACCAGGTCGTTACCAAGCAAGATAGTTCCGGCGATAAGAGCAGCCAGGGGAAGCAGAAAATATCTAAGCTTCGATTTCCTGTCTGTAGGAATATCTTCAGGCGTTTCATCCTCAATTAAACGATTTTCCGGGAAGACATTTCCTGTTGTATCAACCCTTTGCCATGCTTTCTTCATCGTTCCCAGCGGAGGAATGATTCTGGTGATAACAAGGGGTATAAGCAGCAGGGCAACGAAACCGTAGAGCATAAAGGGTATGGACCGCACATAGATTGGAAATGATTCCATTCCAAGCCATTCGGTAACACCATTGTCTGCAATCATGGCCATGAAGAACACCGCCCAGGCAGAGAAGGGAGTCAGAATCGCCATTGGTCCGGCTGTAGCATCGACAATATATGCAAGCATTTCACGGGGGACCTTGTGCCGGTCGGTTATGTTTCGCATGGCGGCGCCTACGGCCAGGGCGTTTAGATAATCATCGATGAAGATCGCGATACCAAGCAACCAGGTAGCAAAGAGACTGCCTTTTTTTCCTTTAACGATTTTACCCGCCATCTCCGCAAACCTGACCGAACCTCCCGATGCTTCCAGCAGGGCAATCTGCCCGCCAAAGAGCAGTGTTACCAGGAGAATCCATACCCAGGTGTCCCCAAGCATAACCGTATAGGCGGCATCGACCCAAGCACCAAAGAAACCTGTTCCCGCGGCAATGATAAATCCTATTACCGTTCCCAGAAACAGGGGTTCCAGAACCTTTCTGGTAATCAAGGCAACAATCAGTACCGTCATAGTGGGAACCGCCGACAGAAATCCATATTCCATAGTTGTCTCCTTTCCATAAGGATATGTATGGCACCGATGCTATCATAGGATTTATATGAGAACTATAAGTAACGGGTAGTATTTTTGTTTCATCCGGAAGATGAAATTGCTACTTTGGTAGTACCTTCAAGCTCTGTTGATCAGTAAGTATTTTTACCAGTTGTACCCGGGAATGGATATGAATTTTTTTGAACATATTATCCAGGTGTTTTTTTACCGTCCTGGGGCTGATTCTGAGAACCGTGGCGATTTGTTCGGTCTCCAGTCCGCGGTAGATGAGGTCCGCAATCTGCTGTTCTCGAGATGTAAACACCTGATCTATGCCATCGGTGTTGTACATGCACGGGGTTTGAAGAGTCACTGCTTCCGGATAAAGCAGTTGATAAAGCCGGTTGCCCAAGTGTCTCTGCAGGTGAGTGAGGATATCCAACTCTTTACTGGAGAAGTCGTTGCAGCTTTTTGAGCGAAACAGGGTTAAGGCGCCGCATAAAGTATGTTTGTGAATTATGCTGATACCGCCAGCGTAGTACAAACCGTTGCGCTTCAGAAAATCGTTAAAAAATTCCGGTTTCTGTCGCAGTGAGTGTCTGACAATATCAGTATCACGATAGATTAACGAATCCTTGAGTCGGAATACCCACAACGCATAGTCTATTTGTTGAAAATAGCGAAGATACTCCTGAAGCGCACTCCCGTCCCAGTTTTTAGTCACCGGGCGGCCAATAATATTGGGATTGTTTGATTCATCCGGCAGGAAAAAAGAGGCGCTGTCGTAAGGCACGAGGGGGTACAGTTCGGAGAGCACATCATTCTGAATTGCATGTACCGTATGGGAAGAATTTACCGTGAAGATGATGTCGTCGAGCTTTTTCCATTCCGCGGCGGTTAGTTCGGTATGCATGGAAGTATAACCCCGATCTTCGGCATAATTGGCAAATGATACGGTCTTGCGGGACGTCTGTCAAGGGGGATCTATAATAGCTTCTCCAGCAGCCCGATTATCTCCCCATCAAACGAACCCTTCTCCTCTGTCCCCCGGACCCGCTCGATATCCTCCGCGTTGCTCAGGAAGGCCGCGCACAAGGCCAGCTCGGTGTGCAGCCGGTTCTCCGCTTGGTCGTAGACGATGGAGTGCGGGCCGTCGATAACCTCGGCGGTGACCTCTTCGCCCCGCTTGGCCGGCAGGCAGTGGAGAAATCGGCAATGCTCAGGGGCTTTTTCAAGCAGCGACTGTTTTACCTGGTATTTCGGAAAGAGTACCTTCAATCGCTGTTCCGCCTCGTCCTCGAAGCCGTACCAGGTCATGGCGTCGGTGGTGATAAAATCGGCCTTTGCCACTATGTCTTCCGGGTTTTCGCTTGCGGTGATGGACCCGCCGCTTTCGGCGGTGTTCTTTCGGCACATCTTTAGGTAGGGTGCGTCGGCGGTGTATTCCGGCGGCGAGGCGTAGGAGAAGTTGATCCCCAGCTTGGAGGATATGAGCATAAGGTCTCGGCCGATAACGCCGAAGCCGTCGCTGGTATCCCCGACAAAGGCAAGTCTGAGCCCCGCGAGCCGGCCGCTTTTTTCATACATGGTGAAGATGTCGCAGAGGGCCTGGGTTGGGTGGTTTCGGTCGTCGGCCATGCCGTTAATAACGGGGACAGAGGAAAACTTTGCCAGCTCGCTGATATCCGAGTACTGCCCGCTGCGGATAACGATGCCGTCACAGAGCCGGGACATGACGATGGCTGTATCCTTCAGGTCCTCCCGCTTGCCCAGGTGGATGTCTCCCGGGCGGATATACAGCCCGTGCCCCCCCAGGGCCGTCATGGCCACTTCGAAGGACATCCGGGTCCGTAAAGACGATTCCAGGAACATCATGGTGAGATTTCGTTTTTTCAACAGGTCCGGTACCTGCCGGGCCTTGTAGGCTTTTTTCATGACCCCGGTGAGTTCTACCAGGGTGGAAATTTCTGCTCCGGTAAAATACTGTAAATCGATATAGTCACGTTTCATCTCTGTCCCCCCTTGTATTCTGGTTCCTACCTGGGATTATAGAACACCCTGGGGGGACAGAGGAATTACGAAAAGGGAGTATTTTACACGGGTGAGCTCAGGTGGATCTACTACTCCGGTAGTAGATTGTGTCAGCGGGGTGGGGCCGTTATCACCCTCATGAGTTCCAGCCGGGAGTGGACGCCCAGCTTTTTGAACATGTTGTCCAGGTGCTTTTTTACCGTGGTGGGGCTGATGTTCAGCATGCTGGCGATCTTTTCCGTATCCAGTCCGGTAATGACCAGACGGGCAACCTCCCGCTCCCTGGGGGTGAACAGGTTTTCCAAAAGCCGTGAGGAAGAGGCCTGGAAGTCCGGGATGTCGGCGGAACTGGGGTAGAGCAACTGGTAGAGCCGATTGGCCAGGTGACGTTGGAGGAATGAAAGGACCGCCAGACACCGACCGTCGAAATCCCCGCGTTGCTTTGTCCGGTACAGGGTGACGGCGCCGCAGAGGGTGCCCTGATGGACCACGCTCAACCCCGCCACGTAGTAGGTCCCGCTGCGGCGGATATACTCGTTGAAAAAAGGTGACCTGTTCCGCAGCCGGTCATCGATGATGTCCGTTTCCCGGTAGGTCAGCGGTTCGCTCAAGCGGAATATCCAGAGCAGGTAATCGATCTGCTGGTAGTGTTCCTCGTATTCGGCCAACAGCCGGTTGTCATAGTCCACCGCCACCGGCGAGCCGAGCAATTTTAACCCTCCACTCTTTTCCGGCAGGAAGAAGGTCGCACTGTCGTAGGGAAAGAGGTCCCGCAGGTGCAGCAGGACCTCCCGCTGAATTTCGGGGACAGAGGAAGCTGTGTTTATGAAATATACCAGGTCGTCCAGGGCTCTGAGATCGGACATGGTAAGGTCAGTGGCGGCGGAAGATATTTCTGACATACCGGCTACAGAAAGTATACCGGTTGAATGAAATCACCGTCAAGTTCGATCCGACCCTCCGGAAAAAGAAGTTGCGCCCGGATCTAATCGGGTCTATGTAAGGAACTATGAAAACAAAAAACGCATCCCCCTACCGCTGGGCCGTGCTCGCGGGCTTTATGCTCCTCAATATCGCCATCCAGGTGCAGTGGCTCTCCCACGCCAGGTGGCCCGGGCAGTCGAGGTATTTTACGCCGGGCAGTTTAATCCCGAGTCCCTGGTGAATATCGACTTCCTGGCCATGATCTAGATGCTCGTGTACCTGGTAGTCTGTATTCCGGCGTCCTACGTCATCGACACTTGGGGGAAAAGGAAGGGCATAGGCTTCGGTGCCTTCCTGGCTGGTGTCGCAGGCTTCTTGAAGGGCCTCTTCGCAGCGAATTTTACCGTTGTCCTGGCCATTGCCCAGCCCTTCATTCTCAATGCCATAACGGCCATGACGGTTCGCTGGTTTCCACTGAAAGAACGGGGCCTGGCGGCAGGCTTTCTTCCCTGGCCCAGTACCTTGGGATTATCCTGGTTATGCTGATTACCCCCATGCTGGTGGTGGCGTCCCCGGACCTCCCCGGCTACGGTACCGGTTTCGAGCGGGCACTGATGATCTACGGCATCTTTACCCTGGTATCAACCGCGGCAGCCCTGGTCCTTATCAAGGAGCGGCCAGCCGGGATCGTTACCGCCGAATCGGTCGAGCGGTATGCCTTCGTCAAAGGCCTGGGCCACATCTTCCGGCAGCGGGATATGGTCATAACCATCTTTCTGTTCTTCATCGGCCTGGGGATTTTCAATACTGTCAGCTCCATGGTGGACTCTATTGCCGAATCCATCGGCGTGGAGGATTCCGATGGGTTGATAGGAGCATTTATGATGGTCGGCGGAGTGATCGACGCGGTGATCCTGCCAGCCTTATTGGACAAGTTCCGGAGGCGGAAACTTTTCCTGGTGATCTGCATCCTCGGCATGGTCCCCGGCATCGGCGGGCTGGCCTTTGCCGAAGCCCTGGCATCCACTGCCGCAGGCTCCTACACCATGGCCCTGGCCGCTTCCTTCATCCTCGGCTTCTTCGTCATGAGCGCCGGGCCGATAGGCTTTCAGTACGCCGCCGATGTCAGCCGCCCGGTTCAGGAGGCCACCAGCCAGTGGCTGCTGCTTCTGGCTGGTCAGATCACCGGCATCCTTTTCGTCGGCGGTATGAGCATCCGGGCAAACCCGTACCTGCCAAAATACTTCCGTACTGAAAAAACAGAAGCCGGAATACCTTCCGAGGAGAAGAAACACCCTCCATACAGTCTTCGAGCGTTATTTCACCGATTTCTGCAGCCGGTATGATGAGGAGTATTCCGATATGTAGAGCCTGTCCCAATTTGATAAATATCAACAGCAAAGAGAATTAAAGAACAAAAAAACCGTTAAGAGAAGCGTTTTTGCTTCCCTTAACGGAAAAAGTCCTTGACCGGATTAAAAACATCCTGGATCAGCTTCCTGCGGCAGAGAGACAGGCCAAGAGCGAATTATTGGCGAACGGCGGGTTGCCAACAAGAACAAAATCCTTAAGTACTCTACGATCCGGACGTCCGGGTTCTTGTCCGTGGGAAAGCCGGTGCCGAGGAGAGAGTTTGGCAATGCCCTGTATCTGGTCGAACAAGCTGAAGGACTTATTGTCGACTGGGATTTCATTCAGCAACAGGCGCCCGGAGATAACAAGCTCGTAGCAGAAAGTATTGGAAGGATAGGCAAAGAGTATAGTGCCATTACGAGCTACACCGCGGACCGTGGATTTGACAGCCCTGAGAATGCGACTGATTTGGAGGTGCAGAAGATCATAAACGGTATCTGTCCACGTTCGGTAAGCGAACTTGAAAAAAGACTTGAAGATGAAACCTTCCGTCGTTTGCAAACAAGACGGGGAGCAACCGAGGCACGAATAGGGATATTCAAGAATGCCTATCTTGGGAAACCGCTGAGGAGTAAAGGGTTTAAGAACCGCAAGACCCGTATCGAGTGGTGTATCCTGACCCACAATCTCTGGAAGCTCTCATCCATGGCAGCTCAGAGACTAAGGGAGCTTGAAGAAGACCTCGCCAAGACAGCATAAGTTCTGCCGCTTTTTTTGATTGTTTTAATCGCCCACGGGATAGGTCTGTCCAAACGTACATTCCAAACCACACCTGGTCACATAAAGCGGAGAATTCCACGAGAACTTTCTTTATTTCAGCCGATGAAGTCTGACGGGAATTTTAAGTCTTTATGCATCAAAGCAAAATTGGCATTTTGGGGACAGGCTCTATATAGCCCGACCTCCTGTATCCTTGAAGAAGATCCATTACGAAGGGTTTAAAGGCCGAGTGCTGTTTCACACCCATTACAACGAGTATTTCAAGGAAAACGTGCATATGTTAAGGTGCCTGCGACTTCCCGGCAGAGCTTACAGGAAAGCATGGGCCAGATTATTGTCGAAGGTCTACGAAATAGATCCTATGGTCTGTCACGGTTGCATGGGCGAGCAACGAACGTAGTGAGTGACCAGCCCCAGGTGCGGATCGGAAATGAAAGTGGTGGCGATAATTCAGGAACCAGCGGAAATAGACCGTATTCTCATGCCTCTCGCAAAACAAGGACGGCCACCGCCTCGATTTGATCCGGGTTCTCTGAACTGATTATCGATTCTCTTGCTTCGACCGACGGGCGAGGTATGCTCTTTTGTCCTGTGCTACCAGGTCATTTTGTGTTTATTTAGGTCTATTTGTCCGGTTTGAGGGATTTTGAAGACCAACAGGATGGGCCTGTTCGTTCCAGAGCGACGATTTCTGTCGATTTTAGGCGAAATGTCCCTATTCCCCCCGGTTTTCTGCTTGACACATAGAATCACTTTTCCTACCGTTAGAAAAACGTACCCCTGGATTATGCCGCTGTGAAGAAGACCCTGACCCAGGTTACCCGGGCGGTGTCTGCTTTCCAGGACTAACCGGGGTCTATCTCGTTCGATTCCCGGTATACCCCCGACATCAAGGACGCCGGCGTGATTAGCCCACCCAGCCTGGATTGCTGAACCGACCCCGCTTCAGACCCGCCGATACTCGCACGTCCCGTCGATGAAGGTCATGTCCACCTGAACCTCGTTGAGCCGCTCCGGGGGAATGGCGGTGATGTCTTCGGACAGAACGATCATGTCCGCCAGTTTTCCCGGTTCCAGGCTTCCCTTCAGGTCCTCCTCAAAAGACAGGTAGGCCCCGTGGAGGGTGGCGCAGCGCACCGCCTCCAGAACCGAGATGCACTGGGTCCGGTCAAGCTGGATATTTTTGGCCCGGTTGTACCGGTTCACCGCTCCGTCGATGGTGTGGATGCCCACGGGCCCCGAGGGGTAATCGCTGGCCAGGGCCACTTTGATTCCCGCGTCCAGCATGCTCCGCAGGGCGATGATGTACTTCATCCTTTCACCGTAGAACCGGGCGTAGTTGGCGCCGATGGTGGTGAGCATCCCCGGATTCACGGTGGGACAGATGTTCATTTTCGCCATCCTGTCGATCAGGTCCTGATCGACGATGGTGCAGTGCTCGATGCGGTGACGCAGGTCGGGCCGGGGGTTTTCTTTGAAGGCCTTCTCATATCCCTCCACCATGAACTCCACCGCCAGGTCGCCGATGGCGTGGGCGGTGGCCTGGCACTCGGCGTCGTTGATCAGTTTGATATACTCCGCCACCTCTTCCCTCTCCCATCCCCTTTCCCGAGGAAGAGAAGGATCGTGGCTGTAAGGTTCCCGGGTGGCGCAGGAGGGGCCGCCGGAGCCGCCGTCGATCATGAACTTGCAGGATCCGACACGGAAGTGCTCATCCCCCAGGCCGGTCATGAATCCCAGGGCCATGAAATGGGCGTTGTCTTCCAGAGAAAAGGGCTTGCCGAAGATGCTGTGGAGGAGCATGAAGCTGCGGACCTTGAAGGTGCCCTGACGGCACAGCTTCTGCATGATGTGGTACGACGGTTTGTCGCACTCCCCGGCGTCGTGAACCGAGGTGATGCCGTTTTCCAGGGCCAGGGCATGGGATTTCATAGCCGCCCCGGCCTGCTGCTCTTCGGTGTAGTCCACCATGCCCCAGAGTTTGAAATGGGTGTGCCCCCGGACCATGCCGGTGAGTTTTCCGTCAATAACCTCTACCTCGTCGTGGGGATACTTTTCGGCATCCTCGGGCGTGTAAACCCCCAGATATTCCAGGGCCCGGGAGTTGTACATGCAGATGTGCCCTCCCCCGTGCATGCAGTGAACCGGATTATCCGGGGCCAGGGCATCCAGTTCTTCGATGGTGGGATGGCGCTGCTCGGGAAGAAGA
Organism: uncultured Spirochaetales bacterium; assembly: GCA_964410865.1. Classification (GTDB taxonomy): domain Bacteria; phylum Spirochaetota; class Spirochaetia; order JAFGDJ01; family JAFGDJ01; genus JAFGDJ01. The sequence goes on along the minus strand of CAYPIQ010000027.1, from coordinate 479 downwards.
AGAGGTTCGTAACCCATCATGGAAACCCACTGGCCCGGCTTCTTCAGGGCCACGGCCCGTTTCAGGGTGTCCAGCATCTCCGTCAGGCTTTTACAGTTTTTGTAAAAAGTATCGATCATGGGGGCATCCAGTTCGGGCCCCAGGAGCCCCGCCAGAATCGGATGGAAGTGGGAATCAATGATCCCCGGCATCAAAGTACGGCCGGCCAGATCGATCACCTCGGTGCGGTCTCCGGCGAACTGTTCCATGGCGTCGTTTGTTCCCACGGCGATGATACGGTTTCCCTTTACCGCCGCTGCCTCGACGATTTCATCGGACTTATTAACGGTAATTACCCGGCCGTTCTTAAAGATGATATCCGCCGCTGCCAAGGTATTCTCCATGTCCTTCCCCCTTGAAAAAGCCGTTGTTTGAACCAACCTTTTCTCAAATATAAACAATTATTCTAAAAAAATCATCTGTTTTTGGGAACACCTTAT
>CAYPIQ010000026.1:0-43738 GCA_964410865.1 uncultured Spirochaetales bacterium | reverse complement strand
AGTCATCTCCACCATGGCCTCAGTCTACGCCCCAGGCTCCCAGGCCCCTTTATCCGTTCCAGCTCACCTCCGCGCCTTCCCAACAGCCGGCCCTCACCGCCCCGCACACAACCCGCTGCCCCCCTTCCGCCTTTCCAGGTTTCCTTAGTGCGTCAGAACTGAATTCCCCCTTGACGGCTGGAAAAAACGCCTTTATAATAGTATGAGAGTAATTAACTATTTCTTTGGGTATTGAGAAATTAGAGATCTAACAATTGGAGACAACGGGGATACAGGCGGTTTTTACATCAGCAGCCATTGCATGGTAATGCTACGGTTAGGCATCGGTTCAGGCAACGGGTTAATTTCTCGGTAGTCGAGCAGGGCAATGAAACAGTTTTCAAGGAGGTATGTATGAAACGTTTCAGCAAAGTACTCGTCTGTGTATTTCTCATTTCGATGTTCTTCGTAATCCAGTCCGCCTGGGCCGGAGGAGAAGCGGAGGAGGCTGCCGCCGGCGGAGCTAAGGTGATCAAGATCGGTTACACGGCACCTTTCACCGGGGCCGCGGCTGAACTGGGTGTCAACGGCTGGAGGGGCGTGCAACTCGCCCTGGAGGACATCAACAAAGAGGGCGTTGTTGTCAACGGAGAAACCTACAAGCTCGAGATCGTTCGGTACGACAGTGTCTGTGAACCGACCCAGGCGGTTTCCAACATCAGGAAGATGGCCATGGAGGACAAGGTTGTTGCCCTTATCGGTGACCACTGTTCTTCCTGCTGCATGGGTATTGCGCCCCTCTGCGACGAATTCCAGATTCCCGGAATTACCATCGAATGCGCCGCCGACGGCGTTACGAGCCCCGGACATGATTTTTACTTCAGAATGAGACCCTCCATGGGCTTGATGGCTCCTCTCCTGACGCCGAAGATCATGGACCTCTATAATCCTAAAAAGATCGGATTTCTCTGCGTCAATGATGACTACGGACGTTCCTTTGCCCAGGGCTTCAAGGAGCAGTTTGCCAAGAAGGGCGTAGAAACGGCTATCGAGATATACTTCGAGCGGGGCAGCACGGACTATATGGCCTTCCTCAACCAGATCAGAAACGCCGAACCTGAAATTGTGTTCTATGTAGGAACAACCCCAGAAGGGGCCATGATCCTCAAGCAGGCCAAGGAGCTGGGAGTTACGCCGGATATCAAGTTCATCGGATCGGAAGAGATGAGCGAGATGGAACTGGTGAATCTTGCCGGTGCCGAAGCAGTTGAGGGGACCTACTCGGTAGCTCTCTGGGGAAGTGTACCCCCTGAATTCGAGCAGCGTCTAAAGGATAAATTCGACGCCTCCATGCATTACGCGGTGCTGTTCGGATACGATGCCCTGACGGTTGTAAAGATGGCCATCGAAAAAGCCCAGTCGCTGGATCCGGTTAAAATTCGTGACGCTATAAAAGCGACGGATTACGAAGGCCTGCAGGGTCATATCAAGTTCGAGGACTTCGATAACTACAAGAACCAGGGCAGGTACGAGCCGGCCTTTATCCTCTGGAGCGGCGGCAAGCGTCATCCCCAGTAAGGAATAACACCCTTTGGTATCATTCGGGGTTACGGCCCCGGATGATACTGTTTTTATTATCGCAACCTTAGGAGTAATGTATGCTTTTACAGCAGATAATTAACGGGATCATTATAGGTTCCTCCTATGCATTGATCGCCCTGGGTCTGAATCTCATCTGGAGCATTACCGATATTGCCGATTTTGCCCAGGGCGGGATTTATGTCATAGCGGCATACGTCGCGTACTTCGCGATAACCGCCGCACACATGCCCTTTGTCCTGGCCTGGATCTGTGCCATGATAGTGGGAGGGGGGGTCGCTTTCCTTATAGAGCGTTTTCTGTATCGAAGGTGGACCGGAAAAAGCAGAATTCAGCTTCTCTGTGCTATAGCCCTGTTTTTCCTCATGGCGAACCTGGCTATTCTGCTTTTCACGCCGAAAGCTAAGATTTTTCCGGCGTACATCTCGGGTGCCCTGACGATAAGTGGTTTTACGGTGAGTTACCAGCGGTTGACTATCCTGTTGGTTTCCGTGGCTCTCTTCGTGGTCGTCTATTTCTTCATCATGAAGACAAAAATCGGTAAAGCCATACGGGCGGCATCGCAGGACCGTCTGGTAGCCGAGGTGGTCGGTATCAATATCGGCACGGTTAATTCAACCGTATTCATCCTCGGCGGTATGCTCAGTGCTACGGCGGCGGTACTCATATCACCCATCTACGCGGTTTTCCCGACCATGGGTGATCTGCCCCTTCTAAAATCACTGGTCGTGGTTATTCTCGGCGGATTCGGAAGTGTGGCGGGAGTCCTCATCGGCGGTTTGAGCCTGGGATTGGCGGAAAGCCTGGGAAGTGTGTACATTTCCTCGGCCTACCAGCACGGTTTTGCCTTTTTTGTCTTGATCCTTGTGCTGATGTTCTTTCCCAAGGGTCTGTTCGGGAGGGCGTAGCAGATGGCCGACATACAAACAACAGGAGATCTGGGAAGGCCGGCGGTTACCTGGAAAACATTTATTATCCCGGCTGTTGTCCTGGTCCTTCTCTTATTAGTGCCGGCGATTGCCTCGGAGTACATTGTGTACGTGACGGTTCTCGCCGTGCTCTATGCTATGCTGGCCGGAAGTTACGACCTCACAACAGGATATACCGGGCCGCTTACCTTTTGTCACGGGGCTTTTTACGGGATCGGCGCCTATGCATCGGCACTGTTGACGCTGAAGGCCGGGTTTCCTTTCTGGGTAGCCTTCCCCGTGAGCGGGATCCTGGTGTTCATTTTTGCATTCATCGTTGGATACCCGGCGCTCAAACTGAAGGGTCACTATTTTGCCGTTACCACCTTTTTCTTCGCGTATTTCGTGTACCTGGTCATTCTCAACTCGACCAATCTAACCGGAGGTCCCATGGGTTTGAGAGGTATTCAGGCTCCGGAAGGATTCCTGGGCTTAAATTTCCAGAGCCTTACCGGAAGCTACTACCTCATCCTGTTCTTCGCGGTGGTGCTTCTGGGATTTCTCTATTTTCTGGTTCACTCAGGCTTCGGCCGCATGCTGGTGGCGATTCGGGAGAACGAAGACCTGGCGGAGGCGACGGGGATCAACACGGCACTGTTCAAGGTACTGGCTTTCAGCATCGGAGCGGGAATCGCCGGGCTTACCGGGAGTCTATTTGCCCATTTTTTCCGACTGCTTCACCCCACTACTTTTGCCTGGATGACCAGTGAAATGATAGTTATCATGGCACTGGTAGGCGGGCTGGGAACACTGATCGGTCCGATCATCGGGGCGTTTATTGTAACGCTTATCCTTGAAATCATGCGTTTCGCCCCGGAGTTCCGGTATATCATATGGTCTCTTGCGCTGATCCTTATCCTGATTATTGAACCGGCCGGGCTCATGGGTATTGTCCGCCGACTTCAAAGGAGGAAGCGATGAGTGCACTGCTTGAAGTAATAAACCTTAGAAAGGAATTCGGCGGTGTTCTGGCTGTGGACGATAACAACTTTGTCGTGGAAGAAGGCAGCCGGGTGGGTATTATCGGTCCCAACGGTGCGGGGAAAACCACCTCCTTCAATATGATAAGCGGAGCCTTCAAGCCGACATCCGGAAAGATTCTCCACGAAGGAAAGGAGATACAGGGACTCAAACCCCACAAGATTTCCCGCATGGGAATCGGCAGGACCTTTCAGAACGTACGGGCCTTCGGATCATTGACGGTGTATGAGCACATCCTGACCGGGATTCTGGCCCATGACCTGAAGCTGGTTCCGACAAAGGAACAGCACGAAATGGTGGACCATATCATAGAGCTCGCTCATCTGGAGAAACATCGAAAATCGGTGGTCGGAGACCTGACTATAGCGCTCCAGAGGAAAATAGAACTGGCTACTGCTCTTGGTACCCGCCCGAAGCTTTTATTACTGGACGAGAACATGGCCGGCCTGACCTATGTCGAGATAAACGAAACCCTCGAACTTCTGCGGAAAGTAAACAAGGAGATGGGTATAACCCTTATTGTGGTGGAACACATTATGAAGGTTATCATGGAACTCTGCGAGAAGATCATCGTTTTGAACTACGGAAAAAAAATCGCCGAGGGCAGCCCTGAGGAGGTTGCCAATAATAAAGAGGTTATCGAGGCGTATCTCGGAGAGGAGAGCGAATATGCTTGAGGTCAAACAACTAACATCCGGATACAGCGGCATACAGGTCCTCTGGGATATTTCCATGGAGGTCAAGAACGGGGAAATTGTAGCCCTGGTCGGTGCTAATGGAGCCGGCAAAACAACGACGCTCATCTCCATAGCGGGAATTCTCAAAAAGATGGGCGGCGAGGTCCTCTTCGAGGGCGAACACATCGAAGATTTTCCTGCCCATAAAATTATTACCAAGGGAATTGCCCTGGTTCCCGAAGGCAGGCGGGTTTTCCCATACATGACGGTCCGGGAAAACCTGGAAATGGGAGCCTTTACCATAAAAGAAGGGTCCGTTGTTCAGGATAACATGGAATGGGTCTTCAGCCTTTTTCCGAAGCTGAAGGAACGGCAGAGTCAGCTCGCCGGGACCTTTTCCGGAGGCGAACAGCAGATGCTCGTCATCGGTCGCGCTTTGATGTCCAGGCCGCGGTTTATCATGCTCGACGAACCGTCCTTGGGTTTGCAGCCCTCTATCGTAAAAAACGTGTTCGAGTCTCTCAAGATACTCCACGAACAGGGGGTTACCATCCTTCTCGTGGAGCAGAATGTCCGGAAGAGCCTGGAATTGGCTCAAAGGGCCTATGTCATCGAACACGGCCGCATCGTGATGAGCGGCAACAGTAAAGATCTACTGAAAAACGACGAGGTGAGAAAGGCTTATCTCGGCATCTAGGGTTGCTGAGGGCGCCGGATCAATCCGTCTATCAATTTCCGGGCTTCGAGCGGATCGCCGGTTTCGGCCAGCATCTGCTCCGTCCGGCATAATATCCTGTCTACAAGCGTTTCGTATTCATAGTGTACGGAGTAGGCATCGAACACCTCTTTCCCCGGAAGGCTGAGGATAAGGGCTTTCACCTCTTTAAATCCCATATCGACTATGAGAAATGCCGCGGCCCTTCCGACTATTTTATCCTGAAGAAAAAGATCTTCCGCCTTAATGCGCTTCTCTTCCAGGTACTTTTCGAGATCCATCAAGGGGTAAAGCCATGATCCGTTATGTCTGAAGATTACTTTTCCCTGTTGTTTTACTACAAGGCTTTCCTGTTTAACGGTAACGTCGGTGTGGGTATCCATGCAACCTATTTAAACACATCTTCAAGGACTCTTTCAAGCTTTTAGAGCTTTGGTGCTATAAAAGCTCTGCAGTAAACGCCCTGGGGATTGTTCTCGTAATAGTTGCTCATGCCGCCGCGCGGCGACCGAAAGAATGAAAATAGCCGGGTTCGGCTATTCCGGTGCCGCTATTTTCGTATTAGGTATGTCTTTCTGCGAGTCATGAATGTCCTGCTTTTCTATACCACACCGGTCTCACGAATTACAAGTCTGCCAGGCCCACGCTCGGTAACACCAAGTAAGCATTATAACCCCGAAGGGCTTTGTCAAGTCACCATGTTTTTGTGTAGGAATGACGGGGGTATATATGGTATAATTGTATATGGAAATCAACAATCCCACCGCAAGCGGCGGGGTATGTTGGATATGTAAGGAATTGGATTGTCGTCGGGTTTTAATACCCCGATCATCCTTACAAGTATTGACCTTTTCGTAATCTTGGAAGATTACGCATCAAGCTGCGGGGTATTAAACCCGCCGAACATAATCAAACGAAAAAAGAGGGATATGGATGAATCTCGGATTAATAGGGCAGGAAAAATCGGGCAAAACCACGATCTTCAATGCCCTAACGGGTCGGCAGGAGGAGGTTACCGATTATTCGGCAGTAAAACTGGAACCGAATCGGGCGGTTGTCGAGGTAATCGACCGGCGGGTGGATGTTCTCGCCGATTATTATCAGCCGAAGAAGAAGGTCTATGCGTCTATTAAAGTAACCGATTTTGTAGGACTTACCCAGGGATCGGCGGAACACGGACTTTTCTCCGGTGCGGCTGTAGGGCTGATGAAAACAGCGGATGCCCTGGCGCTTGTATTACGTAATTTTTCTAATGATGTTCTTGACGAAGTACAGGGACCCGCGGACCCGCTGAAGGATCTCGAAGCTCTGGACAGCGAACTCATCCTGGCCGATCAGATCGTTGTAGAACGAAGGCTCGAAAAAATAGCGGAAGACATGAAGCGGGGGAAAAAGGATACCGCGGGGCAACACGAGGAAAAGATTCTTCAGCATATTCTGGGCGTTCTCTCCGACGGAGGAAAGGTGCGGGACGTGGAGATGAATCCGGATGAAAAAAAGATCATCGCCGGGTTCCGGCTGCTCACGGCGAAACCGTATTTTGCCATTCTCAATTCCGGGGAGGAGAACTACGGAAAGAACCAAGAGCTTCTCGCAAGAATCGGAGAATCGTATCCGGTGATAGAGTTCGCAGGTAATTTCGAGATGGAGCTTGCGGGTCTGGAAGAGAGTGACGCCCTCGAATTCATGGCTGATTTCGGTATTACCGGTTCCGCCAGTTCCAGGCTTACTACCTTCGCATACGAAATCCTCGGATATATCAGTTTTTTTACCGTCGGCAAGGATGAGGTCCGGGCCTGGACCCTTTACAAGGGTGAGACAGCCGTAGATGCGGCCGGTACGATTCACTCCGACCTCGCCCGGGGTTTTATCCGGGCGGAGTGTTTTACCTACGACGATTTTACCGAGCTCGGTTCGGAGAAGGCCATCAAAGAAAAAGGACGTTTTCGCCTGGAAGGGAAGGATTACATCGTACAGGACGGGGACATCCTGAATATCCGATTCAGTGTGTAGATTGTGCGGAAAGAGAACATTGAGACATACCGCCGAAGGGCGGAAAAACTTGATGTACAGCTCCTGTCTGTAGATCAGACTCATCTCGGAGCCGACGGAGGTCTGGAACTCATAAAAAAGCTGTACGCCCGGCTTAAAAAGGCGGGGGTTGTCTTTGCCCTGGGGGAGACGGCAGGTGAGGTTGACCTGGAGGCCCGCACACTCCGTACAGACCGGCGCGTTATCGGTTTCGACGCTCTTCTTATCGCCCCGGGCCGGGGAGGTTTTTCAGGGAACCGTTTATCCGCGAAGAGATGATGCGCATTTACGAAAAATACCGCGGAGTCCTGTTCCTCATCGTAACAAACGGCACTATTATCGGCGAAGGTACGACGGACACCATTGCCCGGCCGGGGAATATTTTCCCGGTTCTGAGTCTGGAGGGCAGTGAGGATTACGGCTGTTCTCTCAGCAACAATGCCGAGATATTCTGTGATATTGCTTCCCGTACCGGGGCATCACCCACCGATACCGGGAATGCCGGGTGTAAAGCCTATGTAAAGTCCGGCGCAGGTGTCTGATCAGGTGTCTGTAATTATTTTTCGCGCCCGCCCTTTATTTCATGGCATCGAATAACGATACTAAAAGAAGTAATGATACATCCTGAAGACAGATTCAAGACTATATGGGACTCCTTTGTTCTCCTCGTTTCCGTTTTCTCGGCCCTGTTATTTCCCTTGCTCATGGTATTCGAGATGAAGAGCTTCTTTCTTTCCAGGATCGCACCCTTCTTTGTCTCTCTGGTATTTATCGCTGATATAATTATTTCCTTTAAAACGGGATATATCTACAGGGGTGTACTGATAAAGGACGACAGAAGTGTATCCCGGCGCTACCTTCGCGGCTGGTTCAGTCTCGACCTGATTGCGGCACTGCCTCTGGGTGTGTCGGCAGTATATATCCCCGGCTCCGCGGTACTGCGGATTCTACAGCTGAATGTGGTCGTAAAATTACTGAAGAGCAACAAAACCATACGGCGCCTCGCCGGGAGTAACGTCAACCCTGCTATACTGCGGCTTCTCCTGTTGGTGCTCTATATCCTTCTGGCCGCCCATATTATCTCCTGCGGCTGGATCCTCATCGGAGGAGTCTCTTCAGAGCTCGACCAGGTTTCGAGCTACATCAGGGCTTTCTACTGGACAATTACCACGGTAACCACCATAGGCTACGGAGATATAACTCCGGTAGGTAATAATCAGACCCTGTTTGTTGTCTTTATCGAGCTCCTAGGCGCCGCCATGTACGGTCTGGTTATTGGTAATATTGCCAACCTTTTGGCGAACATCGATGTGTCCAAGACCCAGTACAAGGAGAAGATGGACAAGATAAACGCCTTTATGAAGTACCAGAATATACCGCATGATCTGCAGAAAAAAATAAATGACTATTACGACTACCTCTGGGAGAGTCGCCGGGGGTATGATGAATCTTCCGTTCTCGCAGATCTCCCGGATCCGCTCAAGGTGTCCGTTTCACTGCATATAAACAAAGAAATCATCGAGAAGGTACCCATCTTTCAGCATGCCGGCGAAGACCTTATCAAAGAAATAATCATGAATCTGGAACCGGTGGTTTTTACCCCCGGTGATTACGTTGTCGTAGCCGGTGAGGTCGGGTTCGACATGTTTTTTATCAGCAAGGGGTCGGTAGATGTTCTCTCGGCGGATGAAAAAGTAAAGTATACAACCCTCACCAGTGGTGCTTTTTTTGGAGAGATAGCCCTGCTGCTCTCCACACCCAGGACTGCAACCATCAAAGCGGTGGAATACTGCGATTTCTACCGCCTGCACAAAGACACCTTTGATAAAATTATTTCCCGGTACCCGGACTTCGAGGCATCCATAAAAGAACTGGCGGAGAAACGCAAAGCGGAAACCGAATCATCTAAGAAGAAATCATGAAAGATTCACAAATATTACCGGTAGTTATCCTTATACACCTCTTCTCCTTCCCCCATGCAGAGTACCGGGTAAGCCTCCAGGTCGAAGGGGTCGCCGTTCCAGCATACAAAGGACGACCATTTGTCCCTTTCCAGGGTCCCCAGCTTATCCTCCACACCGAGGATCGCGGCATTTTTTCTGGTAATGACCTCGAGGCAGTCCTGCTTTGACAATCCGCATCGGAGAAACCACCGCAGCTCGAAAAGAAGCATCTTCTGCATAATCACCGGGTGGTCGGTCATAAGGCCGAAGAATACCCCGGAGTCGATCAGATACCGGACGTTGCGCCAGCTGTCATGCTTCAGCTCCACCTTGTAGGCCAGGCTGTCCATAGGGCCATAGACCACGGGAATGTTCCGTTTTGCCAGTTCTTCAAAGATATGGGCTTCATGAACATCGCCGGCGTGCTCGACGGTTACTTTCAGGTTATATTCGTCCACCAAGCGAAGCAGACTTGCGATGTCGTCTGCCTTGTGCACATGAACGCGAAGGATTTCTTCTCCGGTGAGGATCTTTGCCAGGATGCGCTCTTCTGCAGAGAGGGGTTCTTTTTCCTTCTTAGCCTGCTTGTTCAGCACGTCGATGAGCCGGCTGCGCAGAATGGCCAGGGCTCCCATCCGTGTATACGGCCTGGTTCCTTTGCCCTCCCGGGAATGGGCAGACATGGGGTTGTATCCGAAGGCGGCTTTTATGCCGGCCCGGCCTAGGAGGGCTTCGGTGGTGGTGCGCCCGTAGTTACGGATCACCGCCGAGGAGCCGCTTAAAATGTTGCCGCTGCCGGGAACCACGCAGGAGTAAAGCACCCCTGCTTCGATGGAGTCTCGGAATCCCCCGTCATCCATCTGCACCGAGTCCAGCGCGTCCGCGTGGGCTATGATGGAATCCATCCTGTCGTTTGCCTCGGCCTCGGCGTCGGGCTCTCCCATTCGTATCATGCCGATATGGCTGTGGGCATCGATAAAGGCCGGTGTGACGGTTTCATAGGTCCCGATCACCTCGCCCGCGGGCTTGTCCGTTACCGATACCACCAGTTTGTCCTCATAGTTCAGGAAGGCGTTTTTCTTAACGGCCCTCCCGGTATAGAGGGTTTTTGCTTCTATTGTTTTCATATAATGAGTGTAGAGTGTGGGGCTGGATGGGTCAAGCGGCACCTTCGGTACTGTTCTTGATTCGCAAGCGGGATTCATACCCCGCGGCTTGCCGCGCTCTTCGGAGCCGAGCCGGCTGACTGCCTCGACAAGGGTTGCGGTACGGTGTATGAATCCCGCATAAAATCCATACCTTGCAGAACCAACCTAACCCGCCCCTTGGGGCGGGGGGTGTTGATTTTTCCCGGCGAATGGGGATAAATTCTCCTGTACCCGATGGTATTTTTGATCTCATCGGTTTATTAAGAAAATGGCGGTATCCGCATATTTTCATCGTTTAGGTTGCCGCGCAGCGGCATGGGCAGCTATTTTTGTAAAAGAGTAATAAAAATGAATATATTATTGGGTTTCGATATCGGGTCTACCTCAGTTAACACTGTTGTTATGGATGAGGCTTGCAACATCCTTGAAGATCACTATTCTTTCTGCAACGGGAAGCCCTTCCATACACTGCTTCGCGTACTCGAATCGATTCTAGAGAGGCGGGTCGGGGATACCGTATCACTCTGTGCGACCACCGGTTCGGGAGGACTTACTGCGGCCCGTCTTCTCGGTGGTACCTTTGTAAATGAAATTATAGCCCAGTCCGCCTCGGTCATACGGCTGTATCCGGAAACGAAGAGTGTGATAGAAATGGGCGGGGAAGATTCGAAACTGATTCTTCTTGCCCGGAATGACGGTGTTACCCAATTAAAAGATTTTTCCATGAACTCTCTCTGCGCCGCGGGCACAGGGAGCTTCCTCGACCAGCAGGCCAGGAGGTTGGGCCTTTCCATTGAAAAGGAATTCGGAGACCTGGCCTTAAGGTCTGAAAATCCGCCCCGTATTGCCGGGAGATGCAGCGTGTTCGCCAAGAGCGACATGATTCATCTTCAGCAGATAGCTACACCGGTCCATGATATCGTAGCCGGACTCTGTTTTGCGGTAGCCAGGAATTTTAAAAGCAACCTTGCCCGGGGTAAAAATATTGTACCGCCGGTGCTGTTCCAGGGGGGCGTTGCAGCCAACGAGGGAGTTGTGCGGGCTTTTCGAGAGATTCTCGGTTACCCCGACGAACGCTTTCGGGTTCCGGAGCATCACGCCTCCATGGGTGCCGTCGGTGCTGTTTTTCATGTACTCCACAACCGTCTGGACGGTGTCAAATTCAAAGGCTCGGAAGGCCTGAAATGCTATCTCGAGTCTTCCACGGATACCGGTTCATGCCAGGAACAGCTCCATATGCCGCAGTGTATCTGGAATAAGGAGGTACGGGTTTCGCTGCCGGCGGATCGAAAGACGCCGGTCTATCTGGGGCTCGATATAGGCAGCCTCAGTACGAATGTCGTGTTAATCGACGATGATGACCGGGTGATAGCCAGGAGGTACCTGCCTACGGCCGGAAGGCCCCTCGAGGCGCTCCGGAAGGGCCTTGCCGAGATCAATGAAGAAGCAGGTGACAGGGTGAAGGTAATGGCCGCGGGAACAACCGGTTCCGGGCGTTATTTAACCGGTGATTTTATCGGCGCGGATACTATTCAGAACGAAATAACCGCCCAGGCAACGGCTGCCGTTGCCTGGGATCCGACGGTGGATACAATTTTCGAGATAGGCGGCCAGGATTCCAAATATATAAGTATAAAAAACGGTGTTGTCGTTGATTTCGAGATGAACAAGGTGTGCGCGGCGGGAACCGGCAGTTTTCTCGAAGAGCAGGCTGAAAAGCTTGACGTAAACATTATCGAAGAATTCGGCAAACGCGCCATAGAAGCGCAGCGGCCGGCTGCCCTGGGAGACAGATGTACGGTTTTTATGGAATCGGACCTGAACAGTCATCAGCAGCGGGGTGCAAAAAAGGATGACCTCTTAGGAGGCCTGGCCTACTCCATCGTCTACAATTATATTCAGAAGGTGGTGGGGACAAAGCCTATTGGGAACAACATCTTTTTCCAGGGTGGTGTTACAAACAATAAAGCGGTTGTCGCCGCCTTCGAAAAGGTAACAGGACAAAAAATAACCGTGCCGCCGCATTACGATGTAACCGGAGCCATCGGCGCGGCCATGCTGGCGCGGGCGCATGTAAGGGAAAGGGGCAATGCCGGTACCCGTTTTAAGGGATTCGATATCAGCAAGATTCCCTATTCCGTGGACAAATTCACCTGTAAAGGGTGTTCGAACCAGTGTGAAATTCGCAGGGTAAGGATAGAGGGCGAAAAAAAGGCTCTGTACTACGGCGGGCGGTGTGAAAAATATGAAATCGAAGAGAGGAAAGGCCGGGGACAGGGTATTCCGAATCTCTTTGCCGAACGCACCGGGCTTCTTACCAGGGGCTTTAATGAAGAGAGAGAAGATGACGGGCGCCCGACCATAGGAATTGTTCGGGCCTTGATGCTTTTCTATCAACAGTTTCCCTTCTGGCGGACATTTTTCGAAGAGCTGGGTTTCCGGGTTGTCCTGTCCCGGGAAACCGACAATGCAATGGTAACCCGCTCTCTCGAAATGCTGACGGCGGAGGTGTGCCTTCCCGTGGAGGTTACCCATGGTCATGTGCAGGACCTCCTGGACCGTGGTGTGGACTATATTTTCCTTCCGTTTATCGTGAACGTACAACCGGATGAACCGAATCCCACAATGGATTATAACTGCCCCTGGATTCAGACCCATCCGTTCATGATACGGGCTTCGTTAAAGGGAACGGCTCACGAAAAGAAACTGCTCATACCGACCCTACACTTCCGGTATTTCGAAAGGGTCTTGAAGAAAGACCTGGCTGCTTTTATGAATTCCCGTTTTGGAAGCCCGATAAGGGCGGTTCGGACGGCTATAGATAAGGCCGACACTGCTCAGCGTGAGTTCGAGGCAGCGGTTAAAAGACGGGGAAAAGAGATCCTATCCACTCTACCGGAAGATAAACCTGCTGTGGTTGTCCTTGGAAGACCATATAATACCACGGACAAGATTTTAAACCTGTCCCTGGTGGATAAATTGATACAACTTGATGTACTCCCCATACCGGTGGATTACCTCCCCCTTGACGAGGTGAATCTATATCCTGATTACTACCAGATGTGCTGGCCGAACGGTAAGCGTATTCTCAAGGCGAGCAGGTACGTTGCGAAACACAGGACCTTGAACGCCGTATACATGGGAAATTTCCGGTGCGGACCGGATTCGTTTTTACAGCATTATGTACGCGAAGAAATGGGCGAAAAACCCTTTCTCCACCTGGAAGTGGACGAACATTCGGCCGACGCCGGTATGATTACCCGGCTTGAAGCCTTCCTGGACAGCCTCAAGGGCGCCAGGATAGCCGGTGCCGATATAAAAAAGGAGTATTCAGGTCATACCATTCCCAGGGCCGACGCCGGTCCCGGGCGGACACTCTATTTCCCCTATATGAATGATACCGCGTACCTGGTCGCCGCGGCTTCACGGAGCTGCGGTATCGACGCCCGGGTTTTGCCGATGCAGGAGAAAGAGGACATATCCCTGGCGAGGAAGCACCTGTCTTCGAAAGAGTGCTTCCCCATGATCTGTACCACCGGCAGTTTCCTGAAAAAATGCCTGTCCCCCGGTTTCGAACCGGATAAGTCGGCTTTCTTTATGCCCGATCACGGTGGCCCTTGCCGTTTCGGGCAGTACAACAAGATGCAGAGGCTTATCTTCGATCGCCTGGGTTTTCGGGATGTAGAAATTGTTGCACCGACCAACGAAGACTCCTACGCCGGCCTGTCCGGGGGGCACGGTCTGCGGTTCAGGCTGGCAGCTTTAAAGGGACTGCTCGCTGCAGATTATTTACGCAAGCTGCAGCAGGAAAGAAGGCCCTACGAGCTTGTACCTGGTGAGACCGACAGGGTATACAGGGCATCCCTGGAAAGGCTCGTCCACAGTGTCGAGAACGGGGCAGGGGATATTATAGCCGTTTTCAAAGACGTGGTAGCGGATTTCGAGCACATTGTATTGAAGGATGAACCCCGGAGACCGGTGGTTGCCGTGGTGGGGGAAATTTTTATGCGGGATAATCCTCCGTGTTCCGGTCATCTGGTCCAACATTTGGAAGAATTGGGAGCTGAAACAATTATCTCCCCCTTCCGGGAATGGATTACCTATTCCACCTACCGGTACCAACGGGACAGTAGATGGAAAGGCGACTGGAAGGGGATACTGAAATCAGGGATACAGCGTCTTTCTACGGATATAATAACCAGGTCGTTTGAAAGGGTTGTGGAACATGCCGTGGAGATGAACCGGGAAATTCCTTTGGAAACCATGCTGGAACGCTGTATGCCCTACATCCATCGTGATTATGACGGTGACCCCTGTATAGCCCTGGGTACCGCCGCCGCTCTCGCAGATACTGGGATAAGCGGTGTGGCGAATATTCTTCCCTTCACCTGTATGCCCGGTACGGCTATCGCGGCCGTCTCGGATTCGCTTCGGCAGGACTTTGACAGTATCCCCTGGATCAATGTCGATTACGACGGAGAAGATATTACCGGCATCGAGACCAGGCTACAGGCCTTTGTATACCAGGCAAAGGAATTTCTGCGGATACGGAACATGAAGGATCTTGTGACCTGAAGAGGGATATCCGGTATTCCGAGTGAGTTACTGTCCTTTTTCAGATAAGCGGTACTGCGCAGATTTTTTTCGTATCGTCTAGTACACCAATAGCCGCACCGGGCTATTTTCATCGTTTCGATTGCCGCGCGGCGGCATGGGAAACTATTGTGAACGTACACTCCCGGGGAATAAAGGCAGATCCCGCGAACTGCTGGGGTTTTACTGCACCCTTGACCGGCTAATAAAAATCTACGAAACTTGGGGAAAAGCCTTTCAGGAGCTGCTCGCGGTAGTGTTCGACCGTGACTTTATCCGTATTCTCACAGCAGAAACCTTTGAAACCCTGCAGGCGGCTCTGGATACAAAAACCCTGCCGGGTTGGAACCTTCACCGAAGACGAACCGGAACCCTTTATTCCGCCGGAGCCGCCGTCCACCGACCCGGATACCGTATTCGAGTTCCACAGGGACAACTTCCTTTCAGCCTACGAGTACATCCGCACCTTTGCCGACGAGGGCAATTCGGAGGAGGCCGTACGTTTGGCCGAAAGTATCCCGGAGTTTATCACAACAAAATCATTGCCGGGGTGTACCGGTACATCCAGGCAGCCCTGGCCGTAATCACTGAAGGGGCTGAAAACGCCACTGTGTACACCATCGGGTTCCGCCGCACCTGGACGGGCAGCGGCGACGACTTCGGCCCGGTGGAGCTGTATTCCATCGGGAGCAGCTATCCCATGTTACCGGAGAATATTGGGGATTAGATATGAAACAAATTTGAAGCGAAAGGAGAATATCTGTCAGCGCGAGGACTTTTTTCTACTATTCAACCATTTAGCCAGGGATTTTTGACTCTCCTGTGAATGGTGGCCGGCGATTAAACCGTGGACACTTTTATATCTTCATCGAGATCGGGCCAGTGGATTCCGGTTCCGTTTCCTATAAACCTGTAATTATTTCGTTCGCTTTCTGTGGCATGTAATAATCTGGGATACCAGCTTATTGGTGTAGACAGAACCCGTCCATCGTCGAGAGTCACGGTAAGAGTATCAGAAGAAATTGTTAAATTGATCGCATTAGCAATTTCTATCTCAGTCTTTAAAGAACTCATTCCAGGCCTCCGTGATTATTTCATTGTTTTGTTCAGCCAGATTAAGAATTTTGCTGATTTGTGAATTGTTAGAGCCGTGACTGTATTGGAGTTTGATAGGTGAAATCCATATTTTTGCATAGGCGGAACCTTTTTCAACATGAATATGAATTGGTTATGCCCTGTCGCTTGAGTAAAAGAAAAATCTATATCCATCAATTCGTAATACAGGCGACATAAGTATATTATATCCTAATCATACTGAATTGTAAAATGATTCAGGCACGCGCCTTGGGCTTCGCATCTTCTTGATAGAAGCGGATTCTCCCACTTCAGTCCGGGACCATAATCGTGCCTTTCATAAAACGGTCCGGACTGTGAAGCTCCGGCAACCCGAAGGGAATACCAGGACTCCGACTGTTTTGCCCGCCCGAAAACCGGTCATCGTAAGCGCGGAGAGTTTTCTTTCGCAACTGGTATGATGGGGCAAAGTGCGGAGATGAATACCCTTACAGTAGTATCCCTTCCGGAAAGGGTATGTAGAGCACTTTAGTAAAGAAGAAGTAGAACACCACCGTCAGGGTGAGTGCCAGTACTATACGGCCGGCGATCTTTTTACCCGGGGCTTTGCGGTCCAGGTATACGGTAATCAGGGGAAAAAATATAAGGCTGGTCGTCAGAAAACCGAGTATGGGGATCAAGACCGCCCATGCAATAATAAGGACGGTCATCATAATTGAGGGTATATGTTTAAATGCACCGGTATCGAAGGCCGGCCCTTCTTTCTTCCAGAAAAACGACCGCAGTAGGAGTGTCAGTGAAAGCCCGCCGAGGATATACATGATAACCCGGGGAAAGAGGGCGCTCAAGGGACTGAATTCCCGAGATCGGATAAAGAAGAAGATACAGAGGGCAAGAATAAAGACGGATGAGATCCGGTCAGCCTTTCGCACGGTGTTTCTCCAGGGTCTTCCGTCCCTTGTCTATCAGCGGCCAGCAGGTGGAAATCAGGGTGAGAATGATCAGGATGATGGAGATTGGCCGGGAAAAGAACATGGATATGACCGAGCCCTTTGCCCGGCCCATCAGGATAGATTGTACCAGTCCCTGTTCGCAGATGCTGCCGAGGATGAGTCCCAGAACAATGGGACCCGGATCGAAGCCGGCTTTTCTGCCGATAAAACCGATTACGCCGAAGGTCAGCATAACGTATACGTCGAACATGTTGTTGTTGATGGCGTAGGACCCGATGACGGACAGGAAGAACACGAAGGGCGCCAGGATAGTCACGGGGATATCAGTGATAACCTTCGACATCAGCTTTCCGCTCAACAACCCCAGCGGCAGGATGAGGATGTTCGCCAGTATGAGAGACAGCATGAATGAATAGGTGATGTGCCCGTGGTAGGTAAAGAGGTCCGGTCCCGGTCTCATGCCCTGAAGTAGCAGGGCCCCCAAAAGGACCGCCGCCGGAGGGGCTCCGGGTATCCCCAGGGTAAGCATGGGAATGAGGGACCCCGACACTTCAGCATTGTTGGAAGCTTCCGAAGCAGCTACACCGTCAATAATGCCGGTGCCGAAGCGGTCCGGATGTTTTGAAGCGCGGACGGCCTCGTTATACGAGACCATCCCCGCTATGTTGCCGCCGGCACCGGGAATAATGCCCACAATAGTACCGATTAGGGCCGATCGTATCAGTAAGACCGGTTTTTTGAGAAGTCGGAAAAAGACCCGTCGTATGATCTTTCGCTGTTTCTTATAGGGGATAACGTTATAGTGAGTGTCTTTCCGCGCGATCATTTCTATTATCTCGGGGATACAGAAAAGGCCTATGAGTGCGGGCATAAGGGCTATACCGTTTTGAAGGCTGACCGTCCCGAAGGCGTATCGAACCGAGCCCTCGATGGGGGCTATGCCTATCATACTGAGGAGCAGCCCCAGGGCACCGCCGATAAGTCCCTTCAGGATAGACTTGGAAGCCAGGGTAGCTATAATTGTCAGGCCGAAAACGGTAAGCCAGAAAAACTCAGGCGGGCCGAACTTCAACGCCGCGCGGGAAAGAGGAGGTGAAAGGAAAATAAGAAACAGTACTCCGATCAGTCCGCCGATGACCGAAGCGATGGTAGCGGTAATGATGGCCGCGTAGGATTCACCTTTCCGGGCCATGGGGTGGCCGTCGAAGGTGGTGGCTATAGCCGAAGGGGTTCCGGGGGTGTTTATCAGGATGGCGGAAAAACTCCCTCCGTAGATAGCTCCGCAGTAGATGCCGCCTAAAAGGGCCAGAGAGTGGACCGGGTTCATGCTGAAGGTAAAGGGAACCAGCAGGGCGATGGCCATGGTGGCCGTCAGGCCGGGCAGGGCTCCTACCAGGATACCCGATCCTACTCCCAGGGTAATGATGAGAAAGTTCAGCGGCGTTAGAAGCAGTCGCAGAGCTTCGGCTATCATCGTGTTCCTACTTCAAGAGTCCCAGTTCTTCCATGGTGTCCTTGTATATGCCGGTCATCCTTTCGATGTATGCCTTGAATTCCGAGGCGCCCATGTTCCGGACAACCATGCCCATCTCTTCCATTTTAGCCATAAAATCGGGATCGGTACATGCCTCTCTGAAGGCATCCTCCAGGACGGCGATAACCTCCTCCGGTGTTCCCTGGGGTACACATACGCCCCGGTCGATACCGGCGGTCATGTCCACACCCTGCTCTATAAAGGTCGGGGCTTCGGGCAGCAGGCCGAAACGCTCCTCCGTTCCCATCCCGAGAATGATGATTTCGTCATTATGGGTAACCAGGTCGTTGGAATTAGCAAACAGAGCGTCGGTGTGGCCCCCGAGAAAGTTGGCCACCGAGGGAGCGGCGCCGGTTGAAGGAATATAGGTAAATTTTGTCCCGGTGAGTTTCTGGAAGAGCAGTAAGGCCAGATGATGACCGGAGTAGGTCCCGGAACCGCCTATTGTTATTTCTTCCGGATGCGCCTTTGCGTAGGCTACGAATTCGTCCAGGGTTTTGTAGGGGCTGTCTTTCAGTACTGCCAGCCCGATGGGGGTGGTTTGGAACAGATACAACGGTTCGAGCTCCTCGGTGGTGTATCCTGCGTCTTCCCTGCTCAGGGGCTGGGCAATGATATGGGGAATGTTGTTTCCGCATATGGTATAACCGTCCGGTTCGGATTTGACCAGGGTGGACCAGCCCACCGCGCCGCCGGCTCCGGCTATGTGTTTGATAACCACGCTAACCCCCAGGCTGTCTTCGAGCATCGGTTTCTGGTACTGGGCGGTTACGTCCGACTGTCCGCCCGGATTGAAGGGTATGATGTAGGTGATACTCTTTGTCGGGAATTCCGTCTCTTCCTTGTCTCCGCCGGCAAAGGCCACCGTCGCGGTCAGCAGCAGTATAACCGCTGCCGAGATAATTCTGATCATGTTTCTGTTCATGATTTCCTCCTTCAGGGTATTTTAAAGATAATGAATGTTTTTTATACGTGGTCCCGAAAATGACGGGATTCACGATATAACGGGGGCGGTGCCCCGAAAGTACACCGGTTAGTTCGTCCATCCCCAGTACCATATTGGCCTGGAAACTTTCTTCCGAGTACCAGGCTATATGGGGAGTGACAACGGTTTTGGGTGAAGTGATGAGAGGATGGTCGGCAGCCGGCGGCTCGGAGGCAAAGACGTCGATACCCGCCCCGGCAATTTCACCGTCTTCCAGGGCCCGGGCCAAGGCTTCTTCGTCGATAATGGGCCCCCTGGCCGTGTTGATGATAACGGCGTGGTTCTTCATCTTCTTTAACTCTTTTATGCCGATAAGCCCTTTGGTTTCTCCGGTCAGGAGGCAGTGGATGGTGAAAAAATCGGCATCGGTGATCAGTTCATCCAGCTCGTACTTCCTCTCGACCCCCAGAAGCTCGAAGATGTCGTCGTCCACGTAGGGATCAAATGCGGCCAAGTTCATACCGAAACCGCGGGCCTTCGGAACAATTGTTCGTCCGATTTTTCCGAGCCCGATGATCCCCAGCGTCCTGCCCCGGTAATTCAGTATCGGTTTGGTATAACTGTATCCGAAATTCCCGGTCTTGACCGCGGGAACAGTCATGTTGAGCTTCCGAGTCGTTGCCAGAAGCAGGGTCATGGCGTGGTTGGCCACATCGTCGGTACAGTAGGTGGGGCAGTTGCTCACAGGTATACCCATTTCGGTGGCGGCTTCGAGATCAACACAATCGTACCCTACCGATAACGTCATGACAAACTCTAATTTTTTTGCCTTCTCGAGGAGCTCTCGGGAAATTCTGCGAGCTATAACCACCACGGCCGCCGCGTCTTGCGCTTCTTTTATAAATTCCTCATCCGACATGCCCTCGGTTGAAACGGCCTTTGCATTGATATCTACAAGTCGTTTGGAAAAGTATTCCAGTCCTCCGTATTTCATAAAAAGCCGATCGCCGGCAAACAGTACCTTTTTCAAAAGAATATCCTTTCTGCTTTGATTTAACGCTGAACCTTGAAAAAGTGTAAACATTATTCGCCCCAGGGATCAATGAAACCCTCCGGCAGCCTTTTGCCAATATTTGGTTAATTCAAGAAACAGCGTATTAATTACTTATAATACAAGAAATTAACAGAAGTCCAGACTATCGGGTTGAAGAGGACCAATAGAAGTATAGGAGTCAAAAGCATTGATTCCGTTAAAAAAGTGAATATTTTTTTTAAATATTCACCTTTTCAGGAAACCTGATCCACGTATCTCGCCGGTTTACCAGGGGTGGCGACGTGACATGTATGGTTTTCTTACAGACCCATGGCCGCGGCGGTTTTGTAAAACACGTCGGTGTTATCGTAATATCCGTTAAAGCTCTCGGCGCCCACACCGGTCGCGAAGGTCGGGACGGGAATTCCGGTGTGGGAGTAGGATGTCCAGGCAAGACCGGCCCGGTTGGCTACCATGTGGGTCAGCTCCATGGTCAGGGGAGTATACCCGCCGTAGAGCAGGGCGGAATCGTAGTGGGTTCCGGCAAAGCCGATGGTGAGACCGCCGCACTCGTGGTCACCGGTAACAACAATGAGGGTTTCCTCGGGATGTTCGTTGTAAAAATCGATGGCTTCCTGCACGGCATCGGCAAAGGCGATGGTATCCTGGATTGCCGCGGCGGCAACCCCGATGTCGTAGTAGTTGTTCCGGGAAGGGCTGTGGGCGTAAAAACATGCCGGGGTGGCATGGTCCAGGTCAACCGAGGAGATAATTCCTACCTTCATGCCCATGGCATGAGCCTTTTCGGCAATGGTCTCATAACTCATTGAGGCTGCAGGGTCCATGGACACAACACCGCTGTTGGTTTTGTAACCGGTAGCCAGGGCGGTGGCGGCGTCGGCCGAGTCGGTGATGTAGGCGTCGTTGGCATAAGTGGCAGTCAGCCCCTGGGCGGGGAAGGTGGAAAAGTTGAGGAGCTCGGCTCCGACTGCCGATCCACTATTGCTGCTTAGGAAGGCTTCGGCGGAATTGATCTGGGGAAGACCCATACCGTCGCCGATAAACATGAATACGTACTTGGCCTGACCGGCCGCGGCGATGGGCACATCCTGCTGCCGGGAAAGGGAGAGCTCTACTATCTTGTTCTCCAGTGCGGAGATCCCCAACGGCCTCTTCTCTGTTTCGCTCTTTGGAATATACACTCATCTTGCCGGTATCGGATTGTAGCTCTTTCGCTTCAACCTTTCCACCAGCTTCTCCAGATTCTCGTTCAGACTCTTCCCGTACTCCTCCCGGCTTACCTTATTAATTCCTACCGCCTTTCTCTTGTTCAGGTTCTTGTAGCAATCCCTCAGGTATTCGACGTCCAGCAAATGAGCAGGGCTCGTAAACTGAAAATCAGGGTTCCTTCGAGGGTCCTTTCTTTTCCGGACTCGACAGGCATTACACTACCTACGCCTCTACTATGAATCGGTCCGACTACCGAAACGCCATACTTCGCGTCGCCTCTTCGGCTCCTTGAAAGCTTCCTTTCGGAACGCTTCGGTTCTCCCAGGTTCCAATGTAAACAGTTCGCCTAACCGCCTGCCTGCTGCAGGCAGGCCACGGACTAAAGACCCCGGCACGTCGGAACTACACTCACCGGTAACGTGTACTCCGATATTGGTTCCCAGGAAATGAAACCCTTGACCCAATGCAATGCGAGTTATTTCGGGGCTCGATACCTTCACTTGCGTTGTGGCTGATAAACTGCCCTTCCCATGGCTTCGCATGACTCGTCACCTCATCATACGCATGGTTCAGTTCCGTGCCGGTGGTTAACCGATACACGTGCCTGATTGTCCGGCTTACTTACATTAGCTTTGCCCGGCGCACTCTAAAAAACTCCCTACCTACTTAGTACGTAAAAAATTAGCATTGTTATCGTTTTAACTTAACTGTAAAAGGGTGGTGTAACTTTTACGCAAATAGGGCATTTTTTTTTAATAATACTTGACAAACAAATTAAGGGCTTCGATACTGGTAAATATATGATGTATGCACGCCATTATTCAATTAGTTGCTCATGCCGCTGCGCGGCAACCGAAACGATGAAAACAGCCCGTTGCGGCTATTTTCGTATTAGAGATGAGGTATAAGAGGAGGATTTACATGGATGTACAACAAGAAAAGGTAATCGAAGATGCTTGGACCCGAGAATCTATCATGGATGTGGAGATAAACATCATTGAGCGGATGATAGGATGCCGAACGGTAGAGGCCGTTGAAGCATCGATTAGTTATGCGCGATTTCTACGAATGTCGGGATTGACCAATGACAATTATCCCCTCTTTCTCCGACTGTTGGAGGTAGAGAATCACTGGGTGATCGATTCACTGATCGGCGAGAAGGATCCCTTCCTGCTGCTGAGTTCCATTCACCCGAACAACTATCTGATTTTGAGCGCTTTCAAGCTGCTGACGAACTGGCATCCGGGAGGCATTTATCCCAAGACTCTGGCTATCATTCTTGGTGTTCTCCAGGCTGCGTTCAGTTCTCCCAAGGACGGATACAGGATCTATAACGTGAGCATCAACGATGTGAACAACCTTGGTAAGCACCTGAACAAGGAACTCGGTCAGGATGATCCGAATAACCGGGTTATCCTCGATATCCTCGACCGTCTGGGCTCCCTTGCCGGTACCACAGATAAACCGGAAATCGAGCAGATGGCCCGTCAGGTCAACAGCATCAGGACCTTCTTCTTCGACAAGAGGAAGAAGATGGAGGAAATCATTCCTCAGGTACTACTTGTAAAATCTGACTATATCGCCAAGGAAGTGGCGCCGGAAAAACTGTTCGTCTAAGAGCACTGATGTAGAGGAGGAATACAAATGAAAGAGCTTTTTGAAAAGAGAGAATCATGGTCTCAATCTGATATTGCCGCGATCGAATACAGCCTGTTGCAGGGCCTGATGGGGGTGCGTACCCAGGAGGCTGTCGAGTCTGCAATGACCTATGCAAATTATCTGAACAGTATTGGTATTACCAGCAGTAACTATCCCATTTTCCTAAAGGTCCTGGGTGTGCGAAATCACCACGTTATCGATTCCCTCCTGGGGACCCGCGACCCCTTCCTGTTCATGAGTTCAATTCAGCCGAACTACTTTATTGTCGCAACCTGCTTCAGTTTCCTCGCGAAGTATCACCCGGCTGAGATCTACTCCAAGACCCTCGGTATCATCCTTGGTGTATTCCAGGCGACTTACAACAATCCCCTGGATGGCTACAACATCTATGCCCCGACCATTGCCGACATCAACAGCCTTGGTAAGCACCTGATCGAAGAGAAAGGGCAGGATGATCTGTTAAACAGGAGCATCCTGGACGTTCTCGACAAGATCTCCGAACTCGAGGGACAGAACAGGGACGAGGAAATGGAAGACCTGGCTGTTCATGCTCATAACATTCGGAACAACTTCTTCGATTCCACCAAGAAGCTCGTACAGGTCATCCCGAACGTACTTCTGCGGACCGAAGCCAAGCTCGATCCTGAGGTGGATCCCAGAAATCAGGAGCCTCTTTCCAAGGTGGAAGGGAAGTCGGCACCCAAGAAGGCAGCTCCCAAGGAAGAGCCGAAGGAAGAAAAAAAAGAAGACTAATCACAACACTGAATATCATGCTGCTGGATATCCGCATCCTGCAATATTTTTCCTAATAAAGGAGTGTGCCCATGAAGAGATGGGAAGAAAGCGGTTGGACCGTAGAGGATCTCGATAAGCTGGAATTGACCTTCCTCAAGAATATCTTTGAGATAAAGGAACCGCAGGGGGTGGATGCAACCATTGCCTATGCAAAGTATTTGCAGATGGTTGGTATCAATCCCGACAACTATCCTATCTATCTCAAACTGATTTCCCTCAGAAACCACTGGGTCACCGATGCCCTGATTGGAGATGCCGATCCGGATACCTACTTCAGCAAGATTCAGCCGAACTATTTTATTCTCAAGGAATGCTTCAGAGCCTTGACCGAGGCAAAGCGCGGGGGAATCTATCCCACCAGCCTTCTCGTTTATCTCGGGATCCTGAAGGTTACTTATGAGAATTCCCGGGAAGGTTACCGGGTCTATCCTCTTACGACGACTGATGCGAACAACCTGGGCAAGCACCTCGACGAATCCCAGGACCAGCGTTACAGCCTGAATGCAATCATTTTGAATATCCTCGACAAGGTTGCCTCCCTCATCGATCCGGGTCGTCCCGAAGAGGACCAGGAGATCATGGCTGTCGCTACCCAGGCTAATAACATACGGGGTAAGTTCCTCGATATGAACAAGTCCCTGAACGAAGCAATCCCCGATCTTTTGTTACAAACCGAGGATTATACTAAGCTCGAGATCGCCCCGAGTAAGTAACCTCACATCCTTTTCAGGATTTATCTGCGCTGAGGTCGGTGGTTCCCGATAGAGGACTGCAGAAACAGGGTGCCGACGATAAGCAGGCAGCCGATGGTGGACGGTTTTCCTCTTTATGTGTTCGACCCGCAGTGCCATGGTGCTGCGGGTTTTCTGTATGCCCCGCAAAGCGGGGCAAACCCGGCTGAGAACGAGAGTAATTGGGAAAGCGGGGGAACCGGGGCTACTTGCCGATAAGTCGGGCTATGATGCGGCGGAGAAAGGCCGGCAGGCGGTGAAAAAGGCCTGATTTTGTGTGGGGTCCCTGTTGGTCAGTGAGTTCAGGCCGGCGGGAGGAGGGGGCTGTCGGCCCCTGTCGGGATGGGTCGGCCTCTGCGGCCCCGGGTGCCCCGGCGGGTTTTTCCGCATGGGGAGGAGATGTGTTGCTGAGATATTGACCGAGAGGGGTAAGGTTGCCTCGGGTATCACGCTTTCCGTGGAAGAATGATGTTTTATGAAAGCCTCCTTTTGATTCTTTTGATTTTCCCTTCCCGGTACCGGAAAACAGGCGCCGGATGGCAGAGATGGTGCGGGCAAAGAGTCCCTCCTGGGCATCCTCTTCGGTAAAGGCGCTGAGTTCCTCAATACCGGGAGTGAACTCTGTCTCCGGTACGGGCAGGGCTTGCTCAGGGGAAAGCGGTTCATACTCGGGATAACGATCTGTGCCGGTAAGCTCTGAGTCCTCTTTTCGATGCAGTTCATACATCGATTCCTTGAATGCCTCATAACGGGCTTCCATACTGCGGTAGAGATCGACAGTAGAGGTCCCCTTGTATTCGGTAGTAACAATGTGTTCCTGGATCAGATCTACGACTTTTTTTTCTGGGTGGATCGACAGCAGTTGATCGAGGGCCCGGTGTATGGAGTCGAAGGAAAATGGCTGTTGATAAAAACGCTGAATCAGGTTTTTGAATTCGAGAATCTCCGAGCCGTACTGGACCTCGCTGGAGAGTGAGTCTACCATATTCTGGATGATCAGCCCCGCTCCATAGAGGTCCCGTTGGTGGCCGGCAGGATCATGGTCGCCCTTCAGTAGATAGTCTGCCACCTGGCGGTAGCATCGGCCCTTCGGTAGATAATCGATAAAGAGAGAATACCCCACATTCCGAAGATGGATGATCCCGTATTCGAAGTGAGCTCGGCTGAGAATCACCGACGCCGGTGCCAGTGAATTATGCCGGACTCTGATCCTCTCGAGTTCAGCAAGCCCCCTGAGGATGTGAATGGCTATATTGATAACCTGGTCTGCTCCGGTAATCAGCCGATCGGCAATAGCTTCCCGCAGGGAATATCCGGGGATCCAGTGCGAGGCCAGATACTTTCGTCCCTCGAATTCCTCGTACTCGAAGGGGGTATGGATGTAGGGACTCTGAAAGGAATAAACGGAAAAGAAAATCCGCTGAAAATCCTCGAATACCTCGTCGGGAAGTTGATTGTAGGGAAAGTCCAGAAAGGTGATGGAAAAATCATTCGGCGAGTAGAGGGCTTTGGCCCGCCAGGTACTATAGATATCATTTTCCCCGGCCTTTTCTTGAAGAATATAAGTCTTATTGATCGACTGTCCGCGGCTTTCCATGAGAATTCTGTGTTGTTACCCTCCAGGGGGGTGGACTGATCAGGTCTTCCGCTTGTAATAATCCAGGAAAGATTGTCCCAATCCGGAGTAACGGTCATCCACCTCTTTGTCTTTTTCTACGTTTCGTTCATTGAACCATTTCCGAAAGTATTCGTCCAGATAGGCAATCCGATTCAGGAGGTTCTTCGTAATCTTCTGTGCTACAGGTTCGGGATCATCGAAGATACCGCATTCAAAAACCTTCCGGCAGATACCGAGGATGGTATTTTTCTTGATGCTTGTCATCAGTTGTAAACGCTGATCGAAATCATCGATGCTCAGCACCTCGAAGTTTTCCGGCTTTAACAGGGTCAGAAAACGGGTCTTTTCTTCACGGCGCCAGCCAAAACGGTCTTCGAGGCCGAAGATCTTCATCGCTTCGGTTTCCAGGTCTACCTTGTTGTAATCGATAACGATGATATAGGGCTCTCCATCGGTATCGTGTTTGACGAGGTAGTTGTTCGGGTTGCGGTCTTCGTCGAAAAAGAGCCAGCGGTTCAACAGATCGTTGGCCAGCATCTTGATGAAAGGCTGCTCCAGGTAGTTGTAACTGCCGATCTGCATGGCACTGGTGATCTGCTTGGTGGCTCTGTAGGTTACTCCATCCTGGATGAGGAGGATGGTCGGGGCTGCCGGGGTTTTGAAAAGAAAATCCATATAGTAGGCGATTTCCTGGATTTTGTGCGCCGGACCCTCCTCGTCAGGGATCTCCTTGACCAGCCAGGGAGCGCCAGTGTCATCCATGGCTCCGGTGTATCCCCGGACCTTGGCCCAAAAGGGAGAGAGACTGTCATCTCCGATGTCCTTCAACTTTAGGTTGCGCATCTTGTCGATCAGATCATCAATGGACATATCGAGATAAAAATAGTCCCGAACTTCCTGGTCCTTGATGGTGTCGGCAATCAACATGTTCTCGTTTTTCTCAGACATAAGACCTCTCCGGTGTTTTGGGGACGGCAAATATCTCTTCGATGTTTCCACCTTCGATCCGAAGATAGGGGCCTCGAGTCTGCAGGTTGGAATAGATGATAATGTGGTTTTTTATCCCGAGGATATCCCGCCAGATTCCCGATTCGTTGCCTGTATGCCACATGGGATTGTGACCGACGATGAAGTAAGTGTCTTCCGGAAGTTTCAGCTTCGACAGCATCTTGCGGATATCCTCTTCTCCATACTCCTTGAGACTCGGGGTGCCCCGGAATTCGTGGAGTCTGTTCCACATGAGTTGGCGGTAATAATCCTGATTGTCCTTGATATTGATCAGCTCCCGGCGGGTACAGCCATGGCGAACCGGTCCTGCATGGGTGATTACGTAACCGTTTCCAATAATAAACATGGGAAGGGCTTCGAAGAACTCCTCTACCGCCTCGATATACTTTTCGTCTCGGTGCTCGGTGAGATAGTTCCGGAATTCGAGCCCCTGTTGGATGGCACTTTTAGCGACGTTTTCATCAAAGGTGTCGTGATTTCCCCGGATATAGAGGACGTTGTCCCCATACTTCAGGATGAGCCGGAAGATCTCTTCGATAACCAGAAGCGAGGATTCCATCTCCCGCATCTGGCCGGTCTGGTCGTTATGAACGCCGTCGCCGATGATGATGACCCGGAGTTTGCCCTTTTCCAGTTTTTTGAGGTTATCTTCATGGTTGATTATGGCCTTGAGATTATCAATTGCCCCGTGAAGATCGCCGATGACGATGACCGGCTTTGTATTCTTAGAGTAATCGAGCAGGCCCCCTGGAATGCCGGTACTGCTCTTGGGACGATTGGGGTTGTTTTCGATGATCGAGGTAACCCTTTCGATGTCTGAGGTACTGATGCTCATACTTCTTTCCTTGTTTAAACAATCTATGGGCTATTATGGTCGATTTTTTGTGCGAAATCAATGTATTCCCGGGAAGGAGGGACCTCCTGGTCTTCCCGCTTGATATGTACCAGAAGGACCTTGGGTATGGTGTCCAACAGGCTCTTGGTATGGTCAAAGAAGGAGTCCCGGATGTTAAAGGCATGCCTGGCAATGGTGTTCTTCGGTACACTACCGTCATACTCTCCGAGCGTGGTAATCCGGTCGAGGATCTCCAGGACCGATGCATTGATGAGGTTCGTCTGGTCCTCGGATTCATCCAGGAACTTACCGAGGTTCTGGAGATCGGTAAGTTCCAAACGGTAGATCTCAAAGCCGTCGTCGGGTTTGTGGAAGGTATATTCAATGATTCCCAGGACCGTCAACAGTACCTTGGAATAGATCTGTCCGGGGTGCCAGGAGGAGAGGAGCTCAAAGGCCCTGCGTGTGAGGTTCGTATTAGGCCGTATTACCGAAAAGAGGAGCCTCGGATCCCGGTTGTCGATGAGTTCGTCTACGACCCACTTGTTATTGGTTTCTACGATCTTGAGAAAAAGAATGTAATTCCGGGACGTGATACCAACATGACTAAGATATTTAGCGAAGGCCATGCTGGATCCAACCTGGATCGGGGTCGCTGTTCCGAAAATCCCGTCAAGGATGATCTGCCTGTTCTGCTGGGTTATTTCGTCATAGTCGGCATCCAGGTTTTCATTGGTCATGCTTGTTTATCCGAATGAATATTATCCTTCTTACTTTTTCGGCAGATAGAACTTATTAGTAAAACTGAATACGTATAAAAATTGAACTTTCTGCAGCCGTTTCCGCAGAAATGAATGTTTTTAGGGTAATTCTTCAGTGAACGACAAGGCTGTTTGACCGATCACTGAGGTATTGTTCGCTCATACCGTGGCCAATCCCGCTGTACTCTGGATGAGCTCTGTGATAGTATTAATATCGACCTTTATGTTCATCTATTTTCACCTATTCGGTGTGAGTTTCTTTTGCTGTAATCCATTATACATCAGGGGATTATATTTAAAAATCCCTGGATGGATTCAGCAAAAAAGATATTGTCAGGTATTGTCGGGGTGTTAAGGTCTGAGAAGTCCCAATTGAGATTTGACGAAGGAGCCCCTTCATGGCGAATTCTGAAGAAAAAATTGAACAGGGTCTAAAGACACTTTTTTCGTTTGCCTACTTGCATAAATGGTGTACCCAGCTCGATGAGTTGATTGTTTCCTTTCTCGAATCTGTGGGTGAGAAAAACCGGAAACGAATCAGTGAACTGATTATCCAGAATTATACCGGCAGATCCGAGACCAAGGAACAGCTCGTATTGGCCCTGGTCCTCCTGAAAAGGCTTGGAGAGAAAAGCAAACCTCTTACCGAAAATCTCTATCGGATGCTCAATGGCCGTCTGGATATCAATGACCAGAATTTCCTTCGCTTTCATCTCTTTCAGGATCAGCACCCCCTTCCCAGTGATATCGCCTATGACATCAGCTCTAGGCACTTCTTCTCCTTCAAGCGGGCCATCAACCGAGGTATGAAAATAGATCTGGTAACATCCAGTTTTGACCCTCAGTCGATTGCCCTCTATCTTACCCTGATCATGTGCAGGTTCGACCTGCATGAACAGAACCGTGCGATGCTGAGTTTTCTTCTCTACCGGATCGATGCGGACCTTCCCCAGAATGTCCTGGACGGGATCTTCGATTATCTCAAGAGCCTGAAGGGGATCATTGCCGACCTTGAGGCAAAGGGTGACAGTGCCCTCTCAGAGGAGTTCGACTATGCCGATGAACCGGTTATCGAGCATCGTGAGCGGGAAGAAATTCCTGATATCGAGCCCGGAAGCGGGCGGGCCAATGAAGGGCTCACCTTTCAGGGGGATGAGGATACCGTTCGGCCCCCCCATCCACAGGACCGGCCGGGCTATGAACCGGGTGCACGGACTGCCCGAAAGGACCTTGAATCGTCAACCATGGATGAGGGGATGCCCTTGGCGGCTCGCGAAAATGATCGGGTCAGTGAGGCTGAGGCCCGTCGGAGCGGTGATTTTTTCGGGTCGCCGCCGCTGAGCACAGATGACCGGACCGGTGATAAGGGGGGAATATCCGCCGATACCAGGGAGGGCCGAGGTCCGAAAGGCGGGTACAGCTTTGCCGGAGCTGGAGATGACCGGAAAGAGGCTGATTATTCGGCGCTCTTCGGTGTCGGCGGCGGCCCGGAACAGACCGGCGATGAACGTCTGAAGGACCCGTCGAGTAAGAGTTCGCAGGGTGGCGGTATGTCTTCGACCGGAAGCAATCTTTCCGGTTCGAATGTTCCAGAGGAGGGTGATGAGGATTCAGGAAATCCGAGTTCCTATACGATCCGTTTCAATAAGAATGTCAAGGAACTACTCAAGATCATCGAAGAACTGGAAAAGGAGATCGAAGCGACCGAAAAGCAGGAGCCGAAACCTGGAAAGTCGGGCCGCCGCCCGGTGGAAGAAGAACCCCAAAAGGCAGCTGCGGAGGAAAGGGCGGAATCTCCAGAGACGAGGGAAGCAAGGCCGATAAAGATCGATCAGAAGGAAGCCGGTCCCAGCAGCCGAAGACTCGGCTGGTGGCCCATCCTCGCCGGGGCGGTTGCTGCTGTACTTCTCGTGCTGGTCCTGGTGCTGAACAAGGGGGATGCCGATTCTAAGACCGCTGTTGTCTCCGGCGCCCCTGCTGCTGAAGCAGTTGAGCCGATGGAAGAGCAACCCCGGGTTGGGCAGCCTGTTATGGAACAGACGGAGTTCGGACGGACAGCAGCGCGGCAACCACAAGCTGAACAGCCGGATACTGTTCAATCATGGCACGCACAGAACGTTGGGTCTGCCTTCCTTCTCAGTAGCAGCGGCGCCGGTCCGGTCTGGACCGTTCGTCAGGGGCAGTGTATGTGGGACCTCTACCGTGCTGCCGGCGACGGGATCCCCTATGGAGAAGGGACCTATCGAGTTCCTGGTTCCTTGATATGGCTGGAGTTTATCCTGGATGTCTTCGAAGTTAATCCCGAACTCGATCAGTTCAAAATCATCTATCCCGGACAGGAACTTGTTCTACCGGACTACCACTCCGGGGACTGATCTCTTTCCAGGGAATGCAGGTTTGGTGGTTCGAGGCTTTAGAAAGGCCGGTACCGGAGACCGGGATCCGACAACCCGTAAAATAGATTAGACCAGAATCGTACCAGGGATTATATCGGTGAGCTTTTTCGAAGCATCGAAATGCACATCCCGTACCTTGACCGCCGCCAGTTGTAGTTGACCGTATTGAATGCCCGGGAGGGCCGAAAGGGAGTCGAGGAGCTCTTCCAGTAGAGTGTCGATATCGCTGTCCCCGACAATAAAGTATTTGGCGGTGTGAAAGAGATCCTGCACACTCATGGGGTACAGGTCCATTCCCTCTCCAGCACTTCGATAGGCGGTGAGCAGGACTCCGAGACAGGAGAGGACCACTCGCCGATCGGCAGTTTTCGGTGTGTGTTCCGATAACAAGGCGAGGACTGAGGTAACAAGCCTCCGATCGGGGACCAACCGGGAAAAAAATGACGCCGGTTCCTGGTCGGCATAGAGCTCGTCGATGGCCTCGCTCACGTTGGTCCGGATAAACTTCAGATAAATCGGCAGGGTACGCTCGTCCAGGGTAATCCCCCGGAGGTAGCGGGCAAAGGCGACAATCCCATCCCTTCCTTCTCCGGTACTGGAATTGAGCATATCCTCGAGCATTCTTAGATCATTCATGCCATTCTCCCTCAATAATGTCGGTATTCAACCGCCGATACTTACATAGTATAATTTTGTGCGGGATTTAGACTTTTACCCTACATCCCTTACCTATTAATCCATGATGTACTTCCTGTAAACCCGGATTCCACGTCCGCCCCCCGGTATCAGGCCGCCCGGGGCTTCTTCACAGCCAGGCTGACGAGAAAGACGATGAATCCCAGGAGACCAAGACCGGCTGATACGAGGAAAGCGACTTTTGAGTTGTACAAATCCCAGACCAGCCCCATGATCAGAGAGGCCGGGAGCAGGGAGACCCCGATGACTGTGTTCAGGAGGCCATAGGCCGTGGCTCGTTTCTCTTCTTCGACGATATCGGCGACGTAGGCCCTGAAAATCCCCTCGGACAGCCCGTAGTAGATACCGTAGGCTCCGAACAGGACCCAGATCATCCACTGCTCCGTGGCAAAGCCGAAAAGCACGTAGATCACGGCATAGTAGAGGAAAGAGGCCACGATTAAGGCTTTCCTCCCGACCCTGTCCGAGAGAGACCCGAGGATGGGAGAGGAGATCGTACATACGGCGTTGTAGACCACCCAGAGTAGGGGAATGAGGGAGACGGCGACTTCCAGCTCCCGTGCCTTGAGGATGAGAAAGGCGTTGGAGGAGTTACCCAGGGCGAAGAAAGCGTTGGCCACAAGGAAGAGAATAAAGGGAGCATCCCTCATCGCCGTCTTCTTTTTTCCCGAGGCTTTGGCCTCAAAGCCGGTCTCCCTGGCGAATCTGACGAAAACCAGGGCGATGGCCCCGGGGATCACCGAGATCAGGAACGTGAACTTCAGTGCCTTGAGGGGCTCCGAATCTCCGTAGGGCAACAAGGCCAGGACAGCCATGGCGAGCAAAGGCCCCCCGATGGCCCCGATCCTGTCCATGGCCCGATGAAACCCAAAGGCCTTGCCACGGATCGAGGGATCAACTGACGAGGAGATCAGGGCATCCCGTGCCGGAGTTCGTGCAGCCTTGCCCACTCGGTCGGAGAATCGTACGCCCAGAACTACTCCCCAGTGGCCGGCCAGGTAGAGGAAGGGACGTGAGACGGCGGATAGGCCGTATCCGATGATGATAAACAGCTTTCGTTTCTTTAGTCTGTCCGAGAGGTACCCGAACACCGTTCGAAAAAGCGATGCCGTGGCTTCGGCGATTCCCTCGATAAGTCCCAGGATAGCAGGAGAAGCTCCCAGTAAATCGAGGAAGGTCGGAATCAGCGGGTACACCATCTGGCTCGATAGATCGGTGAACAGCGATACCATTCCCAAGGAAAGGACATTCCGTCCGAGCTTGTGACGCGGTTTCTTGCCTTCCCTGGGCAGATTGTCGTTCCCTGAGTTTCTCTCTTCCATATTCATTCCTCCCGGTCCTCCAGGACCTCATCAACGAGTTCCCTGATCTGAGCCATGGATTCGGCGAGCATTTTTTTGCCCCTGGTCGTTATCGTGTAGTACTTCCTGATCTTCCCCCCGACGTTCTTCTTCTCGGAGACCAGGTAGCCCTCCTTCTCCAATCCGTGGAAAATCGGATAAAGGGTACCATAGGAGATTTCGTAGCCATGCCTGCTTAATTCTTCGTTAAAACGTTGGCCGAAGATCGGCTCCTTTGCGGCGTGGTGGAGGATGTGGATTCGGATGAAGCCCAGGAAGAACTCTCTGGTAATCTTTTCCATTTGTCAACCCCTGCTATCGAATCACGTTATAAGACTTCGATATCGATTTTAGTTATAATATCCGGAGATGTCAAGAGGTTGTTATGATAAAAGCATCAAGGGTATCGGCCTTTGAAAAGTTATGCTTTTAACCTGTAGTGGGTGGTTGTATACTTTTTCTGACCTTACCCGGGAATTAAGGAAAGGACAGTAGGTGGTCCGTTATTTTTCTGTGGCGCTAGGCGACCACGCCCTTAGTAATGACCTGAACAGCTACATTAAAACGCTCGGGCCGGATAGAGGCGGTAGTCTTTAAGACCGGACTGGGGAGTTTCTACCGGGCGGACAAGATCGAGGAGAGGGAAGCGATTTGTTTTGTTATAAATCCGTCTAAATTCAGGATTATCAAAGATTCCTGGAACAAGAAGACTGTGCTTACTGAAATCGGCATTGTTTTTTCAGATGTATGCTTCAACGTATTTGGACAGCTAATACGTATCGATCTGCTTTCAGCACCTGCTCCTGCTTGGCTTTCATGGCCGCATTCGGCAACACCTGAATCGTGTTCCTGAGGCTATCTGGTTCCCGCAGGCTCAGCACTTTCAAAAGCTCCTCGATGATGCTACTCTCTATCTGGTGGGTCATTCGGTTCCTCCTCTGATTTTTCGGTAAACCCATGGAAGACCGGATCGGCCCACCGCTTCAAGCCCCACCAATTTACAGAAAGAATTTTGCACTACCTCTCGATATCGGACATTTCTATGAGGAGGTAAGTTTCTTTTGAATTCTCTGCTAATGGTACTAGGATGTCGGCCAAGTCTTTCCGCTATAGAAGAAAAGGTTCTCAGCTTTCAAGTCCAATTGCAATTTCTTTACGTTCCTCAAGTGAAAGGTGTCTATACGAACTCGTTCGTTTCTTGGTACCCTTATCCATGAAGGTACCTCCAGTATGTGTAGTCTTCCAAAATACACAATACCGGAAGTATCCGTTTCTTGGCAGAGGGGATAGCCCCCCTGCCGGCTATGTTGTACTTTGTTCTTGAAGCAGGGGGTATTGTATTGCTGAGGGGGTCAAAAAAAGCAGGAGGCAGACGATGAATAAAACAAGAGAGGATTTCATATACGGCGGAATCTTCGGAGTAGCCACAGGCGATGCACTGGGAGTGCCGGTAGAGTTCACACCTCGGTCGGGCCTCGACGCCGAACCGGTACAAGATTTTCGCGGCTACGGCAGCCACGGGCAGCCGGAAGGCACCTGGTCCGACGACACATCCCTTACCCTGGCCCTTCTCGACAGTCTTTCCAGTGGGCTCGACTACCAAGACATTGCCGGCAAGTTTCTCTCTTGGTCCCGGGAGGGCGCCTACACCGCGGGCGGGAAGGTATTCGACATAGGGGCCACCACCTCAAAGGCCATATCGAAAATGGAGCAGGGTATCGAACCCATCCGGTGCGGCGAAAGTGATGAATATTCGAACGGCAATGGATCGTTGATGCGGATTCTTCCGGCGGCCATCTACGTAATTGGACTGCCCATAGAAAGGCGAAAGCAGATCATCTTCGATATATCCGCACTAACCCACGGGCATCTTCGATCGAAAATCGCATGCTTTCTCTACAGCGAAATCGTCCGGTACATCGTCAACGGCTACGAAAAAAAAGCGGCGGTAGAGTCCGCCCACAAGAGCCTCATAACATCACTGGGCGATGAAGAGCAGGATGAGATCTCTCATTTCAAGCGTTGCCGCCACCACATAAAAGACCTTAAGCGGGATGAGATACCTTCGGACGGTTACGTCGTCTCCACCCTTGAGGCGAGCCTCTGGAGCTTTCTCGGCACCGAGAGCTTCGAGGAGGCGGTACTCCGGGCGGTAAATCTTGGAGAAGACACCGACACCACCGGCGCGGTCACCGGGGGACTTGCCGGATGCTACTACGGGTTCGGGAGTATACCCGATAACTGGATCGGTAGGCTCCAGCGGAATGAATACATCAAAGGGCTCTGCGAAGCCTTTGTCCAGTCATATAGATGAGCACATTCACACTCGTATACACACAAGAGTACAACCAAAGTGCTCGGCATGCGACGCTCGGATAGAACCGAATGAAAACGGGGCGATCTCCGCAGGGGTGGAGGAGCGGGGAAAGATACTCTGCGACGAATGTACGAAAAAGAAACGTATCGCTCTCATGTCCGGATCCTTCGACCACCACATGCGCGAAGAAGAAAACATTGATTACTCTTCCGAGTTCCTCGTGCAGGCGCTACTCCATGGGCGAGAAGAATATGAGGGAAACCCCACCGTCGAAGGAGAAGCAATCGAAAAATCGCCATTCGCACCTTCAGAATATGAAGAGATTTCCCTCTCCCCCTTTCAGACGAACAACTGTGATCTTGAGTTTGCCATCGACGACGCCCTCTTCAAAGCCGCCTTCTCCGACTCCCGGTCGGCCGCAGACCTCATTTACAACTTTCTGCCGGAAGCCTACAGCCGCGGGATCGAGGGGCCCTAAATTTCAATCGCTGAAAAAACTCATGTCCCGGATTTTAAATACTGTCCCCACTATTCCGGCATGATCAGTTGGAAATTCTCGTCATCGAAGGCCGGAATATAGTCCTCCGGGTTGAAGGAGTTTACCCTGGCGGCCGCACCGGAATATTCAGAATGCGAATCTTATATCAATTTATGCGCTTCTCTTCGTCTGTTTTTTCGCTAACTCTAGAAGGAACTCAGGAGCAAAATCTGCTCCGTTCGGCCACTCAACTGTGCCGGTTTCTTCATTTAGATAAGCTCTTTTGAAATATTCCGGGTCTTTGAGGGGGGCAAAGATTTCTCCCTCCAGTTCATTTTCCAAATCAATTTCTAACGTTTCACCATTGTTAAACCATATACTCATTTTGTAGCTACCGCTCATTTCGAAATTATCCACATGCAACATCATTTCCTCACCTCCTCAAGCAAGAGGATCGATATTATCCAGGCTCTTCTTCTCTCCGGCCTTCTCCCAATCCTGCATGAGCTCTTGCTTATGAAGCTCCATCCACTCAAAAATGAGATTAAGTGCACGTTTTGACATCTCACCCTTAACCCTGCCTGTTTCTATCTCAATCAAAACCTCCATATCACCATAGCGTGCATGAAAATGTGGCGGTTCATGGTCACGAAAGTTCATGAAAATTATAATTCCATAAAAACGACTGATAACAGGCATATCTTATAATAAAACAAACAAGCTCAATTTTCCAGTGCCTCTTTATCTTAGTACGACAAACGTATGAAAGCGCCAGGCGCCGACGGTACGCTTTATGCTACATGCTACAAAAGCCTGGGAATTGGGAACGATGCAGGCGAAGATGCTGTTTATCCGTGATTTTGACCTTTTCCAAGGGCTTCATCATCTTGTACAGGCTCAATACCATTTTTTTAAGGAGCGACATGTTGCCGCTTGCCCAGATCTTCGGTCCGTTTGTCGTATCTAACGATACCCTTCAGATCCGGCCATGCGGCAAAGATGGAACCGGGGGCACAGGACACCCTGGCAAGGATAAACTCCATGGTCTCAATTGGAGTGTCGGCGCGTCGCCCGGAACCTCGCGCTGCTTTCCCGTCCACACAGATCTGACGCATGGCCGGGGCAGGGATTTTCAGCGCTTTGCGTAACTTGTCGAAGGACCGGGAGACGAAAAACACCAGCGCGCTTTACAGCTGGTCAATATCGATGATCGAAAACACCCTGTTGAACGTGTCGTGGGATGGAACGCCATGGGAGAGCGGCAGGAACTTTCTGAAGAATTTTTCCTTGTACCGGCAACAGGCGGCAACCGAGCTGAAGGTGTCCGCTCCCCCCGGCACGGCAAAGAAAACCGGCACAATGATCTCGTAAAGCGGATATTCCACTTTCCCTGGCTGTCGGGGATCCTTTACCTTGGTGTGGGTGAGGTATACAAAACGGTCAATGACCTTCCGGCTCATTTTCGCATCGGCGGACCAATGTATCCGCAAGCGGATGGCACAGGGGTCGGTTGTCCGGAAGCAAGGCGGGCCGTGAGAAATGTATCCGCAAGCGGATGGCACAGGGACCACAGGATACAGAAGCCGCCATATATAATACATATTGCAAACAATTTCGCACCTGAGGTTGAAAAAACAAGCTATGAGGTTTTCTTTATCAGTTAAGTGTTATGCCAGTTCAACTTAGGCCGGCTTCATGCGTTTGTCGTAAGTATCGTTAGAATAAAAATCCTTGCATCGGTAGCCCGCTTGTTGTAACCTTTTATGAATCAGTTGCTCATGCCGCCGCGCGGCAACCGAAACGATGAAAATAGAATATAGGAGACCACTATGACTTCAATAACTACGTTACCTGGAATAAGCTCAAAGATGATCCAGACTCCCCGCATTCAGACCCATGTCCTTTCAGCGGGGGCAGAGGAAGGAACGCCTGTCCTTTTTATCCACGGAAATGCATCCTCGGCCACCTTCTGGGAAGAAATCATGCTTATGCTGCCTAGGGGCTATAAAGGGATCGCTCCGGACCTTCGAGGTTACGGAGACACGGAGGATAGACTGATAGACGCTACCAAGGGCATCGGCGACTGGGTAGAGGACCTGGTAGCCCTGCTCGATACGCTTGGGATTGATAAAACCCACGTTGTTGGGCATTCCTTAGGCGGGACGGTGGTTTTCGGCCTGGTCGCGACCATACCGAACAGGCTCATAAGCGCAACCCTTGTTAATCCCGGTTCCCTCTACGGTTTCGGCGGCTGCAAGGGTGTAGACGGTGCCCCCTGCTGGGACGACTTTGCCGGATCCGGCGGCGGGATCGTCAACCCGGACTTCCCGAAACTCATGGCCGCCGGGGACAGAGGAACTGATAATCCTCAAGGATCCCCCCGGGTAGTCATGAACAGCTTTTACTGGAAACCGCCGTTCAAACCGGAACGAGAAGAAGATTTACTGACCTCTCTGATGAGTGAAAAGGTTGGTGACAAAAAATACCCCGGCGATTTCTTCGCCTCACCCAACTGGCCGGGAGCAGCACCCGGGAACTATGGACCCATCAACGCCGTTTCACCAAAATATATCGGCGACAGTGTCGACCGCTTTATAGGCGCCGATCCCAAGCCCTTCATACTATGGATTCGTGGAGACAGCGATCAAATCGTCTCGGATAATTCCCTCTTCGACGTCGGTACTTTGGGGAAAATGGGTTTAGTCCCCGGTTACCCGGGCGAGGATGTGTATCCACCCCAACCCATGGTAAGCCAGACCAGGGCTCTTCTGGAAAAGTACAAGGCCGCCGGAGGAGCCTTTGAGGAAGTGGTTATTGCCGACACCGGGCATACACCATATGTAGAGAAGCCCGATGAGTTCATGAAGGCCCTGGGAAAAGTGCTCCTATAAGAAGGTTCCTGATCGTTCTCCTGCTGTTCGCGGGGTTATTTCCCCCCTTCGGCGCAGGAGGCGGCCGCGCATCGGCGGGGCTTCCATTCTTCCCTTGAAGTATAATACCCGCGTCGGTAAAGGGTACCCGTTTTATCCCTTCCAGGTAGAAAAGGGGGTTGATTGTCTCGGTTAGGATGCTGTACCCGTACATTACTGCCAACAGCCAGGGTTTAAAATCCAGGGACAGACGGACCATAGCGGGATTATCGGTAAACCGGCGTAAAACGGGCAGAAGAAAAGGGATGTACACCAGGGCGAAAAAACAACTGCCGAAGCCGGAGTTAACAACACTGTTAATGATAGGTTGTTATGATAAAAGGGGTATCCGTCTTTGAAAAGTTAGGATTTTAACCTGTGGAATGGGAAAACCGCATAACCACCAGGGTACCCCGTTCCTTTTTTCGCCATAAATTCAGGATTATCAAAGATTCATGGAACAAGACGGACAAAAAGAACAGCCGTAATATGGCAAAGGCACTGTGGGTACATATTGTGACCGGAGAGTTCGGTTTGCCGATGATGCATAAGCCGAGTCGCCATTCACCTTAACCGGGAAATATTTATGCCACTTTCCGCCGGGTACCAGCAAGTGGAACAAGATCGAGCATCGACTCTTCTCACATATCACGCAAAACCGGCGTGGCCGCCCCCTGGGAGATTCATGAGGTAATCGTTAACCTGATCGCTGACACCACCACCGTCACGGGACTGAAGGTTCGTTGCCAATTCGACACCAACGTCTATCCAACCGGCGTCCAGGTCTTCAAAGCCGACCTGGCCGAAGTCAAAATCGAGCACTCTCAATTCCACGGCGAATGGAATTATGTCATTCGTTCGCGCCTCCTAGGGGTCAACAACACAGCTGCCGCCCCGCCGCCCGACCGATGAGATCAACTGTCTCGTCTCCCGTGGATTCCCGGTCGAAGAGTACCGGGGTGGACTGAATCACCGCAACCTTCAATGTGCTCATGTGCTCGCCCTTGTTTATTAAAGTGGTTTTTACTATACCATGAAAGCAGGCCGGGGGCCGGAATACGAATACACGGCACAAGCCGCCTCAGTCTATTTTGTGCAAATCAGCCCGGCTCAGCCCTTTTTTCCGCAGGATAAAAAGCCGATAGCTTTCAGAATATTTCTCCTAGAGCGTTGAGGAAAATATCGTTTTCTTCCGGGCTTCCGACAGAGACCCTGATGTAGCCGGGTCCCAGCTGTCCTGAAACGTCGGCCACAAGGATTCCACGGGACTTGAGTTCGTGAAGGATTTCCCGCCGGCCCGTGGGAAGCAGCAGAAAGTTGGTTTCGCTTTCCACCGGCCTCAAGCCCAGGCCCTTCAACTCTCCCTTCAGCCTTTCCCGTTCCGCAATCACCTTTTCGATGTTTTTCCCTACGTAGTCGGGAGACTGCAGGGCCGCGATCGCTGCGGCAAGGCTCGCCCGGGGCAGAAGGGCGGAGAAGGATGAAAAAGCATCCCGGAAGGCATCACCGGCCAGCAGATAGCCCACGCGGGCTCCGGCAAGGCTGAAACTCTTGTCCAGGCTTCTGGAAACGGCAAGGTTGGTATATTTCTCCACCAGATCTGCGCAGGTATGCCCCGAAAACTCGAAGTAGGCTTCGTCCAGGACCAGCAGGTTCTCTTTTTTTGATAGAACCTTCTCGATTGTATCCCTGTCCAGGAGGAGCCGGCCGGTTGGATTGTTCGGGTTTTCGATGAGTACAAGGGCGGCTTCATCCAGCTCCTCGAGGAGAAGTTCCGGAGGCAGCTCGAAACCTGGGGGGCTTAGTCGAAGACTTACTATTTTCTCGGCAATCTTCCGGGCCGTTGAGAGGGTCGGGAGGAAGGAGGGGCTCACCAGAACAAGCTTCCGCCCCCGGGCAAAGCTGAGAAGGAGCTCCCGCAGGAGGATATCCGAACCCGGACCGGGAACAATATACTCAGGCTTGACCCCGGTGTAGGAGGACAAAAGACTTTTCAGCCTGTCGAGTTCGGAAAAGTCCGCATAACGATGGAGGAGTCCCGCCGTCTCCCGTGCCGCGTCGACGACCGACTCGGGAGGAGGGTAAGGCATTTCGCTCATGTGGAGACGAATCTCTTTTTCCGACATGACAGTCTCAGCACCTCACCTCTATTTTTACAAAATCCCTCTCCCCAACCAGTACCCGAATATAGCCCGACAGCACTCGGTCCAGTTCGTAGTCTCCGGTATCCACCCTCAGGGCATCGAGCTTGTTCAGCTTGGCCGGCTCCGCCGCCACGAGGATATTTTCTTTTCCTACCCCGCGAATCACCTCGGGGGTGAACTGCTTGCTTCCCCTGCCGAAGATGAAGCCGTTGCCGCCGATGGGGGTGATGATGATCCTGCGTTTTTCATAGGTCTGAAAAAGCGCGAGAATACCCTTTTCATTCAGATCCTCCCCAACCAGCCGGTGATCAACGCAGGCGTCTACCCCGAGAAGGGTCTTTCCGATACCCGCGGCATCGGCTACGGCCTTCATGGTGGTGCCGGGACCGAGAAGGTAGAGGACCCCTTTTTCCATACCCTGCACGATGTGGGAAGCTATCTCCAGCTTTCGCTCCGCCGCCGTGCCGCCGCTGCTCGAACACTCCTTGCCCCCCTGGAGGAACTTTTTTACCAGGGGTACCCTCAGGATGCCGTAGAGTTTAGACGCGAGGCGGTTATCCCTGAAGGCATCCTCATCGATGTCGAGGACCTCTTCTTCCACCGTCTCCGTCCCTTCCACGAAGGCGTCCACCAGTTCCGC
Source organism: uncultured Spirochaetales bacterium (assembly GCA_964410865.1). Classification (GTDB taxonomy): domain Bacteria; phylum Spirochaetota; class Spirochaetia; order JAFGDJ01; family JAFGDJ01; genus JAFGDJ01. The sequence continues at coordinate 2,028 of CAYPIQ010000026.1, read as the reverse complement.
CGCCGCCCTCGCGCTGTAGCTGAAGACGGCGCTGAAGACCTTGACTCCCGAGGGAACCGCTACCACCGGTATCGCGGTACCGATCGCGTCGTAGACATCCCTGGCGGTCCCGTCTCCTCCCACAAAGATGATCAGGTCTATCCCCTTTTTTACCATTTTCCCCGCTATCTCCTTTGTGACGGCGGCCGAACTTTCCCCGTGGATTTCGCCGACCGTCACGGGGGATTCAAAAAAATCTTTCACGTAATCGCGGCCCATCTCCCCGGGGGCGGTGTAGAGTTCTATTTCTTCCTTCCTCTTCAGGTGGGCGAAGACATCCTTCGTTCTGGCGGGAGTCACAGGGAGAGCCCCGAGGGCCAGGGCTTTTTCGTAGAGGGAGCCGTCGGTTCCCTTGAGCCCTACGCTTCCACCCATTCCCGCTACGGGATTTACCAGGAGACCAATTTTTTTTCTCATCTTTCCACCTGCCTTTCTATAGTATTACAATGTATTATCTCATTTTTCCCATCATGGGTAAAGGAGAAGGCGTTCCGGATGCGCCGACTTTTGGCTGCGGATTTTGTCCAAAATGGAGATTGGCAAAAATTTTTTTCTGTGTTAGTATATTCGCGGATAGTTAAATACTTGAGAAAGGAGATACCCGCGTTCGACCCAAAAGAACAAGCCCGCATCCTCAAGGTCCTTTCTGTGGAGACGAGGGTGAAGATAGTCTGTCTGCTCAAGGAGAGCCCCCTCTGTGTCAATGCCCTGTCATACAGGCTTGGGATAAGCCAGGGAGCGGTCTCACAGCACCTGAGAATTATGCGGGATGCGGGACTCGTGATCGACGAGAAGCGGGGATATTACGTGCATTACCGGCTCAACACGAAGACCCTCGGCCGGTGGAAGGAAATGCTGAATGCCCTGTTTGAACCGGATAAGCTCGAAAGTTTTGAAAAGCCCGGGAGTTCCTGAAATTTCGGGAGTTCTGCAGATTCGGCAGCCCCGGATCAGACCGCTTAACTAAAGGGACGCGGAAAGATTAAGAGAACAAGGATCAGTATCATGGGGAGTTTGAAGAAATGGAAACCATAATGGACGTCCGATCTCTTACCAAAAGCTTCGGAGAGGTGAAGGCTGTGCGGGGTGTGGATTTTACCGTTTCACGGGGGGAGCTCTTCGGCTTTCTGGGCCCCAACGGGGCCGGAAAAACGACGACCATCAACATGCTCACCGGTCTTGCCCGGCCCGACGAAGGGATGATAAGGATTTCAGGGATCGACTGTTCAAAAAATCCGAAGGCCGCCCAGCATCTGATAGGAGTCGTTCCCGACGAGAGCAACCTCTATCCCGAGCTGACGGGCTTTGAGAACCTCTGCTTCTGCGGGGCCCTCTACGGTATGAAGAGGTCGGAGCGGAAGAGGCGCGCCCGGGAGCTGCTTGAGTACTTCGGCCTTGCCCCATCGTCGGCCAGGAAGTTTGCCGGTTACTCGAAGGGGATGAAGCGTAAGCTCACCATTGCCGCCGGTATTATTCACTCGCCGGATATACTCTTTCTCGACGAACCGACCGGCGGTATCGATGTGGCCGGCGCACGGCAGCTGCGGCGCCTCATCGCCGACCTGAACGCGGGAGGGACCACAATCTTTCTTACCACCCATTACATAGAGGAGGCGGAGAGGCTCTGCAGCCGGATAGCCTTCATCGTATCGGGAAGCATCCGGACTATCGACACCGTGGAGCATCTTATGAGCGGATCCCAGGATCGGCAGATCATGCATTTCGAGCTGTCCCGGGCCGACGAAGAACTCTGTTCCCGGCTTACCGGGGAGTTTCCCGATCTCCACTGCCGTGTAGATTCCGGACAAAGAATCCACGTCGAGTCATCGAAGACCATCCGGGTGGGGCCGATTGTACACTTTCTTGAGAGCGGTGAAGTGGAAATCTACGAGGCCCGAAAGATTCGTCCCTCCCTCGAGGAGGTTTTCGTCAGGGTCACCGGGATAGAAGCGGGAGAGATGAACAAAGAGCAGGAAAAAAAGAGGAAGG
>CAYPIQ010000025.1:0-44969 GCA_964410865.1 uncultured Spirochaetales bacterium | reverse complement strand
AAAACATAACACCTGAAGGAATTGTTCAGCTTTTTACGAAATTGTCGTGCACCCATACCGCATAAGCCCTTTGACTAATTAATATAATGGTGGTATAGTACAGCCGAACGCGGAAGCAGAAACAGACTGTGCCGCAAAGGAGGTAGATTGGCTGTAAAAGATTTTAGGGTGAACGACGAAATCAGGGTTAGACAGGTACGGCTTGTAGATGGTGAGGGCAATCAGAGGGGAATCGTGAGTATCGAAGACGCCCTCCGCATTGCAAAGGAGTCCGACAGCGATCTGGTAGAGGTTGCTCCCCAGGCAAAACCGCCTGTTTGTAAGATTCTGGATTACGGCAAGTATAAGTTCGAGCAGGAAAAAAAGCTGCGTGAATCCAAGAAGAAACAGAAGCTCGTTAAAATCAAAGAAATACGAATGCAGCCAAAAATAGAGAAACACGACCTGGAATTCAAAACGAAGCATATCCAGGAGTTTCTCGACGAAGGAAACAAGGTCAAGGTGACGATACGGTTCAGAGGCAGAGAGCTGGCACACACTGAACTGGGGCGTAAGGTGCTCGATGAGGTTATCGAGATGCTGGACGGTCCGTTTGTAATGGACCGGACCCCGCAGATGGAAGGCCGGTATATGTCCATGATTCTGAATCCGAAGTCAAAATAGATACGGACTAATACGAAAATAGCGGTGTCCGCCTATTATCATCGTTTCGGTTGCCGCGCAGCGGCATGAGCGACTAATACAATAGAAGATCGAGAGGGAAGACGACAATGCCAAAGATGAAAACACGAAAATCCGCCGCCAAACGGTACAGTTTTACCGGCACGGGCAAGGTCAAATATAAAAAGCAGGGAATGCGGCATATCCTTACCAAAAAGAATACGAAACGAAAGAGGAAGCTGCGGCATAACGGAATGCTGAGCGGTGTCGAAGAAAAACGAGCCAGGCGGCTCATGCCGTACGGTTGATTCAGGTGGAAAAACAAGGAGTAGATACAAACCATGCCAAGAGCAGTTGACGGAACCAGAAGACACGACAGGCGCAAAAGGATACTGAAAAGCGCAAAGGGATACAGGGGCGCTCGGAGCAAATTGTTCCGCACATCAAAAGACGCCGTTACCCGGGCGGGCGTGTATGCATACCGGGACAGGCGACAAAAAAAGCGGGATTTCCGCCGGCTCTGGATTACCAGAATCTCCGCAGCCTGCAGGATGAACGGAATGAGTTATTCACGGTTCATCAACGGCCTGCAGAGGGCCGATATCGCTATCAACAGAAAGGCGCTGGCCGATATGGCCGTCCAGGACAAAGAAGCTTTCAAGGTACTGGTCGACCAGGCTGCGGACGCATTGAACGGTTAGATGTATGATCACCCTTGAACAAGTTAGACAGCTGGAAACTCGGGTTAAACGCGCGGTTGAACTGATCGATACACTCCGGGGTGAAAACAAAGCACTCAAAGAAAGGCTGGAAAAGAGCGAACGGCGCCTCAGGGAACTTGAAACCCTTGTTAACGGATTCCGGGACGACCAGGACCAGATAGAACAGGGCATTCGGGATATCCTGGCCCAGCTCAATGCACTGGAAGACGATATCAACGAGGAACAGCCGGAAACGTCGTCGCCGGTACCCGAGTCTTCCACGGAAGCAGTGGAACGGGTTTCGGAGGACCGGGAAGAAGGCCCCGTCCCAAAAGAAGTGCGGTACGGAAAGGATCACGCATTTTCTACCCGGTATGATCAGGAGGAAGGTCAGGAAGACGGTAGAGCTGAAGAAGATGAAGACTCTCCGGGGCAGCTCGATATCTTTTGACTACCTGTCATGGAAAAACGAAATTACCAAGTACAACTGCTCGGTACATCGTTCACCGTCCAGACTGATGAAGAGCCGGAATACTTCGAAGGTCTTTTGACATACATAAAAAGCAAGACCGATGAGATCGAAGCCTCCGTAGGGGTAAAGGATCCGTTAAAAACCGCCATTTTAACATGTCTGACAATAGCTGACGAACTCCATAAAGGAGACGACACCGGAGAGGATCCGGCGGAAGTCGAGAGGATTACGCTCAGTATAATAGATCGGATCGACAAGAGTTTGGGAATACAGTAACCCTGCGGTGTTCGGGAGGGGTTTATATCTCTTGGGTCAACCCATCAGAACGGGATTCCAAATCTCGGGATTGAATGCCGTCCGCTTTTAGCGGACAACAGGATGTCCCGATGCGGAAACCCACTTGAACAATTGGAGTTCAAGAGATTTCTCCCCAAGCGGCATCGCGGGGATTTTTTCCATCGCCGTTTTCCGGCACGCCGTTATTGACAATTAAACGAAAGAGATACTACTATCAAACATGAAATGTCACTAATAACCGGTCAACAGATATCAAGATATTTCGAACAGTTTAAAACCATAGATGTAGCCTTTACCAAGGAAGTTATCCAGGCTATAGGTCTTAAAACGGACCAGAATTTCCTCAAATGCCTCGGTAACCAGAAGCCCTGCATCATTTATTCCTCATCCATGTCCGGCGCGAAAGTCATCGCAAGCCTTACCAAGGATTTCTTTAATAAAATCAGGGAGGCAAATAATTTTGTCTCCCTGAGGTTTGCCTTTAACCAGGAAGATAAAGCGGATCCGCTGGCTTTCTTCGTTCCTGCCAAAATAACCGGCTATAATCCCTACAACAAGGAAAAACCGGAGCTCATGTTTATTACCCTCGAGTTTACACAGCGGCCGTCGGATGATCTGATCGCAATACTGGGCCAGCTCCTGGAAACCAATATCAACTCGAAAAAGCGTAAAGAAGAACGGATCGAGGTTACCGACGAGGTCCAGAGGACCCTCGGGTTGAAGACAAAAAGCATATTTCTCTATATCGAGGGCATTCCCCGCAAGGGTATCCTGAGGGATCTTTCCTTTTCAGGTGCCAAGTGCATTATCTCCGGTGTGGCAAAATTTATTATGAACAAACCCGTCAACCTGAGTCTCGAATTCGAGGAGAAAAAGACGCCGTTACAGATACCGGGGAAAATAATCCGGCACGAAACGGTTCAGGGCAGGAAGGATATTATTGCCCTGGCGATTCTTTTCGATGAAAAATCCGTGCCTATGGATTATAAAATGCGCATCAACGAATACTTGAGACAACTGAATAAATTTACCTCGGAGAGCACTACATGATCGACGGATCGGATAAGAGGGCTCTAGACAATATCGTCTACGTCTCCATACCGGAGGACATCGAAGGCATCGACACGCTCCCCATTGATACGTCAATTCTTATGCCGGTAGAACTTCCGGAGCCCCACTCGGAACTCAGTCTCCAGGAACTTTCCTGGGAGATGATTATCGCGGCCATGCTCCGGATCCTGGCATATGACCCCGAACATGAGCACGCCGATTATTTCCGAAACCTCTTAACAGCGGTAAAACCGGATATAAAATCGGAACTCTTGGAAGCGGGGGTTATTAAAGCAAGAAACAAGGATTTCGACATAGCAGAAGAAATTTTCCTGGCCCTTTCCAACCTTTTTACCGACGACCTGGCAAGTGCCGTTAACCTGGCCCTTGTATATGAAGAACACGGTGAGGCCTATGAACGGATAGGAAAGGACGAGTTCGCGGACCGCTGCTACGAACGGGCCTTTGATGCATATAAAAAGGCCCTGGCCATCGATCCGGATTCACCGGAAGCTCACCTCAACGCCGGTACCTTCTATCTCAAGCGAAGGAATTTCGATAAAGCCCTGCTCCATCTCGATGCCTTTATAGGGCTTTCCGACGACTCCAAGAAAAAGAAAAAGGCACAGGATATGATACAACGGCTAAAAAACCGTTCACACTTCGATGTTCTTTTCTCCGAAGCCTATGATTTCATCAAAATGGGAAAAGAAGAAGAAGGCATACAGCGGATCTCGGAATTTCTCGAATCCAACCCGGACGTATGGAACGCATGGTTCCTCCTGGGATGGGCTCACCGCCGCCTGGGTCACTACCGTGAAGGCCGGGACGCCTTTTACAAGGCACTCGAGCACGGTTCGGTAGAGGCGGACACGCATAACGAACTGGCTATCTGTCTCCTCGAGCTGGGATACTATGCGGAGAGTCGTAAAGAACTCGAAAAAGCCCTTCGCCTGGAGCCGGAAAATACAAAGATCATTGCCAATCTCGGAATTCTTGCCATAAAACAAGAAGAACCGGAGCAAGCCGCCGGCTTTTTTCGAACGGTCCTCGACATCGATCCCGACGACGACATTGCCAGGCAATATCTCGAATACCTCGGACTATAACCCTCCAACTTTTTTTCTAAAAGAACAGAAAGACGTTAAAGATTAATAAGGGGGGGGTCGATACAATGAAATGAGGGTAATCTCGTCCTGTTTACGGCCGAGACAGGCCGGGTTTCCCCTTTGGGTAGAATATCGGCCCTTTCTTGAGATCTGCTTAACTAATTTCAACGGAAAGTGCCGAAATCTATGATCTATATGTACATAACTCCGCAGGTACGGAGTTACAGGGCAAGGAAGCCCGAATACATTTTCACGGAGGATACAATGATAATCAATCACAACATGAGTGCGCTCTTTGCCAACAGGCAGCTGGGAGAAACCCATAACGCCCTGACGAAGAACATGGAGAAACTTTCTTCGGGTCTCAGGATTAACAGGGCCGGCGACGATGCATCCGGTCTTGCCGTATCCGAAAAAATGAGAGCACAGATCAGGGGCTTGAAACAGGCTTCACAGAATGCTTCCAACGGTATTTCCTTCATACAGTCGACGGAAGGATACCTGCAAGAAACCCAGGATATCCTGCAGAGGATGAGAGAACTGGCCGTCCAGTCGTCCAACGGTATATATTCTGAAGAAGACAGGATGCAGATTCAAATCGAGATCTCCCAACTGGTGGACGAGGTCGACAGGATCGCCTCCCACGCCCAGTTCAACGGCATGAATATGCTGACCGGCCGTTTCGCCTCGGAGACCGGTGAAAACACTGTAACGGCATCCATGTGGTTCCATATAGGGGCCAATATGGACCAGCGCGAGCGGGTGTACATCGGAACGATGACCTCGGCCGCCCTGAATCTCCGCGACATCGGTACTCAGCAGATCATGACGCTGGAGTCGCCTCAGGAGTCCAACCGGTCAATCGGTTTGCTGGACATGGCGTTGAAGAAGGTCAACAAGCAAAGGGCGGATCTCGGTGCGTATCAGAACAGGCTGGAACACGTAGTACGCGGGCTGGATGTAGGGGCTGAAAATCTTCAGGCCGCGGAATCCAGGATACGGGATGTGGACATGGCTTCAGAAATGGTCGAATACACCAAGAACCAGATCCTGGTTCAGGCCGGAACCGCCATGCTCGCCCAGGCGAACATGAAAACCCAGTCCGTCTTGCAATTACTCGGGTAAGGTATTATACTTAATATGGCCGGTTAGGCCGTATGTTCTTTGAAAAAAGACCCTCTTTAGACCTATGAAGAAGAAGGAGAGTTTCCGGTCTAAAACCGGCCGGGAATCTCTCCTTGTTGCTCAGGTGAAGATACGGATCGAAAGTGGCGCGGCTTTTTATCCGTTTTCTCCCTGCAGCCGCATAGGACGAAGGCCAAGGAGGCCTTCTTAATTATATCAAGGAGGGTATATATGGTAATAAACCACAACATGAGTGCGATGTACGCCAACCGAGTACTGAACGTTCAATCCGGCAAGGTTGCGGGTAATATCGAGAAGCTTTCATCCGGTATGAGAATCAACAAAGCCGGTGACGACGCTTCCGGTCTTGCAGTATCGGAAAAGCTTCGCGGTCAGATACGGGGATTAAACCAGGCCGAAAGAAACATCCAGAACGGGGTTTCTTTCATTCAGACGACCGAAGGGTACCTTCAGGAAACGCAGGATATCCTGCATCGTTTGAGGGAACTGGCGGTACAATCGGCCAACGGTGTATATACCGATGAAGATCGAATGCAGATCCAGGTCGAGGTTTCCCAGCTGATAGACGAAGTAAACCGAATTGCTTCACACGCCCAGTTTAACGGTATGAACATGCTCACCGGCAGTTTTGCCGAAAACGGTGAACGGGTGATGCAGTTCCAGGTCGGCGCAAATATGGACCAGAACGAAAGGGTTTACATCGGCACTATGACGGCAACGGCACTTGGGCTCGAAGGTGAACAGGGGATGGAAGGAGTACTTGCCATTGTTAATCCCGAGCAAGCCAACCGGGCTATCGGAACCGTTGACTCGGCCCTTCAAAGGGTATCGCGGCAGCGGGCCGACCTGGGAGCGTACCAGAACCGGTTTGAAATGGCATCGAAAGGCATCGCTATCGCAGCCGAGAACTTGCAGGCGGCTGAATCGAGAATTCGCGATGTGGATATGGCCTCGGAGATGGTTGAATACGTTAAAAACCAGATCCTCGTTCAGTCGGGGACAGCAATGCTCGCTCAGGCTAACACCAAGACCCAGTCGGTACTGCAGCTATTCTAAGGAACAGTCTCATATAGGGCATGTTCCGACAGGGAAAGAGATGTCTGGACGCAATCTCTTTCCGCAATTTCGGCGGGGAAGGCTCGCGCCGCCTTCCCGCTATTTTAAGTTCGAGGAATAGTCATGGAACTGGAAATATCCAACGTAAAACATGCACCAGTTCGACAGACACGGTTTCAGGAAACCAGTCAGGCTTCCAGGGCAGTCAAGGCTGCTCAAGCCGCATCAAGGGAGGCGGCCGTTCAACAAAAGGATATCGACGTAGAAAAATATCTGAAAGATATCATCCGTATAACCGACATGTTCAACCGGAAACTCAAATTCACCATCAATCGTGAACTGGAACAGGTAGTCGTAAAGGTGATCGACCGTGAGACCGATAAAGTAATTAAGGAAATCCCCCCTGAGGAGCTCCAGAGGCTCCATATCCGTATGCGGAAAGCCCTGGGAATTTTGTTCGACGAGAAGATTTAGTCAATCATTACAAAAGGGGGGATAGCAAGACATATGTCTGATATATCCATCCCCGGCGTAACCAGTAAACTCCAGACCGACAAGATGATAGAAAAACTCATGGAGCTTGAACGGGTCCCCCTCGAACGGCTCGAGAACGAGCTGTCCAGGATGGAGGAACAGAAGGGCGTCTGGCGGGATGTTACTAGAAAACTCACAAACCTCCGGGACTCGGCAAAAAAATTGTACGGCTTCGATACCCCTTTTCAGAGCAGGGTCGGTGTTTCGGACAATGAATCCGTGTTTACGGTCTCCGCCACCCGGGAAGCGGAACTGGACTCGCATGATGTGAAGGTTCTGCAAACAGCTGCATCCGATCGGTTTCTCTCCTCGTCCCTGCCGGAAGATTTCACGGTAAGGGAAGGCCGGTATACCTACACCGTGGGGGATGAAGAAGTATCATTTTCCTATGACGGTGGGGACTTGTCGGATTTTGCATCAACCCTTACCAGGAAGGGCAAAGATCTTGTGCAGGCCCAGGTTGTAAAGGATACGGCGAATTCCTACGTTTTACTGATAGAGTCGCTGAAGGAGGGAGCGGGAAACCCCCTCGGTTTTTCCGATGCCGCCCGGGAGTTAGCCCTTCAAAGCGAAATGTTGCGCGAAACCAGGGCTGAAAGCCGGGACATCGCACACGCAATAGACCACCTGAAGAAATGGTCCGCCCCCCTTGAGCGGGACCTCTTTTCCGTGGATGAAGACACCCTTCGTGCGTCTCCGGGCGCGGAAGCGTCGATTCCCGTAACTCCTCCCGTCGGTTCAACAGAAAATCTTTTTCTCGAAGTGGAAGTCCGGATACGACGTACCGGTGAAGAAGATTATACCGAACCCTCCCCTCCCCCGGGTCCTGATGTTCCATCAGGCGGGAGTATTACCTTCCAGGGTGTTACGGTAGAAAGCGCGTCGAGCAAAATCGATCTTCCCGAGTGGTCGCCCCCCGAGCCTCCACCCAGAGTAGAGGATATGTCGGTGCTCTTTCTCCGGTCCGGTAATACGGTGGTACCCCTTCCTGATCTGCAGGACACTGAAACGACCCAGGCCCTGCGGATCAGGTTGTCGGATTACGTTGATTCTCTCGACGCCGTACAGCTGCGTAATCGTAATACCAATAAAATTGTGGAACTCGGACCCATCAAGATCTTCGACCCCTCGGTACGGGGAGATTATGTGCCCGCACACCCGGTTTCCGAAGCCCGGGACAGTCTCCTAGAGTATGAAGGAATCAGGGTGCAGCGGGACGGGAATACGGTCGATGATCTGATCCCCGGGGTAACCCTTCATCTCCACGGATCCAGTGAAAAACCGGTATCTCTTTCCGTGGAGCCGGACAGGGAGGCGGTGAAGGACCAAATAATTACCTTTGTAGGATATTACAACCAGCTCCTGGGGGAAATCCAGGTACTCACCTCATCGGACGAATCGATTATAGAAGAGCTGTCCTACCTGTCCAAGGAAGAACGGGAAGAAGCCAGGGAAAAGCTGGGGCTCTACCAGGGGGATACGTCCCTGATGCAGCTGAAATCGCGACTGCAGACGATCATGATGAACGCCTATGAAACCTCCGAGGGCAGGAATCTTGCTCTTCTCTCCCAGATCGGCATATCCACCAACAGCGGCGGCTTCGGCGGGGGACTGGACACTACCAAGCTCCGCGGATACCTCGAGATAGAGGAAGACAAGCTCGATTCGGCCCTGCGGGACAATCTCCAGGCCGTTGCCCAGCTCTTCGGCCGCGATTCCGACGGTGATTTTGTTATAGACGGCGGGGCCGCCTATATCGCCGACACCTATATCAAACCCTATGTAGAAACAGGGGGAATAATAAGCTATAAGATTACCTCACTGGATAACCGTATGGAGAGGACAAACCGGGACATCGAAAACTACGAGGACAGACTGGCGGCGAAGGAAGAAGAGCTGAGAAGGAAATACGGCATGATGGAAGGCGCTATACAGTCGCTGGAGGAATCATCTCAGGCTATAGAAAACCTGAACAGGAGCCTGGGCGGAGGACAGGATTGACCTGACACGTATCCACGGTACGAAACACTAGGTAAGGAGTAACTACAGGTGCAAATACGACTAAACCGGGAACCCCTCGATGTAACCCTGGAAAACGAGAAAGTACTGGCCGATGTAATAGACGAGTTGTTCAGACTTATTCAGGAGGCCGGCTTCAGGATTACCAAGGTTGAACACAACGGTGAAGAGCTTACACGGGAAGAAAGAGATTCCTGGGCTCATCTGCCGATTGAACATATCGGGACCATCGACATATCCGCCGGTACAATGCGGGAAACCCTCTACGAACATCTCGGTACGGTACGACAGTTTCTCTCTACAACCCTCAAGGCTTACGAAAAGAAGAATACGCCCCTTCTAGAGGACCTGGCATCGGATTACCCTGCCGTGAGGGACAGTATCGACTCACTGGTCTCCAACCATCCTCCCATTTCCCCGCAAAACGGTGAGACGGCCACTCGGTTGTCGAAAATTCTGGATGAGCAGATCCGTAGCCACAGAGTGTTTTCCGATAATCCCGTGTATGAGAACAGCACGTCCTTTTCAACCCACCTGGATTCGATCCTCTCGCTTATTTCGGAGAGGATGCGGGAAGTCTCGGCTCCGGCGGAGGAGCTCAAAAAAACGGCGGAAGCCCTCAAAGCAGGGCTGGACGGTATAAGCGACGTCTCGCTGCTTTTACAGACCGGCAAAGACAGAGAAGCCATGGGTACGGTCCTGACCTTTATCGAACTGGTGTCTAAAATCATTCGTCTCTACCCTTTACTCCTGGACGAATCAGACCCCGCTCTGGATACCATGAAGGTGGGGGACAAGGGTTTTAAAGATTTTTATACCGACTTCAACAATGTTCTGAAGGAGCTAATCGAAGCTTTTACGATAAACGACAGTGTATTAATCGGAGATCTTCTGGAATATGAGATCGTCCCTCGGCTGGAAGAGCTCCTGCCGTCCCTGGAAGTCTTGCTTTCACGGAAGAACAGCCGATGAATATTCTTCTCCCCCTTCTGAAGGAATTGCAGCCGATACTCAAGGAGAATTCTCCAAGAACCATTGCCATCGGCGCTTCGCTTTTTGCCGCATTCTTTCTGGTTCTGTTAGTCGGCGGAAAAGTGTTCGGGAAGGGACAGGGCAAACCGGGAAAACCGGCGAAGCCGGCCAGGTTCCGTAAATCCGCCTTTAGAAAACGCGCCGCCGCCATCGGACTTACCAAGACCCAGATCAAAACCCTGGAGAATTTCCTGGAAAACTATACGGTCAGGTCACCCTACGCACTCCTGACCAATTCGGCACAGCTGGACCTGATTCTCAAGAAAGCCCTGGCCGATATCGACAGCCAGGTATCTTCGCCGGAGGTAAAGGAATCTCAAAGGGCTACAATTTACGGAATAAAACAGGCCGTTGAACGGGCTGTACAGGGTCCTTCCAAAATCGGTGGAAGCAGACAGATCGGGACGGGTCAGAACCTGACATTGAACCCGGAAAACGGCGGACGTTTCTCCTCCATGGTTGTGAGCAACCTTCGGGATATGATAGCCGCTCAGGTTCCGACCGATGACGGAGGGGCGGAAATCCGTTGGAAACGCGGCACAAAGGTGAATGTGTTCTTCTGGAAAACCAACGGCCAGGGGTATTCGTTCAACACAAAGGTAATGGGGTATAATACCATCAAGGGCGCCCCCTGCATTCTGCTGCAGCATTCCAACTTAGTACAACAGGCCCACCAGCGTCGGTACCGGCGTAAATCCCTCGAGCGGCCTTCATATTTTTACCCGGTCAGGGTTATGACCCTGGGAACGGGGAAAAACCGGCAGAAAAAAGCATTTGTCGAGACAAAAAACGGAGCCCTCGGTACGATCCTCGATATCTCCGCCGGAGGATGCGCCATAAAAACAAACTATCCCCTCCTCAAGGGGCAGCTCATCAAGGTGGAATTCGAAACATCCAGGAAAAAGCAGGTAGCGGCCTTCGGAAAGGTCATAAACCTTACCAGGGTTCAACCCGTAGGCGGAATCATGAATATCATGTTTACCCGTCTTTCGAAAAAGAACCTCAATATAATAAACGCTTTTATCTACGAGCTTGAAAAAACCGTGTAAATTCACTAAGATTCCCGGATGAAAATTGTAACCATCAAAGACATACTGAAAAAGGAGAACCACCTGTTTTACAGGAATGATTATACCGCCACCGTGGTGTATGAAATCGTGAAAGGCAAACGGGTGGATCATCCTCTCGAGTTCTCCGTCGAACGGTCGGCCACGGGCAAACTAGACATATCGATACAACTGCCGGCTACATTCGATTATCCCCGGGTACCCGCTCTACGCTCCCTCAAGGAATACATTTCCTCTATTGAAAAGAAAGGAAACCTTCTCTGAAAACGATTATCACGAAAAACGCCGACAGCACCATACGAGAAGGAGCCGTCCTCGGGGCCACCCTGAAGCCCGGGGCTGTTGTCGCCCTCTCGGGCCCCCTGGGTTCCGGGAAAACCACCTTTGTCAAGGGCATAGCCGACGCCCTTGATGTGGCGGAGGAAATAACAAGCCCTACCTTCACCATTATCAGCGAGTACGAGGGGGACCTGCCATTCTACCATATGGACCTCTACCGTATTTCTTCCGTGGAAGAACTGGAAGAGACCGGCGGCGTAGAACTCCTTTCCGCAGGCGGTATTTCGGTTATCGAGTGGGCCGAACATGCCCGTGAGGCCCTGCCGGATGATACCATATACGTATCCTTCGAAATAACCGGGAATGAAGAACGGCGTATTACAATACGGGGGACGGGAGTATGAACGTACTGGCCTTCGACACCTCCACATCCATTCTCAGCACGTGCCTTTTAAAGGGCAAAGAAATTTTTCTCAGAGAATCGGCCGGAGGTCTGCGGCACGCCGAAACTCTTCTTCCGACAATATCCGGTATCCTCGAAGAAGCCGCTGTTTCACCTGCGGACCTGGACCTTCTCGTTTGCGCCCGCGGCCCCGGGTCCTTTACCGGCCTGAGAATCGGCATGACTACCGCCAAGGGTTTGTCCGAGGGCGCCGGGGTACCGCTGGTTTCCGTGGACACCCTCGATATTCTTGCCTGGGGATTTGCCTTCTTCGACGGCGCGGTTGTCCCCCTGGTCGACGCCAGGAAGGACCGATTCTATTGCGCCCTATATTATGGGGGGCAACGAATGACGGAACAGCTTGATTGTGCCTCCGCCGATGTATTACCTTTAATACACGGCTATGATCGGGTTCTGTTGACCGGACCCGGTTCCGTGCGGCTCTACGAGACTATACAAACCGAACGTGAAGGCATATTCAACGCCGGGGGACCTCTTTACGCTTCAGGATATGCATGCGCGGTATTGGGGAACTCGCGATTTAGTGAAACCGGCCCTGATGCTCCCGATCAAGGACCGGTGTATATTCGTAAGAGCGACGCCGAATTGAACAGGAAGTGAACACGTGGAAGATGAATTCTACGCCGAATTGGAAGAACTGGAGGAAGTCGAAGAAGCCGAACCTCTCGATATTCCGGAGAACGCCCCGTCTTTCAGCCTGGAACCCCTGGAAACGCCGTGTATTAAACGAATTCTCTTTTCCATGAGCCGGAGTTCCCTCCCCTTCCTCATTCTCGATACGTATTTGAGGATCCTCTGGAAGAACGATGCATTCACCGCGACCTTCGGTGAGTATACGGATACCCTTGGAAAGCATATCAATGAACCCTTTGACACTCTCGAAAACAGCGGCACAACCCCCTCGATAACTTCATCGGCAAAGTCGGCTGAAACAGGCCTTAGCTACCGGGGCAGAGTACAGATGAGCAGCCGACGGCGCCTGACAAAGCAGGCCAATATCCTCATAGCTCCAATATTCAAAGACAGTGAGGGGCATTATAACCACTGCGGATATACCGCTTACTTCGACGACGTAACGGATGAAAACAAAAGTATCCTCCGCAATACATTTCTCAGCCTCCTGCACGCTTCACAGATGAAAGACAATGATACCGGCAAACATATCAAGCGGGTCGGCGAATACTCACGGCTTATATCAAAATATCTCTACGAAAAGGGTAACTATCCCGAGGTAGACGCCGAGTTTATCGACAACATCACCTTTCTTGCGCCGATGCACGATGTCGGCAAAATCGGGACCCCCGATGATATCCTCAACAAGGCAGGTTCCCTGGACCCGTGGGAATGGGACATTATGCGGGAACACACGATAAACGGGGCTTATATTATGGCCACATATCCCCATGAGATGGCTAAACAGATTGCCCTTACCCATCACGAGAGGTGGGACGGTACAGGATATCCCTATCGCATTTCGGAAGAGATGATTCCCCTCTCCGGCAGAATAGTGGCAATTGCCGATGTCTATGACGCCCTGCGGATGAAGAGAAGTTACAAAAAAGCCTACTCGCATGAACAAGCTAGGGCTATTATTTCAGAATCCTCCGGAAGCCACTTCGATCCGGCTCTGGTAGAGGCGTTTCTTTCTATATCGGACTCGATTCGCGATGTGTACGAATTGCTGAAGGATGAGCCGGAGGAACCTAGTCCTCCTCCGGCGGTTTCATGAGCATGGATTCAATAGCAGGCAAGTCGGTACCCGCCGCCGCAGCCGCCCGGTTTTCCTGCTGTATGGCTTCATACACTTCGTGACGGTAGATTTTTACCTCCCGCGGCGCATTTATCCCTATTTTTACCTGATCCCCCCGGATATCGACCACGGATATTTCGATCTGGTCACCGATGTTGATACTCTCGTTGACCTTTCTCGCTAATATCAGCATGTCTCATTCCTGAGGGAAGCGAGTTCATCCAGAATAAAATGCCTCACCTTCCACTTTTCGTTGGTGGAGACCGATTGACGACCTATTCTCTTTTCCCTGTTGATAATAATCGGTCCCTGAAGATTAGCAGTCATCTTGGAATGGTTCTCCGGGATCGTTACGATGGCAAAGATCAGGATATTATCTCCGTTGTTTCGTTCGATATCTATCTCTTCCAGGTCGCTTTCCATAACGTCGAGGGAATAGTCCGGCCTGAAAACCACCGGGTTTATGAGTACAAAGGCAATTTCCGGAACCTCCAGGGACTGGAGCCAGTAAAACGGCTGCTGCACCGCATCCAACAGGACGTATTCCCGCAGGTTCTCAAAACCGAGTATACCAAAGGGAAAAAAAATTTTTTGACGTTCATCGACATCGATCATACCGTACGGCTTTGTTTGTACCTGCATCTCGGGGTTACCTCAAATAATCCATCAGGGTAGGTTGGAGTATTCTGGCGGCGGTTTGCAGGGCCGCCTTATGGGTATACTCGAGCATTTTAAGATCGGTAATTGCTTCGGCAAGATCGATATCGACCTCCTTGGAGTTTTTTGCTTTGAGCTCGGGTATTTCGTAGGCCAATCTTTTTTCCACCACCTGCATCCGTTCGTCCATGGCCCCGATATCCGCGATGGAAGACAACAGGTTGTCCTGGGCGAGATCGAGACCCTTCAATGAAGCGCCGCCTATCCGGAGGGTGTCGCCGCTGTACAGGGTATCCCGCAGATGTATGATCATATCGAAGAGTGATCCGCCGGAGACCCGGGCATCCCGATGATAATTGCCCGGCGGCCTTCCGGTATCACCGAGTATCCCCAGGTCCTGAAGGACGGTACCCTTTCCCAGGTCTTCCAGCATCAATTCGTGGGGAATGGTCGTAGACAGTAGGAGACTGTTACGGACAGGATCGAGGGACGCCTTGACCGCCGCACCGGACCGGTTGATCTTTGCGATAACCGAATGCACCGAATCCCCGCTCTTCAAGGATACCTCGATACCGTCCACTAAAATCGAGGAGTCTTCCTGAACCTGGAAGGTCTGTGCGTCGATATTGGAAAACACCTGCTGATGTTCCGCCCAGAATACCCGGTTGCCCTGGAGCGCGGCCTCTATATAGCTCCCCTCGGAAATCTCGACCTTGCCGGGGGCCGCATTTCCGATATAGTCCACGGACGTAACCACGTTCTTGTCGGTCCCCGGGACACCTCCCCGGAGTACCCGGAAGGCATCCCCGCCAGTCCTGTCTCCGGCAAAAATAGTCGATCCGTCGCCGTTCTTTGCGTTTGCAATCTCCACTAGTTCGTTGAGGAGCTCGTTGACCTCCTCCGCCATATAGGTCGTTTCCTGCCTGGTGTAGGTACCGTTGGCTCCCTGCACGGCGATTTCCCGAATCCTGTGGAGAATATCATTTGCCGAAGACATATACCCCTCGGCTATCCGCAGGTTTCCCCTGGCCGTATCGATGTTCCTGGTAAATCGCGTAAGTCTGTGGATTTTCGATGTATAGCGCGTTGAATGAGCGGCCGCCACAGGATCGTCCCGCAGTTCTTTGACCCTGGTCTGTTCCGCCATACGGTTTTGTAGTTCGTTCATGCGCCATTCACGCATTCGCATGTGGTACTGCATATCGTCGTTCGGCATCTGGGTGCTTATTCGTTTCATGTATTACCTACACTCCCATTCTGTTTATAATGGTATCAAGAAGTTTATTGAACTCCGAGATAAAGCGCGCCGCAGCTGCATAGCCGTGCTGGTATTTTATGAGCTGGGCAAATTCCTCATCCACGTTTACGCCTGAAACGGCGTCCCGCATCCCCTTGAGTTCCTTCATGATAAGATCCTGGGTTTCGTAGGCGCGCTGCGCTGTTTCTCCCTTCAATCCGGCGTTGGCAACGGTCTCGGAAAAGTAGTCGTCGAAACTCCTTACTCCACCCGCCATCACATCGGTGTTTCTCAAGGAAGCTATTTCCAAAGCGGCCGTTCCGTCCCCCTCTTCGGCAGGCCGCCCGTTGATACCGAAACCCGCGGCCACGGAAAACGGATCCTCGGCCAGGGTGGGGTTAACTTCTATCCAGCCGGCCGGATGAGCCAGGGGCGCGGCGGCGTAATCGAGGGCTCCTCCCCGGAGCAGGACCGCCGCATCGGCCCGGTCCCAGCGGTAGGCACCCTCCGGGCCCTGGTCCACCAGGATACCCGCATAGCCGGTGAGAAATTGTCCTGAATCCTCGATATGCCGGATCACAAAATCTGGATTATCCGCCGCAGCCGCCGGTGTAGCCCTGAGCGAAAGCGTTCCGTTCCTCGAAAGTCGGGCCGAGATTTCCGCGCCGGAGGTATTGATCCTGTCAATGAGGTCTTTTACCGTGTCGGTGGGAAAATATTCGATATCCACGGTACCACCGGGAGCTGCCAGAGTCATGGTCCCGGCCAGCCCGATCTGATCCTCCGGTACCAATGTGTTGGCCCCGTTTATTCTGAAGATATACGTGGAATCGAATTCACCGTCTCCGTTGCGATCGTAATTGCCTGCCACATTGTTTACAAAGGGATATTCCACAAAGAACTCGAGACCGGTTTTACCGTTGGCACCGTAGGCGGCGGTGTGTACTTCGTTTACGAGGTCGATAAAGTTAATCGCCATCATATCGAGGTTCTGGATTTCATTACGCACATCGATATCCCGCAGTTCAACCAGAGCGGCGAGCTTGCCGCCGGTAAAAAAAGCCTGTTCACCGGAATCTTTCCAGGTGACATCAGAATACCCTTCGTTAACGGGGTTCGGTCGGGCTTCCAGGGGGTGGACGTTCCTCCCCTGCAGAAGCTGAAGCCCCCCGGTATGGATGGTGAATTCATCGGGGTCCCTGCCGTCGACGGTAATATTGAGAATACCGGAGAGTTCCTCCACCAGCCTGTCCCGCCGGTCGAGGAGATCGTTCGGGTTATCACCCATGGCCTCGATTTTCACAATCTGCTCGTTGAGACCGGCAATCTCGTTCAGTACACCGTTTACGCGGTTCACGGTTACCTGTATTTCCTCTTCGAGCATACCGCGAATCTCCTTCAGGGAGGTAAACTGCTGATGGATTCCGTCTATAAGAGCCTCTCCCCGTTGAATGACCGACTGACGGGCCGCCGTCTCGTCGGGATGGACGGATAATTCCTGCCATGAATCCCAGAACTTGTCCATCAGAGTCCTTACCGAGTGCTCGGTGGGTTCATTATAGACCTGCTCCACCATCAGAAGATACCGGTCCATGGTTTCCCAGTATCCTGTTCCGTTTGCCTGTGCCACAATCCTTTTTTCGAGGATCTGGTCCCGAACCCGCTCGATTCGGTCCGTTACTACACCCTGGCCGGCCTGACCGGGTGTTTCTTCCCGATTCATGCCCGGCATGTATATGGGGCTCATCGGGTTCAAATGTACCCGCTGCCTGCTGTATCCCGGTGCGGAAGCGTTGCTGAGATTATGGCCGACGGTAGATAGTCCCTGGGTATGGGCGATGAGGCTCCGTTTTCCTATTTCGATTCCGGCAAATGTTGACTGCAACGGTTATTCTCCTTATAGACTGGTATTCAAAACCATGGGCTCGGCCTGGATGTCGACGGAACTTCCATGTTTGGAGTAAATCTTCCCTTTCTGGTAAGGAAATATCTCTTCAAGGATTTGTCGTACCGTACCCGAAACAGTTCGAATATAGGAATCGATACTGAGGGTGATACTCTGGATACGGATAGCGGCAAGTTTCAGTTTTCTGTAAAGCTCTACACAGAGGTCCCGTTCCGGTTCCGGCAGATGAAATACAACATGGTAGAAACCGGCGTCCTTCTTCTCGCCGTAAATCCTGCGCAAAGAAGTGAAAGATTCGTCCCGCAGTTTTTCTACTTCTTCGATTTTTTCAGCCAGGGGCGAGAGATTCTGGATTGTTTCGGTGAGCCGGCTCCAGTTATTCGAGCTGATACATGAACGGATTTCATCTTCCCTGCCGCCGAACTCCTCGAGAAGGAGAATTTCTTTCGCCATTAAGTCTTTTAAGTTGTTGATTATCGATACCTTTTCCATGTGCTGGTACTCCTTACTTCTATCTTCGGTAGATAAAAATGGAGATTTAGTGATTTATACAGTATCCACTGTGCACGAACGTGGACCTGGGATTGCAATAATTTCAATCCTCCGGAATTTACAGGACTTTCAGGTCCACGGTCGTGAACAGTAGAAAAAGTATTCCATTTTCTTTCATTTACTGTTATTTTATCAGGAATACCCTGATTAAAAACAATAGGAGTTTTTTATGAATACTGACAGAGAAATCGTCATAATAGGCGGAGGGGTTGCCGGCATGTCCGCCGCCCAGTACGCCGCCAGGGCTAATATGGACACACTCCTTATCGAGGAAATGGCCCCCGGCGGACAGAGCCTCCTGATAAGTGATCTCGAGAATTATCCGGGGTTCGAAAATCCCATCAGCGGTATCGAACTCTCACAAAAAATGGAAAAACAGGCAAAATCCTTCGGAGCGGACTTCATGTCCACAACGGTTACATCATTAAAAAAGGAAGGCGATGTCTTTTCACTCGAAACCCGGAAAGGAACCTTTACCGCCATGGCGGTTATCCTTGCCACGGGCGCCAAGCACCGGCTGCTCGATATTCCCGGAGAGAAGGAGTTCTCCGGCCGCGGAGTGTCCTACTGCGCCACCTGCGACGGACCCTTCTTTAAAAATAAAAAAATACTCGTTGTCGGCGGCGGGGATGCCGCCTGTGACGAGGCGATGTTTCTCGTAAAGATCACGGACAAACTTGTCATGGTACACCGGCGGGACCGTTTCAGGGCCCAAAAGTCCCTGGCGGACAGGGTCCTGAAGAACAAGAATATCGATGTACGGTTTAATACCGTTGCCAAGGAAATACGCGGAACAAACCAGGTCGAAAGGGTACTCCTTTCCCAGGTCGATTCAGGCCGGGAGTACGAAGAAGAATTCGATGCCGTGTTCATTTTCGTCGGTTCAATTCCCCAGACGGCCCTTGTTCCAGACGTTCCAAAGGACGAAGGGGGATTTATACTCACCGATATGAGGATGGAAACGAATATCCCCGGTCTCTTTGCCGCCGGGGATGTGCGGGCAACCCCCTTCCGACAGATTGTTGTGGCGGCCGCCGACGGGGCCATCGCCGCCCATGTAGCCGCACAGCACGTAGACGACTTGAAGGGCCAGGCTTACGAGTAATTTCGGTCTGCCCCGCATATATGTCTGCGTCTTTCTCCTTTTCATACTGACCGGGGGCTTCTTATCAGAAGAGGCCTTCGGCCTTACGGATTTCTGGTCGGACCTTCCTGCCGATGAAGCGGCAAGACAAATCACCTCCGAAATGAGCAACGAAGAACTCCTGGGCCAGGTGCTTCTTTTGGGTTACCTGGGATATTCCCCTGACGCGGAATTTCTCGGCTGGATAAGGGACCGCTATATCGGGGGTGTAAAAATCTTCGGCTGGAATGTCCTAAACGCGGAAACTCTTGCCGCGGGCATAGCCAGAATGCAGGAAGAAACCTACAAAACCCCCCACAGAGTTCCCCTTATCATTGCGACGGACCAGGAAGGGGGGTGGGTTCGGCATATCCGCGGCGAGACCTCAGAAACCCCCGGGAACATCGCCATCGGGGCTTCAGGGCTTCCTGAGGACGCCTATTTGACAGGGTACTATATAGGTCTGGAGCTGAAAGCCCTGGGAATCAACATGAACTTTGCGCCCACCGTTGATGTATACGCAAACCCTGAAGCCCATGTTATCGGCCCCCGGGCTTTTTCTTCCGACCCCCTGCAAACCGCAGTGCTGGGAACAGCCTACTACCGCGGCTTGCAGAAAGCCGGTATTATTGCCACGGCGAAGCACTTTCCGGGGCATGGGAACGCCCATGAAGATTCCCACGGCACTCTTCCCATCATTGAGGATGATCTGGATGTACTCTGGGACCGTGATCTTGTGCCTTATCGCATGATGATCCGTGAAGGGGTCCCCGCAATTATGGCCGGGCATCTCGGCTTTCCTGCCATTACCGGGAAGGAAGTTCCTTCCTCTTTAAGCAAATTCTTCCAGACGGAGCTCCTGAAGGAACGTCTGGGGTTCGAAGGCATTGTCATGACCGACGATCTACACATGGTAGGGGCTCACCAGCGTATGAATAATGTAGAAGATGTCTGCGTAGAAGCACTCCGAGCCGGTAACGACTTTATCCTTATTTCCAGGTTTCCGGAAACCCACCAACGCATATGGAACCGTATGCTGTCCCTTATGGACGAGGACCCGAGCTTCAAGAGACGCCTGGAGGACGCCGCATTCCGGGTACTCCGGGTAAAACTCGAATACCTGAGAAAAACAAACGCCGTACCGCGGCAACCCGACCCGGAACGGCTCCGTCTGCCCAACCCCGAGGGCCGGGATTTTTTCTTTGACCAGTCATTCAGAAGCGTGACTCTTATCAACGGTTCGGCGCTGCCCTACACCCCCGTACCCGGAGAACGCATACTCCTGGCCGGCCAATTCGAAGAATATTTCGAAGTCGGAAAGGAATTCTTCCCCGGCGCGGACGTGTTCGATTTTTCCTACTCCCCCTTTTACTACCCCGTCCCGTCGGAAAAACGCAGGCTTGCCGCCCTGGCAAAAAACTATTCCACGATTATTTTTTGCCTGGCGAATCCCAACAGCCTCGAATGCCTCAAGGCAATAGAAGATTCCGGTGCGCGGGTAATCGTTATTTCCGTCCTTACACCGGTCTATCTCGACGAAGTCCCCTGGATAGACGGGGCCGTTGCCGCCTATGGGACCAGCGCAGACTCGTTCAAAGCCGGTTTCGCCGCCGTTACCGGGGTATTCAGCCCCGAAGGCAGACTTCCTGTACGGTTTAAAGGTTCCGAGCCGTGAGTCCCCTTTCCTGGTTTACCGTTAGGCAATCTCAGATGGAAGACCTCCGGTCGTTTGTTACCGCCCGGGAAGAATGGTGTGTGCCCTTTACCCGGACCCTGACTACACGGAAACCGCTCTTCCGAAATCGTATCTTGATCTGTTCGGAGGGTGACGAGATCATCGCCGCGATACATATCTCTGCTTCAGGGGTCCTTATTCCTGTTTTAAGCGACAGATACCTGCAGGGATCCCGGTCCATCAGCCCTCCTCTATCACAGCTGCCGAGGAGGCCTTTCTCGATTATGGGCAACACCTCCTGGGTAGCACACCTGGGTTCATGGTACGGCGGCAGAACGGGCCACGCGATGGATTACTTTCTCATGACCCGCCCTTCAGCCCCTCCGGCAGCGGTTTTCCATGTCCCCGGCATCACCGTGGCCAGGATGCACAGGAACAACGAAACGGAGCTCTTTCCCCTGCAAAGGGGATACGAACTTGAAGAGGTCATGCTGGATCCTTTACTGTTCCGTGAACGTATCTGCCGGGCAAATCTCCATAGAATCCTCACGGAGCAACACGTATTCGCCGCCCTGGACACCGGCGGCACCCCCTTGGCCAAGGCTAATACCAATGCCCTGGGTATTACCTGCGAACAGATCGGGGGGGTGTATACACTCCCCGAACACCGGAGACGCGGCCTTGCGGGTATGGTTATGGAAGCGCTCATCCGGGATATCGACTCCCGCGGCCGGAAGGCCTGTCTTTTTGTCAATCAGGCAAACGGGGGAGCCGTACGCCTGTACAGGCGTTGCGGTTTCGAAATCCGCGGCGAATTCCGAATTACCTATCCCGGCCATCGGAACACGTAGCCCGGGCTTTTCTCCTGAGCCTTTTGATTCTGTGATCGAGAGCGGGCATTCGTGACGGAAGCCCGTGCGGCAGCCGGGCCATGGTTTCCTCGAGGAAGGATAAGGCAATCCGCGGCTGTTTAAGACGGTGTTCCAGGTATTTTGCCTTTTCAACCGCCGCCGAAAGATCATTGAACCGCCGTGCCAGGGTCGTCCATACCGCATCCGCCTCTGTATACCTCCCCTGCCGTTTCAAATAGTATCCCAGGAGCCTTCCGGCCTCGAGGTTCCCCCTTTCCAGCGCCCGCATCAGAAAGGCGCCGGCCGTCGGATGTCCTGAAAGGATGAGCAATCGGCCGAGCCCCACGGGATCGGCCGAGCCGGCCGCGGTGGGATCGGAAAGAAGGCGCTGCATATAAAGAATCAGCCGGGACAGGGACAGAATGTCCTGAACATTATGCCGGAACACCGCCTCGAGCTCGGTCAGTCGCCCCGTCTTCAGGTAATCGAAGTAGGCCTCCGGAATGCGCGCGCCGGGAATGTCCCCCCGCCGCCGTACACCCAGGATTTCATCCTCTATCACCTGGAGGGAGCAACTGCCGGTGATCTTTCTGAACAGTGTCCGGGAAGGATAGAGCAGGTCTGTATGATACAGAGGCGGGGAAAAGGACACACCGTTCATCAGGCATCGGGTTCTAAGAAGAGCGATATCGTAGCTCTTGCCGTTGTAGGACACCAAGACCGTATCGGCCGGCAGTTTTTCCGTCAGGATTTTGAGAAATTCCGCCTCGCCGGGGAAATCGGACAGGAATACCTGGTATACCGAAAGATGTCCCGCCTCGACTATGCCTATCCCGGCGAGAAAAGCCACTGTCCCCGCCCCGCCGGAAAGGCCGGTGGTTTCCAGATCGAAAAACCTGAGGGAAGGCTCTTCCATGGGCGGACATAACAGCGGGGATACATCCCCCTCAAACGAAAAATCGCCCCCTTCTATAGTCCGCTCCCAAACATAACTCCCCCGGCGGAGCCAGCCGGAAGGACCGGGCTGATCATTACGGTCGGGTTTTCCGGTGTCGGAAAGTGGTGGGGACTTTTTTTGAGATCGAAGGTAACCCAGCCTTTTCTTGAGAGATTCGGAACCGCTCATTCCCCGCACCAGGTATCGAAGAACTCTATAACCGCCTTTTTTACATGACCGCCGCTGAAATTCGGATCATCCGGTCCGATGCATGACGGACAGCCGTCCTCGCACGGACAGGAAGAAACCAGTTCCCGGGCCGAATCACGTATGTGGAGCAATTTTTCCGCGAACCCCTGGGCGAGACCCGAGCCTCCCGGGGCCTTGTCGTATATGTAGATGGTGGGAAATCCCGTGTAAGGATCCTTCAGCCGTTCCGCCGCCCCGATATCACGACTGTCGCAGAGAAGAAAAACAGGAGCCACCTGCTTGAGCAGCGTGCCCAGGCGGCCGATGAGCTGTTCTCTCATATATTCAGGAACCGCGGCAAAAGTCCTGCCCGCCCGGGTATCGTCCCGGAACACCAGGGCCGTACTGCTGGTATGCATCTCTTCCTGGGGCAGAAAGATATCTCCGTAACCGATGTTTTCATGGGTGTGGTACTTCAGTTTCTTGTATTTCGTTACCTGGGTGCGGACCAGTACGTCCCCCAGGAGAACCCCTGTCCCGGAGCGTATATCGGTACGGTCTATATGCAGCACCTTGATATCCGTTTTGACGATAGAGTCCGTATAGTAGTTTACATCCGCCGATTCCACGTAACAGGCGTGATTTTCCAGGTCCAGGCGTGTAACCAGGTACTGGTCCTGCCGGTGAAGATAGACCGCACCGTCATGGAGGAGTTCCTTTGCCGAGGGCACGTCCATCTCACCTATCACCTCCTGCCTTCCGCCGGTTGCATTGATGATGACCACGTTCTCCGGAGAACTGGAACGAAGGGATATCTGTTCGGCAGGATATGAACGATCGGCCCAATACCAGGCCCTTTCCGAATATCTTACCACGCCTTCTTCTTCCAGAAAAGAGAGCATTTCTTCGGTTCCCTCGCCGAAAGTCTCACCGTTATGAAAGGGCAGTTCGAAAACGGCGCATTTGATATGGTCGGAGACTATATACACGTTATTCGGATCCACCCAGGCCGACTCGGGGGATTCGCCGAGGAGATATTCCGGGTGATTTATCAGATACTGGTCCACGGGAGCCGCGGAGGCTATAATGAAAGCGGCTGATTCGGTACTCCGTCTTCCGGCCCTTCCGGCCTGCTGCCACAGAGAAGCGATAGAGCCGGGAAATCCGGCAAGAACCGCCGCATCCAGGCCGCCGATGTCGATCCCCAGCTCCAGGGCGTTGGTAGATACTACGCCATGAATGGTTCCGCCCCTCAGGCCCTTTTCGATTGCCCGCCGCTCGTTGGGGAGATACCCTCCACGATACGATTCCACGCGAATTCTCCTGTCGTCCGCGTAGAAATTCTTCAGGCTTTTACGAATATATGATGCTATCAGCTCGGTCCGTACCCGGGAACGGGCAAATACAATGGTCTTAATATGGTTCTTCAGCAGCCGCAATGCTATCTTCTGGGCTTCCAGCACCACGCCTCGACGTATACCCTGTATTCTGTCTACCAGCGGGGGGTTATAGAGTACGAGGTGCTTCTTACCCGAGGGCGCGCCGTTGTTGTCTATCAGCGTCACCGGTTCTTCCAGCAGGGTTTCTGCAAGCTGGTCGGGATTCCCGATGGTAGCGCTGCAGCAGATGAATACCGGTTCCGCTCCATAGAAGGCCAATACGCGCTTCAAACGCCGCACAAGGTTGGCCATATGGCTGCCGAAGACGCCCCGGTAGGTATGGATCTCATCGATGACCACGTACTTCAGTGAAGCGAGAAACTTTATCCACTTGGGGTGGTTGGGAAGAATCCCGGTATGGAGCATATCGGGGTTGGAGATAACGATTCGCCCACTGTCCCGTGCCGCGACCCTGATGGAGGCGGGTGTATCCCCGTCGTAGGTGCAGATTTTTATACCCAGGTCCGCACCGAGGACGATCTCATTGAGTTCGGCCTGTTGGTCCTGCGACAGGGCCTTGGTAGGAAAGAGATACAAGGCCCTTGCGTCCTCCGATTGGAGCAGGTCCTGCATAACCGGCAGGTTGTAACAGAGGGTCTTTCCCGATGCAGTCGGAGTAACCACCACTATATTCTTTCCGGCACGGACCGCGGTATAACTTTCATACTGATGAGAGTACAGGCGGGTAATACCCCTCGACCTGAGGGTTTCTGCAAGACGGTCGTGGAGTTCCGGTGGGAAATCGGTATATGTGGGTTCCGCAGGCGGAAGGGTCCGGTAGTGCGTGACACACTCTGAAAACGACCTATCCGAAAGCAGTCCGTTCAGTACGTCGGCAAGATGCTCCATGACTAACTCCCGGACAGAAGGTGGTTCAGTATAATCCTGTCCGACGGTGCAAGTTTACTTCGCTTCAGTTCTTCCAGCCTGAACCACCGGACCTTCTGGTGTTCGGTCAGGACAAAATCATCATTGATCAGTTCAACGGTAAAAGCGAGGAGTGTATAGTGTATTCCCCGGTTGCGAAAAGAGCCGGAACAGATCTGTTCGCCTACCTTGACCCGTACTCGGAATTCTTCCGCGTATTCCCGTACCAGGGCTTCCCTGGGTGTTTCACCGTTTTCTACCTTGCCGCCGGGGAACTCCCAGCTTTCACCGATACTTGTGCCCGGTTTTCTCAGGGCAAGTAAAAAGGTTCCATTCCTCTCCGCTACACCGGCCGTTGAAATGGGCATTATCTAGAGAAAAAGGACCCCCGGTATGAAGAAGTGAACAACACCGATAACCGCCGCCGCGAGACCGAAAACCGTTTTGTTCCTTATCAGGAAGTTAGCCGGTTTCTTGAGCGCCACCGTGTCGGGCTCATTCCTTACCGAATAGTACTCCGAGAACAGTATGACCCCGACCGTCCACCCGGCCAGGACAGGAAGCAGATCGCCGACCACGGGAACATCACCCTTCGTAGCGCTGAGCAGTTTTAATATACCGATAACAATAGCCAGCAGCGCAAATCCGAGTTTAAAAGACGGTTTCTCGTCGAGATATTCCCTCATTTCGCGGATAAAGGGAAACTTGCCCCCTACCCTTTCGGAAGCAATGATGAGTCCTCCGGTAACATTGAGAAGAATTGAAAGGAAATAAAACTGAACCATACACATCCACCTCGCCTTAAATTATTGGCTATCTACAGAATAGTCAAAGTAGTAGTGCAGGTCAACTAAATTTCTTACTGTTTCAAAACAGCGGTAAGGAGCCGGGCTTCTTCCATCTCCGGAAGCAGTATTTCGCCGTGTATCGAGTCACTCTCGCCCTCTGCAGGTATCTCCACCCGGAGGGTTGTTACTTCTCCGGCATTCCGCGGGGCGGTATCGGCCAGAGAAAAGCGTTGTTCATTCTCGTCATACCATACCTGCACTGTTACGGCCCCGCCGGAGGTTTTCCGCAGGGCTTCCACTTTTATGCTTACGTAGGCTTTTTCATCGAAAAGGAACCCCGACAATTCAGCCCGGAAGGTATCGGTTTCCAGTACGTTATCATCCCCTGACATCATGGGCCTGAAGATGATAAATACCACCGTTAAAACGATGATATCCAGAAGCACGATAAGGGTTGTCCGGTTGAGCCTGAAGATCTTCCAGAAGCTTGTCTTATCCTTACCCCCGGTCTCCTCAGTATCACCGATTCTTTCTTCCCGTTTGTAATGGAAGCGTATTTCTCCGTCTTCCTTGCTTTCATTCCCGTACATATGCACCATTCCCGTATTCCGCAAGAATACAAGATATATATGGTAACAGATCCTCCGCCGTGAACCAGCCGGTATCGGAAAAACATCGCCGGCCGGATTCGACATGAACCAGCACGGCCGCCGAAGCGGCGGACAACGGGTCCAGGCCTTCTGCCAACAGGCCTGCCAGGAGACCTGAAAGCACATCACCGGAGCCGGCTGTTCCCAGAGACGGATTCATGCCGTCTATGACGACGAATCTTCCGGAGGGGTCCCCTATCCATGTAACGTGCCCCTTTAATACAACCACGGCGTTAAAGGCTTCCGCTGCCTCTAATACGGCCCCGGGCATGTCACCGAGCAGTTCGTCCTTCCCTTTACCTGTGAGTCTGGAGAATTCTCCCGGGTGCGGCGTCAGTACCCAGCGGCCGTCGAAATCGATCCGCCTGCCCAGCCTGGACAGCAATGTAAGCCCGTCCGCGTCCAACACCCCCGGTACGCCGGCGGCAACACAGGCTTCCAGCCAGGGCTCCCGGCGGTCGAAGCCCCATCCGGGACCCACGCAGAGGGCGGAATACCGGGAGAATTCCGCGGGGTCCGGTGAAGAAGCCGGGTCCCAGGGCCGGCCGATTACCGAACGAAACCCGCCGGCGGCCGTCGCGTAGAGGTCTTTCTGGAGCAGGAGGGTTACCATGCCCGCCCTGGTTCGCGAAGCCGTCTCCGCCGTGAGGAAAGCGGCTCCGGCAGTACCCGGACTGCCGGCCAAGACGCAGACCGTCCCCCGGGTATACTTGTGGGCGTCCGGTTTGACCGGGGGCAGTATCGCCGACAGATCGGAGAGCTTAAGGAACTCGCCCTTCAGGTGGTTCGCCCTTGTAAGCGCCCCGGGGAATCCGATATCCACGACCTCGATACGCCCGCAGCGCGGCCTGGCCGCCGGCCTGTAGAGAGAGAGTTTCGGCAGTCCGACGGTACAGGTTATGTCCGCCTTAACGGACGGAAATTCGGGTTCAAAAGCATCTCCTATACCGCTGGGCGCGTCTATGGCCAGCTTCAAGCCCCTGCAGGTTTGTATTACCTCCGCCACCTCAGCGGCGGTACCCCGTAAAGCGCCCTTCAACCCTGTACCGATCATGCCGTCGAAAATCACATCGGCGCTCTTCAATTTCCGAAGGGCTTCCCCTTTTTCCGTACCCCCGGCTTTCCAACGGAATACGGGCAATGCCAGGCCTTCACAGATCCTTTTATGAATTCCGGCAGCCTCACCCAACGCACCGGAGGTCAGCAGGATAGTAACATCACGGAACCCGGCGATGTGGGCCTGTCGGGCCATGACCAGGGTGTCACCGCCGTTATTTCCACCGCCGGCGAGAAAAACAAGACTGCGGTTTCTGTCGGGGTAGGATTCGAGATACCTCTCGAATATGCGAATACCCGCGTTCTCCATTAAAACCAATCCGGGATACCCGTACTCTTCTATACTGATCCTGTCGATTTCCGCCATTTGAGCGGCCGAAACAATCTTCATTCTTCTTCTCCCCCTATAAATCGATCACTTCTCCACCAGATTATCTCCACATCCTTTTCCAGACAGAGTAACGCGCTGAGGATTCCCCCCGGGGTAACATGCATGTCACGGTAATAGAGCGAACCGTCGGCCAGCTCTATCCTTACACGCTTCCGTATAGCCCCTGCCCGGTCCAGGATCATGAGTCGGTAATAAGAACCCTCATCAGGACTCATAAGAAAAAAGTATTGCCCCTTGGCGACACCGAGAAACTCATACAACATTTTTTCCCGGGCTTCGGAAAACCCCGCCGGCTCGGTGGATTCGCGATAATGTACAGGTACGTCAAGGGCATCATTATAGATTCCCGTCTCGGCATTCAGGACCAGAATCGAGGATGAAATATACCCGTATGAACCGTTTTCCTCCGAATCCGTCTCGTTCCCGTAATAATCGACCTTCAGGTAGAGGGACCGTGCGCTTGTATCAGGGAATACGGACTCCAGCGAGACGGAATAACTCCTCCCGTCGGGAACAGGGAGGGATGCCGTCGGGATGTCCACCCGAGAAATCGGACGCCCGTCGGAAGAAAACCAGAAGACCCTCCAGTTTCTCATATTTCTGGTGGTTACAATAATCTCGTCTCGAACATTTACATCAATTCTATCTATAAAAGAAAAGGGAGTCCCTCCCACTCCTTCCTGGCCGAGGTAATCCAACAGATGCCCTTCCCGGTCGAAACGGAGAACAATACGATCCAACAGCGCGTCGATTTCTTCGTCGTATTCCCGCCGGGCTTCGGGAATCCTGTCGTCAACCAGCAGAGTCCCATCCGATGAAACGGCGAAATTACGTATATCCTGGAAAGGGTACGAAAAAGCCCGCCGGGTTGAACGAGTACCCTCCCCGGTCTCCCGGTCGAGCAGCACGGGTTCCGGATTTTTTTCTTCGTTATAGTACAGTTCTAGGATATCGCCGTATGAATTGAACTTCATCAGCTTACAGGCGCCTCGATTAAGAATATAGAAAAAACCGTCCTTCATAACGAGTTTTGTTCCCGTATCAAAAGGGGTCCTGCTGCTTTGAATAAGATTCAGCTCATCTTCCATTTTACCATAGTCGATGGTAAAAAGGTCTTCCCGTTCCAGGTCGGATTCGTCTTTCCGGGCACATGTGAAGAGGAAACACATTGCAATACATAGAATGAACAGCCTGGTTTTCATGAAAAAAGTGTACAATTCCCTTCTCGGGTGTGTCAACGACAATGCAGGGCGGGACCTTTCAACGCCCCTTTCTTTCTTACCTGTTTTTTAGTATATTTATTTTTAGACATAATAAAACAAGAGCAGGCGCATGTTAGAAAACACGTTAACCAAGATATTCGGATCAAAACACGAACAGGATCTTAAATCCATGCTTCCTCTTCTGGGCCGTATTAATGAGCTCGAGGGATGGGCCATGGGTCTAAAAGAAGCTGATTTCAAGGCCAAGACGACGGAATTCAGGCAACGCCTCGCCGGCGGCGATTCGCCGGAGGATGTGCTTCCGGAAGCCTACGCCCTGGCCCGGGAAGCGGCACGCAGGGTACTCGGTGAGCGCCCTTACGACGTTCAGCTCCTCGGAAGTATCGTTCTTCACCAGGGAAAAATCATGGAGATGAAAACCGGTGAAGGAAAAACCCTCTCCAGTGTGTCGGCCGCGTATCTCAATGCGTTGACCGGCAGGGGTGTGCATATCATTACCGTCAACGATTACCTGGCCGAACGTGACGCCGCGTGGATGGGCCCCGTATACGAATACCTGGGGCTCAGCGTGGGCTGTATTCTCAGCGGCATGGACAACGACCAGAGAAAAGCGGCCTACGGAAAAGATATTACCTACGGAACGAACAATGAATTCGGATTCGACTACCTGCGGGATAACATGCGCTGGAGCCTGGAAGGCCGGGTACAGCGGGAACACCACTTCTGTATTATCGATGAAATAGACTCCATCCTCATAGACGAAGCCAGGACTCCCCTTATCATATCCGGACAGGCTGAAGACGATACCCGTAAGTTCAACGAGGTAAACCGACTGGTTCCTCAGTTGACCGAATGCGCTAAGGACCCGGAAACGGGGGATTACCCGGAAGAACCGGAGGGCGACTACAAGGTAGACGAGAAAAGCAAACGGGTCATCTTTACCGAAGAAGGGATGAACAACATCGAGAAGATTCTGCAGCGTTCAAAGATCATATCCGGTTCCCTGTTTACCGACGAAAATTTCGAATATATTCATTACTTCACCCAGGCGATGAAGGCCCACAAGCTCTTCCACCGTGATGTGGATTATGTCATCCAGGACGGCCAGGTACAGATCGTCGACGAGTTTACCGGACGCATCCTCCACGGGCGCCGGTACTCCGAAGGCCTCCACCAGGCTATCGAGGCAAAGGAACACATCAAGGTGGCCCGCCGGAACCGGACCCTGGCTACCATTACCTTTCAGAATTTTTTCAGAATGTACGACAAGATTTCCGGCATGACCGGTACCGCAGATACTGAGGCCAAGGAATTCAACAGTATATATCATCTGGATGTGGTCGTTATCCCCACGAACCGTCCGGTTATCAGAAAGGACGAAGATGATGTAATTTATCTGAACGAAAAGTTCAAGTTCGATGCCATCTGCGACGAGATAGCCCGGGTCAACGCCGCCGGCCAGCCCATCCTGGTGGGTACTGTCTCCATAGAAAAATCGGAGAAACTCTCGCACATGCTCACCAAAAGGGGTATCCGCCACGAGGTGCTGAACGCAAAGAACCACCACCGGGAAGCTTTGATCATCGCCGAAGCGGGGGCCGAGGGGGCTGTGACCATCGCCACCAATATGGCCGGGCGCGGAACCGACATTAAACTGGGGGGAAACCCGGAGTTCCGGGCCGGGAAAAAGGCAGGCACCGAAGCACCGGAGGATGAATATCACCGGGCACTGGAAAAAGAGCGGACAATCTGGAGGGAGGAGTACGAAAGGGTTAGACAGGCCGGCGGCCTGTATATTCTCGGTACCGAGCGGCATGAATCACGGAGGATAGACAACCAGCTCAGAGGCCGTTCAGGAAGGCAGGGCGACCCGGGAGTAAGCCGTTTCTTTATCTCCCTGGATGATGACCTCATGCGGCTCTTTGCCCGGGATAACGTTAAATCACTGATGGCCAGGGTAGGAATGGCCGGGGGAGAACCCCTCTATCATCCGTGGATAAACAAGGCTATCGAAAGAGCCCAGACCAAGGTAGAGGAACGTAACTTCGAAATACGGAAACACCTGCTCGAATACGACGATGTTCTCAACGAGCAGAGGAACTTCATCTACTCGCAGCGGGATTCAATCCTGGCCGACGGTAACCTGAAAAAACGTATCCTGGAAACATCGAAAGAACTGGCCGCGGAACACATTTCCGAGTTTGTCGAAAACCGGCGAAATGGTGATCCTTCGGCTATTCAGACCTTTGCCGAAGGCCTTTTAAACGCGTTTTTTATCCAGCTTGATACCGACAACGGAGAAAACTACCAGGACCTTCCGGAGGAAGAGATAGAGCGGATCATCTATGCGAAACTCGAGAACAACCTGGAGGAAAAAGAAGAGCTTATCGGTAAGGACAATCTCAATTCATTTATCCGGTACGAATACCTCCGCAGTATCGATTCCCGCTGGCAGGACCACCTGGACAACCTGGAAGCCTTACGTGAGGCGGTATACCTGCGGGCCTACGGTCAAAAGAATCCCTTGCTCGAATATAAACTCGAAGGATTCGATATTTTCGATAAACTCATCTACGACATCCGGACGAACATAGCAACAAAAATAATCAAAGTAAAATTCGTCAGCCCCGAGGCCGCCTCCAGACGCCGGGGAAAAACGCCCTCGGTAACCAGTGAGAGTCACAGGCAAATGGGCCAGTTTGCCGCCTCGCCCGTTGCTTCCGCCGCACGAGCTTCGGCAGCCTCCGGACGGGAACCCTCCGCAGCGGCGCCCGACAAGGTCCAGGTCAAACGCTCTACCCCGAAGGTCGGCAGGAACGACCCCTGCCCCTGCGGCAGCGGGAAAAAATACAAGTACTGTTGCGGCCGATAGGCTAAAAAAGATAGTTAAGCGGATTGACAGGGCTGTTGTTCTTGTAAATGGAAAAATGGAGATGCGGACCGGTGGATCTGCCGGTATTGCCCATTTCACCGATCTTTGATCCCTGCTGTACCCGCTGTCCCTCCCGGACCGTTATTCTATCCAGGTGGGCGTAGAGAGACTGGAATCCGTAATTGTGGCGGATAATAACATACTTGCCGAACCCCATAGGACGATCGCCGATATCCGCCACTACACCGCTCATGGCAGCGGTGACGGGTGTTCCCGTACGGTTTGCAATATCGATACCGTAATGGAAACGCCGATACCCGGTAAAAGGATCGTTCCTGTACCCGTAATAGGATGTCAGCCTTCCGTTTACCGGGTAGAGGAATAATGTTCCCGTCGCTTTTCTGTATTCGTATTCACTGATCTGCCCGCCGGGGATAAAAAGCTCATCACCCGGTTTTATCATGCTTGTAGCCAGATCATTGGTGTCCAGGAGACGGTTTACGGTGGTATCATATGCCGCGGCTATGGTTTCGAGGGTATCGCCCGGTTTGACCTGATAGGGAATACCGTCGATTTCGGGTATTTTAAGGACTTCGCCGGGAAGAATCCTGCGGACATTTTCAATACCGTTATACCCGATGAGCGTACCCACCGTTATGTCATACTCCCGGGCAATTTCCGAAAGGGTATCCCCGGACTGAATCACGTAGGTAACCGGATCAATGCCGGTAATAAACCGGAGATCTATATCAGCTATCTCTCCGGACCCCTGGCCGTCGAACTCGAAGGAAACGACATCCAGCAGATTTTTATGCAGTGCGGGATCTTCGTGCAGTTGAATATCCGGCACCTTGGATGAGGAAACAAGGACCCATGCCAGGACTCCCAGGCAAACCAGGCCAACGGCTCCCGTAAAAATAAGTGAACTCTTCCACCTGAATCCGGACAGGGCGGATTTAAGTTTAGCGAGCAGTTTTGCCCTTCCGGGCGGATGAAAGGTGAATGTAGGCCTACCGGTACGTTGTTTTAACCGCTTTGTACCGGAGGAGACCGGTTTCTTTTTCTTCCTTCGCTTGCGTACGTTTTGCTTACAAATAATCGGTGTCATAACAATCACTATCCATATCGACAAGAATACCGTCGCATATTACTATTAGATTTATAATGGCCATGACTGATTCGAAAATTTCCATAATCCGTATCATACTCTGTGCAACAATTTTTGTCATCATTATTCGCAGTATTTCTATCGATATCGTCTGGGTCCATGGAACCTCCATGCAGCCGACATTGAAGCCCGGGCAGGTAATCATAGTCAATCGGCTTGCCTATGGTCTTCAGATTCCCCTGCTGAACAAGTATGTTTGTTTCTGGCACGGTGTTCGCGAAGGTGATATCATTGTGTTCGAAAGCCCCCTGGACCATCGAGCCGTCGTTAAAAGGTGTATTGCCGTGGCCGGAACACCGATAGAAATAAAGGGGGATGCACTCCTTATCGCGAACAGGGCTTACCGCCTGCAACAAGAAAGTATTCGTATACTGTCCCGGTATCATACCGTGCCGAATATGACTGTTCTTGC
Organism: uncultured Spirochaetales bacterium; assembly: GCA_964410865.1. GTDB lineage: Bacteria > Spirochaetota > Spirochaetia > JAFGDJ01 > JAFGDJ01 > JAFGDJ01. The sequence goes on along the minus strand of CAYPIQ010000025.1, from coordinate 11,341 downwards.
CATGGGTGATAATGCCGACCGATCGATAGATTCACGGATCTACGGTTTTGTTCCGGTAAAAAATATAAGGGGACGAATTATCGGCAATTACGAGGGGAAAAGATTGTGATAGAGGGTTCCCAGCGACGGCGATTTTACATCTTGCTAGGTATCAGTGCGATTTTTGCCGCGGTTGTGCTTTGGAAATATTTTACCATCATGGTGCTCAACAGTAAGGAACACCGCCCCGACATCGTGGAAACCGTGGTGGAACGGGGACCCATTCTAGACAGAAACGGAAGGGTCCTGGCTATTCAAACCAGGCTCGATTCTGTAGAAGCCTGGATACCCTACATAGAAAACCCGGAAAAAACGGCATCCCTTTTGGCGGAGGTTCTAGATCTCGACAAGGAAAAACTGCTGGATGAGTTTGCCACCAGAACATCGAGTATGTGGATTAAGCGAAAGATAACCCCCACGGAAGCGGCGAAGATCCGTGAGTTAAAGGCGTCGGATATGCTTCCGGGCATCTATCTCCGGCAGGAGTTCGGCCGCAACTATCCGGAACAGCGCATAGCAGGACACATCCTGGGGTACGTGGGGACGGACAACATCGGGCTGGACGGTATCGAATACACCATGAACGACACTCTCTCACCTTCTCCGCAGGGATCCGACGCCGAAACGGTCTTCGGAAACCAGGTTTTCCTGACCCTGGACGTCAATATCCAGCATTTTGCCCAAAAAGCGGCCCGTAAGGCTTACGAGGAACACCGGGCTGACTCGGTTATGATCCTTGTCGTGGATGCCAAGAACGGGGATATTCTTGCTTCGGCAGCGGCACCTGACTTCGATCCGAACAATTTTACCGATTATTCTGCTTCGGAACGCAAGAACAGACCCGTCACCTTTGCCTACGAACCCGGTTCCGTATTCAAGGTTTTCAGTATTGCCTCGTTTTTGGATACCGGTTCCATTACTCCCTACGACACCTTCGTATGCAACGGGATGTATGAAAACGACCTGCTGAAAGAACCTATAGCCTGCCTAGGCAAACACGGCGCCGTGGACGCGGAGCACATTATCAAGTACTCCTGTAATGCCGGAGCAGCCTACGCCTCCGAAAACATTTCTAAAAAAGACTTCTATGACATGATTATACGTTTCGGGTTCGGTTCGCCTACGGGAATTCCCCTTCCGGGAGAATCGCACGGTCTGGTCAGGGACCCGGAGGAGTGGTCCTTCAGATCAAAACCTACCATAACCTTCGGCCAGGAACTCCTTGTCTCGGCATTACAGGTCGTTCAGGCTGCGACGGTTTTTGCAAACCGGGGAATCATGCTCAGGCCCCACATCATAAAGAGCATCGTGGCCCCCGACGGCCATATACTGGAAGAGTACTCGAGGGAACCGATCCGCGAGGTGGTGTCTCCGGCAACCGCGAATGCCGTCCTTCTGATGATGGAGAGTGCCACGGCTTTGGACGGTACCGCTCACCGGGCGGCCATAGACGGTTACAGGATTTCCGCCAAGACGGGAACCGCAGAAACCTTTGACGAGAAGACCGGAACTTATTCCAAGGAAGCCTACCTCGCCTCTTGCCTTGCCGTACTGCCCACAGACGACCCTTCGGTGATTATCTATGTCGTCATAGACTATCCCAAGGCGGGGCAGGAATACGGAGGCAGGATAGCGGCTCCGGTAGTAAGATCCGTGGCATCCGACGTTATCTCGTATCTCGGTATTCCCGGAGAGGGTGACACGGTCATCGAGCACCCGGGCGTTATTACCGTGCCTTCTACTAAAAAGGCAACCGTAGGGGAGGTAATTCCGGATTTTACGGGCTTGTCAAAGAAAGACCTCATGCCGCTGACCGCGGACCGGCGTTTCTTTTTAAAAATAGAGGGATCCGGCTGGGTAGTAAGGCAGTCTCCGCCTGCCGGAACCCCGGTAGAGGAAGGGATGACCATCCGCCTGGAACTGGAATGAATATCTATACACAAAACCTGGACTATCTCTGCCGGAGATTCCCCGGCTTCAAAGAAGAGATTATAGATTCCCGCAGCCCTTCACAAAACCTCGAAGTCCTGTCCACCCCCGCCGGCTCCCCGACGGCTAAAATAGAGGGCTTTTTTCTCCATTCTCGCCATGACCCGGTTAAAGAAGCGGATAGGATTGCCGCGAGTTCGGTGGACGGCAGGGAAGACTGTATAGTCGTGGAAGGTTTCGGTCTCGGATACACCGCTGAAGCGCTCATCCGAAAAGCACCGGATATTCCCCTCCTGGTGGTAGAACCCGATGCGTCCCTCTTCCTCGCCCTCCTGGCGGTCCGGCCTATGGCCCACATTTTTTCACACCCCGGTGTAAGCATTATCCTGGAACCGGACCCCGATGTGCTTGTTTCTCTCCTTTCAAAGGCGGGGTATGTCTCCATAAAAGTCATCAGGCACAGGCCCCTTTCCCGGCTTTTCGGAAGTTACTTTGACCGCATGGAAGAAGCTCTTGCGTCGTACATCGCCCGGAAGGATATTAACCGCAACACACTGAGACGCTTCGGCCGGCTTTGGGTCAGAAACCTGGTACGGAATCTTCCGGTTCTGGCTTCCGCCCGGGGGACAGAGCTCCTGCACGGACGATTCGAGGGAATCCCTTCGCTCCTCCTGGCGGCCGGACCGTCCATTGAAGAAATCCTGCCCCACCTTTCCGAATTGCGAGAGAGATTTCTCCTGGCCGCCGTGGATACAAGCGCACGGCTGCTGTGGGAACGGGGAATAGACCCGGATATACTGGTTGTTGTGGATCCTCAATACTGGAACACGCGCCACCTGGACGGGGTTTCATTCAACCGTACGGTACTGGTATCCGAATCATCCACCCATCCCCGGGTTTTCCATCTCCTGGATCTCCCGGTTTTTTTCGGTGGTTCCATCTTTCCCCTCGGCAGGTTCCTGGAGGGTTATGCCGGAATTCGCGGAGAGCTCGGCGCCGGTGGTTCCGTATCCACCAGCGCCTGGGACATACTGCGCCGCTGCGGCTCCAGCGCTATCTTCTGTGCCGGGCTAGACCTGGGGTTCCCCGGCCTCAGCACCCATTACCGGAACTGCAGGTTCGAACACATGCATCTGGCCGCCGGCACCAGGCTGTCTCCGGCCGAAGGGGGTGCTTACCATGCACTGAGGGACGCCGACCCCTTTTACGAAGAAAATTATGCCGGGCGTAAAACCCTAACGGACCGGCGGTTGATTGTTTACAAATGGTGGTTCGAAAGCCAGTTCAGAATGTACCCAGAGCCGCCAACCTTCACTCTTTCGCAGGAAGGAGTTAAACTGGAGGGCATGGAATATACCCCGGTGGAACGGCTCCTCGCCCACCCCCCCTGCCGGAAAGAGATAGACCGCCGCCTGGAGGAACTTCCGGCGCCCGCCGGGAGCATGTACGAAGATGCGAGTAAAATCCTGCAGGGGGTAGATGAACTTAGTACAGCCCTCTCCGGGCTTCAGGCACTGGCCCAAGAAGCCCTGGCGGCCGTCGGTTCGGCGGAAGAAAAACGAAAAGCCGGAGTAGATTTTTCATCCGAGCTTTCCGCCCTGGACTCCATCGACAGCCGGGTCCTCTCGTCTTCCTCCAAGGACATTGCCGGATTTCTTATGCAGGATTTTATATCCGAGGTCTCGGCAGCCCGTACGGCGGATAACGGGGTCTCCGCCCTGGAAACCTCCGCCGCTATGTACACAAACCTTGCCGAGGCGGCGGCATACCACCGCCGGCTTCTAAAAGAGGCCGCTTCTTTTCTTCGAATATAACCGTTACCCTTAAGTCAGGCTACTAGCGGCAGAGTCGGTGGTTTACTGGTTATAATTAGGTAAAGTTCTTCTGCCGTCTTCCGATGATAAGTATAGGGAGTTCAACATCTTCCTGTAAATACACCGACGGTATGCTTTGACGTCCAGAAGCATACCGTTTTTTTGTGCAGCGCCTTCGTATTCTTTACGTAATTTCCACTAAAGATGATTACTCACTGTTCAATCTTCAGTAATTCCCCAACTGTCAGTATGAAGGAGACAACGGCAACGCTCTTTGTTCGTTTCTCCGCATTTCTGGAGAACGGCGTCTTTAGCTACTAACGGTGCTTTCTGATACTCGGTAGGTAGTAATTCCATTTCTTCCCCCACCGTCAACCTTTTGTAAAAAAAGGAAAGGAAACCTGTATATCTTTGAGTACTCACATCTGCTTTATCCGAGTTGACCGGTTCAGAAAAAACCATGCCACCCCCCTCGCTGCTCCAGTAAATACATAGATGGAGAATTACTGTAGATGGGGAATTACTGTTGTTGAATTGAGAAACTGGAGTTACAATGGTTAAAGATGTTGGGCTATATCATGACAGCGCCAGGCAACTCAAGTGAGCGTTCGCCTAACTAATACTCTGTTTTGAACCATAACCGAAAAGGTGGTAAAATGGCAGTGAATTACAATTTCGAGTGGGACCCCATAAAGGCCCGCGAGAATCTGGACAAGCATGGTGTAGCTTTTGACGAAGGGGCGACGATATTCAGAGACTCAAACGCACTTTCCATATTTGATCCAGACCACAGCGAAATCGAAGACCGATGGATAACTATGGGTATCTCAGAAAAGGGAAGATTGCTGATTGTGAACCATACTTTCCGAGAAGAGAGTGAAGAAGAAATTACGATCAGAATCATTTCAAGCCGAAAGGCTACGAAAAAAGAAACCAAAAATTACGGTGGTTAAGCATGAGAAAAGAATACGATTTTTCGAAAGGTGAAAGAGGTAAGTTTTATCGTCCAAACATGAAGCTTAACATTCCCATATATCTCGATGAGGAAGTTTCAACCTTTGTGGATCAGATCGCTTCCAAAAAAGGCCTTGATAGATCATCAGTTGTGAACGACTTGCTCAGGGGGAACATAAAAATCGCTGAGGCAATGGAATAAATCTACGTTGGCGAACAACCGCATCAACTCGGACTGGCAATTCCGCTGCGCTCCATTGCCAGCGGGTTATGCGGAACGTTAGCCCTCATTAGGAGAATGGTAATGCTTATTCAGGATGCGATAAGGCAGATCAATTATCTGCAACAATGTCTATCTACAGACAAGAAGCATCTTGGTTTTTTTCTGGGTGCAGGCTGTCCGATGGCCATGCGAGTGGGCGCAGACGGAGAATTGCCACTGATCCCTGACAACCGTCCCTTTCTTGTGTTGTTCGGCTCGATCCCGTCTGTTCCCCAAGCATGTGGGGATGAACCGGATCCGATGATACCGCCCAGGACAAGCACAAGCTTCGGCCCCAAAGCCATCCGGAAAGAGTTGCATAGGTAGGATGTTATCATTGACAGGTTGGAAACGGCATTTATAATTGTCGTTGATCAGACACCTTATTTATCGGAGGAGATACCCGATACGGACTGGGAAAAATTGTGTGGGACTCCTGGCGGGAAGTTCCGGATGGCTCCTGCTTCGGTGACGCCGTTAACTCCAAAGAGGAAGAACCTGAAATCTATTTGGATCGCGTTCTGAGCCATACTTTTTCTTTTACCGATCGTGAAATGCATATGCGGGGAAATAAGGAATTGCCCGGAGGATGGGAAATTACCGGGCCGTTGAAAAAACAGAAAAGCTGCCAAGAGGATGAAGAAATTTTGTGGGCTCCCGGTTCCTGTGTTTCGAAAGAAGTGAAATGGGGAATCAATACACACGGTATTTGGTATCCAACAGATAAAGGAGCCCCCTCCCATGACTGACCCCATCGCCCACGTAAAACAAAACCCGGACGGCTCATGGGCCGAGCCGCAGGGTCTGGATGACCACCTTCGCGGAACCGCAGAGCCGGCAGAAACCTTTGCCGAGGTTTTCGATTCAGCCTCTTGGGGGCGTGTGGCGGGAATGGCGCATGATACCGGGAAAGCGCCTGAGAAGTGGCAGAAATACCTTCGGAAGAAAAGCGGGTACGGGTATGACACGGAGGCCCATCTGGAGAATATTCCGGGGAAACTTCCTCATGCGGCTCCCGGAGCAAAGCTTGCGGAAGAGACTTTTCCCGGACCTGTCGGGAGAATCCTTTCCTACTGCATTGCCGGGCATCATGCGGGGTTGCCTGACTGGATTGGATCTACTGCTTCTCTTGCTTCGCAACTGCAGAATGCAACAAGCGATGGCATCACTGAAGAGTTCCGTTTCTTCGTAAGAGATCATCATCCGGGAAACCCTCCCTGGCTGTTTGCCGAAGGATTAGACTTGTCTCTGTGGATTCGGATGCTCTTTTCTTGTATGACAGATGCTGACTTTCTCGATACGGAAAAGTACATGGAAACAGAGAGGCAGGAACAACGGGGCGGATATCTCTCTATGAAGGAGCTGCTTGTTCGGTTTAATGAATACATGAAAGGTCTTATAGCCGAAGCACCTGATACGGAAGTAAATAGGGTTCGGCAAACTGTTCTATCGGATTGCCGCGCGGCATCGGTTGAAAAACCGGGGTTTTTCTCACTGACGGTTCCGACCGGAGGCGGAAAAACACTGTCCAGCATGGCCTTTGCGCTGGAACATGCCGTCAAGTATAAAAAAGATCGTATCATCTACGTAATTCCCTATACCAGTATTATCGAGCAGAACGCGGATGTGTTTCGTAAGGCCGTGGGAGCCGATCAGGTAGTGGAGCACCACTCCAATCTGAATGAAGAGGATGTAACCGCAAAGACACGGCTTGCGGCGGAAAACTGGGATGTCCCTGTTATTGTGACAACTTCGGTGCAGTTTTTCGAATCCCTGTTTGCTGCAAAGACCAGCCGGTGCCGTAAGCTGCATAATATCTGTAACAGTGTGGTAATACTGGATGAGGCTCAGCTTTTGCCTGTGGATTTCCTTGCTCCTATCCTACGGGCTATGGAACTTCTGGTTGAGCATTACAAAGTTTCCTTTGTGATCTGTACGGCAACACAGCCGGCCCTCGAAAAACAGGTTGATGTTCCCGACTTCCCGGGCATTGCTAAAGGGGCAATCCGGGAGATTATTCAAGATGTTCCATCCCTTTACCGTAAACTGAAACGGGTTGAGGTAAGGATTCCGGAGGATTTGAAAACCCCGCAATCATGGGAAGATGTTGCTGAAGAACTAAAAGAATATGAAAGCGTACTTTGTGTTGTTTCGGACAGAAAAAGCTGTAGGGAGTTGTTTCATTTGCTTCCGGAAGAGACCTACCACCTTTCCGCGTTGATGTGCGCCCAGCACCGCAGTGATATCATTGCAAAGATCACAGAGGACCTGAAGACCGGTAAACCGACGCGGGTGATTAGTACACAACTGGTCGAAGCCGGCGTGGACCTGGATTTTCCGGTGGTCTACCGCGCCATGGCAGGCCTTGATTCCATTGCCCAGGCAGCCGGCCGTTGCAACCGCGAAGGTAAGCTGAACACTCAAGGAAAAATTGGCAAAGTTGTTGTCTTTATCCCGCCGAAAAAATCACCTCCGGGAATTCTGCGCAAGGCTACGGAAACGGCTGTCGGTATGCTGCGTAAGGGCTTTGATGATCCTTTGGATCAAAGTGTTTTCCCTCCCTATTTCAGCGAACTCTACTGGAAGGCGAATAACCTGGATGCAAAGGGCATCATCGCTCTGCTGACGCCTGAGCATGATATTTCTGATATTTCTTTTCGATCGGCAGCGGAGGTCTTTAGCCTTATTGACGACACGAACCAGCGTAGTATTCTTGTCCCCTACGGAGAAGGTGCAACCTTAATAGATCTGCTGGAGAAAAGTGGACCGGAACGCCGGCTTTTACGAAAGCTGCAACGCTATATGGTCAATGTATATACATATGAATTCGATGATCTTCTAAAACGCGGTTCAATTAAAGAAATCCGTCCGGGAATTTTCTCTCTTATTTGTGATGTAGAATATGACAAGGATACAGGATTGAAAACAGATACTGAGCTATTTGACCCTGAAAAGTATATAAGTTGTTAAGGAGGAGGTGCTATGAGCTTTTGTTTGGAAGTTTGGGGCGACTATGCCTGCTTTACCCGCCCCGAAATGAAGGTAGAGCGGGTCAGTTACGATGTTATAACTCCTTCCTCGGCCCGGGCAATATATGAAGCGATACTGTGGAAACCGGCAATCCGATGGCATGTAACCCGCATTGACGTATTGAACCCGATCCGTTGGATTTCCGTTCGCCGCAATGAGGTTGGCAAAATCTTTTCCGGCCCCACGGAGGCTCAGATGGATGGCAAAAGCGGGGAACCTATGGGCTTTGCTATCGAGGATTACCGGCAGCAGCGTGCAGGCCTTTTTCTGCGTGATGTCCACTATAGAATCCACGCCTGGTTTGAATTTATTCCACCGGAAAAACGGAGCCAAAACCATTCGTCCTCACCGGAATACTGGGCAGATACGGGTGAAGAACAGCAGTTTGTCCGCGCTGATGAGAACGAAGCCAAATATGCGGCGATGTTTGAACGGCGCGCAAAGAAAGGACAGTGCTTTCACCGGCCTTATCTGGGGTGCCGTGAGTTTGCCTGCTATTTTGCATTGATTACTCCCGAAATGTCGTCTGCCCCCACGATTGAAAAAACGGATGATCTTGGTTGGATGCTGTATGACATGAATTATGAAGAATCGCAGGATCCCAAGCCGATGTTCTTTCGTGCAAGAATGAAAAACGGCAGCATCGACACAGACGAAAGAACTGTGGAGGTGCGAGGATGATTTTACAAGCACTGAAAGAGTATTACGACAGGAAAGCATCGGGTCCCGATAGTGGGATGGCTCCGGAAGGGTGGGAACTCAAGGACATCCCGTTTGTAATCGTACTTGATACCAAAGGAAACCTTCTACGGATTGAAGATACCCGGGAAGGAGAAGGCAAAAATCGTAAAGCAAAGCAATTTTTAGTTCCGCAAGGGGTTAAGAAGACTTCGGGAATAGCCGCAAATCTTCTCTGGGATGTCGCGGGCTATATCTTCGGCATTGTTAATACCGAAAAAATGACTGAAGCAAAGAAAGCTAAAGCCTTGGAACGGGCCCCAAAGCAGAAAGAGGAATTCTGCCTGCGGATTAAAAATGAATTGCCGCAAAATTCAAAAACGCAGGCCATTTTGACATTTCTTCAATGTGTAACTCAGGAGCGATTAGAACAAGAGCCTGCATGGTCGGAAATTTTTGAGAAAAATCCAGTGATGAGTTTCCGTTTCGAAGGAGATAAACAGCTATTCTGCCGGAATGAAATTGTGGTTTCTGCACTAAAAAGCAAAAAGAAAGCGGCTACAGCTACAAGTCGTTGCCTTGTTACCGGAGAAAACGATGAAATTGCGACCCTTCATACCTCTATTAAGGGAGTCTGGGGTGCTCAGAGTTCAGGAGGAAATATAGTCTCTTTTAATCTTGATCCATTTCGTTCATTTAATAAACAACAGGGATTCAATGCTCCAATAGGAACACGGGCTATGTTTGCTTATACAACAGCGTTGAATACCTTACTGGCAAAGGATTCCACTCAGCGGATGCAGGTCGGTGATGCATCAACCGTGTTCTGGTCTGCAAGAAAGACACACTTTGAAAACGATTTTCCTTCATTTTTTAAAGAACCGGAAAAAGATAATCCGGATGCTCATACAGCCTGCATCAGGAATCTTTTCAATTCCGTACATACCGGTTCGTATCTGGAAGATCCGGGGGACACGAAATTTTATGTCTTGGGGTTGGCTCCCAATGCAGCCCGTATCTCTGTTCGATTCTGGCAGGTTGGAACGGTCGCTGAATTTGCAGAACGAATACGACAGCATTTTGAGGATTTGAAAATTATAAAATCGGAAAGAGAGCCGGAATATTATTCTCTTTGGCGGCTTCTGGTGAATATTGCGACACAGGATAAAAGCGAGAATATCCCGCCGAATATCGCCGGCGAGTTTATGCGTTCTATTCTGGATGGAACATCATATCCCGCATCTCTTCTTCAGGCCGTCGTCAGACGAGTTAAAAGCGATACGGAACACAGGGTCAAGCCTGTACGAGCCTCTTTGATAAAAGCTTATCTAAATCGGTATTCCCGATTTCATCCCAACGAAAAAACAAAGGAGATTGAAATGGCACTTGACACGGAACAGCCGTCAATCGGCTACCAGTTGGGCCGGCTTTTCGCCACCCTGGAGAAGATCCAGGAGGAGGCAAATCCCGGTTTGAATGTAACAATCAGGGAGCGCTATTACAGTTCAGCCTGCAGCTCTCCTGTTACGGTATTCCCGACTCTGATGAGATTGAAAAATCATCACATGGCAAAGATCGACAATAAGGGCCGGGTCGTAAATTTTGAACGTTTGATCGGAGAAATCGTCGGACGATTTAATGATTTTCCTGCGCATCTCAATCTGAATGAACAGGGGCGTTTTGCTATTGGTTATTATCATCAGCGTCAGGATTTTTTTAAAGGAAGAGAAGAATAATTATCTACAAGGAGAATATTATGGAAATGGACAAACGTTATGATTTTGTGTTGTTTTTTGATGTCAAAGACGGTAACCCCAACGGTGATCCAGATGCGGGGAACCTTCCCAGGGTTGATGCGGAGACGGGAAACGGTCTGGTAACCGATGTGTGTCTGAAGCGCAAGGTGCGTAATTACGTTGGGTTGGCAAAAGGAGAAAAGCCGCCCTATGAGATTTACGTAAAAGAAAAGGCGATTTTAAACGATCAGAATGAACGCGCCTATAAGGCTCTGGGGGTCGATTTGAGTAAGGATACAGGAAAAAGAAAGGGAAGCGATAAGGTAGAAGAAGCCCGGCAATGGATGTGTCGGAACTTTTACGACGTGAGGACCTTTGGCGCTGTAATGTCTACCGGGGTTAATTGCGGCCAGGTCCGGGGACCGATCCAGCTTACTTTTGCGCGTTCGGTTGAGCAGGTTGTTTCTCTGGAACACAGCATTACCCGTATGGCTGTTGCCACACAACGGGAGTCGGAAAAACAGGGAGGAGATAACCGAACCATGGGTCGAAAGTTCACGGTCCCTTATGGGCTGTATCGGACGCATGGCTTCGTTTCCGCACCTCTTGCCAAACAGACCGGTTTTTCTAAAGAGGATTTGGAACTCTTCTGGGAAGCCTTGGAGAATATGTTTGAGCATGACAGATCAGCGGCCAGGGGCTTAATGAGTTCAAGGCGGCTGATTATTTTTGAACATTCCTCGGCTATGGGCAACAAACCGGTACAGGAGTTATTCGACAGGGTTACTTTCTCGCGAAAAACAGACGGCCCGGCCCGGAATTTCTCCGACTACGCAATCGAACTTGATGGTAAGGAAGTAACCGAACTCAAAACCGTCGTATCGGTGTAATGACCGGGG
>CAYPIQ010000024.1:0-45209 GCA_964410865.1 uncultured Spirochaetales bacterium | reverse complement strand
AGTGGTGTCCCTATAACTATATACGCCCGAATTGTTCATTCTGCTTCTATCACCATGATCGGGGGCAGTAAATATTGTTTTGAAGCAGGAGGTGAAAACGGCGCGTATACCTTGTCCCCATTGCCCGAATCCCCGCCGGTACCTGTTTTTCCTCGCCACCGAAGGAGAATTGGTATATCCATTACGGATACCACAAAACCAAGATTTGGTGAATGGGCGGAGTTGGACGGAGACGAAGTGTAGACCACAGCTCTCCTTGATCGGCTATTGCATCAAGCACACACGTTCTCTCCTCGGGGAGGGGGTCGTACAGAAGCCAAAAGAGGAAGGAGTCTACATGACCCCTCGGGACAACCGAAACGATGAAAACAGCCGGGTGCGGCTATTCCGGTGCCGCTATTTTCGTATTAGTTGCTCATGCCGCGGCGCGGCAACCGAAACGATGAAAACAGCCGGGTGCGGCTATTCCGGTGCGGCTATTTTTGTAATAGTTGCTCATGCCGCGGCGCGGCAACCGAAACGATGAAAACAGCCGGGTGCGGCTATTCCGGTGCGGCTATTTTCGTATTAGAATAGGAAAAGGTGAAAAGGACGGGCCCGGGGATAGCGGAAGATGCCGCAGCGCCGGTATTCTCCATGCTGTGGGCATTTTTTTGTTCTCCGTATTTTACGTATTTTACGGTCTAGTCTCGGAACTTGTCCCAGGTGAAAAAAATGGAGTGAAAAAAATGAAGACCACCATTCTCTACGACAACACGGTATACAGAGAAGGTATCGGCCTGCGCTCGGACTGGGGTTTCGCGGCCCTGGTGGAAGCCCGCGGAAGGAAAGTGCTATTCGACACCGGGGCAAACGGGGGGATTCTTCTTTCCAACATGGAGCGGCTGTCCGTCGATCCGGTCTCCGTTTCAGACGTTTTTATCTCCCATGCCCATTTCGACCACACCGGAGGTCTCGCTGCCTTTCTCTCCAGGAACTCCGAAGTAAAAATTTGGGCGCCTCCATCTTTTCGTGCCACAGGGGTTCTATCGAGGAGTGTAAAGCCTACCGGAAAGGAGGGCTTCCCGGAGGTGGTCACCGTCAGGGGTCCCGGAAAACTCCGCGAAGGTTTTTTCTCCACCGGCGAGATCGAAAATATAGAGCAATCCCTCTGCGTCGAGACCGGGCGGGGGATCGTGGTTGTCGTGGGCTGCTCCCACCCGAAAATGGAGCTGATTTTATCGGCGGCCGCCCTTTTCGGAAAGGTCTACGGCATCATAGGTGGACTCCACGGAAACCCCCCGGAAAGTCTGGGGAACCTGCACCTCGTCTGCGCAACCCACTGCACCCGCTACAAGCTGCAGATCCAGGCTCTCTACCACAACAGGTATGTTGAGGGAGGGGTGGGACAAATCATCGAGGTCGATGATCCCTCCAAGGGGACCCGCAGGTGACGGGCAGTCCTTCACGGACAAAGGAGTCGGCCCTCCCACGGCGCACGGCGGAGAGGATTGACGACCTAGTTCACAACGGCCTCAATGGGGCCCTCCCACGACCTGCAGCGAAAAGCGGAAGGAAAGGATGTTCATGAGAATTCTCGGCGCCGAATCCCTCGGTGTCCGGGGACTCTGCTGTATGGTAGAGCTTCGGGATCGAAAAATCCTCATCGACCCCGGAATCGCCCTCGGCTGGTCCCGCCACGGTTTGCACCCCCACCCGGTGCAGATCTCCGTCGGCGCCGCCATCAGGAACCGTATCATCAGGGAACTCGACTCCGCCACGGATGTAGTGTTCAGTCATTTTCACGGGGACCACTGTCCCCTTCTCGACCCGAACCCGTACCAGCTCGGTCTCGCGGAAACAGCTGAGCGCCTGGCCGCCTGCCGGATTTTTTCCAAGGGTCCGGAGCATATCTCCCCCGTGCAGGTGCGCCGGCGGGCGGATATCGCAGCAGCCGTCGGGCGCGCGGTTCCCGAAGGCGAGCTGCCGGCATCTGAAGGCCGGCGGGAAGGCCCCCTGGAGTTTTCTCCGCCCATGCTCCATGGTCTGCCCGGAAAAAACAGAAACACCCTCATGATGACCCGTATCGAGGAAGACGGCTTCGTCTTCGTCCATGGTTCGGACATCCAGCTCCTCGACAGGGAGGCGGTGAAAGTGATACTCAACTGGAAGGCAGATATAGTCCTGGTTTCAGGACCGCCGCTCTATCAACTCTCTTCCGGCAGGGAAAAAGAGGTCACGTCGCGAGCCTGGCGGAACGCCTTCGATCTGGCCTCCTCCGTGGATACCCTCATTCTCGACCATCATCTCCTGCGATCAGAAGAGGGTGCCCTTTGGCTGGAAAAACTCAGGGATGCCGCCGGCGGGAATGTGCTCTGTGCCGCCGAATACATGGGAAGACGGCCCCTTTTACTCGAAGCTCGGAGGGAAGAGCTGTACGCGCGGTATGGCTGATCCGGACTCCGGGCCGGGGGCTTTCGGGCACACGTGCGCGGAATGGAATAAACCTCCTTTTCCGGTGCAGCTTGAATAGAAAAAGGGAGAAGCGTATGAAAAATAGTGCAAAAGAGGGTTCCGGGCAACTGAATATAAAACCAGGGGGATCTGAACGTCCGAATACAAAACCCACCGGACCTAATAATTCGGAAATAAGCCTTCAGTCTAAAAAGACTGGTACAACCGAGAATATTGATAAAACCGATAAAAGCAGTGAAGCCGCCGACCACCGAGCTCCCGGGGACTCCCGGAGTAAAGGGGACTCCTGGGCCGCCGGGGAAACCCGGGCAAAAGGGAACGGCAGGGCCACAGGGGGAGCCGGGGACGCCCATGCCGCCGGGGAAACCCGGGAATCCCCTTCGGCCGCTATATCCCGAAGTATATCTCAGTTTGAAGAGGTCCCTTTCCCTCATTACCTATAAGCTTTGGTGCATATTCACATGTTTCACGTGAAACATTTTTGTAGGTAACTCTAAACCCCGACTCACCCACAGAAAAGAGCTTATCTATCATGACCATCCGTATTTCCCTTTCCTGGGAAGTGACGACAGGAAATCCATGATACTCGTTGTAATGTTTAACAGGTTTACCCTTTTCGGTGAACGACTGAATAAAATCAATATGTTCCTGGAGCCTTCCGCAACTCAACCCTCTCCCCAGGTCGGGTAAACCGATGATTTTTTCATCAATACTTTTTTTCATCGAGCTGTCTATTTCAATTCCTATACTGCTCCTGCAAGACGCCATGGCCGCAAACATCGTTGTTCCCGTTCCAAGAAAAGGATCCATTACCGTATCGCCTTGCAGGGAATACATGTGTATTAATCTATACGCAAGATCAAACGGAAAAGCTCCGCTTCTTAACCTATTACCGCCGTTGTTAATTTTTTGTTTCTCTCCTACCAGGTTCCATCTGTCGGAAAACCAGGTATTGCGTTCTTCCCAGAAATAGGCGCTTCGTCTCCGTCTTTTTTTTTCCTGTTCTTCAGAGAAGGTACGTTTTTTCCCTTTACGGAAAATAAGGATGTATTCGTGTTCGAGGGTTACATACGCCCCGGCAGGAAGCATGCCGGAGCCCATAAACTTATTGGGGGAGTTCGTCGGTTTATTCCAAAAAATGACGGGAAGAGGATGGGCTCCCAATTCTCTAAAAAATTCTATAATCGTCGCGTGATTCGGGTAGAGCATAAAACTGTTGCCAAGCCGGCGGGTTGCATCTCCTATATTAATGCAGATAAACCCGCCCTGGCGTACCGCTTTATATACCCGCTTCCATACCTTTTTCAACTCGTCGTGCATGAGTCCGAAGGCTCTATCGCCCCTGCCGCTTTTAAGCTCCGTCCCCACGTCCGGGTTCATTTCTGTGAAGACTTTATCCCACATCTCTATCATAGGATAGGGAGGCGAGGTAACGACGAGATCAACGGTTTCCTCTCCGGGGAATTCGGAGTTCCGGGCATCAGAGAAATACACCCGGTGATTCGTTTCCGGTATCATTCTTCGTCTTTTTCCTTTACTACCCGAGCAACGCCGACTACAAAATCAGGCTTTTCAATATTTACAATACAAACACCCTTTGCGTTCTTGCCCATCCGGGGAATATATTTTACCTGCAGCTTCAGGGTGTTCCCCTGGGAGGTAATACAGACAAGGTCGTCATCCTTTGACACCGCCTGGGCACTAACCAGTTCCCCGGTTTTTTCCGACACCTTGTAACAAATCTGTCCCCGGGTAGCCCGCCCATGGGGACTGAAATTATCTATCAGTATTCTCTTTCCGTATCCATATTCGGAAACAATAAGCATTTCACCGCTTTCGGAGACCACAATAGCCCCTGCCAGCTCATCCTGTTGAGACAGTTTTATTCCCTGGACTCCCCTGGTAGCCCGTCCCATGGTACGAACGGCTTCTTCGCGGAATCTTAGTGCATACCCCTTCCGCGACACCAGGAGAATCTCATTTGTACCCCTGGTGAGAGTTGCGCTGATCAGCCTGTCACCGGAATCGAGATTGATGGCTATTATGCCCCTTGTACGGGCGTTTCTGAAACTATCGGTGGACACTCTCTTTACAACTCCGCGGGCCGTTGCCATAAAGAGAAACTCCTCTTCCGTAAAATCTCTCAGCGAGACAATGGCGGTAATATCTTCATCCGGTGAAATCTGTAACAAAGATTTTACCATGACGCCCCTGGAAGCTCTGGATCCTTCCGGGATCTCGTGGACCTTCATCCAGTAGGCCTTTCCCCTGCTGGTAACAAAGAGGATATAATCGTGGGTCGAGGCAATAAAGAGATGTTCGAGAAAATCCTCATTTTTTAGATTTGCGGAGGATGATCCCTTCCCCCCCCTGCCCTGGCTGCGATACGTGGAAACCGGAATCCGCTTAATGAATCCCCGGTTACTGATAAGGACTACCATATCTTCTTTTTTGATAAGGTCTTCGATATCGATTTTTTCAACCTCGGAACGAATAATATCGGTCCTGCGCTCATCACCGTACTTTTCCGATATAACCCGAGTTTCGTCTTTGACCACACCCAGTATCTTTTTCTCACTGGAGAGAAGGTCCTTGAGATATGCAATAAGGGCGAGCACTTCCTTGAGTTCGTTGAGTATCTTTTCCGTTTCGAGGCTCGTAAGTTTTTGAAGCCGCATATCGAGGATGGCCTGGGCCTGTTGCTCGGAAAACCCGAACCGTTGTATGAGCGCTCCCCGGGCAGCTTCCGTATCCTTCGATTTCTTAATAAGGGCTATTACTTCATCGATGTTTTCAAGGGCAACCTTCAGTCCTTCCAGGATATGCGCCCGTTCCTCAGCCTTTGCAAGATCGTACCTGGCTCTCCGGGTAACAACTTCTTTACGATGCTCCACAAAATAATGAACCATGTCCCGCAGGGTAAGCAGTTTCGGGCGCCCCTTTACCAGGGCCAGATTATTAATGTTGAAATTCTGCTGCAGGGGAGTATGAGAAAACAGTCTGTTCAGAGTGAGTTTAGGAACGGTTCCCCGCTTCAGCTCTACGACGATCCGCGTACCGTCCCTGTCGGACTCGTCCCGCAGATCGGAAATACCGTCGATTTTCTTTTCCTTTACCAGGTCCGCAATTCTGACTATGAGGTTCGCCTTGTTGACCGCGTAAGGAAGCTCGGTGATGATAATCATGTCCTTGCCGGTCTTTGTTGTTTCGAGGACGAATTTTGCCCTGACGGTAATACTTCCCTTCCCGGTTTGATAGGCCTCGCTTATACCGCGCGTTCCGAATATCGTGCCGCCCGTCGGAAAATCGGGACCCTTAACATATTCCATGAGGTCTTTCGAAGTAAGGTTTGAATTATCGATATAAGCGGTAATGGCCTCCGAAATTTCTCTGAGATTATGGGGCGCCATATTGGTGGCCATTCCCACGGCAATCCCGCTGGTTCCGTTGGCCATCAGATAGGGAAACGCGCCGGGAAGGACAAGTGGTTCGCTCAAAGAGTCGTCGTAGTTGGGACCAAAGTCGACCGTTTCTTTCTGTATATCCTTCAGCATCTCCTCGGCGATTCGATGCATTTTTGCTTCGGTGTACCGCATGGCCGCGGGAGGATCACCGTCCATGGAACCGAAGTTACCCTGCCCGATAATCACGGGGTAACGCATGGAAAAACTCTGCGCAAGGCGTACCAGGGCGTCGTAGATAGACTGGTCGCCGTGGGGATGATATTTTCCGAGAACGTCACCGACTATTCTACCGCATTTCTTGTTGGGCCGGTCGGCCCTGAGGCCCATTTCATGCATCGAATACAGGATGCGACGATGTACCGGTTTCAAGCCGTCCCTGACATCGGGCAGAGCTCTGCTCACGATGACGGACATGGCGTAATTCATGTACGATTCACGTATCTCGTCTTCTATGGCAACAGGAATGACTCGTGACTGTAGTTCCAAAATTCTTCTTCTCCTCAGATGTCCAGGTTGGTCACCTGTAAGGCATTTTCTTCGATAAATCTCCGCCGAGGTTCTACATTACCGCCCATAAGGGTAGAAAACATCTCATCCGCTTCTACGGCATCCTCGAGCCGGACCTGCATAATACTCCGCTGGTCCGGATCCATGGTGGTTTCCCACAACTGTTCCGGGTTCATCTCTCCCAGCCCCTTGTACCGCTGTATCGAAAGCCTACCCTTTTCTCCGTTGAACTCCTTCATAATCCTGTCCCGTTCCGCATCGGTATAAGCGTAATAGACCTCCTTTCCGTTGTACAGTTTGAAAAGCGGGGGCATGGCTATATAGACATGACCTCGTTCCAGCAATTCCGGCATGTATCGAAAAAAGAAGGTTAGCAGCAGGGTCCTGATATGGGATCCGTCCACATCCGCGTCGGCCATGATGATAACCTTGTGATACCTCAGTTTAGCTATATCGAATTCCTTTCCCGCCCCCGCGCCGAGGGCCGTAATAATCGGCTGCAGTTTATCGTTTGCCAGGACTTTATCCACCCTGGTCTTTTCAACATTCAGCATCTTTCCCCAGAGAGGTAGAATTGCCTGAAACTGACGGTCGCGGCCCTGTTTCGCGCTGCCTCCCGCCGAGTCTCCCTCTACAATGTAGATCTCGCACCGGGCCGGGTCCTTTATGCTGCAATCGGCCAGTTTACCCGGCAACCCGGTACTCTCCAGGAAGCTCTTTCTCCTGGTAAGCTCCCGGGCTTTCCTGGCCGCCGCCCGGGCCTTTGCCGCGACAATCACCTTTTCAAGAATCTTCTCCACGGTCTCCGGGTTTTCCTCGAAATACATGGTAAGCTGTTCGTTTACCAGTGACTCGACCAGTCCCTTGATTTCGGAATTACCGAGCTTTGCCTTTGTCTGCCCTTCGAACTGGGGGTTGGGCATTTTAATCGCGATAACCGCTACCAGGCCCTCCCGGACATCGTCTCCGGCCAGGCTCTCCTCGATCTTCTTTGAAAATTTAGATTTTTTCAAAAACTCATTGAACACCCGGGTCAGGGCCGATTTAAAACCTATCAAGTGTGTCCCGCCTTCTCGGGTGTTTATGTTATTGACAAAGGCAAATATCGTTTCGTTATACCCGTCGTTGTAGGCCATGGCCACTTCCACTTCGGTGAGGTCCCGGGTCCCGTGGAAATAGATCGGGTCTTTATGAATAGGGTTCTTATTTTTATTGAGGTGGGTTACGAAAGATCGTATCCCCCCGTCGAACTTGAAGGAACGGGTTTTCTTCTCCGGCAGCCGCAGATCTTCTATAACAATTGTTATTCCCTGGTTCAGGAAAGCCAGTTCGCGCATCCTGTGAGAAAGAACATCGTAACTGAAGGCTGTCGTTTCAAAAATTTCGGGATCGGGGGAAAACCTGATTACCGTACCGGTGACCTTCGTGTCCCCGATAATTTCAACATCCTTCTCGGGGATACCCCTGACGTAGCGCTGGTAATACTTCTTCCCGTCACGGTGTACCGTTACTTCGCAGAATTCCGACAGAGCGTTGACAACGGACACACCGACGCCGTGCAGACCGCCGGATACTTTGTACGTCTTTTTGTCGAACTTTCCGCCGGCATGGAGGCGTGTCATGACGATCTCCAGGGCGCTCACCTTTTCAACCGGGTGAATATCAACGGGAATTCCCCTGCCGTTGTCCTCGACGCGGACAGAGTTTCCCTTTTCGAGAACAACCAGAATCGAATCGCAGTGTTCTGCCAGGGCTTCGTCGATACTGTTATCGATAACTTCGTACACGAGATGATGAAGACCGTCGGGGCCGGTTGATCCTATATACATACCCGGCCGGGTCCTGACGGCTTCCAGGCCTTTTAAGACCCGAATGTCGCGAGCGGAATATTCTTCCTGCATATTATTCTACCTGTTAACTAAAATGAGGCATTACGCTTATCAAACACGGACTAATTTCAGCCGATTATATCCTTTCTCCAGGAAAAAGTAAAGACAAGGTAACTTTTCTATTGCGCTCCGGCCAAGGATGCTTTAGAATATAAAAACGCTCTAAAAATAAGAACGATTGGTTGTTAACAACCTGTGTATAAATTTACTCGTGTTATTAATTTGTATACACTATATGCGGGAACATGAAATATATGGTTAAAACAATATGTAAGTCTTTATTAAACAAAGAATTACGTAATAATGATCGAGTTTTTAGAGAAATTCTTCTGTTTTGTAAGCGATTTCAGCCGTATTTTTCATTGTATCGCTTGTGCATAACTTGTTCATAATTTAACGGGGAAATAGTATGTCGGTGGGTACCTGGGATTACAGTATGTTCTGGAACGAAGCTATCAATCGTATTAAAGGCGAAATTTCCGAACAGGAGCAATCCATGTGGTTCTCAAATCTCCATTATTACGAAAGCCGCGATTCTGAAATACGGGTTTCGGTTCCCTCTTCATTTTATCGAGACCAGGTAAAACAAAGATACCTGCCCCTCATTACGGAAAAACTCCAGGAGCTGAGCGGTACAAGAATTAATATCGACTTTGTCGTCCAGCCGTCTAAAAACACCTCTCCGCGGCGGGAGGGACACAGGGAGGAAAAATCCGATACCCTTCGTCCGATCCTCGTTTCGACCGGTACAAAAAAGCCGGTCCACAGTCAGCTCAAACCGGAATACATTTTCGATAACTTCGTCATCGGAGAAAACAACTCCTTTGCGGCCAACGCCGCGTATGCCATAGCAAAAAATCCGGGTACATCCTACAATCCCTGCCTGATATACGGCGGGGTCGGTCTCGGGAAAACCCATCTTATCCAATCAATAGGAAATCTCGCGTACAGCGAACAGCACGACCTGAAGATCGTATATGTTACAGCGGAGACCTTTACCAGCGAGTTCATCGAAGCCATCAGGGAAAAAAAGAATCTCCAGTTCAAGAACAAGTACCGGTCGGTTGATATTCTCCTTATCGATGACATCCACTTTCTCCAGGGAAAAATAGAAACCCAGGAAGAACTCTTCCACACCTTCAACGCCCTCTATGATTCGAATAAACAGATCGTATTTACCTGCGACAGACCGGTGTCGGAACTCAAGCAACTTAAAGACCGCCTTAGAAACCGCTTCGAACGAGGCTTAAACGTCGATCTTCAACCTCCTAATTACGAAACACGCTTTGCCATTCTCAAACAGAAGATAGAAAAGACGAATATCTACATTCCGGACGAAGTAACGGAACTTATAAGTAAGAATATAACCACCAACGTCAGAGACCTGGAAGCCGCATTGACCAGGCTGATAGCATACGCGGACTTGGTTAATAAGAATATAACCGTAGATACGGCAAAACAGTTGCTGAAGGATGTATTTGCCAACCCGAAACAGGTAAATATATCCATTGAAATGATACAACGTGTGGTGGCGGATTATTTTAATATTACCCTGAACGAACTGCGTGGAAAGAAAAGGACAAAGGCAATTGTTCTTCCACGACAGCTGGCCATGTATATCGCCCGGGAGATGACGGAATTTTCAACGACCGAATTAGGTCTCGAGTTCGGCGGCAGGGACCATACAACGGTTATGCATTCATGTCAGCGCGTAGAAAGCAGGATGAACTCCGATTCTACCCTGGAACCGACGGTTCAAACCCTTATACGAAAGGTAAAGGAATACGGAACAAAAGACTGATTTCCTGTGCCTTTCCTGGGGTCTATTGTGTACAACGTCCCCTTCCGGTGGACAATGTGGATAGATGTGTAAAAACAAGGTATGGATTATACACGGGATAATTCATACACTGCCTGTAGTTTAGTAGTCCTTTGCACATATGCACAGCTACTATAACTTCTACATCTATTTATATTATATTATTACTGGAGGAATATATGAAGTTTTCCTGCGAAAAAGATATTATCATCCAGGAGATCTCTATTGCCCAGGAAATTATTTCGTCACGCAATGCTCTCTCAATCCTGTCGAATGTTCTTCTCGTCGCGGAGAACGATTCGCTTACCATAAAAGCAACAGACCTCAAGGTAAGTTTTGAAACAGTCGTCCCGGTTCATGTGGAAAACCCGGGCAGCACAACGGTGTTTTGCGATAAATTCCTCGGTATCCTGCGGAACCTGCCTTCGGGAAACATTCATTTCGAGCTTTCCGAAGGACACATCCATATAACCCCCCAGGCAAAGAAGGCCTCTTTCAAGCTGAAGAGCATTGGGCCGGAACAGTTTCCAGAACTGCAGATGATATCCAGCGAACAGTATTTTACCCTCTCCCAGGCCGATATGAACGAGATGATCTCCCAGACCATATTCTCGGTATCCGACGACGAGACAAGGTACTTTATGAACGGGGTGTATTTCGAAAAGACGGACGGATATGTCGTTATGGTTTCCACCGACGGCAGAAGACTGTCCTATGCGAAAAAACTCCTGCAGTCGGAGATACCTGATTTTCAGGGGGTTATAATTCCTCCAAAGATACTGCACCTGATCAAGAAGCTTACCAGCGGAGAAGGATACCTCGATATCGCCGTTACAGAAAAGAATGTATGGATCAAATTCGATAACAGGAAGCTCTATTCGAACCTGATAGAAGGACAGTTCCCGAATTACCGACCGGTTATCCCCGAGTTCCAGCGATTCGAGATAACGACGTCTAAAGGAGACCTTCTGGAAGCCCTGCGCAGGGTGTCTCTCCTGGTGGAGCAGAAGTCGCGCAGGATATACATCGACGTAGACTGTGATATTTTGAGTCTGCGGTCGGAAGAGATCGACCTAGGGACCGCCCAGGAAGAGATAGCCTGTAGGTATTCCGGCGAATCCACACGTATAGCCCTGAACTATCTCTACCTGATAGACCCGCTCAAAGAAATGGACGAGGACACCGTTAAAATTCTCTTTACGGAGCCGAACAGGGCTATTACCCTACGGCCTGAAAAGAACGAAGATTATTTTCATATCATCATGCCGATGCAACTCGATTGATGGGATTCACGGAAGTATCTTCTTTCAATTTCAGGAACCTGGAAAACTGCAGTATCTCCTTTAATGAAAAAACGGTTATCTTTATCGGTGAAAACGGGCAGGGAAAGACCAACCTTCTCGAGCTGCTTTACCTTCTTTGTTTCGGTTCGTCCTTCAGGACGCGGAAGGACGCCCGGCTCATAACACACGGTATGAAAGAAATGTCCGTACAGGGCAGCTTTATTGGAACTTCCGGCCAAGTTTGGAAAATACGGGTAGTGCTGAAGGGCGGTAAGAAGTCGATTCTGTTGAACGACAAGGGAATACAGGACAGGGCAAGGCTGCTGTCACTGGCCCCGTGCATTGTGTTCTCCCACGACGACATCGTCTTTGTAAACGGTCCGCCGGAGAACCAGAGGACCTTTTTCAACCAGACGGTCAGTATATGCGACCCCTCCTTTATCGATACCCTGAGGACCTACAGAAAACTCATCAAGATGCGAAACGCCTCACTGGAGGACGGAAGACAAGATATGATCGATATCTACGATCTCCAGCTGATCCCCTGCGGTCTGGAGATAATGAGAAAAAGAAAGGAGGCGGTGGACGAGCTCAACCGCATCCTTACACCCATGTACCGTGATATTTCCGGCCTGGATGAGGATATCGTTATCAGGTACAGACCTTCCTGGCCCGCTGAATTCGATGATGAAAAGATACATGCCTTTCTCAAAAATAAACGCCCTGTGGATATCGAGCGGGGACTGACCTCCACGGGACCCCACCGGGACATGTTCAGGGTCAGTATGGGAAATCAGGACTTTCGTTCGACCGCTTCCACCGGGCAAACGCGCCTGCTGTCTCTGGTATACAGGGTTGTTCAGGCCGCGCGGTACGTATCCAAAACAGGAAAGCCGCCGGTTCTGCTCCTGGACGATGTACTGCTGGAGCTAGATACGGACAAGCGGACCCGTTTCCTGGAGCATATCCCCGGGTATGATCAGGCCTTTTTTACATTTTTACCCGACGAAAAGTACGAACGATATCACCTGGAGGGTAAAAAAGTGTATATTGTATCCAAGGGAAGGGCTTCAATCCTATGAGTACCTTCAAGAAAGCTTCCGAGCTGATAAAGACCCTGGTAGAGGGTGTACGTCTCGAACACGGGAAAGAGTATTATTCTCTGTTCAACGGATGGGAAAGGACCGTGGGTACCGATATCGCTTCACACTCCAGGGTAAAGGAGATAGAAAAAGGAACCCTTATCGTTGCCGTGGACCATCCGGGGTGGGCCCAGATGATACACCTGAAAAAAAATGGCATCCTCTCCGGCTGCAGAAAGATATACCCGGAACTGAATATACGGGATCTACGAATTATCCTTGATCGGGACGAAGTGGAAAGGGGAAAGGGATATACTGAAGTGGAAAGCCTACGGGTAGAGGAAGAAGAGATCGAACCGGCTGCCGACAGGGAGGAATTCGCCCGGCTGCTGGACCGCCTGGAAAAAGCCGTCCGGGAACAGAACACCGGGAACGGAACGGCCGACAATAGGAACTGATCAAGGGGCCATGGTATTCCGGGTCCACGGTGGTGAACACCAGGAGAGAAAGACCTTCCGTACACCGGGAGCCCCGGGCTTGACAAGCCGGGGAGTGAAACATATACTGCTATTCCCGAAAAGAGTATAGTTTGCAGGATCACTTACAAGGAGTTTTATATATAATATGAAGCGGACATATCAACCAAGCAAGGTAAAGAGGAACAGACGGTTCGGCTTCCGCGCCCGCATGGAAACAAAGGGAGGAAGAAAAGTACTGTCCGGAAGAAGAAGAAAAGGAAGAGCTAAACTTTCGATCTCCGATGAGAGAAAGCCTTACTAAAAGAGAACGGCTGGGGCGGAAAACTGATATTACAAGGGTTTTTCGCCGGGGTACGGCGGTTCGATGTCCCGGTGTACAGCTTCGGGTCGTGAAAAACGGACTCGACTACAACAGGGTTGCTTTCACCTGTGTAAAAAAGTTCGGAACCTCGGTAGAGAGGAACCGGGCGAAGAGAATTGCAAGAGAAGTCTACAGAAAGTATAAAAGCAACCTGGTTCCGGGACATGATATGGTTTTTATCCTTTACCCGGGCAGCCAGGTCTACCGGGACAGGATGAAACACATTACATTTCTTTTATCGGAAGCGGGTCTGGTACATGATTCTGAATAGAATTTTTAAGCGTTTTTTTATATTACTTATAACGGCTTATAAAAAAGTCATATCCCCGACACTTCCGAGAAGCTGCAGATTTTACCCGACCTGTTCGACCTACGCCGTAGAGGCCATTCAGAAATACGGTCCCTGGAAGGGTCTTTACCTGGCAATACGCCGTGTTCTGCGGTGTCATCCCTTCAATCCCGGTGGATACGATCCGGTTCCCTGAAGACGATAGCAGGAGTACTACATGGAAAAGAATACATTATTCGCGATCATACTTTCAGCCGCGGTTATTACCATCGGTTTTTTTATCCAGGCCAAGCTGTACCCGCCGGAAGAACCGATCGCCGGGCAGCAGGTCACCGAAGGGCGGCAGGTCCCCGCTCCGGAACCGGAAGAGACGGTAAGGATCCCCGCTGCAGAACAGAACGGCGGGTTTCCTTCGTACATAAGACCCGTGGAAGAAGACATCCCCGAGCGCGAGGTAAAGGTGGAGAATAACGTATACATTGCCACCTTCTCCACCAGGGGGGGGGTGCTTACTTCCTATAAGCTCAAGGAACACGAAGAAGAGGGTAAACCCCTGGAAATGATCCTCAGGGGGACTGAAGAACAGGCCGCCTTTAAACTGTATTTCGGGCCTCCGGGTTCCGGCGAGGTGGACGACGTTTTCCATTACCGGCGGCCCGACGCGAACACCCACGAATTCTACAGACAGTATATCGTTTCCGAGAACGGGAGGGAGGTGCCCTTTACTCTGACAAAACGTTACATTATCGCCCCCGACGATTACATGGTCGAGCTGCAGATCATCATCGAGAACAGCGTAAAGGAATATCCGGACCTGGATTTTAACGGGATCGCCTACACCCTCGGGTTCGAGCCCCAGATCGGCCCGCGGTTCGACAAGCTGGACGGGCGGTATTCCTACAGGTATTTTTATACCTTTTCAGAGGGCGACCTGAACAGGGAAAAGTCCAGGGAAGAGACCGTTACCATAAACCGACGGGTAAGCTGGGCGGCCCTGGCCGGGAAGTATTTCACGGTCATCGGTATTCCGGACGCGACCCCCTACACCATTACCTTTTCAACACGGCCCAAGGAGGGGCTTCCGGCGGCGAACAGCATGTATTTTTCCCGGCCCCTTATCAAGAGTTCCAGGAATACCGACGTATTCCGGTTCTACATGGGTCCGAAGACGAACCGTGAACTGGCCGCCTACAACAAGATGGAGGATAACGCCTTCGGGCTCCAGGACCTCAACCTGGATGAGGTGGTGGAATCCAGCAGGTTCTGGGGATGGCTGGAATGGATTCTGAAAAAACTTCTCATGATGTTCTACCAGATCATTCCCAACTACGGTGTGGCGATTATTCTTTTGACGGTCCTAATTAAAATTCTTACCTATCCCATAACCAAGAAGAGTCACCAGTCCACGGCCAGGATGCAGGAACTACAGCCTAAAATGACCGAAATAAGGGAGAAGTTCAAGGATAAACCGGAAAAGATGAACAAGGCCATGACGGAACTCTACAAGAAAGAGGGGGTTAACCCCTTGGGTGGGTGCCTGCCCCTTCTGCTGCAGTTTCCGATCTTTATTGCCCTGTACGGTCTGTTAAACAAGCATTTCGAGTTGCGCGGTGCGGGATTTATACCCGGCTGGATAACGGACCTTTCGGCGCCGGAATCTATCTTTAATTTTGCCCCCTTCGAAATACCCCTGCTCGGCTGGAGCGACATCCGGTTGTTGCCGATTCTCTTCGTGGCGACCCAGCTTATCTCCAGCAAGGTCATGCAGTCGGGGCAGCAACAGACGGCGGGGTCCGGCGCGCAGATGAAGATGATGACCCTCCTCATGCCCATCATGTTTTTCTTCATCCTCTACAACGCGCCTTCCGGGCTTCTTCTCTACTGGACCGTTTCCAACGCCCTTATGGTGCTGCAGCAGATGTACACGAACAGGCACAGACACAAAAAGGCTGAACAATAGCCTTTTGGGAGAGATATATGGTACATGAATTTGAAGGCAAGACTGAAAAGGAGGCCATTGACAGAGCGGTAGAAGAGCTGAACCTGGACAGGGAAAAGTTCGACGTGGAGATCGTCGAAACTGAAAAAGGCGGTATTTTCAAGCGGGGCAGCGTGCGCATCCGTGTGCATCTCCACTCGGAGGCCGTACCCGCGTCGG
The DNA here is from genome assembly GCA_964410865.1 of uncultured Spirochaetales bacterium. Taxonomy (GTDB): domain Bacteria; phylum Spirochaetota; class Spirochaetia; order JAFGDJ01; family JAFGDJ01; genus JAFGDJ01. Next base: position 29,424 of record CAYPIQ010000024.1, on the reverse strand, counting down.
GACGGCTGACGGCGAAGGACCAGGTGGAAGAGAGCATCATTCTCTACCTCAAGGAGCTCCTGGAAAAAATGGGGTTTCCCGGCGATGTGGTTATATCCTTCCGGGAAGAGAGGAAACTGGGACTAGAGATCGTATCGCCCCATACGAGTATTCTGATAGGTAGGAAGGGAAAAAACCTCGACGCCATTCAGCTTATCCTCAATATCTACGCGGGAAGACTGGGCAGTGATCTCCGGGTGGTCCTGGACACCGAGAACTACCGTGTCAGGCGGGAAGAAAACCTCGTGCGAATGGCCAGAAAAACGGCCGAACAGGTGAAACGAAGCAAAGCCTCCCGCCTGCTTGAACCCATGAACCCCTTCGAACGCCGGCTCGTACACACCGCACTGAACGAAATGGAAGATATCGATACCAAGAGCGAAGGTGAAGGACTCTATAAACAGGTCCGCATTATATACCGGGGAGATACCTACCGGCATTAATTTTAAAATTTGACTGGAGGCTTCCTTTCAGTAAAGACGGAAGAACGAAGGTTACCCGGTTGTACAAGAAACAACATACCCCGCCCCAAGGGGAGGGGTATGAATCCCGCATGCGAATCAGGAAGACTGTTCTTCCGCTTTCTTTTTGTTCGACAGAAAATGCAGAATAATAAACAGGGCGCATATGAGCAGCCACCCTGCCAGCAGGCACAGTGCGGAGGCGATTCCCGGTACGAATACCCGGAAGATAACCGCCCCCGTCAGGACCAGTGAAAAGCCGTACAGGATCATGAGAATGGCCGAGTTGGAAACCCCCAGGGCCATCAGTTTGTGATGCAGGTGCTCCTTGTCCGCCGAATGGATCGGTTTGTGAAGGCTAAGACGTCGTAGAATTGCGGCCAGGGTGTCTATCAGGGGGATGAGCAGCAGGGTTACGGTTAAAAAAAACGTCGTGGGATTACTTCTCGTGCTCTCCACCAGTGGCAGGGCGGCGATGATAAAGCCGAGCATGAGGCTGCCCGAATCACCCATAAACAGCTTTGCCGGTGGTTTGTTGAACAGGAGAAACCCCAGGGTGCCCCCGAGAAGGCTGAAGGTAAGAGCGGCGGAGAGAATGTAGCCCTGCGAAAGAAAAAGTGCCCCCAGCCCTATAAGGGCCGAAGCGCTTACACCGCCGGCAAGACCGTCCATGCCGTCAATCAGGTTCAGGGCGTTGGACATACCGACGAGCCACAGGATGGCGACGGCCGAGCCGAAGGGCCCCAGGGTCATCTGCGTATCCAGGAGGGGAATGTAGATGACCTTAAGGGTATGTCCGGTAAACACGACGATGCAGGCGGCCATGATCTGGAGAATGAGTTTATAGAGTGCCCGGATATTCTTGAAGTCGTCGTAGAGCCCGGTAAGATGAATGAGCAGGGCACCGGTAATTACGGGCCAGATGTCCCCGAGGATGGAAAAGCCACCGTTATGGGTGGTTGCGTAGATACCCCAGGCGATAAACCCCAGTAGAAAGGCGATAAAAATGCCCACCCCGCCTATACGCGGTATCTTGCCGGAATGGATCTTGCGATGGTTGGTATCATCGTACCATTTGAATCGGTGCGACAGCCGGAGAAGAATCGGTATAATACCGCAACTCGCCAGAAAAGAAACCCCCGCCGTCAAAGAAACCAGGATAATTTTCATATACGCTTCTTATAGTATATCTCAAATATGCATGTACATCAGCGGGTTTTTAGCATATATGCCTTTTTTGGGAGTGTCAATTGTCGGGAAAAAGGGTATTATAGTGTTAACAGTGTGAGTGTGAGGGGGAGTTATGCCTCACAACCGATGACTATTTTTGGAGGACACCTATGGATTACAAGGTAAAGGATATATCACTGTTTGCCTGGGGGCGGGATGAGATACGCATAGCCGAAAAGGAAATGCCCGGACTCATGGCCATTCGTGAACACTATGGAAAAGACAAACCCCTGAAAGGGGCCAGGATTACAGGCTCCCTGCATATGACCGTACAGACGGCGGTCCTGATAGAGACCCTCACCTGCCTGGGCGCGGACGTTCGCTGGGCCGGCTGCAATATATTCTCCACCCAGGACCACGCCGCGGCCGGGGTGGTTGCCGGTCCCGGAGGTACGCCGGAGCATCCCGAGGGTATCCCCGTCTTCGCGTGGAAGGGGGAGACCCTGGAAGAGTACTGGGGGGCCCTGAGCGACGCCCTTTCTTTTCCCGGCGGGAAGGGTCCCAACCTCGTGGTAGACGACGGGGGAGACGCCACCTTGATGCTCCACATGGGTTATCGTGCGGAGGAAGATTCTTCGGTCCTCGACGCCCCTTCGGAGAGCGAAGACGAAGAAGCCCTTAAGCGGGAACTCAAGAGGATCCTGTCAAAGGACCCGGACCGCTGGCACCGGGCTGTTCTGGAATGGTACGGCGCCAGTGAGGAGACAACCACCGGCGTTCACCGGTTGTACCACATGGCGGAAAAGGGCACCCTTCTTGTCCCGGCCATCAACGTAAACGACAGCGTCACCAAGAGCAAGTTCGACAACCTCTACGGCTGTCGGGAGTCCCTGACCGACGGCATAAAGCGGGCCACCGACGTTATGATTGCGGGAAAGGTTGCCGTGGTCTGCGGTTTCGGTGACGTAGGTAAAGGATCGGCCCGGTCTCTGGCGGCCTTCGGCGCCCGGGTCATGGTAACCGAAGCGGACCCCATCTGCGCCCTGCAGGCGGCCATGGAGGGGTACGAGGTCTGTACGGTGGAAGACACCCTGGGGGTCGGGGACATATACGTCACGGCCACCGGCAATTTTCATGTCGTTACGGCGGAGCACATGAAGAACATGAAAGACCAGGCCATTGTATGCAACATCGGCCATTTCGATCATGAGATAGACGTCGCCGGATTGAAAAAGATACCCGGTATAGAGAAAAAACAGATAAAGCCCCAGGTGGACGAATATATCTTTCCCGGAGGAAAGAGCATATTTCTCCTGGCGGAAGGCCGCCTGGTCAACCTCGGGTGCGCCACCGGACATCCTTCCTTCGTCATGTCGGCCTCCTTTTCCAACCAGGTACTGGCCCAGATGGACCTCTGGACCAAGCGGGAGACGTATACACCGGCGGTCTATCGCCTGCCCAAGCGCCTGGACGAAGAGGTTGCCCGGGTTCACCTCGAGAAACTCGGTGTTAAGCTCACCCGGCTCACCCAGAAACAGGCCGACTATATCGGCGTACCCGTGGAGGGGCCCTACAAACAGGAGCATTACCGGTATTAGTTGCTCATGCCGCCGCGCGGCAACCGAAACGATGAAAACAGCCGGGTGCGGCTATTTTCGTAATAGTTGTGAGACGTAAGGTAGTCACCGGGCATCCCGGGCTGAGTATAGGCACTTTGTTAATATCGCCCGGGGTTCCGCCGGTGAATTGAAATACTTGATATTATTATCAAAGGATCTTGAGTATAACTTGAACGTAAAAGAGGCTTAATTATGCAAACCGTACATTCATTATTTACTTCCGAATCGGTCAGTGAAGGCCACCCGGACAAGATCTGCGACCAGGTTTCCGACGCGGTGCTGGACGCGTGCCTGGCGGAGGATCCTGAAAGCCGGGTTGCCTGTGAAACCTTTACCACCACGGGGATGGTCCTGGTGGGGGGTGAAATTACAACTGAAACCTATGTTAACCTACAGGAGGTCGTACGCGGCGTGGTCAAGAAGATCGGGTACGACCGGGCGGAATACGGGCTCGATTACGCTTCCATGGCGGTCTTGAGCACCATCCACGCCCAGTCGCCCGATATTTCCCAGGGAGTGTCCGGAGAAGGCCTCCACAAGGGGGAACAGGGAGCGGGGGACCAGGGCATGATGTTCGGGTTTGCCTGTACCGAGACCGAAGAGCTCATGCCGGCGCCTATCATGTTTTCACACAAACTGATGATGCGGGCCGCCGAGGTCCGGAAGGAGGGGTTACTTTCGTGGATGCGGCCCGACGGCAAGTGCCAGGTAACCGTGGAATACGACGGCTTTAAGCCGGTGCGGGTACATACCGTGGTCATGAGCCACCAGCACGACGATCAGACCGGGTACGAGGAAGTAAAGAAAGACCTCCTGCGGATGGTTATCAAACCGGTGCTGGAACCTACGGGACTTCTGGATAGTAAGACGATTTATCATATAAACCCCACCGGGCGGTTCGTTATCGGTGGACCCCACGGCGATTCAGGGCTTACGGGCCGTAAAATCATTGTCGATACCTACGGCGGCATGGGGCGGCACGGCGGCGGTGCCTTTTCCGGAAAAGACCCGAGCAAGGTGGACCGTTCCGCGGCCTACATGGCCAGGCATATCGCCAAGAACATCGTCGCCTCCGGGCTCTGCGACCGGTGCGAAGTGCAGCTTGCCTACGCCATCGGCGTGGCGGAACCGGTCAGCGTGTACGTGGACACCTTCGGTACCGGAAAGGTGGAGAGCGGCAAGATCGTCGAGGCGATCCGGGACATGTTCAATCTTACCCCGGCCGGCATTATAAAGTATCTCGATTTGAAAAACCCGATATACCGCAGAACCGCGGCCTACGGGCACTTCGGCAGGGATACCTTCAGTTGGGAAAAGACCAACCGGGTGGATGAATTCAAGAGCCTGGCCGGGTAGTAGGGTCTTGTACCCATAAGCTTCCGGGCACTTTAAAAAAAAACCAAAAAATTGTATTTTTCTCTTGAAAAAAAGAACGGTTGTGATATATTGTTCGGAGATTGAACAATAAAGTGTAGTAAAAATACCATACCGACGGATAGGGCAGCCAGTTGCGGCGGCGCCCGGATCGGGTATGGGAGAGGTTCCTCCGAAGACGCAACCGGGCACCGGGCAAAACCAAGTAGAAGGATTGTCCCCGGCGAAGCCGTACACGAACCTCGCAGTAACACATTATAAAAAAGTATTAAGGATTTTTCGATGGAAGAGGGAAAATACTGTTCCCCCATACCTTAACCAATGCTGAATACGGAAAAAGAACTCCAGATACTGGAGAACATACACAAGAACGCCTCGGTGGTACGGCAGCGCGACCTGGCGGCCATAGCCGGCCTGTCTTTGGGTATGACCAACGCCATTCTGGGCCGTATGGCCCAAAAGGGGTGGATTACCATCCGCAAGGTGAATAACAGGAACATCCGCTATGCCGTGACCCCCAAGGGCATGGAGGTACTCACCAGGAAGAGCTATCAGTATTTCAGGCGGACCGTCAAGAATGTTGTCTACTACAGACAGGCCATCGAAGACCTGGTGCGGGGAGTAAAAGAGGAGGGGTACGGCGGCCTGGTGCTGGTGGGAAACAGCGACCTGGACTTTATCGTTGAACACGCCTGTCGGCGCACGGGGATGGAATACGTGAGGGACACCGCGTCCTTCGACGGGAAGATCTTCTACCTGTACTCCGAGAGCTACATCCCCGATGCGGAGGAAGAGCGGAACAGAAACGACGTGGTGTTTCTGCAAAAGGTCTTTGTGGGATAATTGCGTTTTTTCTCCGGCTATTATAAAATATATATATTTACTGGAGGAAATATGCAACAAATAACGGCAGATCTTCCGGATACACTGTTACTTTCCTATCTAATTTATAAAGACTACGCTTATCCGCAGGCTAAGATAGGAGCTCTGGTATCTTCCAGGGGTGATTATACGTCTTAAGCAAGGCGTCTATCTTAATAATACACTGGAACTGGATCCGTTCCTTCTTGGAAAAGCAGCAAATAGACTGTACGGGCCTTCTTATGGGTCTTTCGCCTGGGCTTTGAGGTGGTACGGGCTTATACCCGAGGATGTCCCTAATATTACTTCGGCAACGTACAAAAAAAGAAAATCCAAGCATTTCAACACACCGGTGTGTAGTTTTTTCTACAAGGATATCCCTTCCGTATGGTAATGGAATTACTGCACCGACGTATTGAAGAAGTAGATCCGGAAGCTGCTAAAGCTGATATTGTCCGGTTTATCAGAAACCCAAGGGATCTGGATGTCTGGTCTAAGGATTATTTTATATATTCCGCGGGTAAGATTATTTTTAATTAGTTGCTCGTGCCGCCTCGCGGCAACCTAAACGATGAAAATAGGCGGATACCGCTATTTTCGTAACAGCCCTAAAGATGTAAACCTCGGAAAGGTGCTTACACAAAGAGGCAAGGGACGGAGCAACAGGAAGAAAAATACGGCTTAGTGAATTACAAGGATTTGCGAGAGCTTTTGTTGATGTATGCGGTATCCCAGGTGCCGTCTTCAGCGGCCGTGCGGATGTCGGTTATAACCTCCGGGGGAAACCGGGCGCCGGTTACTTCCACGATACGGGCCGCCAGGTACGAGGCGAATCGACCGCAGGTCTCGAGCTTCCATTGTTTGCAGAGGCCGTACAGGAGTCCGGCGGCATAAATGTCACCGGCCCCGGTGGTGTCCACGGTGTCGGCCGGATAGGCGGCTATACGGTACACCTGTTTACCCTGCCGGATAAGAGAGCCCTTGCAGCCGTCTTTGATAACGGCGATATCGCAGAGCTCGGCCAGCCGGCTTGAGGCCGTTTCAGGATCGGCCCCGCCTGTGAGAATGTTTCCCTCTTCGGCATTGGCCAGAACAATGTCCACATGGTCACGTATAAGGGAGATAAACTCTCCGCCGGCCCGTTGAACGGCAAAGGTATCCGCCGCGTCAAAGACGATTTTAGTTCCGGACCGCTCGGCAAGTCTGACGGCAGCCCTCAGGGCTTCTCTCTGACCGGGGGTGTCCCACATATAGCCGGTAAAGAAGAAATAATCGGCTCGCTTTATTGCCTCCGGGTCGATGTTCTCCGCGCTGTAGTCACGGTTGACCTCGAGGCTGGTGTTCATGGTCCGCTGGGCGTCGGGGGTGATAAGGATAATACTGCTGCCGGTGTTTCCCACCACGGACGAAAGGCAGGATACAACACCGTCTTCCACCAGGTGCCGGGCATACCGCCTGCCGAAATCGTCGTTACCGATTTTCCCGGAGAGCCCGGAGGGGACGCCCAGGGCCGCCAGGGTTATGATGGTGTTGGGGGCGGATCCGCCGCAGCGGTACACCGCATCCCGGGAGCGGATAAAGTCTACCAGGTGGTCCCGCTCTTCTCCGTCGGTCAGGTGCATGCTCCCCTTAGCGAGGCCGAGGGTGCGGATATCTCCATCGGATACTCGGACAAGAATGTCGATAAGGACGTTTCCGATACCGTATACGGCGATTGAATCGTTCATGAAAAGCTCCCTGCGCGTGTGGTGTATTCCGCAAGTATACGGCAGGCCGTGCCGCGGCCGCAAGGCCTTGAATGAATTAAGTTGTCAGTGACCAGTGATCAGAGGAGATGTCTATCTTGCTCCCGCACACTGAATGGTATTGTATGACTTTTACATTAACCCGCGAAGAAAAAATGGACATGGTACAGAGCTTCAGCTGGGACTATGATGTCGATCCGGAAGATATGCCGGCCGTCGTTGAAGGAAAGAAGGCCAAGGCGGGTCTCTTTGATGCCGCCGGCTGTGGCCGACCTCGCTAAGGAGACTTTATGATTTCGTATTCGGAGTATTAGGAGGAGAGACTGTATCTGCAGGATGGGGTCCTGAACAGCGTTGTAAGTTGCAAAGCACCCTTGTATCTCACCGGTGGTACCGTACATTAGACAAAGGCTCCGGCATGGGAAGATTTTCTCGAGGACATGGATGTCCTTGCCGGGGATATGCTTACCGGGGATGATAATTCGCTTAAGTAAACCATGGAAGGGGAAAAGAGGTTCACGCCAAGGCGCCAAGGGGAAAAGGGCGCAAAGGGGAAGAAAAAATGAAAACGATAACCGCTATTTATTGGAAAGAAGATAATTTTTGGTTAGGTAAGATCGAAGAGCACCCGGAGATAATGACTCAGGGTGAAACAGTCGAAGAATTAATGGAAAATTTGAAAGACGCATATAAGTTAATGGTGTATGAAGATGTCCCGGATTCGTTTGAGCAAAAAGAGATGGTAAGCGGATAGAAAAGAAGGAAAAGATCTCGCCAAGCCGCCAAGGGGAAAAGGGGCAAAGTAGTTGAAAATAACCTAATTTTCAGATACAGATACAGCCTTAATGGAATTTTCCCACACAGAAATAAAAGAGACAAAAGAGATCGGCCAAAATATCTATATTGATATTGATAAAGATTGGAACCTTGTGGGTATGACCATCGAACATGCTAAATCCTCAGGGATTCTACCTTCCATCAGCTATGATGAAAAATCTGCAAGGATGGCAATATAAACCACGGATGAACAGTGATGCACACGGAAGAGTAAATAAGTTGTCAGTGGCCAGTGACCAGTGATCAGAGGAGATGTCTATCTTGCTCCCGCACACTGATATTTTTTCGAATGAATATCCAGGAAGTATTTGTTATAGGAGGGCAGGATATGGAGCCTTTGAACATCCGGTTCTTAAGGCGATCAAGTGCGGATATCGGGTATCCTTGGCCGTTGAAACGACCGGCAATGCCCGGTACTTCCGGAATCGAAAAGAACTCCAGATACTGGAGAATATACACAAGAAAGCTTCGGTGGTACGGCAGCGCGACCTGCCGGCCGTCGGGTCCCATGGGCAGGCGGTAATCTCCTTCCATTCCGGGCCGTATGGCCCAAAAGGGGTGGATTACCATCCGCAAGGTGAATAACAGGAACATCCGCTATGCCGTGACCCCCAAGGGCATGGAGGTACTCACCAGGAAGAGCTATCAGTATTTCAGGCGGACCGTCAAGAATGTTGTCTACTACAGACAGGCCATCGAAGACCTGGTGCGGGGAGTAAAAGAGGAGGGGTACGGCGGCCTTGTGCTGGTGGGATAACCGGCGCAAGCTCTGGCGGGCCGATACAACCTTTGCCCTGGAGGATATGAAAAGGACGGGCCGCCCTTTAGATCTGGTACGGGTGGAAGTTGCGGATGAATTTATTTGATACCCTTGTTGAATAAGCCCTGGTTTCCTCGGCCGATCTGACCGGCTGAAAAGGATGCAAAGAGCCCGGTCCTGCCGAGGTCAAGCTGAGTTAAAATATGCCCCTTTCGAAGCATTATCTTGATACGAATACAAACCCCGTTTTTTTCAATCCGGCAGAGCTGGGTAAGGAACTGGAAGCGGCCTGTCCCGAGGCTTTGTTCGCCTATCTTATGGGTTCTTCCGTATCCGGGCGGGTAGCTCCTCACAGTGATGTCGACCTGGCTTTCTTTACGGGGGGGAAGGTCGACATGGATTTCTATAATCGGGTGTTCGATGTCTGTAGAGATTTTTTTGCAGGCGTCAGGGTCGATATCGGCATGTTGAACGGATGTGAACCTGTCTATGGGTTTGAAGCTCTGAAAGGCAGGCTCCTCTTCTGTCGAGACCGGGAAACCTACCTCAGGTTTTTTTCAGTTACCTCGAGGGAGTATGAACACCGGATGTTCCATTATGAGAAACAGAGGCGCTACCGGATGGAGGCCGGGGGTGAAGTATAACGGCATCATTCAGGAAAAACTCGCGTTACTGGATGAGCAGGTATGTATGCTCGAAAAAAGTCTGAAAGGTGTTGAGTCTAGGAGGTTTAAAGACGACTGGATTCTCAGGTCTATGGCCGAACGGGCTTTGCAGGTGTCTGTGGAGATAATGATAGATATCGCCGAGCGTATCATAGCTTTGGAACACTCCGGCCCGGTATCGGGTGCGGTTGAAGCTGTAAAGCGACTTGTTGACCTGGGTGTAATCGCCGATGAGAGACCCTACGGTGATATGGTGAGGTTCAGGAATCTTATTGTTCATGAATACGAGAAGATAGATCCCGAGATTTTGTATACCCTGGCGACGACAAGACTTGGAGATTTTAGAAAATTCAGAGACGAACTCGACAGGGTAATGTAGGTGAAGGGCTAAACCTATGAGCGATAGTGAATCCTTTGATATCGAAGAAGCTCGACGTAATCTCGAGGCCAGGAGAAGGTCTCAGACCTTCGAGAAAAAGAGGCTCTTTGAGAAAGCGACGGCCGACTGCAGGACGATCATAGATATGATCATTGAACGGTTTCATCCTGCGCGGGTGTACCAGTGGGGATCCCTTCTTGATGAAGAGCTCTTTACCGATTATTCGGACATCGATATTGCCCTGGAGGGTATAGACACCGTTGAAGATATTATTGAACTTGAAAAGACGGCCGAGGGAATGACCGATTTTCCCCTGGATATTGTCAGACTGGAAAAAATACCCAAGGCTTACGCTGAAACTATCCGCGCGAAAGGGAGGATTGTCTATGAAAGAGACCGATCCTGAAATTCTTGCCGGAGAACTAAGAAAAGGGATGGAGGTCCTTTCAGAACTATTCGATTTCTTTGAACAAAGCCTTTCGGAGGATGTGGAGAAACTCGGCAGGGGCAGGGCTTCCGCCGTTCTTATGGCCGGTATTTTTGATAATTATTATACCTGCATAGAAACGATGTTTTTCCGTATATCCCAGTTTTTTGAAAATTCCCTCAGCCGCGACAGATGGCACGCGGACCTGCTGAATAAAATGTCCATCACGGTAAAGGGCGGAAGGATAGCGGTTATCCGGGATGCTACGTATGAATGTCTGGATGAATTACGTCGTTTTCGACATTTTAATAGGTATTACTACACCCTTGAATACGATTGGGACCGTATAGACTTTCTTGTAAAAAAAATAAGGCAGGTCCATCCTCTAATATCAGAAGATCTGAAGCGCTTCCTGGATTTTTTGGCAGCCCTAAAGAGGTAAACCTCGGAAAGGGCGCATTATATATAACAACGGCAACCCCGCCAGGCAAGCGGGGCTGGATTTGCGAATGCGGGGTGAAGCTCGGCGAAGAACTGCCCGTCTTGCCCCGCCTGCGGCATAAGGTACGAAAAGGCCGGCGGCGCGCTGCGGAAAAGAGAGGAGCTTGCCGACCTGCGCGTCAAAAGCAGTTTCATAAGGCGGGCGCTTTCCGAAGGCAGATGGTATTCGACTAGAATCGCATGATGCGGTAAAGCGGCTTTTCGGTCTTGAAGGGTGGATCGATCTACTTGAATAGGTATACCGACAGTGATCACGCGGGGCTTGCAAAAAAATTGGTAACCTGAATATTCCTTGGATACTTACTAGATTTCGAATGAAAAATATTATATAACAGCACAGTGAGAGTACGACACCGCAGTGAAGACGGGCCACACAGTATAAAAACAAAATGGTCCGGCAATGCTATTTCCTTCCCGGAGAACCAGGGCTCTTACCTTATGGCAAGTAAAGACGCCGGAATCTTTTAAGACAGATATGGTACATCGGCATTTAAACCATGAAGAATATACCATCGCGGCCATTGACGACATTATAGCACGGGGCAAGCGTACCGACTGGCTGGCCTTGCAACGAGCTCTTCTTGCCGGACCGGAACTTAAAGAGAAAATACTGTCCGCATGTCAGGCACATCTTGCCGATCCGTACGAACAGCGGTACAGGTTGTGGAAATTATATGTCGAACGAAAATTTACCTGATTGGGAAGAGGTCCTCTCTTCTGCGTCCCATCTGCAACAATTACTGCCGGGCTCTGTGTTGGTCGGTGGAACAGCATCTGCGTTGTATGCAAAGCATCGCTTTTCCAAAGATGCCGATCATGTGTTGACCGATCTGAGTTCACATTTTGATACGGTTCTCTCTGATCTTGAATCAGTTGCCGGCTGGAAAACCTCAAGGATAAAAAGGCCGGTCATGATCCTAGACAGCCTCGACGGCATAGAAACGGGTGTGCGGCAGCTTATCAGGACAACCCCTCTTGAAACTACCCGGCTGGTGGTAGACGGCAAAACAATTACTGTTCCAACGGCAGCAGAAATATTGCGTATCAAGGGTGTCTTGATACTCAGGCGCAACGCTACCCGGGATTATCTGGATTTCGCTGCTTTGGCGAACTTCATGGGCAAAGATCGTTTTTTTGACGCTATTGCCAGGTTTGATGAACTCTACCCACAGCCGGATGATGAGTCCGCCCTGCTTCAGCTGCAAATCCAGTTGGCGGAACCACTACCGTACAACCACTACCGTACGATCTGGAAGAGACAAACCTGGACGAATATCGAAACCCGACCGACGAGTGGAAAGACTGGAACCATGTTCGTTCCGTTTGCATGGATCTTGCGGTAAGCATATTCGATTTTCTTTCAAGATGATATAAGAGGCCTCTACTGGTTTCACTATAAGTCAAGATTGTTGAAGCGTATCAGGGTTGCTGTTCCCGAGTTGCTGTCCTTGAATAATATTGCAGACTCCATATGGCGTATTCCGGAAGGTCTACCAAAATCCGCTGAAGCCCAAAAAAGTGCCGGAATTGCAGGAGACGGTTCCCGATACCGTACAGTCCTTTAGGCAACGGTGTACGGAATTCATAGCCGGGCTGCGGAACATGTAGCGATATAGCCGTTTTCCGCGGCCCCTGGGAATTAAGAGGGGGAAGTCTCCCCCTCGCTCCATACCCGCCCTTGCCCGGGACGGGCAAGGGTTCGGGCGCGGCTGTTCCGGCTCCGCTCACGCTCCGCCGGGCCGCGCCCCGGGTATTCCGCTACCCCCTCTGTGGGTCTAGTTTCTTTTCTACCCCAATGCTTGCCCACAAGGGAAAGATCTCGCCAAGCCGCCACGGGGCAAAGAAGTTGAGAATAGCCTTTGGCCGGGAGCAAGGAAGATTTCGATGGAAACCGACAGGAATGAAAAGCTGGAAATGGTTAAAAGTCTTAACTGGGAATATGATGTAGAACCGGAAGAATTACTGGAGGTAATAGAAGAGAAGAAGGACAGGGCAGGACCTTTTGACGCTCAACTCCTTTTTATTCGATCATTGGAGAGGATGCCGTGGCACCGTATCCTGGCACTCTGGGGCGTTGATAGGATGAAGGAATTATACACCGAAGACCTTGCCCGGAAGGTATGGCCGGCATCGTTAAGGAGGTTGTGTATTCCAAAGGCATGGATGGCGGCATGATATTTATGTAAACCCTAGACCTGAATACGCAAAGAAAATAGATGTATGAATAAGGTAACACAGAGGAGGCGAGATGATTCAGTTTTATGAGGCTGTTAGTGAAGGCGGTGGTTCAGAGAGCAGGAATAGTACAGTTTTTTGAAATATGTTTTGAACTCTCCTGGAATGTTTTAAAAGATTATCTTGAAGCTCAGGGTTTCGCCGGCATTAACTCGCCTCGCGCCGGCATTAAAAAGGCTTTTGAAATTGGATCTATACACGACGGAAACCTTGCATGGAGTACCGGCTGTGTGCCACGGAAATGGCGCAGTAGAGATGACCGGAAGGTAGCATCCGGCCGCGGTTCAGGTGGGGGGACACCGCTAGGGGTGTATCCGCTGCGATGCGCCCGATTCAGGCGCCCCAGGCGTCCCGGTCCCCCCTCGCTCGCGCTACACCCGGGGCGGGGTAAGTGCCTGGCATGGATGTTATATCCCAAAACGTTTTGATAAATTCATATTGACTTTACGTATAGTATAATGTATTATTTATACGTAAGGAGTTTTGTATGAATCGGAAATTGACACTTTCCCTCGATGAGTCAATTATCGAGAAAGCAAAAAATTACGCTGAAAAAAAGAATGAATCGCTTTCTCAAATGGTAGAAAATTATTTCAAAATCGTGACCTCAGAATCTACCACTCAAGAATTTGAAATTTCACCTCTTGTTAAAGAATTAATTGGTTCTATAAAAGTACCTTCAAATATAAATATTGAAGATGCAAAGTATGATTATTTAATACAAAAACACTTACATGACTAAATTATTTATCGATTCAGACATTATATTGGATGTTCTCATTAAACGAGAACATTACATTTATGCTGCTAAACTTATGACCGATCTATTGAATAAAAAATTTATTGGATATACTTCCCCCATTGTTATCGCTAATATCCATTACATAATGGCGAAATATGAAAATTCATCGAAATCTATTCAAAATATCAAAAAATTACGCATCATTTTATCCATTTTACCAATTGATGAAACTATAATTGATGAAGCTATAAGTTTAAATTTTCTCGATTTTGAAGATGCTATACAATATGTAACAGCAAAAAATAATCATATTGACTTTATAATTACAAGGAATAAAAGCGATTATAAAAATAGTAAAATTACAGTGTTAAATGCAGAAGAATTCTTGAGATTATCTAAAAACCTATAGATTTTGGAATATAACAAATCGGTTGATCAGTCAGCCCTTTTGGCAAGGCCGCCGTCTTGTCTATGCATAGCGCGCCGAACAAAACGCTCAACCCCCAAATATGATTCATCTTGACAATTGGTTATACCAAACTCGCCTGTTGTCACGGTTTGTGCGTTGTCGCTTCGCTCCTCAGCAATAATCGCGCCATTACGCCTCGCCGGTTAAAGGTGAAGCCGACCTCGTAAACTCGGCGGCTCTCCGTATACTGATTATAAATTGTTGAGAGGAATGAACCCTATTTACTTGACAAGTTGTCATATAAATAGTAGGTTATGTATATGAAAACACTACCGGTAGGTGAACTAAAGGCGCAATTTTCTGAAGTCCTAGAACGCGTAAAACAAGGTGAATCCTTTGGAATTCTCTATGGAAAAAAGAAAAAGCCGGTTGCCATGATCGTTCCGTATGTTAATAAAAAAGATAAAAAAGAGCGTGAAATTGGCTATTTGGAGGGGAAGGTTACAGTAAAATTCAGTGCTGACTTTGACATGACCGAAGAAGAATTGCTGGGATATTCATGAAATATATTTTAGATACCCACGTTTTCCTTTGGTCAATTGCTGATACAAAGAAGTTGTCTGAAAAAGTTATAAAAGTAATAAAAAATCCAGATAATGAAATATATGTCAGCTCTGTAACACTATGGGAAATTGCAATAAAAACCAGAATTGGTAAATTAATAATAGAAGGAACTTCAATAGATGAGATACCAGACATTATTGAAAAATTAGAATACAGTCAGATGAGTATGACACCTGAAGATGCACTGGGATATATAAATCTAAAAGAAGATACTCATAAAGATCCCTTTGATAGAATGTTACTATGGCAATGTATGAACAGAAATATGATAATGATCAGTAATGATCCAGAATACCCCAAATTTGTACCCCTTGGTTTGAAATTGTTTTGGTAATAAAATTGCCGCGCTAATAACGTTGCTCCCTGAAAAACAAGCTGTTCTTGAGGTTCGTTTTGTCTCCGAACATCCGTCTGATGCACTTTCTTTGTGTACAGGGCTTTTTTGATGATTGGAATGGTATTGTTATTGGTGAGAGTAAAATAGAAGCTGAAAAGAGCGAGCAAATAAAGCAGATAAATCTTCCTGATTTTAGAAAAAAATACAAGGTAAAAATGAGAGTAAGAGATGCGGGTAGACTTCAACCCCCTCGGTTTTCAGATCCTGAAAAATGTATAATAGGGCTTTCTGAGTGCGTGGATACGATTGGTATGAGGAAATTTCAAATTCTGATGAATTGTCCCAGGGTGATCTTATTTACGATTGTCCAATACCGTTGCCGAGTTCCGGCGTTTCATCTTCTCAATGAATACAGCTCCGAAACTACTGATTTTCCACTTTCGGTAGTAGAGTTCCACCGACTTTACGCATTACCGAAAGAATATCTACAATCTATTGCTTATGGCGCTGCTTTGAGATTGCGCCTGTTGCCGCCGTACAGGGAGCAAATAAATAGAGCATGCTGAATAAAAGTTATGATTTGATATTGTCAGTTTGATCTTGACAGTAGATATATCCTGGGATTACATTATTAGTGTAATAACATCAGGGGCCAATGGGGTTTATATAAACATGTAACAGTGTCCCCAAGGTCCCTATTTTATTTGTTTGAAGTTTTATATTTGTATGAAGTATACAGTAATGATAGATGGAGGCTTTATTAAGCCTCTTTTCAGAAAGTCTTTTAAACGACGTATTCAAGCTGCGGATATTTCTTCCTTAGCCGAAAGTATAGGAAAGAAACATGCTGCCGATTTTGATCTTCTTCGAATCTATTATTATGATTCTCCCCCACTGGACAGCAAAGTAAAACAACCTATATCGAATATAACTGTAGATTTCAAGAAATCAGATGTGTATGCTCACCAGAGCTCACTTTTTAAGGATCTAAAACAGGCTGACTTTATTTCTGTAAGAGAAGGGGTCCTGGCTTTTCGAGGGTGGAAACTTAAAAGGAATACTCTCTCCAGACTTCAAAATGGCCTTTTATCCCATAGCATCCTGGCTGGAGGGATTTTTAAGGAGTTTCCACAATCCTGCTTCTGCTTCTGAGCAAAGAGATACAAAGAAGTGAGTTTATGCGGCTCTCTTCGATAATAAATGGTTGTTATGTTACCGATGTGAGCAAAATCACCGTCTTCTCGGAGAGAATTGAAATAGCGTCTTCCAATACCTTAATCGAGACGTACAGTCTTGATCATATGTATTCAGTCGGCCTGCTTGAAACCCGTGGATTTGATGGTGGAAATGCCGCTGGAGAAAATACGGAGTCAAAAAATACTAATGATAGTAATATAATCCGAGAAGTCTCAAAATGGCTTAATAGAATGCAGCTTGCAGACAAACTGGAGGTAAAACACGAAGGTCGTTCAGTCAGGTATCGAATAGATCTAAAGGTAAACGGGAAGGATATCAATCTAAAGGATGTCGGAATAGGTGTATCACAGGTCTTGCCTGTTCTGGTAATTGCATATTTTGCTCCGGAGAATTCTACAATAATATTGGAAGAGCCGGAGATTCATCTTCATCCTCTTGCTCAGGTGGAATTGGCCGAACTGTTCGTAGAAGTATCCAAGACGAGAAAAATACAATTTCTCGTAGAAACTCATTCGGAACATTTGTTTAGGCGTTTGCAGACCATAATTAGCAGAGATGATATGGAGAAAGATCAATGCGCTCTCTATTTCATTGAGAACAAGGGAACGGAGGCGAATCTCAGAAAACTTGAAGCTGATGAGTATGGAAGAATACATAACCGGCCGAATAATTTCTTTGGAAAGGCAATGGAAGAAACTCGTGAACAGAGAAAAATGCGCTTAAAAAAAGAAAGGACAACTCAATATTTGATAAAGAAGACGGTTTCTTTCTTTGTCCACCAAAACGAGACGAGATGCTTGAAAAAATTAATATCGCCTATCCTGCGAGATTTTTTCGTGGTGCATGCAACGTCAACTATGTTGAAGAGTTACAAGAAAAAGCAGCCAGCTTTTACAGATTAGACGGAAAACCCGAAGGATTGTATGTGAGAAGATGGGATGATAAGAAGATTTTAGCGCGAGGAAAAATAGTAGATCCCGACTTTGTTGAGAATATCGATACTCATTGGCGGTTTAAAGAATCTAATGCACCTCGGGAGGGGAAATGTACCAATCAAAGACGCCAGGCAGCTCGAGTTGGAGAACTTCTATCTGCCATTTGGAGGACATCTAAATCCGGATAATCGGTTGGTGGAGCTTGCGCGGCTGATCCCCTGGGCAGAGTTCGAAGAGAAATACGCTGTACATTTCGCGGAACCGCATCTGGGTGGAATTACGGCCAAACCATTCCGCATGGCACTCGGTGCGCTTCTGATAAAAGAGAAGCTTGGTGCTAGTGATAGAGAGACAGTACAGCAAATCAGAGAAAATCATTATTTGCAATATCTGATCGGGTTGGAATCCTACCGAGACGAGGATCCGTTTATAGTGGACCCTGCCAAATACCGAAGGTTGTTAGAAGGTGCCAAGGAATCTGAGATAGAGAGAATTCCGATTGAAGGAAAGTTCGGAAACGGGAAAAGAAAATATGGATGGTCGAAAATAGTAAGCAAGTTAAAGAGTACCACAGAATGAGGAAAGTGATATAGACATCTGTATTATTAAAACTTTGCCTAAGGATTTTTCAAGGGCGTATACTCTTCAGGCAAGAAAACTCTTACGTGATCTTGTTTTTAAGTACCAGGTTGGATTCGATATCATAACCGTTCCTGAAGATTTTATTAAAAAAAGAGAGGATCCCTTTTATAGTGAGGATATTCTCACAAAGGGTAAGGTCATCTATGCCGAATAAACAGAGTGCACGGGAATGGCTTACAATAGCCAAGCATGATCTTACAGCCGCCGGCGAGATAAAAGACTTTACCGGCGTCTCGGCCCCCTACGAAAAACCCCTGACCCCGGACCTGACGCTGAGCGTATTGAGTTGAATTAATACGTAAGTAGAGGTATACTAATAACAAAAGCGAGTAAAAATATGGTTACAAGCAGAAGTGAAGTATTTGTAATCCTAAATAGTCTGAAAGAGACACTGAGAGAAATGGGAGTAATTCGTCTCGGTCTCTTTGGGTCGTTTGCACGAGGTGAGAATACAAGCGGAAGTGACGTAGACGTGGTTGTATCCTTTTTACCGGGGTATAAAAATTATGATAATTTTTATAGACTTGCGGAATTGCTTGAAGAACATTTTGGGCGAAAAGTGGAAATCCTCACCGAAGAGAGTTTAAGCCCTCATTTGAAGAGGGAAATCGAAAAAGACATAGGCTACTATGAAGTCGCAGCTTAGCTATGTATACCATATTTTAGATGAAATAAAGTTTATAGAGTCGCAGATAAACAATAAGAATCTTGATAAAGCCCTTTTTCTTGAAGACGACATGGCTAAGCGAGCCTTTGCAAGAAGTGTTGAAGTTATTGGAGAGGCAGTAAAAATATCCCAATGGAAATATATGAAAAGTATCCTCATATTCCCTGGCGAAAAATAGCCGGGATGCGGGATCGACTTATTCATGGATATTTCTCCGTAGATTATGAATTGGTGTGGGATGTAGCGACAAATCATTTACCGTCTTTGAAGAAACCCTTTGAAAGAATTGTTGAGAGAGAAAGCAGCGAAAAATAAGCAACATCTTGGTGTCCCCCGGCCGCATGCTGTCGGTGCGTTCCTCGCTGCGCTGCGGTACGCACCTAGTCCGACCGAAGGTCGGACGACCAGCCCGCTCACATGTTGGAATAATTGAATTGACCCCGTCTGCCTGGATAGCGATAGGGCGATAGAAGAAGAATACAGGAATATGTTTTGATAATAATGCTGAAATAAGGGTTCAACGGTGTGGTTCGTACATTAGCGATCTTCACAAGGGTGAATTTTTACAGCTTTCAACATGGTTAGACCAAAGAATAAATATAATTTTCGACAATATATCCGTGAGATATGTTTTGTTTGGAGAATGGTTCAAGTTCACTCATTCTGTTTATTACGATAAACTGCCTGATTATTTTATTGCATTTGATTTATTTGATAAAGAAAAATGTTATTTTCTGTCACCCTTAAAGCGGGATAAAATGCTGTAAAGAATGAATATGGTAAAGCCATATAGATTTTTTCGGTGTTCATGCAGCTTGTCATATGTTGAGGAGCTACTAAAAAACTCGTTCAGTCATTATAGATCAAAGGGTAAGCCTGAGGGGCTGTATATAAGACGATGGTCTAATGAAAAAATACTGGCAAGAGGAAAAATAGTTGATGCGGATTTTGTAGATACCATTGAAACTCATTGGCGTTCGAAAGAAACTGTTGCCAATAGGATTGTGAGTTAACCTGCTTACTACATAGCACTCGGCAAAAGCGGAGAAAGAGTTTTTTGAACATAACCCAAGAGATGGATTTCATGAATAGCCCTTTTTTGTGGAAAAAAATATTGTTCACACATTGAACAACGGCGGGGCGTGTTATATTCTAAGGTACACATCCAGGATGAGTTCCTCCTTTGAACCTCATCACCCTGCATCAGAGCGAGAGGCGCCCCAGCCACTCCACTCTTACCGAGTTTCGGCCGGAAGCGTGCGGCAGCAAGCCGGCCTGCTGCGGTCCACAGGTAGTACCTGCGCCATAAAGGCGGTAGCTGCCAATTGACCTGCTGTGTCCCTGGATACGTGGTGTTGGCGTAAGTACTCAATACCCTGGAGCTGAACGAGATAGGGCGGGTGTAAATAAAGTCCCCCTCGCTCACACGAGAGAAACCGAATAGCTAGGAAAGCACTATAAAGCACATATTTTCGTTGCGAAGTAATACCGATAGTAGTACTATTCTAGTACAAAGGAAGTTTGTTGTGGAATACTTGGGACACGGCATATATACATACAAAGAAGCCTCTCTGATAACCGGCGTTCGTGTTCAAACCATTCGTAGGTGGATTGAGGGGTACAAAAACTCAAACGACGAGAGGACTGAAGAAAAACCCCCGCTGTTCCCCAGTGATTATAGCAAAATCGGTGAGGTAAAGGCCCTCAGTTTTATGGATGTAATAGAAATCCTTTTCATAAAGGCTTTTCGAAAATACGGTTTGAGTATTCAGCGTATTCGCAAAGCGGTTGAGCGCGCCTCTGTTCTCTTATCATCTCCTCATCCCTTTGCAAAGAAAGTATTCTATACCGACGGCAAAACAATTTTGGCCGGAATTGCCGAAGAATCGGATATGCCGGACCTTATTGACCTTATTAATAAACAATATCAGTTTGATTCAATAGTGCTCCCGGAATTGTATAATTGTATAAATGTATAGATTTTAACGACTACGATATAGCCGAGCGGTACTGGCCGGAGGGACGGAATGCGGATATAGTGATCGATCCCAAGATTAACTTCGGCAAGCCGTCCATTTTTGGCCCAAACATTCCGATTTACACATTGTATGATTTGTATAAAAAGGGACAATCGATAGAAGAGTTGGCGGAATGGTACGATGTTGATGAAAAAGCTGTTGCCTCCGCCTTAAAGTATGAAGATAAAAAAGTTGCATGAACCACGATCTATGGGAAATAAGCTGGAGAATGGTCAAAAGATGGCGTGAACTTCGTGACAAAGTTTCTACTATACAAAGGGATGAAGTGATAGTATTGCCTATTACCGGAAAGATAGAGGTATTGAAAAAAAACTAACAAGTACGATCGCAACCGGGAAACCGGGGGCTTTGTGTTAACAGATCCGGCGACTAATAGAACTGTATCAGCGGGTATGATTCGGGGGCAGGTAAAAGAGTATGAGGCCCCCGGGGCGTGGCCGGCTATCGAGATGTCGAGCGATGTCATGTGGGAACAGAGAAAGGTAACGCGGCAGGTCTACCTGCCGGACGGGGACAACTTGTGCCACGGGCTAAGCGGCGACCTGGGCTTTAGTGAGCAGGACCGCCGCGAGAACATCCGGCGGGTAGGGCACGTGGCCCGGCTTATGTATGATGCGGGGATTACCGTAGCCCGATGCCGATAGTCAACGTTTTTTCAGCCCTTTTTTCATTGACTAACAGCATCGGGGAACAGGGTTGGGGGTGCCTGATTCGTTGGTTTAGGTGGGCAAAGGGTCAGGACCAATTATTGAAAAAGTCATTACTGAAAGAACTTTTAGCCGTTTGATCCCATGGTAATTTCCATAAAAAATCAGGCATATCGGAAATACACTGGCCCAATTGGGCCTGAATACAGTCGTTTATCAATAGATCCTGATTTGAAACTTTTAGAGCAGATATAAGCAGTATTCTTTCGCCCAATGCTAGGCGATGCAGATAGAGACCGCCTCGCCCCGGCCGCCATAATGGGAATGCCTTGATAGGCTGATCTTATCCTTGTCCCATAGCCGCGGCGTACCATAGCCGTAGGCCGGATATACTTTACACAGCATCCCGGGAGCGGATAAAATCAACCAGGTGGTCCCGCTCTTCTCCGTCGGTCAGGTGCATGCTCCCCTTGGCAAAGCCGAGGGTGCGGATATCTTCATCGGATACCCGGACAAGAATGGACAAGAATGTCGATAAGGACGTTTCCGATGCCGTAGACGGCCGTAGACGGCTATTGAATCGTTGATGAAAAGCTCCCTGCGCGGGTGGTGTACTCCGCAAGTATACGGCAGGCCGTGCCGCGGCGCAAGGCTTTGAATGATGTACACGGAAGAGGAAATAAGTGGTCGGTGACCCCTCAGATATTAGTTGCTTATGATACAACCCGACAGGAATGAAAAGCTGGAAATGGTTAAAAGTCTTAACTGGGAATATGATGTAGAACCGGAAGAATTACTGGAGGTAATAGAAGAGAAGAAGGACAGGGCAGGACCTTTTGACGCTCAACTCCTTTTTATTCGATCATTGGAGAGGATGCCGTGGCACCGTATCCTGTCACTCTGGGGGGTTGATAGGATGAAGGAATTATACACTGAAGACCTTGCCCGGAAGGTATGGCCGGCATCGTTAAGGAGACGTTATGACTTCGCTTTCAGCATTTTACGAAAAGAACCTGTATCCATTACAGGATGGAGTCCTGAAAAGCGTAGAAGCCTGCGAAACTCACTTGTATCTCACCGGTGGTACCGCACTCAGCCGGGGGTATTTTAATCATATATCGCTGGGTAATATCTCCCGATTGGCATAATTTTGTTAAAGATATAGATGTGGTGGTCCGGGATATGGTAAACGGATCGGAAAATTCACTGGTTTCCCGATACGAAAAACTTAACCGCGGTAAGGGTAATGTGAATAGACCGCGGACGTAATAGGATTAACACGGGTGGGTTTAGGTTTCTTATTTTGGTGTGCCCCCGGGCGGGGTTCTAAGTGTAAAATTGTAAGGCTGCAGAGGCGAAGCGGTAGGGCTTTATTAAAAGCCCGCCCGGGGTCGCGTGCTCCGCTGCAACTCCTCGGGGCCGCCGAGACGCGCACACCTTTCGGCTCACTGCCGCTCGCCGGGCGTGCGCTGCGGCCCCTGCGGGGTTTCCGCTGCGCCCGCTCACACGGGTAATTTGCCGTCATGCTGAAATCCATGACCACTTAGACTGTGGGCAGGTGTTTAATGCAATTCCTCCCTTTCCTTAACCCCTGTAGCCCGATGCCGATAGTCAACGTTTTTTCAGCCCTTTTTTCATTGACTAACGGCATCGGGGAACAGGGTTGGGGGTGCCTGATTCGTTGGTTTAGGTGGGCAAAGGGTCAGGACCAATTAATGGATATCCAAGAAGTATTTGTTATAGGAGGTGTTACATGGTTAATGGATTAACTGATATTATAAAAAAACTGGAACAAAACGGATTTTCTTTGCTTATAGAGGGAAGGAATTATTCTATTTATACAAACAGCGCAAAAATTATTCCTGTTAAAAGGCATAAGCAATTTGATCGTATAACCGCGAATGAAATTTGTAAGCAGGCAGGCCCGGGCAAGCTGTTTTAACACAATTTCATCAGATCCTACGGAAACCACGGAAAGACACGGAAGAGGAAATAAGTGGTCATTGAGCCCTCAGACTTTATTTGCTTATGATACATATAACCCGCCTTGCCATCGTCCTGCTGCTTCTCTTCCTTTGGATTAGTTGTGACATACACAAGAATTATAGAATAGCCTTTGGCCGGGAGCAAGGAAGTTTTCGATGGAAACCGACAGGAATGAAAAGCTGGAAATGGTTAAAAGTCTTAACTGGGAATATGATGTAGAACCGGAAGAATTACTGGAGGTAATAGAAGAGAAGAAGGACAGGGCAGGACCTTTTGACGCTCAACTCCTTTTTATTCGATCATTGGAGAGGATGCCGTGGCACCGTATCCTGTCACTCTGGGGGGTTGATAGGATGAAGGAATTATACACTGAAGACCTTGCCCGGAAGGTATGGCCGGCATCGTTAAGGAGACGTTATGACTTCGCTTTCAGCATTTTACGAAAAGAACCTGTATCCATTACAGGATGGAGTCCTGAAAAATGTAGAAGCCTGCGAAACTCACTTGTATCTCACCGGTGGTACTGCACTCAGCCGGTGGTATTTTAATCACATATCGATGGGTAATATCTCCCGAGCCGAATTGGCAGAGTGCCGGGGAGTGGCTTACAATTAATCAGCCACAGCCTACTATGTTGAAAACAGATACCCAAACGCATATTTTACATTACCAACAAAGGAAGAAATTAGACAAACTCTTGGTTTTACAAACGAATTATTTGTAAGAATATGTAATGTGCTTGAAATAGAACAGACCAACCTGTAAAAACAGTATAGCGGATACACGTTACTGCGGTTGAAAGTATAATTTTAAACTGAATGAAAATACCGGCCTTACATAGCTCCCAGGGTCTTTTAGGGATTACTCTTCAATCGAGTAATCCCGAGCGGGGCGCCGATTGTAAGTATGCAAAGAAGTAGGGTTAAGGTTCTGAGGGGGCATTGTGGTGGGATTCCCCGGGGCTACTAACCATGTGTACGTGGTACGCTATGCAGAGGATGAGAGACGTATTGAAAGAGAGTTGCACAATCGTTTTAACAAATACTATCTGGAGCTGCACCCGACAAAGAGCCGGACTTTCAGTTTCTGAAGATTTGAGAGGATGAATGCGAAAACACAGAAACGCCGGGCGAATACGTTCGACTTTCTGGGGTTTACTCACTATTGCGGAATATCGAAAAAAGGGAACTTCAAGGTTATACGTAAAACGAGCCGCAAGAAATACACCGCTAAATGTAAAGAATTAAATGCGTGGCTAAAGAAAATTAGAAACAGCGTCAAAACCAAAGAATGGTGGAAAAATCTCATAGCAAAGTTGCGCGGTCACTTTCAATACTACGGTGTAAGTGAGAATTATGGAGTCATTTATCGGTTCTATATTTATTCCTTAAAATTGGTGAATAAATTGATGAATCGTAGAAGCCAGAAGCGGAAAATGAACTGGGAAAGATTCAACAAATACCTGGAACACTATCCGCTGCCAAAACTGAGGATAGTACATAGTTTTTACTAATCACTTGAGTGGTGAGTTGAACTGAAGAGCCGAATGTCGGAGATCCACAAGTACGGTTCTTTGAGGCGCATTGAAACTCATCACTATTCTATGAATTAAAGGAGTTATATTATGTCTACTCGACAAAACTCAAATGAAAATCACATACTCCTGATCGCTGAGATCGGTCAAAACCATAACGGTTCCGTAGATTTAGCAAAGCTACTTGTCGAATTAGTGTCACGACCAGTGGTGGAGGAACACTTCGGTATAGAGCTGGCTCCTATCGATGCTGTAAAGCTTACAAAACGCGATCTTAATCAAGAACTCACCGATTCAGAAATGCGTAGGGAGTATAACAGTCCACATGCCTTTGGGCCGACCTACGGTGAACATCGTAAAGTTCTTGAACTTTCAGAAGAGGAACATCTTCAAGTATATCGCCATGCAAAGAAAAAAGGTCTGCAGTTTATCGAGACAATATGCAACCCTGGGGCGCTGTCACTCCTCGACTACTTCGTACCAGACTACATCAAAGTTGCAAGTCGAGATCTAACGAATCTTCCGTTGCTTAAGGAGATCGCGGGAACTCGGTTGCCAACCATAGTCTCTACAGGCATGCATGGCCAGGAAGAAATCGACCAAGCGCTTTCCTTACTGTCTTGTGGTGTGTCAGAGATTTCTATTCTCCACTGTGTTTCTGAGTATCCGACCCATCCCGACCACGTCAATTTGTTGTCTATCCCATACCTGATAGATCAATATCCAGAGTTTCAAATCGGCTACTCTGATCATACAATCGGTATTGCCGCACCGTTGGCTGCTGTGGCGATGGGGGCTCGTATCATAGAAAAGCATGTGACGATTGATCGGAGAATGAAAGGAACCGATCAGGCTGGTTCGTTGGGTCCTGATGGTGTTAACCGAATGACTCGAGATATTCGCCTCTTCGAACGTTCATTGGGTAATCCAGGCATCCATATCAGTCCGGAAAGCGAGAATGCGCGAGTCAAATTGGAACGCTCAGTCGCGAGCAAACGTCCGATAGCGAAAGGTAACCGAATAACCGAAGATGATATCTGGTTGTTGAGTCCGGGAAGTGGACTTCGATGGTCTCAGCGAGAACAGATCATTGGGAAAATGGCTCTACAAGAAATTCCGGCCAACGAGATCATTCTCCCAGAGATGCTTGGTGCGGGATGAGCGAAGATATACAGATAGTCTTCACCGATATAGATGGCGTTTGGACCGATGGCGGAATGTATTACACCGAGGCAGGAGACGTTGGACGGCTATTCAACACCAGGGACAGCGGTGGTGTATTACTTCTATGTCAAGCAGGGATCCGATTGTGTGTGATCTCGGGAGAGGAGAGCTTGGCTGTGGAAGAAAGAATGAGAAAGCTTTTAGTATCCGACGTATATGTCGGGGTAAAAGACAAGGCCGAATTGGCTCAGAGAATTTGCGACCGACATAACGTATCGCTCAGCCAGACCGCATATATCGGAGACGACTTAAACGATATCCCCTTGTTGCGTCGTGTTGGGTTGTCGGCTTGTCCTGCCGACGCGCAATATCCTGTAAATCATATCGCTTCCATAGTGCTCGCTAGGCGTGGGGGTGAGGGAGCCTTTAGGGAGTTTTCTGAACGAATCTTGGAGTCTTTGGGTATTCTTGAAAAGACGATTGAAAGACTGCTATACAAGATGAGCGACGAGAATGTCAGATAACCTCGAAATTATTGCTGTCATCCAGGCGAGGTTGGGGTCTTCTCGCCTGCCGAAAAAAGTGGTAGAACTGGTTCACCAAGAATTGAGTATTCTTGACATAGTTATCAAAAAAGTTAAAAGCGCTGTCGGGAGACATCATACTGTTCTTGCTACAACTCGTGAGCCCGAAGACAGTCTTATAGCGGAAATTGGTGAAGATGCGGGAATAAACGTGATTCGCGGGTCTACGGATGATGTGCTTTCCAGATTTCAGACTGCTGTGCGAGACACAAGAGCCGACGGGTGCCTTAGAATATGCGCGGATAACCCACTGTTGTTGAAAGGTGATTTGACTAGGCTGGTAGATATGTGGAAAGCGAACCCAGTCGATTACCTTTCCTTTGGTATAGGAGGTATACCGACGATACGAAAACACCAGGGGCTATGGGGCGAGATGATTCGTGGGAAGACTCTCCTTGAGCTCGAGGACCTACCTCTGGAGAAATCAGATCGGGAACACGTTACCCAGTACATTTATACTAACCCTGAAAGATTCGGTGTAAGGATTGAACCATATGAGAACTTGCCTGATGTTCTTTTAAACGCAAGGCTTACAGTTGATACTCGGACCGACTTGGACAACATGAGGAGACTCATCAAACAACTTGGCAGTTTAGACGCTTCAATAGCAGATATTGAACAAGTGCTGCTGCATGATCCCGACTTGCAGCGAAGTATGAGAGAAGAAATTCGCCACAACACGAAATAACTCGACGCCACCCTGCAACCTCAAGATGAGGCTGTCCTTCAGTTTATGTATGGCATAGATGGCACTTCTGACATGCAATAGTACAGCAATAATACGAGCAAGACGATTTCCATGACCACCCCCGACTAACTCCGCGCAATTATCACCAATCTCGAGTCTGATAGAATAGAGCGTACCGCTTAGCCCAAAGATCGCACCAATATGCGGCAGGCGATCTGTGCGTTCGCCAACGATCTTCCAGGCCACGGCCTTCCAGGCTTCTTTCTGGTGGGTTTAGACGACAAGGGGACTTTGTCCGGGCTTAACTGCTTCGACCATCAGCTCAAGGATCTGGCGTCGATCCGGCCGGAGGGCAGGATTCTGCCGATCACGACTATGGAGGTCTATTGCCAAGCGTTCGACGAAGGTGATGTTGCGGTCATAGAAGTGCAGCCGTCGCAGATGCCGCCGGTTCGATACGATGTGAGAATCTTGATACGCATTGGCCCCACAAAGGGGGTCGCCTCACCGGAGGATGAGCGGCGTCTGATCGAGCGCGCATCAGCATCCACCAAGACTTTTGACGCCCAGCCTGCGATGAACGCGGATCTGGACGATCTCGCCCTGGATATGTTTACCATGTCCTATAGAACCGTCGCGATCGCCGACGATGTCCTCGCTGAGAACAATCGGCCCCTGGAACAACAACTCGCTGATCTCGGATTTCTGGACCGGCGAAGCGGGACACCCACGAACGCAGGAATCCTCCTTTTCGGCAAAGATCCACGAAGGACGCTTCCCGGCGCCTACGTCTAGCTGGCGCTCATTGATGGGACCGACATGACCAGTGATATTTTGATGGACGACGAGGTGTCGGGCGAACTTGCCTCGGTGATCCGGGAGGTGGAGTGGTTCCTGGATATTCAGCTTATGGAACAGCCGGTGTCAAAAGGCCGTTTTCGCGAGGCAAGAGCGGCCGTGATCAGAGAGCTCTTTTTGAACGCCGTGATGGTGGACGTGATGTATTCGTGAAAACGCCGTCGGTCTTCAACAACAAAGTAGGGGTCGGCAAGACCTCGATCACCTGGCACCTCTAATAAGCCCTGGCACGGCTGGAAGTACCCGATATCGTAGTGGACGCCGATCCGCAGGCAAACCTGACCGCGACGTTCTTTGATGATGACGCTGTCGAGGCGATCTGGGAGCGTAATGAGACGGTCTAGGGGATGGTGGAGCCGGTACTACGAGGCCTTGGAGATTTTGGAGAAATCGAACAAAAGGTTCTGGAGGAGCACCTTACACTACTGCCTGGCGACATGCTTCTAGCTCGGTTTGAACTCGCTGCTTTCGGACTCCTGGTCTCGAGGCGCCTAAGTTAATGAATCGGCGCTGAGGCAGCTTACCGCTCCCTGGAGTGGTATCCGGAATGCCGCTTTCGAGGTTGGAGCCGAGATCATTTTTCTTGATCTTGGACCCAATCTCGGTTCGCTCATGCGCGCATATATCGTCATGGCCGATCAGATACTCGTCCCCGCCGCGCCGTATCTCTTCTTCTCGTTTCAAGGCCTGCGTGATCTGGGACCCGTGCTCCAGGACTGGCGCGTACAATGGCCCGCCAGGCGTGATCAGTCGGCCAGGCTCGGTATCGATGCGCCCTAAGGGATCATGAACCCTCTGGGATACGTCCTGTCGCAGCACGGCGTCTATGTCAATCAACCCGCCGCCGCCTTAGGCCGCTGGATGCACCGCTTTCCTGCGGAGTTCCGTCAGACCGCACAATTCTTGAGGAATATGAGTCCGATTCCAATGTTGATGAGATGTAATGATCGACTGAATTGTTTTGATATCGTTCTCTGTTACCGTCCGAACCTGGACTCTTCGACCCTCTTCCATGAATCGGACTGTAGCATATTATTTCGCGGGAGTTCAGAAGTTTATACAATTTTTTTAGAATTAAGCTGAATAGTTTACAAAATTTATAAAAAAAGCGAGCGGAATATGAAGAAGGTAGAAAATGATAGATTTAATTAAAAAGATAATGAACAACAGGGTAGTGAAAGCAGGTAGTTGGTATACTTTTACTAATTTTTTTACAAAAGGGATAGCTCTTTTAACACTACCTATTTTTACAAGATTGTTGAGTACCGCAGACTATGGAATAGTGTCTATTTTTACTT
>CAYPIQ010000023.1:0-47525 GCA_964410865.1 uncultured Spirochaetales bacterium | reverse complement strand
GCAATTTTAAAACATCTGGATAAGGCACTCTGGAAGCCGGTGGGTATAGGCATAGATTACGACGGTACCTGGTACCTGCAGAACGAGACGGGCCTCTATCCGGAAAACAGCATGCTCAGTCTCCGTCGGGATACGGACAGTATCGTATCGGTGGTTCCGGGCCGGGGGCTTGCAGTTCGCGGGAGGATCATAGAATGTTTCTGCGTGGTCCCGGTGCTCCACGGCACGTACGGAGAAGACGGAACGATCCAGGGGCTCCTGGAAATGGCGGACCTCCCCTACGCGGGATCGGGCGTTCTCGGCAGTTCACTGGGGATGGATAAAGAGATGACGAAACTCGTATGGCAGCAGGCGGAGTTGCCCGTTGTCCCGTTTCTGGCGGCCGAAAGGGATGAAACTGAAACCATTGGGTCGAAGGTGGAAACATCCTTCGGTTTTCCTGTCTTTGTCAAACCCGTACGCCTCGGATCATCCGTTGGGGTAAGCAGAGCGAACTCCCGTACGGAACTGCTCCAATCCCTCGAGACGGCGTTTCAGTACGACACCAGGGTAATCATCGAACCACGTATCGACGGACGGGAAATCGAGTGTGCCGTTGTGGGGAATCGCAATCCGAAAGCCTACGGCCCCGGCGAAATAAGACCTTCCTACGATTATTACAGCTACGAATCCAAGTATATCGATCCGGAGGGGGCCGCCCTCATCATACCTGCCGATCTGCCGGAAATGGACCGCACTGCAGTACGGGACCTGGCGGTCAGGGCTTTTAAGACAGTCAGGGCTGCAGGGATGTCGAGGGTAGACTTTTTTTATGAACATGCCTCGGGGAGAATTCTACTCAACGAAATAAATACCATACCGGGGTTTACGAGTATAAGCATGTTTCCCCTGATGTGCGGCCACGAAGGACTTTCTTTTCGTGACCTGGTGACCGAGCTCATACATCTGGGAGTAGAACGGTTCTCAGAACGCCGGAGCCTGCACTACAAACACAACGAGTGATGTGTACACGCACGTCTCATTACTCAGTACTGACCGCTTACATTACCAGTGATCAAATGATATAAGCTGGTCAAAGGTCTTTTTTTCCGCCGGGAGGCGTTTCTCCGCCGGATGACCGACAAGCAACAACATGACGACTTTCATTAGGTAGGGAATGGTCAGTAGTTCTTTGATCTCTCTTTCGTCAAAGGTTGTCACGACACAGGTGCCGAGCCCTTCCGCTTCGGCCTGGATCATCATAGAAGATACGGCAAAACTGATGTCTATAGGATACGAAAGCTGACCGTTGGGCATTCTATAATCCACATTGGTGGTACATGCGACGACAATAACAGGTGCGGATCCCACGTGGTCCTGTCCGAAAGCGGCATTCTTGATACGCTGTCTTGTATCGGTGTCGCGAATAACAATACACCTCCAGGGCTGCCTGTTTTTTGCTGAGGGGGCAAGGCGCCCGGCCTCGAGTACGCGAATCAAGGCCTCCTGGTCGACCGGTTCATCTTTATACGTTCTGGTACTCGATCTGTTCTTTATAAATGAAAGCAGCTCCATAATCCTTCCATTGCGCGTTTTTTCTATTATAACCAATAATTCCCGGGGATCAAATGGTTTCTTTCTCTTCTTGACGAAGAATAGCACATAACCTATTGTTTTTAATAATGAAACGACTTATCTCCGCTGTCTTTTTGATTTCGACGGCGGTGTTACTCTTCGGAGAAGATTTCGAATTACAGAAAACTTTTAAACGGCATCTTTCGGACATAGAAGCTTTTTCTGATAATTCCGAGGGCTCGGAAAAGGAAAAGCAACTCGTATCATGGATGACGGATCTCATGCAATCCCTGGAGACGGACTATGCCGTAACGGATTTCAGTGATGCCAGGGAACTCCATTCTTTTTCCGTCAACCTCCAGGTCGATATACCGGGCGAAGAGGATGAAACTCTCATTATCGCCGTTCCAATAAACGGAAACCCTCGGGGCTCGGGGGCGGTGGGAATTGCCGCCGCGACCACGATGATTCAGTACTATGCCCATCGGGTCCCGCCCCTGACTATGCGGTTCCTCTTTCTGGGAGCGGAGTTCGGTCCTGATGATTCATACCCCCTTGGATCGAGGTACTACCTCCAGGAGTTCTATCCTGATCGACCGGTGGTGGTCCTTTATCTGGATATAGCCTCCATTCCATCCGGCCTGGAGCTGCACGCCGGGGGTGACGGGATAACCTCGCCCCTGTGGCTTTTGGATACCTGCTCGGAATCCATCCGAAGATCCGGAATGCCCTGCAGTTTTTCCGTCACCGATATGCTTATATCCCGCCTCGGAATCAACGATACGCCGTCAATTATTACACCCTACCTTGAAGCGGGATATCCTGCCTTGTTACTCAGGGAGTCAGGAGTTTCATCGGAGGGAGACCCGTGGATAAAGAGTTTACATGGGCTGTTGGAATCATTGCTATCCACCTGTGATAAAGGTATTCCCACGTATTGGGACAAGCATTATCTCTTTTTCAGATTCCCGGAGTTCGATCTTTCCCTGGGAGAGACCGATTATGTCGCCGGGTTGATTGTCCTCCTCTGCGGCGTACTCCTCTATCCCCTGGTGTTCACCCGCCGGTTTTTCCGTTATATGAAGACCCTCGGGAAAAACGTACTGTTGCTGCCCCTGATGCTGCCGGCGGTATTCTTGTTTCTGCTCATGGGAACCTTCCTTGCACAAATCATACCCTCGGTTAAACATTTTCCGGACTTGTGGATGCATGCTCCCTTTTTATTCTTTCTGCTCAAATCAACCGGGGCCATTCTCCTCTTTATAGTTCTTTTTCGCTTCGTCAGACACATGCCCTTTCCGCGGCGCAGCAGTTTTTACTCCGCCGCTGCCATACTCTTTCTGCTTATTGACATCCTCATCCTCAGTGTTATCGAACTTTCCCTGGCCTTGTACGTTACCTGGGCCTTCTTTTTCTGCTTTCTCTTTACAATTTTCCGCAACCGATACCTCAAGATACTTATGTTCCTGCTCTCTCTTATACTCCTCTGCCTGGTTATGTATGATATTTTCACCCTGCCGGCTCTCCGGGTATGCGAGGTGCTCCTGTATTCCCATGTCAAAGGGAACCTTCTTACTGCGTTTATACTCCTGCCATTCCTCTTTATGCTGATCAGGATAGACCTCCTTTTCCCCCACAGAACGTCAAAACGCAGAAATATCATCATCAGGAGCTTTTTCGATCTCCTGCTCGGTGCTTTTGTCTATCTTTCCATTACTCTCATCCTGTTAGATCCTTACGGTGATGAACTACCGCAGCCGTTATATATATCCGAAAGCGTCGAAGGTGACGATCACACCGCCGAGGTTTCGAGCCCCAGGTATATAGCGGGTCTCGAAAGGCGAAGTATGTCCCTCACCCTCCCTCCCGTACAGTCGACCCGGTTTTTCGATACTGACCTGACAGTGGAAACATTTCTGGACAGAATGAATATCTCCCTCCTGATTCGTTCAAAGGTTCAGCCAGAAACCATCAATATAGTTCTCCGCTCAGACCAGCGGTTGGTAGTATATGATTCGACCTTTCCGTATTCAATTGACCCTGTCAGCGGTTCAGCTCGGTTTTTCATAGGCCGAAATCCTCCGGAGAATCTTGAATTCCAACTCACCCTGCCTTCCGTTCTGGAGGGGCACTTTGAGATAGAAACCCTGTACCAGCCGCCCTCGACCTGTATAAAAACACCGGAACAGGTACTCTTCCTGGACCGTACCGTAGAGGTAAAACAAACAATCCCCCTTCTCATTGACACCTCAGAATCCATGGAGTAGGATTCCTGTATGAAACGTTTTATCTCTTTTCTTGTCCTTTTTACCTCCGTGGTATTTATCGCCGGCGGTCAGCTGGTCGACAACTCGTTGAGCAGCGACCTTATCCGTATTTTCCCGGAGCTGTCAAAGGGGTATATCGATCTCAACGGTAACGACCGCCTGGACGAACTGGACGAGATCAACGAACGCATTCCGGAATCCGCGGTAAAGGATTCGATCGTGCAGGTTCAGGAAATTCTCGATTTTCTGCTCGAATATTATCCCTATTTGCCCCTGGATAAAATACTGGCCGTTCAATCCGCCCTGCGGGAGGCTGAGGGAGCTATTCCGGAAATAATATCCTTGAGCTGGAAAAACCGGATAGAAGAAATTGTCGCTCTAAGGCGTAAAATGGGAGTCGACACTATCCTTCTTACTCCCACGGCCCTTCGCCAGGCCCATGAAACCATGTATGAATACCTTGACACCATGGTCCTCTCCTATAAAAAGGAAGGAAGGAGCGATGAACGGACCTTTATACAGGCACGGGACAATCTATTGGGTATGCTGGAAAAAGGATATCCTCTCCCGGATAATCTAGAGGAAGAGCAGCGTACAATCCTGTTAAACACTCTTGTCCATACCGTTGGAAACGCGGCACAAAGGCCGGATGAGAGCGTAAGAACATCGATAAAAACCCTAGGAAAACTGGAGGCGAGAGAGGCGGTCCCTTACATCCTGGAATTAATGGATGAAGAGGAATATAAACTCACCTGCATAGAAGCCCTTGGAGAAATCGGTAACGACATGGCCCTCGAAGTTCTGAAGGGTATTGCCGAATCGGATCCCCCGGAAAAAACCCGGAATACCGTCATCCGGGCCATCGGTAGGATCGGCGGCCGTGAAAGCACCGAACTGCTGCTCGGTTTAAGCCAGAGTACCGGTACAGGAGACTATCCGGCTACCGACGGCGCCTTTGCCGAGGCCTTTTCCGAAGTAGCGGCCGGGGGGGTTCAGGACCAGAGGATAGCGGCGGTTCTGGGGAAATATGCTGAATCACAATCAACGGATATCCGCAAAACCGCTGTGAGGGGTCTCGGCTATTTCGATACCCAGGAAAATGTGCAGGATCTCCTGAACAAGCTCAAGGAAGAGTCTTCAGAAGAAGTAAAAATAGAAATAATCCGGGCTCTTAACCGGCTGCATCATAACGCAATTATTCCGACCCTTCTGGCCCAGTTGAAAGAAGAGGACCTCTCCCCCACCCTTCAAAAAGAAATCCTCACGGCCCTTGGATCGAATCCTGAAGGCATTCGTGCATCGGTACAAATACTCGATTTCCTCGGCAATAAAAATCCGCAAGTGCGGATCGCCGCACGGAAGGCACTCCTTTCATTATACGAGGTGGACCGGAGAACCATTGCGGGCATTCTATCGCGGGGCTCCGTGGCGTCCAAGGATAATGTCTTCCTGAAAGAATCAACGGGTATTCTTGCCGAAATTTCTGACCCCGATACCCTGGCAGCCCTGACAACCCTTATACAGAATCCTTCGGCTGAAGTAAAGAAGAACGTTACCTGGGCTCTCTACCGTATCGCTCCTAAGGATAACCTGAGACTCGCCGACGAACTGGCCAAACTGGTATCCGGAGAAACGGAGGCCCTGGAAGTCAGAATCAACGCGGTCCGCGCTCTTGGTGCCATGAGGACAGACGCGCCGAACCTGAATATCTGGCAGACCCTGCTGACCACCGCCAAGATGAGGGGTAACGAGTACCTTATGCTGAGGTTCTATGCGGTACAGGCCCTGGGAGACCTGGGCGTAAAGAATACCGAGATAACCGAAACTCTGACACTCCTGGCACTGCGGGAATCCGACCGCGAATTGAAGCTGCAGTCCCGCCGTTCCCTGCGTAAGGTTATTCAAACCGGCGACAGGGTGGAAGAAACCTTGCTGTCGGCTTTTAGACAGTCGGAGGACCCGGAAATTCATACATGCATTATAGAAATACTCGGAGACCTGGGTTTGGAGTCGACGGTAGACTCCGCCGTACGCGCCTTCAACAATGAAATGGACAATTCAAAGAAAAAGCGTATTCTCTATGCCCTCTCAAAGGTCGGGAGTAAAGACGCCCTCAATACAATTGTAGATTCGGCAAAGGACCCGGCACTGGCGGAATTCATTGTGGGCACCCTGGAAGACGCCGATCCCGACATACTTTCCGACCTGGTAAACGACAGGCTGAAGGTAGAAGACAATGAAGACATTATTTCCGTCCTCGAAGAATTGAAGACGACACTTGAAGAACGTTTCTAGGTATTATTTTCATGTAGACCTCGACGCTTTCTACGCTTCGGTAGAGCAGGCGGATAATCCGGAATACAGGGGAAAACCGGTTATTATCGGAGCCCTTCCCGGTCATCGCGGGGTCGTAGCGGCCTGTTCGTACGAGGCAAGGGAATTCGGCGTCCATTCAGCCATGCCCATCAGCCATGCTTTTCGCCTCTGCCCCGGGGGTGTTTATCTTCCCGTCCGGATGCAGCGTTACCAGGAAGTCTCGTGCAGTATTATGAATATCCTCCGAAATTATACCCCCGATATGAGGCAGATATCGATAGACGAAGCTTCCCTTGATATGTCCGGTACCGGCAGGCTCTTCGGTCCTCCTGTTTCTACAGCAAAAAAAATAAAGTCCCAGGTCAAGAAGGAGACCGACCTTACCATATCGGTGGGGATAGCTCCCAACAGATATCTGGCAAAACTGGCATCTGAAAAAGGCAAACCCGACGGGCTCTATGAAGTCCGGTGTGGAGACGAAGAAGAGTTTATCCAATCACTTTCCTTGAAGGACATATGGGGACTGGGTAAGAAAATGCGTGAACGCCTGGCGGAATTGAATATCATGTCCCCCGGGGATCTCAAGAGATTCCCCGAACAAATGTTAAAAGACATGGTTGGTCAGGCGGCGGGAACATACCTGTATAAGGTCGTTCGGGGTATTGACCCGGGTATTTACAACGAAAATCCTAAATCCAGGTCTATCAGCAGCGAGGTCACCTTTGAGCAAGACAGTCGTGACAGCGAAGGAATGAAAAACGTGCTCCTGGATATTTCACACCAGCTGATGTTCCGGATCATGACCCATAACTACAGGGCCAAAACCGTGGAGCTTAAAATACGGTACGATGATTTTACCACTATCAGCTGCTCCAGGACTCTGCGGCATCACATCAACTCGGCGGAAGAGATCTACCGCATTTCACTGGACCTCCTCGATAAGCGCCGCGACCCCTCCCGGGCCGTACGTTTGATAGGCCTCGGTGTCACGTCCATCGAAGGGGATAACGCTCCGATGCAGAATGAACTGTTCGAAGATACCTATGACCGAAAAAAACGGGTCGAAGAAGCGGTCTATCGAATTAAAAAAAAGGGAAACACCGTTGTTAAGGCCAGCCTCCTTCCAAAAGACGGAAGAAAGGCACATCCCCGTGAAGAACCATAAAAAGAGTCCTCAATCCCAGGAATCGAGCACCTCTTTAGCCTGTTTCAGATCACTTATATAAGGGGGTATGGGATCCGGAAGGGCTTCAATGGATTCGATAACCCAACGAACAATGTTTTTTGCCTCCTCCCGGTCCGACATGGCTTCTATATCCACAACGCCCTCGTAGTAGAAGTTCTTTTCAAGAATGTCTGTGGCTGCGTAATAGTCTTCCGCCTGTTTGCTGTGCTCCCTCTCTCTCTTGGCTTCATTCCAGTCCCTGGCCCAGAGATGGTTGGCCAGCTCTACATAGTAGGAATATCTGACTATCTCTGCCGCTCCGGTCGCGAGTTCGATCCTGTTGGCTTCCAGGGACTTGCGACCCAGGGATACGGCGTACACCTTGTTTCCAAAACTCAAGGGAAATCCGGGAAGCAGTTCGTACATCATGCCCAGGACGTACCACGACTCACCGTGGTATGGATATATCTCAACTGCCTTGGCAAGCAGGTCACGCATGGGCTTTGCCTCGAAAAGGGCATTGATCATCCCCTTGGTCTTCGCCCACCGGCCGGTACTCGCGGCTTTCCAGTAGTATCCCTCGTGCATATCCGGGGCCAGCACTATGGTTTTATCAGCGTACTCCCGTGCCTGCTGATATATCGGGAGGAGGGTATCCTCTTGCGCACCTTCGCCGTAGAGAATGTCTCCTGAATCGAGGGTATGACGGGAGAGACGCCAATAGATCTCCGCTTTTTCCCTGTCTCTCCAAGCGGTTTCAAGGGCCGCTTCTAAAATATTTATCGCCTGTGAATGATCTTTTGTAATGTAGAGACTGTCAGCCTTTTCAAGCACCTCGTCGTCCGCGGCCGTCATGCCGCATATACTCGCCAACAGTGTACATACCGTCAGTATTCGTTTCAAAATGGACCTCCAAATTGGAGACTGAACCATGGTAGAACGCCCTAGGACTGTTGTCAAGAAATATAGGAGAACGGCACAGAATTTTCACCTTGACAATCTCACCATAGCCGGTATAATTACATATATTAATATTATCTGACAAATAACTGAATATTGATAAGGAGAGCCCTATGGATCAAATTAAAAAAACCTGGCTTACTACCGACTATCCGAATATCTGTTTCGAAGACAACACCGTCGGACGTTTAAAAAAAGAAATCTTCGAAGCTCCCATGGAAAAGATAGAAGAAATACTCAGCGACTACGAAATACCCTCGGAATCCGAACTGGGCAGAGCCGGCAGCTATATACAAACCACTCCCCGGGCCAGGGCGATAGAAAAACGCAAGAAAAACGATATCGTACTTATCCCCATCGGCTGTACCGAGAATCACGGAGACCATGCCAACAGCGGTCTTGACACATTCATGGTCACCCAGATATGCGAAGGGCTCAGGCGATTCTCGGCAAAACAGGGGCATGAAGTCAACCTGGCCTTTCCACCGATTAATTACGGCGGCCATCCGTACCACCACATGGGCATGCCCGGCACCGTGATTATACCACCGGAAACCGTCAGGGAAATGCTGATATACACGATGCTCGGGCTGTGGAATGACGGCTACCGAAAGATCCTGCTTATCAATAATCACGGGCACCTCTGGACGCTGGTAGACGCCATACAGGAATTCATGAAACGTTTCCAGCTCCCTGCCCTGGTTCAGGCCATAGACTGGCATAGAACGGTACGGGAATTCTTCTATCCTATCTCCAGAGAAGACAGCATGACGACAAATTTCATTCACGCCGATGAGGCCGAAACCTCAGTAGCTCTCCTCATGTATCCGGATATGATCGATATGGCTTCCGTACGGGACGCGGAGGGCGAGAGTTTTCTCCCGCAGGGGCACTTCGACCTTTCCGTCGATCCCTTCCGCAGACCCATGGGCTGGTCGCAGGGTGAGGGACAGATTGCCATCGAACGGTTCGCTACACCCGAAGGAGTCGTGGGAAAGCCCGGCAGGGCTACGGCCGAAAAGGCGAAACGTCCTATCGCGGCTGTTCTGAAATACCTTACTCTGTTAATGGAGGATATTCTGGAAGCCTTCCCGCCCGGAACCGTTCCGGATAAAGTATCCCTGCGAGACCCGGAAGAATTAAAGCCCTTCCTTCAGGAACCCTTTACTCCGGGATGGAAGTCTGTATACGAACTTCCTCATGTCGGACCATTTCATAAAGGTTGATCTCAATGAAGATAAGCACCTGTTTGTCCCTGGATAAAGGAAGGTTCCCGGCCATCCCTTTCCAGGGGGATTTTTTTCAAAACCTGGAAAAGATCACGGAAATTGGCTTTGACGGAATCGATCTCATGATCGGGAATCCGGAAGAACTGGACCAGGACACAATAATAGAAGCTATTCATACCGCCGGTTTCGATATACCGGCTATAGGTACCGGAAAAGCGTGGAGTGATGAAGGTCTCTCCTTCACCGACCCGGATAAGGAAATACGTGAGAAAGCTGTGCAGAGAATTTTCTCTCACCTCCGGTTTGCATCCCGAGCAAAATCGCAGGTTATTATCGGTCTCCTCCGGGGGATTGTCCGCCCCCGGGTAACTCCCGACGATGCCATGGACTGGCTGGTAACGGCCTTTAACCGCTGCATGGACGAAGCCGAAAAGCACAATGTGAGGGTGGCGGTTGAACCGATTAATCGGTATGAGACAAGCCTTATAAATTCCATTGCCGAAGGAATGGAATTTATAGAAAAAGTAAGATCAGATCGGCTGGGCCTTCTCATAGACAGCTTTCATATGAATATAGAAGATGCGAATATACGGGAGAGCATCCTGAAAGCCGGGGAAAGGATCTACCATGTACATTATGCGGATTCAAACCGTTTATATCCGGGCAGAGGACATTTCGACTTTCCCGGTATGCTGCACGCCCTGAAGGATGCGGGCTATCAAGGTTACATATCCGGAGAGCACCTGCCCCATCCTGATCCGATAACGGCCGTAAGAAACGGCATGGTATATATGAGAAAATTATTGGAAGAGATTTCATGATACATATTGACCATATCATTGCGGATATAAAAAAACTTGAAACCAGCAGCAGGTTTACGGAAGATACCCGGTGCGTGTATCCTCAATCCGTGCACAGAACCTCCGGTCTGCTCTTTGCGGCTTCAGCCTTCGAGGACACGGATGTTCTGGTTATTGCGGGATCCGGGGGCGTGCCCCAAGGTTTCGATTCGAAATATAAGAGAGAAATCGAGGACCGGGTTATACATATATGCCCATTAACCCCAAAAAATATCGCACTGTTGAGGTCCATATTTCCGGAAACGGCTCCGCAGAGGATAGGAGACCACACACCCAGCTTCGGCACCGGTGACCGCCTGGGTATTGCCACACCCGGACATATCGAGGCATTAAGAAACTCCCCGGTGAGTCCCTTTCTTGCTCAGCAATCGGTGAGGGAAATTTCTCTCATGAAAAGAAGTTTTCAGCAGGTCGTTGACGATGCATCCCGGGGAGTTTTTATCTCCGGGTTTGATCGACCGTGGGGCGCGGACGGGGACCATGTAAAGGATGCCGCTTCAACCCGTGAAGCCCTGGAAGCAGGATGCACCATGATAACCATGGACCTCTCAGATCAGCTGGAAGCAGCCTACCTGAACGCCGGTGATGCCGAAATAAAATCCGGATTAGCCGCCCTCGATTCGGCATATGTCGACAGGATCATCCGTGAGTATTCAGGAGCCATATCCGTCTCCGATAGTCTCGAACTCAAGTTTGATGAGAGAAAAGCCGCAACCCTTGCTCTGGTATATGGAAAAGCCCTGCAGCATGCCCGGGATTTGTGTGAAGCCGGACGAGAAACCGGGCGGTCATTCGATATCGAAATATCAATTGATGAGACCGGTATTCCAACCAGCCCGGAGGCGCATTACTTTGTCGCCCGGGAGCTTCAAAAACGCGATGTCCCCTTTACCTCCATCGCCCCCCGTTTTATCGGTGAATTCCAGAAAGGCATTGACTACCTGGGGGACAGAGAGTCCTTTCGTTCGAGCTTCCGTATACACGCTGAAATCTCCAGGGTAATGGGTCATAAAACTTCCATCCATTCCGGTAGCGATAAATTTTCGATTTATCCGATAATCGCGGAAGAAGCGGGGGACAATATACATGTAAAAACAGCCGGGACGAGCTGGCTCATCGCCCTGGAAGCAATATCCAGGGCCGATCCGGATCTTTTCCGGAAACTCTACGATGCCGCCTACCAGGCTTTTCCCCGGGCCAGAACGTATTATGTTATAAGTCCTGATCTGAACCGAGCATCTGAAATATCGGCCATGGACAATAATCGACTCAGCGAAATATTTACGAACCCCACCGACAGGCAGGTGCTTCACGTCTCGTACGGCGAGCTCATGAAAAATCCGGATATGCGAACCGCCATATACGAAACCCTCAGGAAAAATTACAGACTCTATCGTTCCATGACCGGAGAACACATACACAGACACCTTAGCCTTCTCGGTATTGTATAGGCGGGGTCTTGACGTCGATACATAAAAGAAGAAATATTACTCAATAATATCGGTTGCAGAAAACCGAAATATGGTTTATAATATTATATGTTTATCATACAATACTAACTTTGATACTGG
Source organism: uncultured Spirochaetales bacterium (assembly GCA_964410865.1). Lineage (GTDB taxonomy): Bacteria > Spirochaetota > Spirochaetia > JAFGDJ01 > JAFGDJ01 > JAFGDJ01. The sequence goes on along the minus strand of CAYPIQ010000023.1, from coordinate 35,603 downwards.
AGTTCTTCATGAATATTGAAAAGGTCCGTCAAAAAACCGTTGTAGAGCAGGTTATGAACCAGATCAAGGAACTCATAGCTTCAGGGCAATTCAAACCCGGCGACAGGTTACCGTCCGAACACGAACTAGCCGTATCTTTCGGTGTAGGCCGTTCGACCATCCGGGAGGCTATGAAGATTTTCCAGCACCTGGGCATAGTAGCATCCCAGGTTGCCAAGGGAACCTTTGTATGTGATCGTTCAAAGATTTCAACCGAGGCTCTTACCTGGTCACTGCTTCTCGGAAGCAGCGAAATGTACGATATCATAGAGCTAAGAGAAGTAATCGAACATCGCTGCCTTATAGAAATAGTGTCCAAGTACGCTCATGACCCGGAATCGGTCAGAGAATGTGTAGAAGAACTGGAAGAACAGGTTGCCCTGATGAAAAAGGCTACCGAGGAATCGAATGTGGAAGCCTTTACCCTGTGTGATTACCGCTTCCATGAGGTAATTTTCGAAAGCTCCCATAACCCTTTGTTCAGCGCCATCTATCACACCTTAAAATCCTTCATGATGGAAGAAATAGATAAATCCCTTAACCCGGACCACCTCGAAAAGAACTATTCCGAACACAGAGACCTTCTGCAAGCCATAAAGAGCGGTAACGCGGAATTCGTTCACGACACCTATAGCGTCCACATCGGAAGTATTGTGAGTAATTTAAAAAAGAACACCTGACAATTCATCTTTCCTTCTATTCCGAGCTTATTCAAATCTTAACTGCATATGGGCTTGTTAGAGAACCCCCCTTTGCGAATTGTTCTCAATATTTTTGCCTACAGGGGTACGTACAGGAAAAACAAATTAAAAGGCTTTCCTTCATTACTCGGACAAAGAAAGTTGGAAAATTACGAATTTTATATTGACAGATGAAATATAACAGCCTATAATTATCCTATCTATAGATTATAGTATTATATGACAATATTTCAAGGAGGTTACTAAGTCATGAAAAAATTCTTTGCATTACTGGTTATTCTGGCTTTGGCCGTCATTCCGGTATTCGCCGGCGGACAGGCTGAAGAGGCAGAGGAAGCAACCGGAGAGAAAGCAGCGGAAGACATGCATGTTGTTCTGGTTGTAAAGGATCTTACCAACCCGTTCTTTGTCGACATGAAGAGGGGCGCGGAAGACGCAGCCGAGAAATACGGCATGAAGTACTCTTGTCTTGCCCCGGAAAAGTACTCCGTTGAAAGCCAGGTGCGAATCATGGAAGACCTTGTTCAGCAGAGAGTAGACGGCATAGTCATTGTTCCAATCGACGGAGCAGGCATTATTTCCGGTATCGAGGCGGCTAATGAAGCCGGTATTCCGGTCATGAATGCCAATACCCAGGCCCAGGGTGGCGAGGTTCTCGGATTCGCAGGTATCGACCATATTTCTCTCGGTGAAGCACTCGGTCAATTCGCTGTTGATTATACCGGTGGTGAAGGTAAGATAATCATTCTGGAAGGGACCGCCGGCGCTTCTACTGCTCGGGACAGGCTGCAGGGGATGCACAATATTCTCGACAATTATCCTGATATAGAAATTCTCGAATCAACCACTGCAAAGTACAACCGCCAGATGGCTATGCAGGTCACTGAAGACCTACTTACCCGTTTCCCCGACATCGATGTAATGCTCTGTGCCAACGATTCCATGGCCCTCGGAGCAAAGGAAGCAGTTCTTGACGCAAATCGTGACATTGCTATTGCCGGTATAGATGCAATTCCGGAAGCCGTTGAAGCGGTTATTTCCGGAGAGATGGCAGCAACTATAGACTCCGACGGTTACGGGCAGGCCTATACAGCTATGGATTTACTCTGTAAGTACCTGCTTACCGGTGAAGAACCCCCTGAAGAAACAAAGATTGGTACCGGAGAGGCGAATATTATTACCGCAGAAAACGCTGAAGAATTCCTGGAATCCAAGAGCGAATAATAATAACATCCTTGCAGATCAATGAAAGGCTATCCGGTTTTACACCGGATAGCTTTTTTTAATTCAATATAATTATCTACTGTCCACGACCGTGGACGGTAGTTATTATGTACGATTGGGATACACCGACACTACAAGACACCCCCCGGCCATTCTGAAGAGACATAAGTGTTTCGAGCTAATACAAAATAGCCGTACCGGAATAGCCGCACCCGGCTGTTTTCATCCTTTCGGTTGCCGTGAAGCAGCATGAGAAACTAATTAAGTTATCAACATCCTGATCGATAAAAAAAGAGCACCGACCGCTAAATCAACAACCCCGCCGCAAGCAGCGGGGTATTAAACCCGCCGGACATAATAAAAATGGGGTCTCCCCAAGCTTGAAGAGCCCCAACTATGCTTAGCTATTAAAAAAGCAATAATGCTATTGCCTTTTACATTCTCCTTTTTTTAGTATAATGATCCACCGCAACGGCGAGGATGATAACGAAGCCGGTAAAGAAATCCTGAAACCGGGGCGGGATTCCCAGCAGGTTGATGCAGTTGCTTATCACCGCCATGACCACGCCGCCGAGCAGCAGACCGACGATCTTTCCTTCGCCACCGGAAAAGGACACCCCGCCGATAACACACACGGCAATCGCCTCCAGGGGCCAGTTCTGCCCCAGTTCCGCCGTAGCCGAGTTCAACCGCGCTATGTATATCAACCCTGCAAGACCGGCGAGCAGTCCGCTCAAGGCATAGACCTGCCTCACCTTCTTCCCCACATTGATCCCCGTGTACCAGGCAGCATCTTTGTTCGCCCCCACCGCGTAGAGAGCGCGGCCGAAGACCGTCTTGTGCAGCACAAAGGCCAGGATGATCAGCACGATCACCGACAGAATTGCCGGAACGGGTATGGTGAACAGGGAACCTTTGCCGATCCACTTAAAACTGTCCGGATAATTATAGATCGACTGTCCCTGGGTATACGTCAAAGCCAGCCCCCGGGCAATGTACATCATGCTGAAGGTCATAATAAAATCAGGCAGCTTGAACTTTGAGATCAGAAACCCGTTCAGAAATCCTATACCGCCGCCGATGACCAGCCCCGTCAGAACCCCCAGAAATATATGCCCGGAGGTTATCACCGTCGCCGCAAACACCGTCGCCAGCGCCGCCACCGACCCGATGGACAGGTCCAGTCCGCCTATCATCATCGACAGCGACATCCCGTAGCCGATCAAACACAGAAGAAATATCTGCCGCACCAGGTTGATCAGGTTCATCGGATCCGCAAATCGCGGTATGAATATCGCCGCCACGGCAAACACCCCTACCACAAACAGGATTCGATACAGTCCGCCTCTATATTCTTTAATCGTGTCCGTCTTTATCATCATTCTCTCCAGTTTACCTTTCTTCGTCCGCTTCGTCGGTTACCGCAGGCAACACCTTCGCCTTCTTCCGGTTTTCCGCTATGTACGCCGTAATCAGAATGACCCCGATAAATACCAGCTGCAGGTACATGTTGATCCCGATCATGTTCATCCCGTTCCTCATGGTCGCAAACAAAACGACTCCTATCAGAGTCTGCTTTACTCCTCCCTTTCCTCCTGCCAGGGACGTGCCGCCCAGCACCACCGCGCAGATCGAGTCGAACTCGTACCCGATGGTGTCGATCGCCTGGGCCGCGTTCGACCGCGACAGAAACATCAGCCCCGCCAGGCCGGCCATAAAGCCCGAGAGTCCGTACAGCAGCATCTTGTGCAGCTTCACCGAAATTCCCGACAACGCCGCCGCCTCTTCGTTCCCCCCGATGGCATAGGTCGCAACACCCCCGGCGGTCTTCTTCAGAAAAAAGTGCAGCACCCACCACACCACCAGTACAAACACCAGAGGTACCGGGATAATCCCGAAAATCTCCCCGTCGTTCAACACCCTCAGCGTGTCCGGAAACCCGTAGATCACCCGCTCTTCCGTGATGATCAACGCTACCCCCAATGCCATACCCCACATGCCGAAGGTCGACACAAAGGGGTTCAGCCCGATGTAGTTCGTCACAAATCCGTTAATCAAGCCGCACAGCAACGCCACCAGCAGCGCACAGATCACCGCCGTCACCGGCGACATGCCTCCCACCATCAGCACCGCCGCCGTACAGGAGGTCAGCCCCATCACCGCCCCTATGGACAGGTCTATCCCCGCCAGCAGAATCACAAAGGTCTGCCCAAAGGCCGCCAGCGCCAGTACACTCGCCTGCCGTATGATATTCGCCGCATTGGAAAACGTGAAAAAATACGGAGACAGTATGGAAAACAACACTACCATGGCGATAAATATAATGACCGGTCCGGATATCCTCGATCGTTTTAGCCTGTTTATTATATTCATCTCATCCTCTCCCCATCGCACTGTGTAGTATCTTCTCCTGCGTCGCTTCCTCTCGTCCGTATTCCGCCCGGATCGTCCCTTCATGCATCACATAGATCCGGTCGCTCATCCCCAGTATCTCCGGTAATTCCGACGATATCATCAGAATCGGGTACCCTTCGTTCACCAGATCATCCATCAATCGATGGATCTCCTGTTTCGCTCCAACATCGATCCCCCGGGTCGGTTCGTCCAGGATGAACACCTTCGCTTCCGTTGCCAGCCATTTCGCCAGCACCACCTTCTGCTGATTCCCGCCGGACAGGTACTTCACCAGCCGCCTGATCGTCGGCGTCTTGATCGTCAGCTTCTCCACATACTCCCCGGCTATCCGTTTCTCCACATCAGCCTTGATGATCCCCCGCGGAAATACCCGCTTCATCGCCGCATGCAGAATGTTCTCCTTCACCGTCAGGATCTGAAACAACCCCAACTGCTTCCGGTCTTCCGTCAAAAACGCCAACCCCAGGTCCGTCGCCTTCGTCGGATTCTCTATCTCCACTTTCTCTCCGTTCAGCTCTAGGCTCCCGCGGTCCGCCTTCTCTATCCCGAATATCGTCTGAGCAAGCTCCGTCCTCCCGGACCCCACCAGCCCGGCCAGGCCCACGATCTCTCCGGCTCGCAGCTCCATGTCGATGTCGTGCACCTTCGTCCCGCAGCCCACTCCTTCAAGCTTCAGCACAACCTCGCCCGCCTCTCGGTAGGTCCGCGGAAACTGCTCTCCCAGCTCCCGGCCCACCATCATCTTGATCAGCTCGTCAATGTCAGTTTCAGCCACCTTCACCGTGTCCACATATCCGCCGTCTCGCAACACCGTCACCCGGTCGCCGATCTGCCATACCTCTTCCAAGCGATGGGAGATGTAGATTATACCCAGCCCGCGTTCTTTCAGAAGCCGGATGATCCGGAACAACGCCTTCGTCTCTTTCTCCGCCAGCGTCGCCGTAGGCTCGTCGAAGATGATGATCTTCGCCTCCAGCGACAGCGCCTTCGCCACTTCCACAAGCTGCTGTTGCGGTACAGACAGCTCATTCACCGGGTATTCCGGCGGGATGTCCAGCGCCAGGGACCCCAGCAGTTCCCGGCTCCGCTTCTCTATCTCTTCCGTGTCTATCTGTATCCCTAGCTTCCCTTTCTTCGGTTCCCGGCCTAGAAATATGTTCTCCGCCACCGTCAGTTCAGGTATCAGGTTCATCTCCTGGTAGATCGTCGTCACCCCGAGCTTCTGCGCGTGGTGCACCGAGCCGATCTCTACCTCTTCTCCGTTTATCTCGAATACCCCCCCGTCCTTCGGAAATACCCCGGACAGCAGTTTGATAAACGTCGATTTCCCGGCTCCGTTTTCCCCCAGCAGGATGTGCACCTCACCCTTCTTCAACTCAAAGGACACCTCATCCAGCGCCTTTACCCCGGGGAACTCCTTCGTTACCTTTTCCGCCCTGAAAATCGTTTCAGCCATACACACCTCTTCCAGTCAACTCCGGCCCGCAAAACGGGCCGGTAGTGTTTGTTTTCATGTAACGTAATTCTCCTAGGCTACGGGAGGTTTTGTCCCCGCAGGCCACCGTTTCTTAATATCTTCAATTACCTCACTTACCCTGTCAACAAGGACGTTTACTATTTTTTCACCCTTTTCCCGGGTTGCCAGGGTGGCATCTCCGATAATCCCCTTATCGAGTTCTTTGTACTCCCGTCGTGAGAAGGTCCCTTCGAAGTAGAAGAATGTACCCGTACCGAGCTTCCCCCCTCCCGGAGCACTAATAAACTTCGGGTCGATAAGGGGTTCGGTAAACTCTTTGTCCGCCTTGGACATATCAACATACTGAGGATATAGGTACAGGGCTACCGAGGTTTCGCATTCACCGGCATGCCACATAGGGGTCTCGAACACATCGTCATGCACATCCCGGACAAATTCGTACCAGTGCATGGTAGCTGCGAAATATCCCTCGATCCCGAGTTCCTGGACCGCGCTCGTGGCCGTCGGTTCCTGGCCATGGGCGGAAAAAATAATGAATTTATTGTATCCTGCCACTGCGGCACCTCTGACGATATCCTTTAAGAGCGCCTTCTGAGTATCATTCTGCAGAGGAATAGTCCCGGGCATTCCCCAGTGATGTGGGGGATGGGATCCATACCATGGACAGGGCAGCAACATGGCTCCGGTCCGTTCTGCAATTCTTTCGCACATAAAAATGGCGTTATAAGCGTCATCCCCCGCCGGACAATGCGGTCCGTGCTGCTCGACGGCTCCTATGGGAAGAATTGCAACATCGCAGACGTTTTTCGCATAATCGACGATTTCCTTAGCCGGCATTTCCTGCCACCAAAGATATTTTCGCTCCATATTTTTCATTCTCCTTATTCTTTCATTTGATGCACCCTAGGGGTGCATATAATTTTAAGCCAGCCGGTCTTCCAGGCCCAGCCGCGCCGACAGCTCGTTCAACTCTCCGATAACCGAATCCTGCAGAGGTATGCCTTCGGCCATCCGTTTCTCCATCGTAATCGCCTCCGGTTCACCGGGCCATAGAACCTGTACCGAGGACTCCTCCTGAGGTATCTCTTTCAACATAGCTTTGAATTCATCGACCCTGTCGAGGAAATTGTCCAGATCCAGCAAAGCGTCGGCTCGAAGGGCTATCATCATATGGGCGGTGACACTAGGATCCTTCGGATAGCGGTACATACCTTTTAAATGATGAAGAAAAGCTCCTCCGGTAAACACCCCGCAAAGGAGATCTACTAAAAGTGCAAGTCCGAAGCCCTTGTGCCCGGCAATGGGAAGAAGGTATCCCTTTACCGCCTCCGCGGGGTCGGTGGTGGGTTTACCCTGCGGGTCCGTGGCCCAGTCATCGGGTATTTTTTCGCCCTTTTTCTCCGCCAGTAGAATTTTCCCCAGGGCGACATTGGAGAGGGAAATATCAAGAACAATGGGCTGCCCGTTTTTGACGGGTATGGCAATTGCAAAGGGATTATTACCCACCAGGGGTTTCGGAATCCCCGGCATGGTCATGAGGGGAGCCACATTTGTCATCGAGATCCCTATCATGTTCCGTTTCGAGGCCATTCGGGCAAACACTCCGGCTGCTCCGAAATGATTGCTGTTAATCGCGCCGCATATACCTACCTGGTATTTTTCCGCGGTACCGAGCGCTTCAAGCATCGTCTCATGACCGGCTATCATGCCGGCGGCGTTATCCGCATCCAGGAGGGAAACTGCCCCGTTTCTTTTTATCACCCTCAGTTCGGGCTTGACGTTCATCGCTCCAGATAACAGGCGGTTAATATACATGGGGATACGCAGAACCCCGTGGGAGTCTATACCGAGGATATTTGCTTCTATCAACTTGGCCGTGGCCGTTTCTGCATGATCTGCCGAGAGGCCTGCGGCCAAAAACAACTGAGTGGAGAAGGCGCTCAAGGCATTACATGGAATCGTAGTCATGATCATCCTACCTTTAACCTTTCAGTGGGTATGTGTTCCCTCGTCCATTCAATATCCAGCTCCTGCAGTTTGCTGAGCGCCGGTATACCCTGTGTGCTCCAACCCATCATTGTATAATAAACCTCCACAGCTTTTCTGAAGTCTTCGGAGGATATGCGGTTTCCCGTTTCGGGTCCCGAGCCTCCAAGGCCTTCGAACAGCCTTTTCGGCAGGGTGTCGTCACTCTCGGTCTTTCCCTCCCGGAGATTGAAGATTCGGGCCATGGTGGAATGTCGTTCTCCGACCTTCATGAGTTCCCAGAGGCTTGTGTTCCAGCCGGTAACCGCCCGCACATATTCAACCAGCCGATCTATGGTGAAGGGTCCCACCGGCCGTGCACAGAAATCACAGAAACCCAGGGAATTATACATACTGTAAAGGGTTTGCAGATACATGAACTGCCGGACCTTTTTAACTCCCATATCGTGAGACGCCACGCCTTCTATCAAACCGAGGGGCGAATAAAGATCAAGTCCACCCTCGGTTTCCAGAACCGGGTCGTGCTGTATCTCCATGTGATCGGGACCCGAGGCCGATACGGCATATGCCAGCCCCACCCCGGTCTTCCCCCTGGGTTCTTGCAGTGGAATCATCATTCCCTTGACATGCATCGCATAATCCCTGCTTTTTTCGCCTATATGGCAGATGAGTTCTTCCAGGTTTCCGGAGAGGATTTTTCCGAATCCTTCCCGGTTCACCATCTTCCGTAGCATCGCCAGCATAGCTTTTTCGTCGCCGAAGGCCAGGCGTATTCCGTCCGTGTCCGCCTCGGTAAGCAGACCCTTCTCGAAACACTCGATGGCAAAGGCAAGCCGCATACCGGTTGATATGGTATCTATGGTATGTTCCTGGCAGATCTGGTTGGCCGTGGCAATGGCCGGCAGGCTGTCGATTCCGCACGCCGCACCGAAGGCTGCGATGGTTTCATATTCCGGTCCGCCGTATTCCGGGTCCGCGTGAAATTCCTCCGTATCAACGGTGACCTCCCGTTTGCACTTCACATAGCAGCCGTAACATGTCCCCCGGCCGGTTAATATCGTATCCAACATTTTTTCAGCGGTTATATTTTCAAAATTCTCGAAGGTGCCTTCATTGAAATTGCGGGTTGGTAATAACCCCGCGCCCTGAAGTCCCCGTACCCCCCGGGCCGTGCCCAGTTTTGTCATGGTAGTAGGGTTCTCTTTCCAGGAGTCTCCCAGGTCTTTGAGAATAGCTTTTACCTTCTCTTTATCCGCAGGAACCGGACGGTTCTTTCCCCGTACGGCGACGGCCTTCAGTTTCTTGGAACCCATTACAGCCCCCATACCGCACCGCCCGTTGGCGTGCTTCAACTCGTTCAGGATGCAGGCAAAGGGAATCTGCTTCTCCGCGCCGGGGCCTATGACCGCCACCCTTATCTTTTGGTCGCCCAATTCTTCCCGGATAGCCTTTTGAGCTTCTCCTGAAGTTCTGCTCCAGATATGTTCCGCGGGTTTCAGTTCGGATTCGCCGTCATGCAGCCACAGGTATACCGGTGTACTCGATTGACCGGAAAAAATAATTCCGTCGTAACCGGCGTTTTTCAACTCCGGGCCCCACCAGCCTCCTGCTTCTGATTCTCCGAATCCCCCGGTCAGAGGCGATTTTGCCACCACCGAATATCTGCTAAAGCCGGGAGCAGGCGTTCCTGTCACGGCAGAAGCCATAAAAGCAAGAATATTATCGGGTCCCAGCGGATCCGCGCCCTTCGGGACCTCCCTGAGAAGGAAGTAGAGTCCAAGGGCACCCCCCCCGAGATAACGCCGATATACTGCCTCCGGAATTTCTTCACTTCTTATTGCACCCTTTGTTAGATCTACCCGTAAGATTCTGCCGTTATGTCCAAAGCTACTCACTTCGGCATAGCCTCCTTTTCAGTAAATGATCTGTATTGCTGTATCTGTTCACCGGCATATCTCGTCAGGGCCGTACCGTCGGCCATAAGAGAGACAAACCGGTAACCTCTCTCGTAGAGTTCCCTGGCTTTTTGCCAGTTGGCGGATACTGTCCCCAGGAATTTCCCGGAAGCGAACACCTTTTTTTCTATCAAGGCAATCGTTTCCTGTACTTCTTCTGTGGAGGGGTCACCTAGATATCCATAAGAGGTTGCCAGGTCCATAGGCCCTATGAAAAGTCCGTCGAGATCATCAACCTCGAGGATTTCATCAATATTATCCACGGCCTGCCGTGTCTCTATCTGCGTTATTACCAGTATCTGATCGTTTACCCGGGTGATGTACTCCTTTGTATCCTTACCGAATCCGGCCGCCCTGGGGCTCCCGGCGATTCCCCGGATACCCGCCGGCGGGTACTTACAGGCCCGTACTGCGGCTTCCGCTTCTTCCCGGCTGTTTACATAGGGGACAAGGACTCCGAAGGCTCCCGCATCGAGAATCCTCTTGATTCCGACAAAGTCGTTCCACCAGACGCGCACTATAGGAACAGCATCGTAACCCTGCATGGCCTGAATCTGGAGGGCCAACAGATTGATGTCCCCCGGAGCATGTTCCAGGTCTATGAGGACCCAGTCAAACCCCGCCCTGGCAAGTATTTCAGCAGTAAAGGTGCTGCACAGCTGAGCCCAGGCACCACAGGTTGTTCCACCCTCCTTTAAAACGCGCTTTACCGTGTTATCGTAATGCGTATCGGTTCTCATTCCTGTACCGGTCCTCTATTCAAGAATCCATTTTCTCGAGTTTGAACACACCCTGCTCCGGTCCCGGGGGTGCATAGAAAAAAGCAAAACAGAGCGGTTCATCACCGGTGTTCCGGAAAATGTGCTTAAGCTTCGGCGGTATATACACTACCGTTTCCGGTTCCAGGGGGAATTTTTCACCCGTTTCTATTTCCGCCTCACCGATCCCTCGATAGATGAACATGACTTCTTCTTCCGTCTCATGACTGTGGTAGGGAATCTCGCTTCCCACAGGTATCTCCGTACTGCCGCAGGACACATTAGAAACACCCTTGGATGGATCCAGCCATACTCTCAGGATCCTTTCCGGATTTTTTCCGTAATATGCAGGAACTTCCGCCTTTTTGTACACGTATTTCATAGATTTCTCCTTCCGGGATAGCCGGGCTGAAATGAGTTCCGGCCGTATTTCCTATTATATAATTATCATACAATATGATTGTAGGCTGAAACTCTTTCAATGTCAATCGCCCATCATGTCATCGCGGTGGGTTTAACGGAGAAATTCGCAGGCACCGTCGTATCAGTCCGGATTCGGTAACATAAAATCCCGCACAATGCCTAAAAGGCGTTCGTATCCCTGGATAAAAGACCTCAGGGTTCTCACTGTAGCCCCGAAGGTATCGAACTCTTCTATTGCCAAACCGTCGGATTCATACGCCCGGCGAAAATCGTTTACCCGGGAGAGAAGATCATCCAGAATACGCCGGTCTACCGGGGTATCCATACGGTTTTCCACCTCGATATCCGACGAATTGAAGCGGATTTGCCACTTGTAGGGTATGGTCATGGCTACATCTCCACCGATAAACTCGCTCCAGTGGAAGTGATTTCGGTAAGCGGCCGATAACAGGCGACAGCGGTAACCCCGCTCACGGTATATATAGTAGGCCCGTTTGAACGCAGCCACTCCGCACCATTCGAAGAAACCCGGATCGGTGACCACCTGTTCCTTGGTCGCCGCTATCTTGATCCAGTCGTCCAGTCTTCCCACCATGATGGTGCATACCGGTGACATGGAGAAAGTATCCAGCCCTTCGTCGTCCCGGCGCTTTAAGCCCCTTTCAACGGCTTCGGCAACGGCCAGTGCCTGGGGAACGGTAAAGCATACGGTGGCATTTATGTTTACACCGGCGTAGGTCGATTCTTCTATCGCCTTTATACCCGCCCTGGTTACCGGCATCTTTACCTGCATATTCGGAGCCAGGGAATCGAAATGCACCGCCTGGTCGCGCATTTTCTCCCAGTTGCGGTAATACTGAGCGTTGGTCTGGATACTTATACGCCCCTTTTTGCCGCCGGTGGCGTCAAAAACAGGTTTGAGCAGTTCGGCTCCTTTCACCGCCATTTCTTCGTTCAGTTTCCAGGCAATATCTTCTTCGGTGGCTTCAGTCATTTCACGAACCATAGTCTCGATCCGGTCTTTCCACAGGTGCATTTCCTTATCGAGAACATTCCCCACGATAACGGGGTTGGTTGTCGCGCCTACAGCACCCCTTTCTATCGCATAGTTGAGTTCCTCCACGGAACATGAATCGTTCCAGTAATCGGTCGGAAATTTCTCCGCCATTTCATGCAGTTTTCCACGGTACCGTGTATTTTCCATATTCTATTCCTCTCCTCTGTCTTCAGGTTTTTTTCTCGGTAATACCGGGTTCGTGTGGAAGGACTACTACCTTGAGCGACCCTTCCCGCCGGTGAACAAATATATCCAGTGCATCGGCAAACATATCGATGCCGAACCTGTGAGTTATAAGATCATCGGCCTTCAAAGCCCCGGACCCGATAAGCCGGAGAATCCGGCCGCTTGCATTGGGATTTGCCCTGGATCCCAGGACAGATTTCTGGTCGAGGACAATATCCCGGTAGGGCACATTTTCCATGGTTCCCGGACCGGGGATCCCTACCAGTACCACCTTTCCTCCGCGGGCGGCCATTCTGATTCCCTGGTCCACGGTTCCGGGTGCACCCGAACATTCCAGGATAATATCCGCCCCGCTGCCTCCGGTTAATTTCAGGACTTCTTCCACAGGATCCAAACTTTCAAAATTTACCAGTTCATCCGCACAGAGCTTTGCCGAAGCTTCCAGGCGGTACCCGCGGCCTACCATGATTACTTTTCCGGCACCGAAGGTCTTTGCCAGCATGCCTGCGAATATACCGATAGGCCCCGGGCCGATAACGACCACGGTTCCGCCGGCCGGCACACCACTCAGGTCCAGGGCATGAAGGGCGGTGCCGGCGGTATCGGCCAGGGATCCCTCCTCGAAAGAAACATTATCAGGAAGCGGAGTGAGGGAACGAACCTTGAAAACATTGTACTGCGCATAGGCTCCGCTCGATACATGACCGTAATGACGGTGCCCGGTTTCGGGTTTCCCGTAATTTTCACAGAGATTATACTGTCCATTCTTGCAGCGGGAACAGAATCCGCATCCGCTGTGGGCTTCTCCCGCTACTCTATCCCCCGGTTCGAACCCCTGTACACCGGGTCCGAGGGATACAACTTCTCCTGCCCATTCGTGACCGATAATAAAGGGATAATAGGGCGGCCACTTCCCGGCCGTATCTCCGCGGATCATTTTCGGATCACTACCGCAGATAGCCACCGCCCGGACCGCGCATAAGACTTCATCCGGGCCAGGTTTCGGCACCTCGAGGTGCTGAACCACGAATTCGCCTGGAGCCGTCAGCACAACGGCTTTCATTGTATCCGGTATGTCTCTCTTCATAATCCTACCCCTTTAAAAACGTGTACGCCTGCCTGGCTCCGGTATAATCATCCGGTAAAGGCAGAATTTCGATGCCTGCAGGTCCTGAATAACCTGCCGAGTCCAGTGCTTGAACTATACCTGGAAAATCGATATGCCCCATTCCCGGGGCTCGTCGGTTACTGTCGGCAAAATGAATAAATCCCAGATTCCCCCCGGCTCTTCTTATACTCTCTTCCATAGAAGCTTCTTCTATGTTCATATGATAGGTGTCCGCAAGGACTTTCAGATGAGAACTGCCGGCCCTTTCGATCAGGTCCAGGGCATCCTGTAGACGGTTGAACACATTCGACTCATAGCGGTTTATCGGTTCGATGAGGAGTGTCACATCCTTGCCGACGGCTTCTTCCAGGCACCTGTAAATAGCCTCTTCCCCCTTCCTCCTGGAATCGTCGAATGGTCCTGCCTCGGGGTCAATGCTTCCGCAGATACCGCCGAGAATAATCCGGGCTTTGAGCCCCGCCGCGAATTCGATGTGTCCGAGGATTCTCTCCACAGCCGCGTCCCTGAAGGTCTTATCATGATGGAACAAGGAAAACCCGTCTTCTATAAAACTTTGGCCGGTGGCTATTGTAAAAACCTCTAATCCGAGCTTTTCGAGTAATACCATAAACCGTCCCCGGTCAAATGCTGTTGAGTCCCGAAGACTTACCTCTACTCCGTCGTACCCGATATCGGAGGACTCGCGGAGCCCCCTCTCGAGGTCACCGCTCCTGAACAGCGGTCCGAATTTGGTTTTCGCCGGAGAAATACTAATCCCCAATTTGCCTTTCCATATCATACGTTCGGACTCCTCAGGTTGGGTAACCCAGGGTGTATAAATGCTTACCTCCCTTAAAGGGTCCTTTCAGTACATCCTCTATTTCTTTTCTGTCTCGCATACTCATAACCTCAATGGAGGGTAGTTTCCCCGGGGGATACATTTCCAGTATGTCGCCGATGAGCTTCACCAGATAGTCCATGATTTCTTCCAGCCCCGGTTTTGCCTTTTCCGGGTCTGCCAAGGTTGCGTCGCCGACGACTCCTTCCGGCGTTGACACCACCTCTATAGCCGAAGCCCCCAGCTGCTGCCAAAAGGGGATGGGGAGACTGTAGGCGCTGCCGGATTTGTCTATATGTCCCTCCGGGAAAATATTCATCGGCTCCGTCTTCTCGGCAAGACTCTGGTCTATCATTTCCGGGAAAAGGGCCATGGAGTAGGAGGTTTCACATTCGTCGGCATGGACAAAGGGTGTCTCGAAAGGACCGCCGTGGGCTTTGTCCCTCAGATGATGCGGTATTATGAACCACCAGTTCACGTTGACCAGGATCGCCGGAACCTGGTATTTCTTTCCGAACTGGTGAATTGCCAGTGGTATGACATAATCCTGTCCATGACCGTTCAAAAGTATCTGCTTTCTGAAACCGGAATTCCAGAACCCCGCAATAACCGCCCTGATATACGCCGCCAGGTCTTCTTCCGGGACCACAATTGTTCCGGGCATCCCCAGGTGATGGAATGGATGCGACCCGTACCATATCGGTTCGGCAACCGTACATCCCGTTACCCTGGCCACCTGTTCTGCCATTCTGGTAACAAGAAATGTGTCCTCTCCGGAACAGGCGTTTTTTCCATGGTTCTCAGTACTCCCGATGGGGATAATAATGACGTCGTTCTTTTCGAGCCTTTCCTCTATCTGAGAACCGTTCATGGTCTGATAATAAATCCCCGAGGGCAGGTCCATATGACCGCCCTTCGGAGGCAGTTCCCACGTACTCATACTGTTACTCTCCTTGTTTCAAATAGTCTTGTATCTGTGCAGCCGCTCCAACTGGTAATGCCGGCTGGAACGAATGTGCTCACGCATCGCGGTCTCAGCGGCTTCCGGTTTTCTTTCTCGAATGCCGTTATAGACGGCAATATGTTGATTCAACGTAAGGTCTGCCCATTCATCTTCATACTCGGTAAGGTTGACAATACGCCTGCTCTGATCCGCCACCGGGACCAGGAGATGTTGAAGCCTGGTGTTCCGGGATTCGGCTATTATGAGGTCATGCATAGCAATATCCTCGGCCAGGGCATCGCCATATACTTCCTTCTCCATATGCTCCCTGAAACGGACTACCAGGTCATCCAGGCGTGAAATGCCTTCCTTGTCGATCCTCTGGGCACAGGACCGGGCTGCAAGTCCCTCCAGCACTTCCCTGATATCGTACAACTCACTTATGAGCTCGTAGGTTATCTGGGTCACCAGCGCACCGTTATAGCCGGGGATGAACTCCGCCAGTCCGTAGGACACGAGTTTCTGTAGGGCTGCCCGGATCGGGGTTCTACTCGACTCAAAATAATTACAGAGCGATCGTTCCACCAGACGTGTACCCGGTTTTAATTCGTTGTTGATTATTTTTTGTTTCAAAACGAGAAAAATCTCTTCTGATTTCGTTGTCTTTACTGGATATGTCAAGACTCTACCACCCGTCTATTAAAATTTTAAAGCAACCTTTACCGATTCCTCTACATTCCGGCTCAGCTTGATCGCCTTGTCCACCTGAGCAACCGGCATATAATGAGTAATCAACTTTTTTACCACATCCTTGTGTTCGTCAATAAAACGCATGATAACCGGGAATTCTCCGGTTCCACCGATACTGCCGATCAGCGTGAGTCCTTTAATTACCATGAGTTTCTGTTCGATTTCCACAGAGGGTATCATTCCCAGGCATCCGATAATGCCCAGTGGACTTGTCCGTTCCAGTGCGCGTTTGAACACTGACGGGTTTCCCGTAGTCTCTATCACGATATCGTAATTCTCATCGGAATAGAAATCTCCGTATCCCCCGCCCTTTCCGTTTCCCGAGGGTACCTTTTCTTCCGCCATACCGGCTCCTAATTCCCGGGCAATGGACATGCGTTTTGCAGAGAGATCGTATACATCTATGCTGCGGCAATCGTAGAGGTGTTTGAGTACAAGCAGAGCACCAAGTCCTATTCCCCCTCCGCCGTATATTAAAATTCTCTTATGTCTTAGACCGGAGTCCATTTTAGATATTTTAGCTATTAAATGAGCTGCCACGGAAATGGGTTCCGTCAGGCAGAGATACTCCAGAGGGGTGTTCCCCGTATCCCGGTACAGGTACATCGGGTCCTTGACGATGTATTCCGCCGAGGCTCCGTCGACGGTTATACCGAACTTCTCGATGGAGGAACAGAGGTTTTTATCCTTCTTGCAGTAACTGCATTTCCCGCAGTACTTAGAGCAATCGCCGGTAACCCTGTCGCCCGGCGAGAAACCCTGCACCGCTTCGCCCACCGCGGCTATTGTCCCGGACCATTCATGACCGAACCGTATCGGGTAACTGAAAGGACCATTATAGGTGCCGTTATACAGACTTCCGTCGGAACCGCAAAGACAGATATACTCCACCTTTACAAGAACCTGGTGACTATCGATGGTCGGAATATCCTCGTCAATTGCGGCAATTTTTCGGGGTTCCTGAATATAAAAAGCTTTCATCATCACCCTCGATTTTGTGGTATTTATTTGGTATACCATTATAAGACCATTTGGTATACCATAGTATACGCCACCGGTCAGCCTTGTGTCAAGTTTTAGATTGAATTAGCAGTAATTCCCCATCTATGTATTTACTGGAGCAGCGAGGGAGGTGGCATGGTTTTTTCTTTTGAATCGGCTTTCATAGGTTCTCCTTTCCAAACGTGCGGCACTACCGTTTCCGAATTTGAACCAGAATTCGGCGACATCCGGCGGAATAACCCACGATGCCGGCCGCATTCCAGGTCTTGACCCGATACCTGTAAACATGAAAGAGTATGACCTCTCTTATATTTACATATTTCTTACCTGCTTCGTATTCAATGATCCAGTTATTCCTCATTGCTTCCGTGGGCTTTCTCCTGGTGCGGTTACGAAAAGTAGTTAAAGATTTCATAACATCTTTGAGCATATTCTCTATCAATGTCGCCCTTCCCTGCCGGCTTTTTATAAAACTCATGGATACCGCCAGGGAGGATCTCTATTCATCGCTCCTGTTCCTGATTGCCGGAATCGCCGTTATAGCAGTGGGGTTTCTGGTCGGAAGGGTGATATTTTATCTGTTCGGAATTACGTCGGAAAAGAAAAGATCGGGCTGGGCCATGTCCGCCCTCGGGAATTCGGGATATCTTCCCCTTACCATATCGGAAACACTTCCCGTTGCTCTCCCCGCAGTGGCAGGCATACTGCCCGACGAAACGGCGGCTCTCTACATCGGCATGTATCTGGTTACCATGAATCCCATTCTCTGGACGGTGGGAAATTACCTCATCGCCGGAGGTGTAAAAAACCCCCGCTTCGGAGAACTTTTTAGCCGTCCGGCTTCCGTGCATGCCGTCCCTGTTTATCCCTTTCTACTTTCTTACCCACCGGTTCATCGTCCTCGAGCCGGTTCAGTACTGGGTTCTTTTTCTCGAGACCGTCACTCCCCCGGCTACAAACCTCTCGGTCATGGCCGCCCGGGCAGAACGGAACCAGAGCATGGTTTTCCAGACCCTGTTCTTTTCCTACCTCTCGTTCTTTATTATCTTTCCTTTTTTCTTCGCCTTGTTTCCGTCTCTATCTATCTTTCACTGAGTCTTTTCCGGTACAAGGGCGTATACCTCGATGGATGCGTCCAAAAAATTCGTAAATACCACCCGCCCTCCATCAGGAGAAACCGCCAGACCGGTGGGCTGATTTCTTCCCCATGTCCAGTCCTTTATCTCCAGGGTCTCACTGTCCAGCACCACAATTTTACCATACTCCGGGCCTTCCCGCAGGTATGTGTCGCTGTTGTTCTTCCCCCTCACGGAAACAAAGAGAAGCGATCGATCAGGAGACAGCTCCAGGGTATTCGGGTTGGCACCCACGTACCGTTTTGCCAGGACCTCGCCGGTTGAAATAGATACGGCGGCAACAGTACCGTTATACATATCGGTAACAAACAACTTTCCCGCCTGAAAATCGGCCTGTATGTGCCTGGCCGCACCGGGTCCCAGCCGCAGTGTACGCACCACCTGTAAGTTCCGACAGTCGATTATATCGATATCCCCCGTATCAAACAGGCACACATAGAGCCTGGTACCGTCTTCATGAAAAACCATTCCCCGGGGTATTCCGCCTACCGGAACACTTCCTTCGAGCACACCGGATCGAACATCCAGAAAAGAAACAGTCTTGCTTATCCAGTTTGAAACCGCGCACAGTTCGCCTTCCGGCGAGAGGGTCATAACCTTCGGCCAAATGCCCCCGGTTCTGTAAGCCCTCTTCCACTCCCAGGTGTCGGTATCGATTACATGTATCAACCCCGTTGTCATCTGGGTCACCCACAGTTCATCGGCGCCCGGGATAAAAAGAGATTCTACAAACCCGAGGCTCGAAGAATATCTTTCCGGAACGGGAATTATTCCCCTGTACCTGAAGGGGTCCGTATCGTAGAGACCGATACCCCCGTCGGCAAGCAGGGGGACCACCAGGTTTTCTCCGTCCGGGCTGAAAGCGGCGCTCTTCGGTTGAACTCCGGCGGGGAATTCCCCCAGCAGGGATAACCGCGAATCGAGCCGCTCGAGTTTTTCCTCCAGAAGCATACCTTCGGAAACGGTAATGGTCAGGGCTTTCCGGTGGTATCCTTCAGCCTCCAGTACAAGGTTTTGCTCACCCGGGGCCATAGAATAAGCGCGATAGGTGCCGTTGACCGCCAGAAGTTCCAATTCCGCATCCGGAACTCTGAGCACAGTGTCCGCCGGGAATAGTTTTGTAAAGACCGTCGGATCCGGGTTCTCGGCAATGACGAAGAACGATAAAAGACAGAACAGCAGCGGGAGGAAAGGGAGACGAAGACCCATCTATTACTGTTCTGCCGAGCCCGAAGAGCGGTTCTTCAGTTCTTCCGGGTCCAGGGGGAGCTTCCGAATCCTACAACCGGTTGCGTTATACACCGCGTTTAGAATAGCCGGAGCCGTGGGGATCGAAGGACCCTCGGCAAAGCCCTTCAGCCCCAGGGGACCTTCAGGATGGGGTATCTCCAGCAGGATTGTTTCCACCACCGGAGCGGCATCCGCATAGGGCAGGCCGACTTTACCCAGGGTGTCGGTGAGGTTTATCCCTTTTTCAACCCGCAGGTTTTCATAAAGTGCGTAACCCACACCCATCATAACTCCACCTTCCGTTTGACCGATAAGAGCTCCACGGTTGAGGATAGTACCCACGTCATGGGCGGCAATAACCTTTAACACCCGCACCCTACCCGTTTCCTCATGCACCTCCACCACTGCCACATGGGTGCCGTAGGTATAACACCAGTGAGTCGGGCGGCTTTTAAATTCTCCGGAACCGAAATCACTTGCCTTCCCCTTCTCCAGGAGCGCAAAGGATTGCGGGGCCGTATAGCGCTCTTCAGCTTCGAAACTCTCACCCAGGTCGGCGAGGGCTACCCGTTGCCCTCCTGCAGTATCCACTATCTCATCGGCCTCAATACGGAAGGTGCCGCCGGGAATCCCGAGGACCTCTCCCGCCCGGGCAAAGATCTTCTTTTTGAGGGATTCCGCAGCCAGGAGCAGGGCATTCCCCGTCAGGAATGTCTGCCTGGAGGCTGTTGTCGGCCCGGTTGGCGGGGTCTCAGCCGTATCTACCGGAGATATTTCCATCATGGACGGATCGATACCCAGCGAGCGGGAGGCAAAGGCTGCAAGCCCTGCCCGGGCGCCCTGTCCGTATTCATGCTGAGATGCAAATATTGAAAGATAACCGTCCGAAGAGAGCACCAGCCGTACTCCCGCGCTCTCCTCCGCACCGTGCCCGAACCCGATATTCTTTACACCGCACGCTACACCCACACCTATCCGGTATCCCTTCTTCCGGGGTGGTAGTACCATCTCCCGGCAGGCTTTCTCCGCGGCTTCTATTGTTTCCACCACCGTAGGCAGCCCGTCTTCCAGTACATGATCCGAAATGGTGGGCAACCCGGGCTTCAGGGCGTTTCTTTTTCGTATTTCGAAAGGATCGATCCCTAATCGGTCCGCCAGTTCATCGAGAACGGATTCGATAGCCACCGCCACCTGGGGCGCTCCGAACCCCCGCATCGCTCCTGAGGGAACGTTGTTGGTATACCAGACACTTCCGTAGATATCGACATTCGGGACATAGTAGGGACCACAGGCGAACACAACCGCATTCTCCAGTACATCAATGCTCAGGGAAGAATAAGCACCGCCGTCAAAGGTGATGTCGGCGATAACGGACTGCAGGCGGCCGGAAGAATCCGCCCCGACACGATACTTCATCCAGGCAGGGTGCCTCTTTTCATGGGTCCGCAGGGATTCTTCTCTGCTCAATGTTATTTTGACCGGCCGTTTGCAGAGCAGGGCTCCCAGGGCGAGGAACTGATAGATGAGTATATCCTCCTTGGCGCCAAAAGCCCCGCCCATGGGCATCTGAACGATACGTATCTTTTCTTCCGGCATATCGAGGATCCTCGCCAGCTGGGCCCGGTCGTCGAAGGCGCACTGGGTACCCATCTTCAGGGTAATTCCCCCGTCATCATCGGGAATTCCTATCCCCGACTCGGGCTCCATGAATCCCTGTTCAATGCGCTGTGTAGTGTACGTATGTTCTATCCGGACGGCGCTTTCGAGAAAAGCGGCTTCGGGATTTCCGCGCTTTATTTCCGCATCATGAAAGAGGTTACCTCCTTCGTGGACCTTCGGGGCGCCTTCCGCCGCCGCCTCCGCCGGGGAGAATACCGCCGGGAGGACACGGTAGCTGATATCGATGAGCGCGGCCGCCCTTCGCGCGGCTTCTGCGGTTTCAGCATAGACGGCAGCCACCGGATCACCGATAAAGCGTACTCTACTATCCGCAATGGCGGGGGTATCCGGGACCATTAATCCCGCCCGATTTTGACCGGGGACATCGGAGGCCGTTACGACCTTCACAACTCCCTGAACTTCCTCCGCTCTGCGGGTGTCCAGGGAGATGATCTCCGCATGGGGATGATCGCTCCAGCGGATACTCCCGTATATCATTCCTTCGACGAAAAGGTCGTCGCTGTATATAACCCGGCCGCTCACGTGACGCAGGGATTCCCGTATAAGCCTCGGCCTGGTACATTCTTCCGCGGAGATCACGCGATCGGACTTTCCTTCTTCCAGCATGGCCGCCGCTTTTTGTACCGCCCGGATAATGGAGGCATATCCCGTGCACCGGCAGAGATTGCGGTTTGCGGTAAAGGTACGAACGATCTCTTCCCGGTCCGGATGTGGGTTTGTATCCAGAAGGGCCTTCGCCGTCATCAGCATACCGGCAGTACAAAAACCGCACTGGATTGCTCCTTCTTCGATAAAAGCAATCTGCAACGGATGAAGGATTCCGTCGGTAACAAGGCCTTCCACAGTTTCTATGGCCGCCTGTTTCAGGGCTTCGGAACCCATGCGCACCGTACAGGAACGCACCGCCTTTCCGTTGAGAATAACCGTGCAGGCACCACAATGTCCGGTGCCGCAGCCGTTTTTCGTCCCCGTCAGGTGCAGACGTTCGCGGAGAAAATTCAAAAGCGTCATATCACCGGGTACCCTGTCCTGTATAGTCTTGCCGTTAACCACGAGTTCGATATCCGTTATTCCGGTCATGTTTCCTCCCCGTTACGCATCCCGCCCCGGGATGGTGAAATCAATCAGCTCTTCCCCTTTTTCGCGAATTATTCTTCGTTTCGCCGATTCCGCGCGGGAAATAATCTTCCCCTTCCTGACACTGCAGAGGACCTCCGGCATGAGCCTCAAGGCCTGGAGTTCACTGACCGAATCCAGAACGATGAAGGAAGCCGGTTTACCTGCCTCTATACCGTAGCTTTCCTTTATACCCAGAATTTGCGCCGGGTTGAAGGTTATCATGTCGAAGAGCAGGGGCACCTGGTCCTTGCCGCTCAGTTGTGCCGTATGGAGCAGCAGGTTCGCCGCCATGATCATGCTCCCCTTGCCTAAGGGGTACCAGGGGTCCATGATGGAATCATGTCCTATGGCCACCGTTATCCCGGCGGACAGAAGTTCATCGACCCGCGTATGCCCCCTGCGCCGGGGATACCCGTCGAACCTATTCTGCAGTACCGAGTTGTCAAAGGGATTTGTGATAACCGCCAGATCGGCCTGCCTGAGGACACCCATGAGCTTGACGGCATAATCGTTGTTGTAATTGTGCATTGCCGTGGCATGACTCGCCGCTGCCATACCTTCCATGCCGTGCCGGATCGAACATGCCGCCATGGTTTCGATAAACCGGGACTCTTCGTCTCCGGTTTCGTCACAGTGGATATCCACCATCAGACCATTTTTCTCCGCCAGGTCAAAGGCGAACTGCACATCCTTGACACCGTCTTCCCGGGTAAGCTCACAGTGGGGGATCCCTCCAACAGCATCCACCCCCAGAGTTACCGATTCCCGCATCAACTCCTCCCCCCGCCTCGATGTATATATACCGTCCTGGGGAAAGGCCACGATCTGGATATCGACGATATCCCTTACCGCTTCCCTGACCTCGAGAATTGCCTGCAGTGTTTTCAGCTCACCGTCGCTGACATCCACGTGGGTTCTGATCCACTGCACGCCGTTAACCGCCTCCCAGAGAATCGCGCGGAGGGCGTTTTCTCGGATAGTCTCCCGGGTGAGGGTTTTACGGTATTCGTCCCATACCTCAATTCCCTCCAGGTGGCTGCCTGATTCGTTGTACCGAGGGTTTCCCACGCTCAGTACGGCATCCAGATGGACGTGCGAATCAATAAAGGGAGGGCAGACCAGGCGTCCGGCGGCATCGATCTCTTCCTTCGCGTCACCACGCGCCGAGGGCTCCAGCGAAGAAATCATCCCGTTTGAAACAAATATGTCGACCGTTTTCGACCGATTTCTGAGCAAAGCGTTTCTTACAATCAGATCCCACATGGCATAACCATCCTTATAAGACGAGGCATGTACAACCACATTGTAGCTCTCGAGGGGAGGATGCGCAAGTTTATTAGGCTGGACACTATAGAAAAATTCAACCGAAAATTATAGGCTATAAAAATATATTGAGTGTCCACGGGCGTGAACCTAAAATATGAATTATACACTGAATAGGTCCAGCCTGGGGGACACTCCAAACAAATGTGTACACAGCGGGGGATGCAGTGTTTTTCATCAAAGATATTACATGGCTCCTTTCCGTGCTATCAGAAAAAATTACCGGGTTCTTCACCGTACCCTTCATGAAGCTGGGTAACGACGCGGAGCCGGGTGGGTATCCTAGGTGAATCATACTACGGCTATACATCCGAATACCGCCTCGATCTGGATCATCTGCCGATCAGGGAGATCGACACAAAAGCCGGGATCCCCGGCAGGATATACCGCCAGTGGATGGAACACCCCTATCGGGACGACTACCGGCGGAGGATCAACCTTGACCACCTGGTTTCTTCTATAAAAATTCCCTGCCTGCATATCGGTGGCTGGTAAGATGTCTTTCTCCGCTCGACGTATGAGGACTGGAAGCGGATAACTGAACGGGCGGGGACAGAGGAAGCGAAGAAAAACCAATGGCTTCTGCTGGGACCGAACGATCGCGAATTCAGCACGGACTTTACACCGAAGGCCGGCAGGGTCGACCTGGGGACAGAGGCAATGCAGAAGCGGTGGGACGTAATGAGTCGGTTCTTCGATTACCATCTCAAACAGATGGATAACGGTTTCAACGAAAGGCCGAAGGTCGAATATTTTATCATCGGTAAAAACCGCTGGTGCGCCACGGATTCCTGGCCTCCTGAAGGTGTGGAATTCCGGTCCTGGCGGCTGGTTTCCGGAGGACGGGCCGATGCCGACCCTGATGACGGGCGGATTGTTCCGGAAACGGAAGAAGAGCTCTGCAGTCCGGCGGCCGAAGGCGCCTATACTTATGACCCCCTGGACCCGGTCCGCTCGAGCGAATCCGCCGATCTCCGATATTTTACCAGGGATCCGGAAGACCGGACTTCGCTTGAACGCAGAAAAGACGTTCTCCTCTATACATCCGGGCCTCTGTAAAAAGATCTCGTTATACAGGGACACGAACAACGGCATGGATCCGTTGGATGAAGACGGCCCTCAAACCGCCCGGCAGAGTATTTTACATAACCGGGAACATTCTTCAGCCCTGGTTCTGCCGGTACTAAAAGGATGAAAAGAGTCGCGGCCCGCGGGAAGATGCGAACCGCTTTTATGTAATAATCAGTTCTCCTTCAGGATATGTTCGTCGTACAGGGTTTCGAATTTGAGCTTGTGCCCCGCCTCTTCCAACGCGATTCTGGAAAAGACCTTCTCGGCTTCGGTCCCTTCGGCACGGGAAGTGAGCTCATTCCGCTCCCGGTTTTTAGCAAATTCAATGATATCCTGTAGCGTCGTTTCCGCCATGACTCTTCTCCATAGATAGGTGGCTCTTCACATCAATAGGTTTTTGTGAATATCCTCCGCTTTCTGTTTTCCGGTTCTAATGGGAGCCCGCCCTGAAGGTTCACAGTATCCCTCCGTCCAGTATTCCAACGGAACGGGAATGTACAGGTCCACATCCTCATCGCTTCCTCCCCACCGGACAACCTTGCGGGTATCGTTGCTCTTGAGGTCTCCGCCGACATCGAGTATGAGGTCGAAATCCTCTATACCGCCGTGACCGTCACCCTGTACCGCTCCGTTTTCAGCGATGGTTCTCAGCAGGTACCAGCAATTCCTGGCGTTCCAAAAGAGGGTAACGCGAATTTTCTGCCATGTACTCGCTTCCCCGATAACCCTGATAAGCCTGTTTTCGGTTTCCCGTTCACAGCAGGTATGGAGCACTTCGGGGTTCACGAGGATATCGACCATACGTCTTTCGAACTGGGCATACTGCAGGGCATCTTCGAGGGAAGAAAGATTGGGAAACACCCGGTCCGAAACACGCTGAGCGGCCGGACCGTCATCGCCTACCACCCAAAGAGAAAAACGGCCTTCTTTTTTCATCCTGTAGGCTTCGGTAAAGGCTACATTATTGGAATCCGCGAGGGTGCCCAAAACAATCGCCGCCCGTCGCTGGGGGTCAGAACCGGTATCTTCGAAGAAATAATGGGTTTCCAGACTAAAGGGTCTTCGTTTACCGCCGAGGGAAAGAGGGTTATCAAAAACCGCGCCCTTACCCAGGTTATTCAGTTCTATCCAGCCGTAATTTATGTGGTCGAGCCCTAGGGGTTGAACAACGCACCCGATATCCCCTGCACGATTAATGAAATAATCTATAGCTTCCCCGCTTAAAAAGGGAGACAGGCGCATTAGAACCTTGTGAGCGTCCTTCAGGTAAGCATCCAGCGTCTTCATCGCCTTCTTTCCGTCAATAACCTCCCCGCCGGCTTTGAAGGCTATTTCTCTCTCGGAATTTCCCCCCAGGACAAAATGATTCTGGAACCGTCCCCTCTCACAGAGAGTGCCGCCGTAATCATCGAAACGTCGTTCGGTGATACGGGTAAAGAGGCTGCCATGAAAACGATACTCCACCGGGCAGCAGACGGAACACATGGGGCAGAAACCTTCTATGACCTCTTCCTTCAGCGGAACCGTTTTCCCCAGGGCGAATTTTTCAGTCAGGGCTCCCACCGGACATGACGATACGCACTGACCGCAGTTGATGCACAGATCAATTTCTCCAAAGGGCTTGCCGAAGGAGGGTTCGATAATTGAGGAGAACCCTCTTTTTACGTAACCAAGGACTCCGAGGCCCTGTACTTCAGCACAGATACGCACACATCTACCGCAGAGAATACATTTCGAGGGGTCGCGGATGATAAAGGGGTGGCTTTCGTCAACCGAATGCATCTGGAAAGCCCCGGAAAACCTGGTCGTCGAAGCACCGTATTCTTCCGCGTATTGTTTCAGTTTACATTCATGGATATCCTGGCACCCGCATCCCAGGCAGCGATCCGCTTCATCCCGGGCCTCTTCATCGGAATATCCCAGCTCTATTTCTGAAAAGGATCTTCTCCGCCTCTCCAGGGGAATCATGGGCATCTCGTGGCGTTCGATTTTAGGTTCACCAGCCAGGTCTTCGGCCTCCACCGGTTTGAGGTCCGATTTTTTGACAAGAAATTCATTCTTGCGTTCCAGGGGTTCACCCAGAAAAAACCGTTGAATCGAAGCGGCGGCATGCTTTCCGCCGGCGATGGCCCGGATGGCTATATCGGGTCCGGTGAGAAGATCACCGGCGGCAAAGAGTTTCTTCACCTTCGTAACGCCGGTTTCCGGGTCGCACATGATGTATCCTTTTTCATCCAGAAGATCCTCCATTGCCGCCACAGGGGAAACATCCGCGTATTGTCCCACCGCGGCAATGACGGTATCCACGCCCCAGGAGAAATCCGAACCCTCCACCGGAACGGGCCGCCGTCTCCCCGAAGCGTCCGGTTCACCCAGTTCCATGTTGATACAATGAAGAACCAGCCCTCCGTTTTCACCCTTCGAGACGGCCGTTGGCGCGGCCAGGTAGGTGATCCTGATCCCCTCCTCCAGGGCTTCCTCGATTTCCATGTCGGAAGCCGGCATTTCGGTCCTGCTTCGACGATAAAAAATCTGCACGTCATCAGCACCGAGTCTCAGGGACGACCTGGCCGCATCGATGGCCGTGTTTCCGCCGCCGATGACCGCGACCTTTTTCCCCATTTTCGGGTGACGCCCGCAGGAGATATCATGCAGCATATCAATACCGGATACAACTCCGGGTAAATCCTCACCTTTTATTCGTAACGCTCTGCTCTTCCATGCCCCCATGGCCAGGAGGACCGCGTCGAATTCTTGGAGCAGGGTCTGCAGATCGAGGTCTTCGCCGAGACGTTTTCCGCACACCAGGTCTACGCCGAGATCGGTTATAAGGGCGATCTCCCGGTCAAGGACATCCTGGGGGAGCCTGTAGTCGGGGATACCGTAGCGCAGCATTCCCCCGGCCTTCTCCTGTGCCTCATATACGGTGACATCCGTGCCCTGCAGCCGCAGGTAATAGGCGGCAGAGAGTCCGGCGGGGCCGCCTCCGATGACGGCCACCCTTTTGCCGTTGGATTTGGCACATTCCGGCTGCCAGGGTTTCTCTGAAAAAAGATCAATATCCGCAACATATCTTTTGAGATAATCAATGGCCACCGGTTCGTCCACAAGGTGTCGCCGGCATTCATCCTCGCAGGGACGCGGGCAGACCCGTCCGCATACGGCGGGGAAGGGATTGTCCTGCTTTATCAGTCGCAGGGCTTCCGCGTTTTTTCCGTGGGAGATCAAACCCACATACCCCTGCACGTCTAGGTTGGACGGGCAGGCCAGCGTACAGGGAGCCTTACAATCGCCGTAATGGTTCGAAAGAATGAGTTCCAGGGCGAGTTTTCGTGCCGCCCGTACTTCCTCGTCGTCGGTGATAATCTTCATACCGGGACGGACCTTGGTCGAACAGGAGGGCACATATCCCTTGGCACCTTCTACTTTCACCAGGCACACCCAGCAGGAACCGTAGGGTTCCAATCGCTCATCGTGGCAGAGCGTCGGAATAGACAGCCCTTCCTGCCGTGCGGCTTCCAGGATGGTCATGCCTTCAAAGACAGAACAGGGTTTGCCGTTTATCGTTACCTCAATATATTTTTTTCCGCCGTTCGTCATTGTGGTCTCACCCCCGTCCTGATTTTTATAGCCTGAAATCTACAGCTTTCATAACATAGTCCGCACTGGATGCATAAATCCTGGTCGATGGAGTGGGGCTTTTTTGCCTCGCCGTGAGCCGCATGGGTCGGACAAAAACGGGCGCAGATGGTACAGCCGGTGCATTTTTCCGGATCGATTTCGTAATAGATAAGGGCCTTGCATTGAAAGGCCGGGCACTCATGCCGTTCGATATGGGCAAGATACTCGTCCCTGAAATACCGTAGTGTGGTCAGCACCGGGTTGGGCGCGGTCTGGCCCAGTCCGCAGAGGGACGCTTTCTTTACTTTATTAGCCAGTTCTTCCAATTCGTCGAGATCCTCGAGTTTACCCTGCCCCCGGGTAATTCTCTCGAGTATTTCCATCATACGCTTAGTTCCTATTCGGCAGAACGTGCACTTGCCGCATGATTCGGCCTGGATAAAGCTGAGAAAATAACGGGCCACATCCACCATGCAGGTTGTCTCATCCATAACCACCATCCCGCCGGACCCCATAATCGCTCCCGTTGCATTTATCGATTCGTAATCGATGGGCGTGTCCAGCAGCTTCTCCGGAATACAACCCCCGGAGGGTCCGCCGAGTTGAACGGCCTTGAATTTCTTGTCTTCCTGGATGCCTCCGCCGATGTCGAAGATGATCTCCCGAAGGGTAATTCCCATGGGCACCTCGACCATTCCGCCGTTCTTTATCTTCCCCGCCAGGGAAAATACCTTGGTTCCCTTGCTTTTTTCGGTCCCGATAGAGGCAAATTCCTTTGACCCCATCCTTAATATCCGGGGCACATTGGCCAGGGTTTCCACGTTGTTGATATTCGTCGGGAACCCCCAGAGACCGCTCTCCGCCGGATAGGGTGGGCGGAGCCGGGGCATGCCTCTCTTACCCTCGATAGAGGCCATCATGGCGGTTTCTTCTCCGCACACAAACGCCCCTGCACCTTCCTTTATATGGATAAAAAAGGAGAAGGGTGTTCCGAGAATCCTGTTTCCGAGAAAACCCCGTTCTTCAGCCTGCTGTATCGCCTTGTGAAGGCGCTTGATGGCCAGGGGATATTCGGCCCGGGCGTATACGTACCCCTCACCGGCCCCGATTGCATAGGCCGCTATTATCATACCTTCGATAACCGAATGCGGGTCCCCTTCCAGTACCGATCGGTCCATAAACGCCCCGGGATCTCCCTCATCGGCATTACAGACCATATATTTACGGCCCGGCGGAGAAGCGGCAATAAAACTCCACTTGAGGCCCGTGGGGAACCCTGCACCGCCCCGTCCCCGGAGTCCTGAAGTTTTAACCTCTTCGATAACCTGGGCAGGGGCCATGGTCTGCAGGACCTTTTTCAGAGCTTCATACCCACCTGAGTCAATGTATTCGATAATCGATTCCGGGTCGATAACCCCCGAATTCTGCAGGACAATTTTTTGCTGCCTTGCCAGATACGGATAATCTTTCTCGATAAAGCACTCCTGCGGAAGTGCTTTTTCGTTGAACCCGCTGCTGATATAATCGCGTATTCTTTTTTCGTTCATTTCGCCGAAGAGTTTTCTTTCGCCGTCGTCGAAACGAACTTCTACAAGCGGTTCCTTGTGGCAGGCCCCGATACAACCGGTCTCTCCGACCTTTATCTCCAGGCTTTCTTCACCAACTATATGGAGAAGAGAGTCGTACACATCCCTCGCTCCTGCGGCTATTCCGCAGGACCCCAGGCCGACAACTATTTCACTCACCTTGCTCATCGCGTAGCTTCCTTATGGTTTTCAGCAGTTTAGACCAGTTAAGACGGCCCTGGACTTCATTATCAATCATAACAACCGGCGCCAGAGAACAACAGCCGAGGCATGATACCTTCTCCACCGTGAACAAACGGTCCTCCGTGGTTTGCCCGGGTTCCACCCCCAGCTCCGTTTTCAACGCAACATCGATTGCATCGGCCCCGTTTACGTGACATGCAGTTCCATGACACACCTTGATAGTATGCTTCCCCTGGGGTTCAAACCTGAATTGGGCGTAAAAGGTTGCCACTCCGTAGATTTCCGCCGGTGAGGAGCCGGTAACCCTGGCAATCTCCTCCAACGCTTCTTCAGGAAGATACCCGTAGATATCCTGAGTAGCCTGGAATAGGGGTATAATATTCCCCTTTCTCTCCCGCCATTCCTTGAGGAGTTTTTTGAGTCTTTTATCCATAGTTTGTCCTTAGATTGGTTAAAAACATTTTATCGTTGCACATACCAGCGCCGTCCATCGGAGCATAGTATACACAATATATTTAAAATCTCAAGGCTAAATTTTAATGAATCGTATCCGTAGCTACAAGATTGACACCCGAGCCTGCTATATCGGCCATTATCACGTCCCCCGTCTTAACGGGAAGGGATATAGCCAGCCTGTAGACCTCGTTGAGGAGATCGTCCACCAGTTCTCTCGGCAACGGCTTATCGGTCTTTACCGGCAGACGGCGGTGCTCCTTTCCCGAAACCGAACAGGTTGCCGTTACAACCCGCTTCGGCGCAAGGATTTCTTCACGACCGTAGATTTCCCCCCGGGGGCACTGATTCCCGTCGACCCGAATATCCCCGGCCCCGGTCCAGGAAACATGAAGCCGGCATCCTAGGGGACAAGAAATGCATACTAGTTCTTTTTCCATGGCTATCTCCTTGCCTCGTTACACGATTGCCGCTTCCAGGGTGTTCTCGGAATATATTCCCGGGGAGGGAATTTCGTCGGCTTCAAGCGAAAAGGAAACCATCTCCGAAGGCTGAACGTGCCTGAGTTTGTTTCTCTTGATTTCCCTCCCGGCACATGTTACCACCAGTTCAGCTCCGTTCTTGACGATCAGGGGACGGAGGTAGAACCGGTTGACCTCATCCGGATTATACATGTCCGGTAGTATATATTTAACATTCGATCCCGAAACCGTTTTATACTGCCTCTTCGGCAGGTCCCCGTCCAGGTAGCGACACACGGATTGACCGCAGCGATCCGATTCTTCCGTAACAAAATCCACAAGATCATGGACATGAAGAACATTTCCACAGGAGAAGACGCCGTCCACGGAGGTCATGAGTCGTGAATCCACCACAGCACCCCCGGTTTCCGGGTTCAGCTGTACTCCGATTTTTTTTGAAACCTCGTTGTCCGGAACCAATCCCACGGAAAGGAGCAGGGTATCACACTCCAGTTCAAAGGACCCATCCCGTTTATGCCCACCCGCATCCGCAGGAGAAACCGTCACGGCTTCCACCCTCTTTTTCCCGTGGATTTCCGAGACCACATGAGAAAGATACAGGGGAATGCCGAAGTCGGTCAGACACTGGACTATATTCCGTGTCAGGCCGGCGGGATAGGGCTGAATTTCCACCACGCCGAGGACCTCCGTCCCCACCCAGGTCATTCTTCGCGCCATGATAAGTCCGATGTCGCCTGATCCGACAATGACAATCCGTCTACCGGGGATATACCCGTCAATGTTTACCAGGCGCTGCGCGAGGCCGGCTGTAAAGATCCCCGCCGGCCTGGTTCCGGGGGTACCTATGTTGCCCCGGTTACGTTCCCGGCACCCCATAGCCAGGACAATGGAACGGCAATTGAAGGTGATCAACCCGTATCGCTGCGAAAAGCCGTACACGGATTTTTCCCCTCCCCCGTCGTCTATTTCCAGAACCGTTGTTTCCGTAAAAACATCAATATCCATGTCCTGAACCATGGCCACGAATCTGCCCGAATACTCGGGGCCGGTTAATTCTTCCTTGAAATGATGCAGCCCGAAGCCGTTATGGATACACTGGTTTAGGATACCCCCGAGGTCAGCTTCACGTTCCACCACGGCACAGGAGAAACCGGCGGATGCGATTCTGCACGCGGCGGCCATACCGGCGGATCCGCCACCGATTATGACCGAGTCATATCGTTTTCGGTTCATACCGTACCCCCCTTCAGGCTTCTCACCTTCAGGTCGCCGACGGTACCCGCTATTTCCCAGGTTCCCTCGCCCCGCTTGGTAATTTCGTCCAAAGAGAGCCCGGTTTCTCTCCGGATAATCTTTAGAATCCTGTAGGTACAGAATCCTCCCTGGCATCGCCCCATCTGGGCCCTGGTATAAAACTTGATACCGTCCAGGGTGGTATGTCCCTTCCGGATGGCTGCCACTATTTCCGCTTCCGAAATTGATTCACACCGGCATACAATATTTCCATAAGCGGGATTCTCCGCGATAAGCCGTTCCGCCTCAGAGGGTTCTACCTCCCGTATCCTCGGAAGCGGTTCGACGACAGGATCATAGCCGGGCTTTTCCATCAGTCCCAGACCGGCCTCCTTTAAAAGGTCCTTTACATATTCCCCTATCGCGGGAGAGGCGGTCAAACCGGGGGATTGTATGCCCGCGGCCTGAATGAGGTTCGGGCATTTTCCTGAAATATCAATGTAGAAATCGTTTCCCTCTATAGCAGGTCTTAAACCGGCAAAAGCCGTGATTATATCGCGCTCGGAGACCGCCGGCACCAGACGGCGGGCTGAATAGAACACCTTCTCAAAATTATGTAAGGTTGTAGAAAGGTCATCCTTATCGTCGATTTCGTCCGCCGTGGGTCCTACCATGGTGGTGCCCTCCACCGTCGGGATAACAAGCATGCCCTTGGAATTGGAGCTCGGAACGGGGAATATGACCCGGGATGTATGAGCGGCCGCATTCCGGTCCATGAGAAATTCTTCACCCTTTCGTGGAGTAATTGTAAACTCTTCGGCTCCGAAAAGCCGGGAAATCTCGTCCGCGAACAGGCCCCCGGCATTAACGGCGTATCGGCTCTTGACCCTTTCTCCGTCGGCCGAGGCTATTATAAAGCCGCCTTTCTCTTTTTGTACGTCCGTTACCCGGAAGTTGGTTTTGAGAACAACTCCGTTCTTTACCGCGGATTCAACCAGGGAAAAAACCAGCCGATAGGGCTCGACGATACCCCCGGAGGGTGCATGAAGACCGCCGACGATGTCCCGGTTGAGCTTCGGTTCGAGGGACAGCATACGCTCCCGGTTACAGAGTTCGATACCGATGCTGCCGTTTTCTACGCCCTGGCTGTAGAGTCTTTCGACGGTTTTCATTTCCTCTACGGAGAAGGCGGCCACGAGGATCCCACACCTCCGAAAAGGAAAATGGAGGTCCCGCTGCAGCTGGTCGAACATGATGTTTCCCCGGATCTCCAGAGCGGTTTTCAGCATGGAAGGGGCATGATGAAACCCTCCATGGATGATCCCCGAGTTGGCCTTGGATACACCGAAGGAGACATCGCATTCTCTCTCGAGGAGTACAATACCGAGTTTATACGCCGAAAGGCGGCGGGCAATGGAAGCCCCTGATACACCTGCGCCGATAATCGCCACGTCATATGTCATAACCATGCCTTTCCTATTTTGAAGATACACTCATATGCAGGGCCCCTGTTTGTTCCGGCCCGTATACTGGGTTATTATAACAGTAGTTTAAACAATGCTCTACCACAACCGACATACCCCGCCCCAAGGGGCGGGGTATGTTGGTTCTGCAAGGTATGGATTTTATGCGGGATTCATACCCCGTACCGCAACCGTTGTCGAGGCAGTCAGCCGGCTCGGCTCCGAAGAGCGCGGCAAGCCGCTGGTTATGAATCCCGCGGGCGAATAAACCGCCCGTGAAAGCCGAACCCGATAGACACTTTATTCCATCTTCTGTTACAAAAATAGCTTGACTAGTTTCAACGTTTCGGTTGCCGCGCGGCGGCATGAGCAACTATTACAAAAAGAAAATATGGTGAGTATTACATAATTCTACTATTCCAGGTATTATGAAGCCTGGAGGAATTTATGGCATCGCCCAAGGAATACGTACTGAACAGAAAACTGATTTCCAAACTCGAAGGTAATCCGCGCCGGATTGTGGAAATACTCATCAAAGACCGGGAAGTCCGCTACCTCCAGGACTACGCGAATACGGTTTCTATTAAGCGCCTGCATTACAATGACCATGGACCTGTCCACATGCGTACGGTAGCCTTGAATGCCTGTACCATGACCGCCCTGCTCAGGGAAGCGGGTATTCCGTCTTCCCTGGAAGCGGAGGATTGCGGATCCTGGGAGGACAGTCTCGCAGCCATCATCCTTGCGGCCTTCCTCCATGACTGCGGAATGTCCGTCGGCAGGGACGACCACGAGGTTTCATCCGTCGTACTCACCTTGCCCCTGGTCTCCGGCATACTCAATACGGTATATCCGGATAACCTGGAAAAACAGGTTATTATCAGATCGCTCTATACAGAGTGCGTCCTCGGACATATGGCAAGCAGGAAAATCCATTCCCTGGAAGCAGGTATTATCCTTATAGCGGACGGATGCGACATGGAGAAAGGACGAGCCCGTATACCCATGCTCATGGACACCGAATCGAGACCAGGAGACATTCATAAATATTCGGCCTCGGCCATCGAGACCGTTACCATAAGCCGGGGGATAAAAAAACCCATCCTTATCTCGGTGGATATGAGCGAGTCGGTAGGTTTTTACCAGATAGAGGAAGTGCTTCTCCGAAAGGTCGATATGAGTCCCGCTAAAGGATATGTTGAACTGGTGGCAAAGGTCACCGGGGGACAGGAGAAGCGGTATCTCTAGTTTCCTTTTCCGCACTGTCCTCCTGTCCGGCACCGTAATTATACCCGATAATAGGCTGGGCCCCCTGGTTGATACCCGGTATCGGCATAATGATAAAAATACGACTACCGGCTATAAAAAATATGTGTTACTCGATGCGGGAAGATCGTATTAATGATATCACGTCGGCAACCAGGGCTGTGATTTCGTCAAAAGCACCCGTCTCAATCAGTTCGCTGTTGGCAATCCAGGTTCCCGCACAGGCTATAACGGCTTCACATTCCAGGTACGACATAATATTCTGCCTGTTTATACCTCCCCCGGCAATAAATTTGACCGGAGTATATACGGCTGCAAGCGCTTTGATCATCCTGATTCCTCCGGAGACTTCGGCGGGGAAAAAATGAAACACCGACAATCCCCGTTCGAGTCCCAGTTCCACCTGGGTAGGGGAGTTGACCCCCGGGAAAACCGGATAACCCCTTTCAAGACAGTAATCTACAATGTTCGAGTTAAAACCGGGTGTAACGATGAATTCCGCACCGGCTTCTACTGCCCGGCTTACATGTTCGACAGAAAAGACCCCCCCTGCCCCGATGAGCATATCGGGAAATCCGTTCTTCAGGGATTGAATGCAGCCTTCCGCCGCTTTAGATTGCAGAGTTATCTCGGCTATGGGAATACCCCCCGACATTAGCGCGTTGGCCAGGGCTGAAGCATCTACGACATTGTCGATTTTGATCACAGGAAGGATTTTTACATGGCTGATTCTATCGAGGATATTTTTCATCCCTATCCCCTCACACAAAAGATAACCTGTCTACCTTGACGGTCTATTTCTTTCATGGTATGTATATTTCCATCATATCACGGATACAGATCTCGACTTTTGCAGCTATGAGCCCCATATTTGAGACGTAACTTTCTCCTAGAT
>CAYPIQ010000022.1:0-47930 GCA_964410865.1 uncultured Spirochaetales bacterium | reverse complement strand
CTGTTCCTTTCCGGCTCGTCCAGAAAGGTGAGGGGAGAGACGGTGATGTTGCCCCCGAGACGGCAGTCCGGCCTGGTGTTCTTAAGGCAGAAATATACGGCCGATGCAGTGGTGGATTTGCCCTTGCTCCCGGTAACGGCGATAACCGGTGATCTGTTGTATCGCAGGAAGACGGAAATATCCGTTTCCACCCGGCGGGCCAGTTTCAGGAAAGGCGACGTCGCCGGAACGGCCGGGTTTTTTATCACAATATCCGCGTCTTTGAAGATTTCTTCCGTGTGTCCGCCCAGGACAAATCGCACGGGGAAGTCGTCCAGCAACGCGACGGACGGTGCGAGGGTTTCTTCATTTCTCAGGTCGGTTACAGTAACCCGGCATCCGTGTCGCGCGAAAAAACGCGCGGCTTCGGCACCGCCGCCGTGGAGTCCCAGCCCCATGACGGTAACCCGAAGACCGGAAAGGTTTTCGAATTCAGATATCAATTCGATACTCGCGCATGTCGTTGTTGTTCAGGTATCTGCTCACCTTGAGTGAATCCCATACGCTGTTCCAAAAGTCAGGCACTTTCTCTTTCATTTCCTGAAAAGCGGGGAGCTCAGTCGTGAATTCGAAGTTTTTTAGGGCGGTTTCGACCATATTCATCCGTGGACGCAGGTAGCCGAGGGCTTTGTGCAGATAGGGAAGGTGTTTTTTCCTGCCGTCGAAAGAAAGATCGAGAACGCCGTGACAGATCGTCCTGTACTTGCAGGTAAAGGGATAATAAGGGTAGAGGCTTCTTCCGTTGGGGGAGAAGAGTTTACTAAAGAATTTCGTCAACTCGTTGTCCATCCAGATACCCTGGACGAAATATCCCCTGCCGGTCTGGCCGATCCAAGTCCGGCTTATGGTCTGCAGAATTTGAAAGGCCTGCATCTTTCCGTTTGAGGCAGTTGTTCCGTCCAGGGGAATCAGGTCGGCTTCGAGAAAAATATTGTGGGAGGCGAATGCGGCGGTCCAGTCGTTGTTTCCGGGTTCGACCATGGTGTGTTCGTGGGTCCTGAACATCAGGTCCAGGCGAAGGAGGTATACGTACTGCTGTTCACCCATCCGGTAGAGCTGAAAGAAACACGGCTTCATTATTTCCGCCGGGTCGAAAAAATAAGTCAGGTTTTCGAACACCTCCGGCACATGCGCTGCCAGTTCCTTCACCAATGTTCTAAGGTTCTCCAGATATTCTTTAGAAGGTTTTGTCACACGAACATCATGGTGGATAGGGAAATGTGGCACCCGGATCTCCGGGGAAATATTGATAAAAAACTCTTCGTTTTGATTAAAGTGCCGGGTATAGCCGCTGCTTGTGTTACCGGTATTTTTCAGGGTTTCGTTAATTTCCGGGTCTGAATAATACAGCCTTATTTCGTTGGAAATTTTCTCCATGCTAAAATCAACTATAATTGGAAATTTTCTCCATGCTAAAGTCAACTATAACGTGAAAACTCCCGGAGTGCAACTCCTCGAGGGGCCGAATATACACCGCGCCCCCTTGACGAGAGGCGGAAGAATGCGCATAATCACCACGGTTTTTATGAGTCTCCCAATCGTTGAAAACCGATTGATGTGTGATATAGTAGTAGAAAGGAGAAAAGCGTGCCCTGCGGAAGAAAAAGAAAGCGACACAAGATCGCTACGCATAAACGTAAGAAGAAACTGAGGAAGAACAGGCACAAGAAGAAATAACCCGGTACTTTCATGGCGGAAACAGAATCGTTGTTACAGAAGATACACGGTCCTTCGGACCTGCGGGCCCTCCCGACCGGAGAGCTGCCGCGCCTTGCACAGGAGATCCGTCAACGGATTATCCAGGTGGTAAGCGAAACGGGAGGGCATCTCGCTTCTAATCTCGGTGCTGTTGAATTGACTATAGCCCTCCACCGGGTATTCCATTCGCCCGAGGACAAGATTATCTGGGACGTGGGTCACCAGTGTTACACCCATAAAATTCTCACCGGGAGAAACGACCGGTTCGAGTCTCTGCGTCTCAAGGACGGCCTGAGCGGTTTCCCGAAACGTTCCGAGAGCGAACACGATATCGTGGAAACAGGTCATGCCTCGACATCCCTGTCGACTGCCCTCGGTATTTCGGCGGCCCAGAGCCTTACACACACCGCAGGAAAGATCGTAGCCGTTATCGGAGACGGTGCGCTCAACGGCGGCATGGCTCTGGAGGCCCTGAATCAGGCCGACCGGTCTAGGAACAACATCATTTTTATTCTAAACGATAACCGCATGTCCATTAGCCGCAATGTGGGGGCCCTGGCCTATTCACGGAGTATCGGGGCTTTTTCATCCCAGCTGAGCAGGTTTACCTCCACCACCTTTTACCAGAAAACCCGAGACAGGATAGATAAAGGCTTGAGCCTGGTTCCCTTTTTTAATTCCATGCTTCTGGACCTGGCAATACGTTTTAAAAAGGCCGCCAAGGCGGCTTTTTACAAGGATAACTTCTTTTCGGACCTGGGCTATGCCTATATCGGACCGGTGGACGGGCACAGCTTCAGAAAGTTGATTCCCGCGCTGCAGAGCGCGTGCCGGGTGGAGAAACCGGTTATTGTCCATGTCCTTACCCGGAAGGGCAAGGGGTATGCCCATTCGGAGGTCGACCCGAGCCTGTATCACGGGGTAAAACCCTTTTCGATTCTAGACGGCAAGATTCCCGCGCCAAAGGCTCGATCTTTTACCGAGGTCTTTTCCAGGTCGGTCATTGCCCATGCCGAGAAGAATCGAAGCATAGTAGCCGTTACGGCCGCCATGGCCCTGGGAACAGGACTGGCGCCTTTCCAGGAGAGGTTCGAAAAAAGGTTTTTCGATGTGGGTATAGCGGAGCAGCACGCCGTGGGATTTGCCGCGGGTCTCGCCGCAGCGGGTGTACGGCCGGTGGTAGCCATTTATTCTACCTTCATGCAGCGTGCCGTGGATCAGGTCATACATGATGTCGCCCTTCCTGCACTTCCGGTGGTCTTTATGGTAGACCGGGCCGGGGTGGTGGGGGAGGACGGCGAAACCCACCAGGGCGCCTTCGATATTCCTATCTTCAGGGCAGTCCCGAACATGTCCTTCCTTGCCCCGGCAAACGGTGATGAGCTGGAATTAATGCTCGCCTGGGCGCTGGAACAGCGGAATCCCGTTATGATCCGCTACCCCAGGGCCGATGCGGATGTGGATGTTCCCGGTAAAACGGAAGCTCTCAGGAAAGGACGGGGTTCTTTTATCAGGAAAGAGGGAGGAGACGTTCTTCTCATCTCCGCCGGGGCTCTACTGGGGGAATGCCTGGATGCTTCGGAACAACTTTCCGAAGAGGGCATTCGGGCGGATGTACTCTCCCTGCGATGGATAAAACCCCTGGATACGGAATGGTTCGCCGGCCTTGCGGCCGGGTACGGGTATATAGTAATAGCCGAAGACGGCGCTCGGGCCGGCGGTATAGGGGAATACCTGGCATCCTTCCTCGGCTCCGGGGGAAACACTGCGGCGGTGGAGCACCTCGGTATTCCCGACCGCTTTATCCCCCAGGGCACCCGGCATGAATGCCTGGCCATGTGCGGACTGGATGCTGCAAACATTAGTCGGAAGGTGGTGTCAATGATGACAGGCAGGTTACGGTCGATCAAACGGAATTCCGCGGGATAGCCCGGTTCGCGATAAGAGCCTCTAAGATACGCTACCCCGTTGCGTCAATACTAAATCTATATGAACGGATACTTGACGCTTCAGGAGGCCATCATTACTATGTTAGCGAAACCAAACTTCGGAGGAAGTGAGCATGGCATATAAGATTATTCCCGATGAATGCACCAACTGCGGTGCATGCGAATCTGAATGTCCGGTTGAAGCAATCAGTGAGAAGGACGATGTTCGCTGGATAGATCCCGATCTCTGTACGAGCTGCGGAGCCTGCGCGGAAGTGTGTCCGGTGGATGCTATATTAGCCGACTAAGCCGGAATACTTCTGTAGTATAAAAGGCGGTTCCTTCACCGGAAGGACCGCCTTTTTATGTAGTTTTTCCGTAGACGTCCTTCGGGTCGAATACCCTTTCGGCATCTTCCACCACCCCGTCCTGGGTGATTTTTGTATAAAAACAGCTTCTGTACCCTGTATGGCAGGCGGCGCCTCCGTGTTGCACCACCTTCAGCAGCACGGCGTCCCTGTCACAGTCGATCCGAATCTCCTTTACTTCCTGAATATGGCCGGATGTTTCCCCTTTCATCCAGAGTCTACCCCGGCTGCGGGAGAAATAGTGGGCTTTTGCCGTCTCACGGGTCTTTTCCCATGCCCGGCGGTCCATCCACGCCATCATGAGCACGGTGCCGTCATCGGCATCCTGTACCACCACCGGCACCAGGCCTCCCTGTTTATCGAAATCCGGCACAGGCTGCATCTTCTCCATAGTCTCCCCTTTCCACCCCGTCCTCCTTCAGGGTCAGGATGCTCGAGTGGTTGATATTTCCGGTCTTTCATCAGATCCCAAAACGTTGCCGTAACTGCTCCGGAGGCAGGGGGACCCACCGGGCTCCCTCCATGTACATGCCGTACCGCTCCCGAAGCATGGCCGTCAATCCGGTGTTGAGCCGGGCGGCCGGATACTCCAGCCCTCCGCTCTCATGTCCCGGGAACCCCGGGTCGTCCAGCTTGTAGCCGCTGGTCATAAGATTTTCGACGATCAGTTTAGATGCAAGAAAACGCTCGTACTTGTTCACGGAGAAGATAAGGGGCGAGTCAATCATCCCGATGACCTCCCATGTAACCTGTTCCGCCTGGGAATAAGCCCCCGCGTCTTTTTCCTGGTCACTGAAGCGTACCGGAAGGTTTTCTATTATGTAATCCAGAGAATGAACCAGGTATTCGAGTTCAAAGAGACCGGAAGCGCAGTTAAAGAGAATCGAGCGTCCTTTTTTCTCCTGTCGTTCAACTTCGTCCTTAGAAACCGCAACCCCGATATCTCCGCAGTTGAGCTTTCCGTACTGATCGATGAGCAGAATACCCCCCTTGACGTCCACCGGGGTGCGAAAACTGAACTCGAAGCCGGCATGCCTGCCGGAAAGACAGAGTAGTGCCACATACACAGGATCGGGGGTGTACCCGAGGTTGTCCACATTACCGAGGGATACAAATCTCTTGCCCCTCCCATACAGCCTGCGGTAGATATCGGAAAGCACCCGGAAGCTCTGACCGTGTCCTCCGGGTAGGGGCAGAATTCCGCCCTCCTCTCCCCAGGCGCGGGTAAAAATCTTTTTTGGTCTTCCCTCCCGGCTGTGGGTGTAAGCGGTAATGAGGGGCTGCACGGCGGTCTCCGTGTTGAGGATATCCACACCGGCGGCCTTGATAAGGTCCTTGAGAGCTGGACTTTCGCGGTACCGTCGGTAGGCTTCGGAAAGGGCTTTATCGGTATGCCGGCTGGTCATCTGGAACACCGGATACAGGGGATCCTCCCCTTTGTTCCACATGTGACGGTATCGCAGAATTTCTATTAACAGGTTTCGCATTCGCAGTTCCATGAAACTGAAGCCGGGGGTCCCGTCAGGGTTGGTATAGGCGGGAACGGTACCCTTCGGTTTACCCGCGTCCCTTTCGGCGGCGGTCTCGAATACGTCCGTGTAGAGTTCGAACAGAGAAGAATCAAAGGATCGGTTCTTTTTCCTATCGAGATAACTGGTGGAGGATCCGCCGTTTAGAACACCCACCGAAAGGAGCGGGTAGAGATACACCCCGATTTTGCGGAGAGAGTCGGCAGTACCCCACATTCTGCCGTTTTCCTGTGACAATGCCGCAATCAGGTCCGACGGAATATCATATTTTTCCGCCTGACGCCGTACGGTGTCTTCATCGAGTTCCCACGCCCGGGCATTCATATCGAGTACGGACTCCCCGTCGATACCCGGTATGCCCTGGGCTCTTATCGGTTCGAAGCGGTCGTATTCTCCGGCGTTAAAACGCGCGAGTATCTCCCGGGAGAGATCCATATCCACTTCCATCGGTTCCATACTTCGTTTCCTTTCTAGATAAACTGCGTCTTTTTCAAGTATAACGAATTGTACCGGGAAAAAAAACAGGCGTAGTACCTTTTCCCGGCAGATCTCTTGTCGCAGACCCTTTTACGAAAGACCGTTATTGTTCATCTTCGTCGACACCGAAGAGATAACGGAATTCTTCCTGGGAGACCAGGTCCTCGGGAGTTCTGAAATTGTCCTTTTCGGCAAAGTGGTTTTCTATTCGTTCAATATCCGTTTCATGTTTCCGTCGGATAGATTCGGTCTGTTGATCGTCCAGATGTACGCGTTTCTTCAAGGGTTCTCCGCCCTCTAGAAGGGCATCCAGAAAAGAACAGAATTTGTATTTTGACTTCATAATGGACCTCAAAGCGTCTTCGTAATAGGACAGGCCGTTAATAGCGGCGCTTTCTTCATAGAGCCGGTCGAGCAGATTATCGGCGAAGAGGATTTCATCCGTCAGGTGATCCGCCGTCATAGACGGGTCGAGATCGAGTTTCAACGAATGTTCGAGCAGTTTGATAATTTCGTTCACATAATAAATTGTGTCACCGTAGTTCATGCTAAAGCAGATTCCTTTACTTTGATTTTCGGCTGTCCGGGGGTCTTACTTGACAGTACTTCTTCTACATGATAGGTTGTTCACACCTCTTTATCCGGACCGGGATCCGGATCATTACGTCCACAGGGAGGAACTATGATGAGGAACTACGAGATCGTCTTTGTATTCAAAGACGATGAAGAGGAATACAATAAGGGTAGAGAACGGGTTAAAGAAGAGCTCACCCGGATTGAAGCAACTATTACAAAAGAAGACGACATGGGGTCCAGGGACCTTGCTTATCCTGTAAAAAAGGAAACGAGGGGACATTACCACATCTATTTTATCACGGCCGACCCTGAAAAAGTAACGACCCTTGAGAAATCCTTCAAACTGAGTCGAGAAATTCTCAAGTACCTGTTTGTCCGGAAAGACGAGACAAAGTAATATCGGGAGGACCGGGGAATGACTGATGTAAATAGTGTAGTTCTTATTGGCAGGCTGACAAGGGATGCCGAACTGAAATATACCTCTTCGGGCGTGGCAATATGCAAGTTTTCCATTGCCGTGAACCGCAGCAGGAAATCAGGAGACAGGTGGGAGGACGAAGCATCATTTTTTGATTGCACGGCCTTCGGCAGATCCGCGGAGGCGGTAAGCCAGTACATGACAAAGGGTAAGCAGATCGGTGTGCAGGGAGAACTTCGACAGGACCGATGGGAAAAGGACGGACAGAACAGAAGCAAGGTCGAGATAATCGCCAATACCGTCCAGCTGCTCGGTGGGCCTTCAGGCGGATCCGGAGGGTCCGGAAACACCTTCCAGAAGCGTCAGCCTGCCGCAGGCTCGGTGAACGAATCGTCCTACTCGGACAGTAATTTCGAAGACGACATACCCTTTTAAAGAACCTGAAACAACGAGGAGAATTCTATGAGTGATACCGATGATAGAAATATACAAAACGACGATAGGAACGACAGGAGATCATCCGACGGGCCCCAGGGAAGACGGGGTCCCGATTCCAGGGGCGGTTACCGGGGAAAAGGAAAGACTTACTTCAGAAAAAAGGTCTGCAAGTTCTGTACCCAGAACCTTGTAGCGGATTATAAAAACCCGGAAGTTCTCAGACGGTTTATTACGGACCGGGGTAAAATACTTCCGAGAAGAATAACCGGAACCTGTGCCAAGCATCAGCGAAAACTGGCAAGGGAAATCAAGCGTGCCCGGGCACTGGCACTGCTTCCTTTTGTAAAACAGTAGACTAGGGTGTAAAACGCGGCGGGAAGATCGTAATAGAAGTACGTAACAGGCATGCAGGAAAGAGTAATCGGATAAATGGAACTACCTTCATCAAGAAACGCATGGATAGAGTGGATTGCCCTCACAGTCGTCGCCCTGGCCCTTTCTCAGATGAACGTACTTTTTTTCCTCTTCCTGGTTCCGTTACAGGTAATCTATCACCGGAGGGATCTGGAATCATGTATGTTGTCCGGAGCCCTGGTGGCCGTGCTGATTCTTGTCCTGGGTTTTGTGAGAAGCCGGGGAATAGAATCGGCGGATTTACGACGGGGAATCCTTGTTATGGAGCTTTCTCTGCCGGTCCTGCTGCTCCTCGGTTTGCTGTGGACAGACTACAGTAAAGTCCTGGGGTACAGGGCTTTGTACCGCCTTCTGACGGGAACGGCGGGGGCGGCCCTTATAGGTGTGCTCATTATCCTGGGACTTTCCCGGAACCAGGAACTTGTAAACCTGTTAAGAGAGCAGTTCGAAGCGGTAGCCCGAGAATTTCAGTCCGGTTTCGCCCGGCAGGAGAGTTTCGAATCATCCGTACTCTCCGGAGTTCTGGCCCCCGAGAGGATGGTGGAATATACAAAGACACTCTTCTTCAAGGGTTATGTATTTTTCTATTTTCTTCTGCTGACCGGGTGCTGGTATCTTGCAGACCTTGTTCGCATGAGAATCAGACAGGAATACAGGCAAAGACTGGATTCCTTTACCCTGCCCGATTTTTTTATCTGGCCCCTTATTTTAGCCTGGGCCGGTGTGCTTCTGGATACCTGGAAAGATGCCGGGGTTATCGGGTACATCTTCTGGAACGTGGGTTTGATATTCCTGTTTCTCTACGGGCTGCAGGGAATAGGGGTTCTGAGGGCTTTATTTAACAGGTACCGCGTACCGGTATTTATACGAATGTTTATCGGGCTTGTATGCATTATTCTGGCGGCCAGGCCCGGATTGAATCTGATAGTATTTATTGGAATACCCGGATTGGGGGTTTCTGAACTCTGGATTCTATATCGCCGAAACCAGTGAAGGAGTCGAAGACATGAAGATAATTCTGAACCAGGATGTGCAGGATCTCGGAGAAGAAGGCGATGTCCGGGATGTGGCACGGGGATACGCAAGAAATTTTCTCTTCAGAAAGGGTCTTGCCGTACCGTACAACAAGCAGAAT
Organism: uncultured Spirochaetales bacterium; assembly: GCA_964410865.1. Classification (GTDB taxonomy): domain Bacteria; phylum Spirochaetota; class Spirochaetia; order JAFGDJ01; family JAFGDJ01; genus JAFGDJ01. The sequence continues at coordinate 38,910 of CAYPIQ010000022.1, read as the reverse complement.
GTTGCATTGTTCGAACACAAGAAATCTGAAATCGAAAAAAGAAAAGAAGACAAGAGAACCGCGGCTGCAGGTCTGAAAGGCCGGATCGAAGGGCTTGAACTGGAGATGGTGATGCCCGCGGGTAATACGGGAAAACTTTTTGGTTCCGTTACGGCGGCATCCCTTGCGGAAGAGCTACAAAAGCAAGGCATTTCGGTTGAGAAGAAAAAGATTGATATTCCCGGTAATACCATCAAAATGACCGGTAATCATACCTTTACCGTTCGGCTGTACGAGGACGAAACGGCCCAGTGTTCTGTTACCATTAAGGCGGAAAAGCGCGGGGCAGGAAAGAAATCTCCGGTAGTATCGGGGACAGAGCCCGGTAAGGAGAATCCGAAGGAGGAATCCGTGTCTCCGATTCAGGAAACGGAAACCGGAGAAGAAGAAGCAGTCGAGACTGCCGTGCCGGAGGAGGCTGTTGAAACCGGCGAAGTCGAAGGCGAAACCCAGGCCGAAGAGAATCAGCCGCAGGAAGGTGCGGATGACGATGAAACAGCCGAGGAGGAAGAAGACTGATCTGCGATGGCGGATTCAACGCTCAAGGACAAGATACCGCCACATAACGATGATGCGGAACGGGCCACCCTGGGGGCGGTTCTTCTTGATCCTGAAGCCCTCGGGATCGTTCTCCGATATTTGCGGCCGGAAGATTTTTATTCCGGCTCGCACAAGAAAATATTTCAGTCTATAATCAATCTTTTCAATCGCGGAGAGGCGATTGATCTCATAACTCTGACCGACGACCTCAGATCAGTGGGTGTGCTGGAGAATGTCGGAGGTGCCGGATATGTCTCGACCCTTACTTCCGTGGTGCCTACCAGCGCAAATGTAGAATACTACGCGAGGATTGTTCAGGATAACAGTACCCGGCGGGCTCTCTCACGTATCGCTTCGGAGCTTGTTGCGTCCTCACATGACGATACGAGAGATTGCCGTGAAGTGGTAGAGGATGCGGAGAGGAAAATATTCGATATTACCGACAGGCATCAGTCGGGGAGTTATCACGGGGCCGGTGAAGTAGTCAGTGTCACCATCGAGGCTATTGAGAAACTCATTCATTCTAAGGATAGCTACACCGGTATACCTTCAGGGTACCAGGGCCTGGACAGCATGACGAGCGGGTTCCAGAAATCCGAATTTATAGTTCTCGGCGCCCGGCCTTCGGTAGGAAAGACCGCCCTGGCATTGAATATGGCTGCCAACATGGCAATACATAGAAAGATACCGGTGGGTTTTTTCACCCTCGAAATGTCGGCCATGGCGCTCATGCAGCGGCTCCTCTCCAGCGAAGCACGCCTTAATTCACAGCATCTGCGAACGGGCATTATCAAGCCATCAGACGTGCATCATCTCATGGAAGCGGCCGGCAGGATCTATGAAGCTCCTCTTTATATAGACGATACCCCCAATATAAAACTGCTGGATCTACGAGCCCAGGCCCGGCGGATGAAAGCCCATGAAAATATACGAATATTATTTATCGACTATATCGGGCTCATCGAACCGGAAAATCGGGGAAATGTCCCGAGGCACGAACAGGTGGCCGAGATTTCCCGATCCCTGAAGGCCCTTGCCAGGGAACTGGAAATTCCCTTGGTGTGTCTTTCACAGGTTGGCCGGCAGACCGAAGGCAAACCTCCAACTCTTGCCGATCTTCGGGAATCAGGATCCATAGAGCAGGATGCGGATGTGGTCATGTTTCTTCATCGAGAACGGGGGACGGAAAAGGAAGAGGAACAGAATACCCTTGTGACTGACCTGATTGTGGCAAAACAGAGAAACGGTCCGGTCGGCCCTACAAAGCTTGCTTTTTTGAAACATTATACAAAATTTGAGCCGTTGACGAATGAATATACTTGAATATTGATAATTTTATGATACCTTTATCTGAAGGCAAAGCGAGAGGACTGAAATGGGACTAAAGGAAGAGTACAACTTCGAATACCTTGTAAACGAGGCGGAGAGGCTCGTGATAGAACAACTGGAAAAACAACTGTCCGACGAATCCGCAAGGAATATCTGCAAATGCCAGGACTGTATTCTCGATATGGCCGCCCTGGCGTTGAATAACGTCAAGCCCTACTATCGGGTCTCCCTTATAGGAACCCTCTACGCCCATTCGCTGGATGAGAGCGAATACGCTTTGGAAGTGGAAAGGGCCGTCCGCAGCGCGATAAAGAAGATCTCCCGGAACCCCTCCCACGATTAAACCCGGCATGTCCGATTAATACACCGATGAGCGTACCGGAGAGTATTCGATATATCTGCCTGCCTCGGCGGACAAGGCTACGGTTCCATCCGGCCCCAGGGCCGCGGAGCTGCCGTCGCGGAAAAAATACAGTTCCGCCGTAATTCGTCCGGTCCCGTAGTTCCACACTGTAACCGTATCGTCCGTGTTCAACGCAAAGAGATACCCGCAGGCTGCTTCCAGTTTTTCAGGGATCCGCCCGGCCCGGCGGAGTGAGGTGAAACCGCCCCATTTGTACATTCTGACATGGCCGTAACCGAGGGAAGTAAAAACCGTGGAATCGTCCCGACTCAGGGCGAAGGATGCGGAATGATCTTCCCCTGAAAAGGCGAGCAGCGTTCTCGATCTTTCCCAGGAGGGACCGCTGTGAGCTTTCAGGACCGTTTTCAAGCTTCCGGCTCGTTCCTCGATCCCCAGGGAATAGAGAACCCGCCGGGATTCATCATAGACGAGGTCCAGCGTAACGATGTTAGTCCCGCTGATGGGAACTGTTTCGCCGGTGTTTGTGTTTATGCGCAGAAGGGGAGCACTGAGGGAACTGGTCTTGTTTCTCCCGGCCATCAGCATTCCGGGACCCACAGGCACCACCGCCCGGAGACCGAAGGATTGATAGCTGAACCGTTCACTTCCGTCAACCGTATCGATAACTTTAATGGTATTGTTTTTATCCAGAATAACCGCCCGGCCCTTCTCGTCGATGGAGAAGTATTGAATAGGCGCCCCGGATGCCTCGATATTTCCCGTAAAGCCCGACTCCGGGTCGAGCAGGTGGAGATTTCCCGCCTTTTCCGTCTGCCAGAGGAAAAACCTGCCGTCGGGACCGCTCTCGATACCGGCACCGGCGGAAAAAGGATTTTCAAAGACAACCGGTACTAGTTTCGGATTTCCTTTCTCGAATTCGCCGATAGCAGTGAGGGGTATTAGAAACGTTCGATTATACCCTGAGAGGGCGAGGAAACCGTTACCCACCGTTATCCCCAGGATCTCCGCCAGGTTGTTCCGTCCAATCACCTTCAATTCCCGGTTGCCGGCCTCCAGGGCGTAGATGCTTCCTTCGCCGGTGCCCAGGTATAGCCTGCCGTTACCGGCGGTAACAACGGATCTTTCTTCGGAGAATAAAAAAGAAGCGGCGGATATAAGCGAAAGGGTTCCTCCGGATATATCGTAGAGACTGCATACCGCTTCCGTATCGTCTCCGGTAACCATGTAGAGATTATCCCGCCGGGTGTCGAAGGCTATTGCCGTTCCTTCGGCTTCCTGAAGAGAAGAAAGAACTTTACCGGAAAGAAGGTCGACAAGGTAAATTTTCCCGTCCTTTTCACCGATCATGACCCGGCCGTTGGAAGAAAACACCGTATGCTGCAGGTCTTTCTCGGTGGAAAATCGTGTTTTACGCCCTTTCGTTTCCAGGTCCCAGTACTGGACTGAGCCGGAGGGGCTGTAGGTGAGAAGCGTCTTTTCGGACCGGGAGAAAAATACCGATGATACTATTCCGAAGCCTTCATCCAAAACCGATATACGTCTGCCCGTATTCCCCTCGAGGAATACAAGGCTGTCCCAGGAGGTCTTACCGTACACGAGATAAGATCCGCCGGGGGAATATGAAATAAACAGCGGCATCTCTGTAATCCGGTGAATGGACAGCCTTCTGTTTTCCTCATAGTCCCAAATAGAGATGATAAAGGTATTGATCCCGTCGGTTTCAAGGCAGGCAAGACGGGGAAGGACCGGGTGCGGGGAGATCATCTTTACCGGAAGGTGAGAGATCTGCATGCGCGCAACCAGTTCACCCTTTTCCGGGCTCCAACCCCTGACGGTACCGTCGGCCCCGCCGGAAAACAGGAGCGAAGCTTCTTCGGAGTAGGCAAGGGTCTCAACCCGGCCCGTATGGCTTGTCTGAACCAGTGGTGGACCATCATCCGCACCTAGGGGAGGAAGCATGACCACGATGAATACCAGGAGAAAACCGGTGAAGCGTTTCATGCGTTTTCCTCCCGGTACACCTTTTTAACCGATACATAGGGCGGGGATAAGATATCGCGGTAGACCGGATCGTCGGTTTTTTCAATGGACTCGAGGGTCCGGCCATAGAGATCCTTAGAGATCCTGGTAACTCCGATTCTGTCCTGTTCCAATCCGTGGATATGAAAGACCAGGGAATCACCCTCCAGGCTGTTGAAATAAATGGACACTTCACCCGTCGTATGGCGGCCGATACCGGGGAGTTTGAGGATCTCCACAGCCCTCTCATCGAGGCCGGCCAGATATATGGCTACCTTTTCCGCGAACTCAGGAAAACCGATGGCCGCACGTGATGCAGTTACCTTGTAGCGGCCGGATAGAAAAGCGTTTCGCTGCAGTTCGGGGACAAGCTCGAGATCCAGTGTGCCCGTTGAATCATAGATTCGCACCGGTTCTTCGGGTTTTAGAAGTTTACCGCAGTAAGGGCATTTCACGGTCATAAAAGATCCGTCCATGATGGTATCGATGACCTCCGGATTCGTGGATATGTCGATCTCCCCCGGAACATCGAACTCCACCTCTTTGTTGCAGTAGCAGGGAATCATTTTCATACCATCCTCCGTTATCTTTGAGTAAGGAACGAGATATCACTGAAGGTTGCGAAGAACAGGAGCAGTATAATAAAAAACACGCCTACCATCTGATATCTGTAGAATGTGCGGGGAGACACTGATCCGCCTTTTATTAGTTCCACCAAATTGATAAGAATCATTCCACCGTCGAGGGCGGGGATAGGCAAGAGGTTCATGAAACACAGGGCCACTGAAAATAGACTTATGAGCCTGAGCAGGCTAACCAGCCCTTCTGTAAACCCGATGGAAAAACCCTCTGTAGCTATTTCGCCGGCTATGACGGTGATACGGATCGGACCCGCGATAACCTTTTGTGGTTTGAGACCCCGGAAAAATAGGCCGATACTCTTGAGAGTTATATAAAAGGTCGACAGGGCTTCCGTTGTTCCCCGGCCGAGGGCTTTAAAGAAAGAGAGGTCCGGTGAAGGGAATGCGCGGCTCTTGAAGGATATGCCCGTATCGGGGATACCGTTTTCCCGGTACTGCAGCACCATGTTCGTTGTTTCCGTCCGGCCGTCCCGTTCGTATCGGATTTCGGCGGTTCCCCGCTGTTCCATCAGCGCGTCATAGAATTCGAGATGATGACGGATTTCCCGGCCGTTTAACGCCAGGATCCGATCGCCGGCGGAAAGCCCTGCCATGTCTGCCGGACTCTTCTCCTGGACGTTTCCTATGACGGGATCTATCCATGCCGATACACCGATAACCCCGGCGCCGGTTTCAGTGTCGAGCTCCGGGGTTATTTCAACGGTATGCCGCCGGCCGTCCCTGGTCAGGGTTATGTCCAGCTGTTCTTCGGCCCGGGGGGCGACGGCGGTCTGGAAGTCACTGAAAGATTCAACGGCCTTTCCGTTAACCGCGGTAATGACGTCGCCGGTCCGCAGACCGGCTTCGTCCGCCGGGTATATATCACGATCACTGAAAGCGGGGTACTCGGAGAGGAGTACTATCTTTGTATCGTAGGAATGAATGGTAAAACCGATCATCCATACTGCGGTCATGGCCGCAACGGCAAAGATAAAATTGAACAACGGTCCGGCCAGGTAGGTAATAATTCGTTTCAACGGCCCTGCCGAGAAAAGACTTCCTTCTTCATATTCCACCGTATCCTGGTTGTTTTCCACGGCCTTCCTAAAGAGGGCTTCTCCTTTCATCTTGCAGTACCCGCCGATGGGTACCGGGCTCAGGGCGTAATCGGTTTCGCCCTTCCGTATTTTAAAAATCGGTTTGCCCCAGCCTATCGAAAAGACCTCTACAGATATTCCGGTCGCCTTTGCCGCTGCGAAGTGGCCGGATTCGTGGATGATAACAACAATACTGAGACAGAGTATTCCAATCAGGATATTCAATAGCATCAGCGTGACCTGCCCAGCCGTGAAATAAAAGATTCGGCGTATTCACCGGCCCGCAAACCGATTTCACGGGCATGCGTACAAGAGACTACCAGAATTTCCCAATCGGCTTCAAGGGTGGCACGCACCACAATCGGTATGTCCGTAAAGCCGATGTCCCGATGCAGAAAAGCCCTGACAGCCGCTTCGTTAGCGCCGTTATAGGCAGCCGGATACCCTCCGCCGCGCTCACCTGCCCGGTAGGCCAACTCCAGCATGGGAAATCGGCGGGTATCCGGGGCAAAGAACGAGAGGGCCGTACCCGCAAGATCCATCCTGCCGAAGTCCGAGTGGAGTATCCCGGGGTAGGCGAGGGCGTTGAGAATGGGCAGCCTCATATCCGGATAGCTCACCTGTGCGTACATTGCTCCGTCCACTGTCCGTATCATGGAATGGACCCTGCCTTCCGGATGGATGAGAACCCTTATGCGCTGGAGGTCGAATCCGAAATATATATGTGCTTCCAGGACTTCGAGTCCCTTGTTGGCAAGGGTCGAAGAGTCAATCGTTATTTTCCGTCCCATGCTCCATACCGGGTGCTGGAGTGCCATCTCCGGTGTAATAGCGGCCAGGTCCTCTTCCGATGTTTCCCGGAACGGCCCGCCGGATGCAGTAAGTATAATTTCTTCGACCTCGTGGGTATTGCGGTTTCTAAGGAGCTGAAACACCGCCGAATGTTCCGAATCAATGGGAATGATGTTCCTTCCGTATGTTTCCGCCAATTCCCTGATGAGGCCCCCGGCCATGACGATGGATTCCTTGTTGGCCAGGGCCAGGTCTTTTCCGGAGACGAGGGCCGTTTCGGAAGGAAGAAGTCCGGCTGAACCTGAAATGGCGTTGACGACGATATCGGCTTCGGTTTCCCGGATCATGTCCAGAAGTCCTTCTTCGCCTACCCGGGGAATTCCCGGCCGTGTTTCCTCTGTTCCCGACAGAGCGCAGGCAGAAACACCGAATTCCTCCCGGAGTTCCAGAAGTTTCTTTTCGTTGGTATGAGCGGAGAGGCCGGTGATGACAAAATCATGGGGATAACGGCGGATAATATCGAGGGTGTTCTTTCCTATCGAGCCTGTACACCCTAAAAGTATGATTTTTTTCACGTCGGCATACCCTGGTGAACGATCAGCTCAAAGGCATAGTAGAAGACGGGGGCGCCGAAGAGTATTGAATCGATGGAGTCCATGATACCGCCTCTACCTTTCATAAGACTGCCGGAATCTTTTATCTCAGCCGACCGTTTCATGGCCGACTCCGCCAGGTCGCCTATATCGGCGGCGCATGCGCAGAGAGTTGCCACTGCCAGGGGCAGTAGGGCATGGTGGAAAAAAATATCGGGACGAAGGGCATAAAAGGCGTAGGCAGCTCCTGCCGCCCCGGCTACACCGCCGAAAAGACCTGCCACGCTTTTGTTGGGACTGGCGGCGAATATATTGCGATTCCCCGCCCCGAGAAGCATACCGGCACCGTAGGCGAGGGAGTCGTTGGCAAATATAAGGGAAAAGAACAACAGAACCGAGAGTTCCGGCAGGGGAAAGGAAAAGATACGGATGATATAGGACATGAAGAAACCCGGGTACACCACGAGCAGGAAGGCAGCCGCGGTTTTTTCCAGGGTTCTCTTGAGTCTTTCGGTAGTAAAGATAAAAGCCTGGCGGCCAATGATAAGGCAGAACAGGAAAATCGGAATTACCGTAAAGAGTTCCACCCCGAGAAGCCCCGTCTCATCGACCCATACCGAAAGGGGAAATACCGCACCGGAGGCAAAAGCCTGGACCGGGTGAAGGATAACGCCCCGGCGGGTGAACATCCGGGAGATCTCCAGGGCTCCCAGTCCGGAAAATACCGCGGCGGCGATTCCTATTACGGCGTAATGTAGGTAGGGTAGGAAAAGAACGGCTGCCACGAGTATGGGAAGTGCCGTACCGGCGAGGATAAACCGTTGCTTGAGACTGCTCATGTAGTACCGCCGAATTTTCTGTTACGGATTCCGTAGGCCTCCAGGGCTTTGTCCAGGTCGTTCACCGTCCAATCCGGCCACAGCTTGTCCGAAACATAGAGCTCCGCATAGGCACACTGCCAGAGCAGAAAGTTACTCAGGCGCATTTCTCCGGCGGTTCGAATAATCAGGTCCGGATCAGGAATGGATGGTATGTCGAGATGCATGGAAATATCCTCCGCCCTAAGAGTTGGTGGTTCGGTTGAATATTCGGCGGCTTGAAGGTACCGATTGACGCTCCTGACGATTTCATCCCTTCCGCCGTAGTTGATGGCCATATTGAGCGTAAGACCCGAGAAATCCTTCGTGTCTTTCGTTACGCCGGAGATTTCCCGCCGGACATAATCTGGAAGACCGGCTATATCACCGGAATGTACTATCCGGATGCCCTTTTCGCGGTAAAAATCGTATTCCTTCGAGAGGTGCTGGGCAATTAATCTCATCAGGAAGGATACTTCTTCCTCTGCCCGTTTCCAATTCTCCGTTGAGAAAATGTAAAGGGTAAGATACTTAATTCCCCGTTCCGCGGAGGCTTCAACGATTTTTTTTGCGACAGTCAAGCCTTCACGATGTCCCTTCGACCTGGGCTCGTTTCTTCGTTCGGCCCAGCGACCGTTTCCATCCATGATGATTCCGATATGGACGGGCTTTCTTCCCGTTGTATCATCCATAGGATCCTATATTTCCATTATTTCTTTTTCTTTTTCTTCGAGTAATGAGTTTATTTCTTCTATGTATGTATCAGTTCTTTTTTGTATTTCTTCGATACCGCGTTTTTCTTCGTCTTCGCTGATATCCGAGTTCTTTTCCATTTTTTTCAGGCTTTCGTTGGAATCGCGACGAATGTTCCGGATTGCGATCCTGGCCTGCTCCGCCATATTATGGGCGATCTTTACGTACTCTTTCCGCCTTTCTTCGGTTAAGGGGGGAATATTAATCCTGATTACCTTTCCGTCGTTGTTGGGATTAACGGAGAGTTCCGATTTCTGGATTGCTTTTTCGATTTCACCAAGAAGCGATTTATCCCATGGCTGTATGACCACGAGGCGGGCTTCTGGAATAGAGATGTTTGCCGCCTGGTTTAGGGGAGTCATCTGCCCGTAATAATTAACCTTTACCTGGTCGAATAATGCGGCGGAAGCCCGACCGGTGCGTATAGTGTTGAATTCATCCCTGAGATTGGAGACGCTTTTTTTCATTTTTTCTTCCGCAAGATTCAGAATATTTTGCATTGAAGCCTCCTTGAAAAAGGGGAACCGTTCGAAAAATATCTCCGGGCGGATCCCCCCGTTTTTATCGTTATACCTCTTCTCCGACCCGGTAGTACCTGAAATCCTTGATCGATATTTTACCCCCTAATTCCTTGTTGAGGTTGTCCAGCACTTTTTCTACCGGTACTTTTTCATCCTTTACAAATCCCTGCTTTACGAAGCAGATTTCAGAAAGATGCTTGTTCAATTTTCCTTTTACGATTCCCGCCACGACATTTTCCGGTTTCCCGAGGTTTTTTGCCTGAACGGTAAAAATTTCTTCCTGCTCCCTCAGATATGAATCGTCGACGGAATCCGTATCAAGAAATAAGGGATTGAACGCGGCAATGTGCAGGGCGCAATCGAAGGCGAATTCTTTTACTTTATCATTAGATAACAAGTCGGGATTATCGGCTTTCAGCTTTACCAGAACCCCGATGCCCCCTTCGCCATGGATATACTGAGAAACATACTCATCCGGTTCTATGTCCATGGTGGTAAATCTTCGTAGATTGATGTTTTCCTTTATCTTCGCAATGGCATCCTTTACCATTCCTTCGAGCCGATCGTCGGAATCGGTCAAGCCTTCATCGAGAACAACCTTCAGAATACCGTTTCCCAGTTCAATGAAGTCGTTATTTCTCGCGACAAAGTCGGTTTCACAGGACAGTTCCAGGAGACCCGCACGGTTTTTTTCGATAGAGGAAAAGATTCTGCCCTCTTTTGTAGCCCGGTCGCTTCTTTTTGCTACGGCCGCCAGGCCCAGTTCCTTGAGGATTTTCTCGGCTTTGGCAAAATCCCCTTCAGCCTCTACCAGCGCTTTTTTACAATCCAGCATTCCTGCTCCGGTCTTTTCCCGGAGCTTTTTAACATCCTGGGCTTTAATATCCAATTCTATCTCCTTATTCTTCGTATAATTTGTCTTCATCGATGATATCCGGTTCGTCTTCGGCTGTCTCATCGTTCCGGTCATCCTTTTTTTCTTCAGGATCGTAATCTGAATAATCGGCATCGGTGAAGCCCGATTCCTCTTCGTTGTCGGATTGACCGGTGGATTCCGCCACCGAAACCTTCAGGTCGTCCTCTTCCTCCTCAGGGGCTTTTTCATCTTCCCTGCCTTCTTTCGACTCGAGTTTTTCTTCGTAATCCGGTTCTGCGTCCTTATCATATATTCGGGAATCCTCGGATTCGTACGACTCTTCATCATCCTGCAGGGTTTCGATAACCTCCAGGCCGATTTCATTATCCGCTTCAACAACGGCGTTTGCAATAATCTGTGTAAACAGTGTAATAGCCCGTATCGCATCGTCGTTTCCGGGGATGGGGTAGGTTATTTCGTTCGGATTGCAATTTGTATCAACCACCGCGATGATGGGAATACCCATTCGTTGTGCTTCGGCAACGGCTATAGCTTCTTTTCGTGTATCGATAATAAAAACCACACCGGGCAGATCCTTCATTTCCTTGATTCCGCCGAGGTTCTTTTCGAGTCGCATCTTTTCCTTGACAAGACGGGCGACTTCTTTCTTGGTGAGACTATCGAAAGTACCGTCAACTTCCATCTTTTCTATCTTTTTGAGACGTAGTATCGATTTTTTAATGGTAGCGAAATTGGTCAGCATACCGCCGAGCCAGCGGTTGTTGACGTAGAACATACCGCAACGTTTTGCTTCGCGCTCGATGGCTGCCTGGGCCTGTTTTTTGGTGCCCACGAAGAGAATAGTCTTGCCTTCATGAACTGTGTTACGTACTATTTCGTAGGTTTCTTTGATTGCAGTAATTGTTTTCTGCAGATCGATGATGTGAATTCCATTCCTCTCGGCGAAGATATACTTCTTCATCCGGGGATCCCATCGCTTGGTCTGGTGTCCGAAATGTACACCCGATTCAAGCAGGTTTTTCATTGTTACTACTGCCAATGTATCCTCCTCTTCCCGCGCTCCCGTGGCACCTTGAGGGTGACGGTTGCCGCGGGTCCTTCTCTTTTTCTCACAGCGTATAAGATCCATGCTGCGGAAGATTGCCGCCTTAATAAGGCGGTTGAACTCCCTGCTATCCCGACAAGGGAAAGGGATATTCGTGTTGCATTAACATGCCATAAAATATGCGAATTGGCAAGCCCATAACATTGCTGTAGGAACCTTCGATCCGCTCCACCAGGAGTTCGCCCCTTTCCTGTATGCGATATGCTATGGCCGCGGCCCGCCATGTGGAGAGCGGGGAGTTCAGTTTTTCACGGGCAAGTCGAACAGACTCCTCCGGCGGATCCATTCCGGTAAAGTTTTCGTCGACTTATATCCTTCGAAAAAGGGCGTACCCCCCCAGGGCCCCGAGAAAACTGCCCGGATTTATAATTAGCCTGACGGCGAGGACCCCTGTGTCGAAACCTACAGGGCCCACTGATAGAGACAAAGCACCGCCGGAAAGAGCAATAATCTTTTCCAGGAGTTCCCAGAAAAGGGTCCCCAGGACAATTCCGAGGATGAGCAAACGAAGAAAATGGCCGGAGGTTCGTTTCGAAAGTTTCATAAGAGGGTGAGTTCTATAGGGCAGTGGTCTGATCCGAATATATCGGACAGGATCTCAGCGCGTGTAACTCTTTCTTTCAGTCCGGGTGTAACGCAGTGATAATCTATCCTCCATCCGATGTTTTTTTCCCTTGCCTTGAATCGATAGGTCCACCATGTATAGTGGCCGCCGCCTTTTTCGAAAAGGCGGAAGGTGTCAATGTAACCGGCTGATGTGAATGTATCCATCCACTCCCGTTCTTCCGGAAGGTAACCGGGGTTCTTCTCGTTGGACTTCGGGTTTGCCAGGTCGATGGGTTTGTGAGCAATATTGAAATCACCGCACAGTACAATTTCTTTTCCTTCAGAGGAGAGACTGTCACAGTATGCTTGCACGGCTTCGCAAAATTCGATTTTATACGTCAGCCTGGCTCCTTCCGCTTGGCTGTTCGGAAAATAGGCGTTAATGAGGATAAAATCCGGGTATTCTGCTACCAGAACACGTCCTTCTCGATCGAAATCAGCGAGACCGATATTACTTACGGAAAGGGGTTTCCCCCGGGTATAGAGTGCTACTCCGCTGTATCCCTTTCTTTCCGCTCCAATAAAATAAGCATGGTAGTCCTTCTGTTCGAGGAAGTCCAATGAAAGCTGCTCAGGCTGCACCTTTGTTTCCTGGATACAGAGCATATCGGGTTTGCTCTCCTGGAGCCAGGAGAAGAGTCCTTTTTTTTCGGCCGCACGAATTCCGTTAACATTCCACGATGCAATACGTATCATGCAGGCAAGTGTACAGGAAAGGATAAGCCGTGGCAATGAGGTGACCGGAAATACATTCACGCTTGTAGATTTTCATATCGAGGGATCTGTAATTGAAACCTATTGATGTATCAGGAGATGGGGTTTTCTTTGCTGATTATGCGAGCCAGCTCGGAGTCGACGTGTTCCCACTCGGTATGCAGGATGTCCCGATGTTTACGATTTTCCGCCAATGTATCCTTTAGTTCTTTAACCCGTTCCCCGTCGGTATAATTTTCCGGAAGAGCTAATTTTTTTTCATAGGTTTTATATTCCTCTTCAAGGATTGCAATACGTTCCAGGATTTTTTCCTCTTTACTTTTTAGTTTCCTGACGGTCTTTTTTATATCCTTTTCCCTCTGGCGTTTTATTTTCCCTTCACTGGAACTCTTCTCCGTCCGGGGGAGGTCATTCCCGCCGGACTGACTGTTCTGCTGTTTTCGGTAAAGATAATAGTCATAACCTCCGTAGTAGTAGGTTGGTTCTTCTCCTTCCAGGTCGAGAACACGATCAGCCAGGGCTTCCACAAAGCCCCTGTCGTGGGCTACAAAGATAATGGTTCCTTCGAAGGCGGTAAGTGCATCGAGTAGTATATCCTTGGAGGTCATATCAAGGTGACTGGTTGGTTCGTCGAGAAGGAGAAGATTAACAGGAGAAAGGAGAAGTTTCATCAGAGCAAGACGCGATTTTTCTCCACCTGATAGCACATTGATGCTTTTATATATGTCTTCATCCCGGAATAAAAAAGCCCCCAGGAGATTGCGGATTTCCTGGTCCGTATGGTAACGCGAAACACCCTCGATCTCATCGATCACCGTGTTTGTACCACTGAGCATGTCCGCCGATTCCTGGGAAAAGTATCCTATTTTTACCCCCGTTCCATATTCTATCTCCCCCTTGAATTCCGTATCTACCTGCGCAATTATTCGGATAAGGGTTGACTTTCCCGCTCCATTCATTCCTACCAACGCAAGGGTTTCTCCCCGGGAAATATCGAGTGTAAGATTCTTGAAAACCGTATTATCCCCATATCTTTTTTCCAGGCACCGTATCGATAATACATTTTTTCCCGAATCGGGAGCCCTAGGAAAGGAAAAATGTATTTTTTTCAAGGTTTCCGGAATTTCCAGGCGTTCAAGTTTTTCTAGATAGCCGATTCTACTCTGGACCAGTTGGGCTTTTGATGCATTATATCTAAAACGTTCGATAAAATTTTCTATTTTCCGGATTTCTTTGATCTGTCGGTAATAAGCGGTTGTCAATTCTTCGAGTTCGGCGGTTCTCCTTTTTTCGTAGGCAGTATAATTTCCCCGATAGAGGGATATTGACCCCAGAAACAATTCGGCGATACAGGACATGGTTGTATCGAGAAAGTAACGGTCGTGGGAAACAAGAACCACTCCGCCGGGATAATGTGATATAAAGGTTTCCAGCCATTCCCGTGCTTCCAGATCCAGGAAATTCGTCGGTTCATCGAGAAGAAGAACATCCGGTTGTTCGAGGAGCACCCTGGCTAGGGAGATGCGCATTCGTCGTCCCCCGGAAAAAGTAGCCGGATCGGCCTCCAGATCGTTATGGTTGAATCCCAAACCGGTTAGTACTTTCTCGATATCCCTTTTCCGGTCATAATATCCGCTGTTAAGAATTTTTTCTTCCAGTTCGTGTCTTCGATCGATAAGACTTTCAGTGTTTTTCCCCGGCTCTCCGGCTTTGCCCAGTTTCCGTTCGATTTCGGTCTTTTCTTCCTGCAGAGGGATAATCCAGTTATAAGCCTGCTCGGCTTCCTCCAGGAGGGTATTTGAGCTTATGAGAGCACCATTTTGTGGGAGATAGGAGATTCTGGTACCCTTTGCAGTAAGTACTTGACCACTGTCAGGTTGGATGAGTCCGGCAAGGATTTTAAGAAAGGTTGATTTTCCGCTCCCGTTTCCGCCGGTCAGTGCGATACGCGACTGTTTGTCGATGTTGAAGCTGACTTCCTTGAGTATTACGCGGTCACCAAAGGCTATTGATATGTTTGCTGCCTGGACAAGAGACATTTCTATAGTTTTAACATGCCCTTCAGGAGGAAAAAAAGAGCACAATAGGCGACGGATTCTCCCTTTCGATTACGCCGTTGCGAATATCCTGCTTCGGGACGTATACAAGCTTTAATCCTTCGTTTGTTATGGAATATAAAAAACAAACCTCCTCACAAATCTCCTCTGTCCCCGGCGGTGCCTCTGTCCCCGGCAGCGGTGCCTCTGTCCCCGGCGGTGCCTCTGTCCCCGGCGGTGTCTCTGTCCCCGGCGGTGCCGCGAATTCGAATGTAACGGCCCCTTCATATTCTCGATTTAGCTCTTGGGAAAGAAAATAGTTGAAACTAAGAGTTCCTTCTGTACCAGTATTTTCCGGGATAACTCCGGGGACCAGGCGATCATAGCCTTTCCAGGAAAAAGTTCCTTTTTCGGTAAAGGTTAGTACACCGTAGGCTGCACTTTTTAGAATTCCGAGTTCAGTGAACATTTGTTTAAGATTTTCTCTTCGCTCCTGTTCCGCAATTCTTATATCCTCTATACCCTCTATATAATAAAAATTGCCGCTTATATCTGTATTTTTCGCCTTGAATGATATGAAAACCTTGTTCATAGTCAGGGTAATAACTTCTAGGGAAGAACCGGTAAATACATATCGATCTCCTCCCGTTTTTTCAATAGTTTCATACTCTACTGTATAAGACGTCTCCGGGAGAACAATCCGAATTTGTCGGTTCTCCTTGTTGGGGAAGATACCGAAATCCTGCGTAAAACGTGTTAAATCTATTCGGCCTTCATCAAGCATGTTTTTGTAATATTCCGGGCGGTAGATGCGGTTTAAAAAAGCATGGAGTTTAGGATCGCCGGTCTGTACAACCGTTTCAGTCTTTTCCTCGCTCTTATCGAATATCTCCAGGTTGTATCCAAAACAATAACCTGAGATGCCCTCTTCCGTCATGACGCGATACCAATTACCTTCGTGTTCCCCTATCTGAACAAAAGGCTCGAGTTTTTTAATTACTTTTATGATTTGTCCCTGACGCAGTTTATACACCCGTTCGGAGAGCTCATCTGGTTCGCTCCGAATGGCCAGACCGTCCTTAAGGGTTTTAGCAAAGAGACTTTTATATTTTGCGTACTCTTCGGCGTACACCGAAGCTTCCTTTTCTTTTTTGAAGTACTCCAGGCGGGGTCTGGGTATTTCCAGCATTGTCTCGCCGTCCTCCCCTGTCCCGTCCTTTTTTGTCCCCACGATGTAGACATCACGAATGGAAGAGTCTTCATATACAGGAACAGTTTCACCTGTAAGGATTCTCTCCTCATCGGGTGACCATAGTATAACACCGTATCCGATTGTTTTAGGGCCACATGAGATGACTATTAATATAAATCCTGTGAGAAGGAATACTTTGAACATCATACTTCTACCGGACATCCTCTCCTCCCGGATACATTTTGGCTACAAACTGTTTTAAAGTCAACGAGGGTCAAACAGTTCTGACGCACAAAGGCAACCTGGATGGGCGGAAGGGAGGCAGCGGGAGGTTTGCGGGGCGGCGCAGGTGGACGTTGTCCTGGTTCAAGGGGCTGCTGCCGAGCCATAGGTTACGGGCCTTCTTGGTCACCGGCTGTGCCGTATCGGCTTCGATCTCCTCCCAGCTCTCCTCCACCATCCGCAGCCTAACCGGCCCTACTGCGCCGAGCGAACCGTCTCCATGAGGCCGTAATTAAAGAATGTCTCCCTGCATATGGCTATCAGTTTGCCATCCTGGTTGTAGGCTTCACCCTCTGATACGGCCGTGCTCCTGCCAAGATGGACAACCCTGCCCGTCACCTTGAGAGTATCACCCGGTCTGGCCGCCGCAATGAAGTTCATGTCCATATCCAGAGAGGTTATGTTGTACCTGCCCATTGTCATCACCGCCATGCCCAGAGCGGTATCAAAAAGAGAAAAAAGCATACCGCCATGGGCATTCCCGGCAGGGTTTAGATGCTTCTCCTGCAAAGTGGTTGTAATCTCCGCAATCCCTTTATCCAGCATGGATATATCAATATCCAAAAACCTGTGGTACGGCGTACTCTCATTTATTTCAATAATCTCATTGAATAATTTCTCGTCAATTCCTCCATTTATTGCTCTTACCTTCATAGTTTTCCTCCTATCTAAGGAATGAGAGAACTGTCATTTCGGGATTTTTACGATTTTCCACCAAAAGCCGATCCCTTGCCACAAACTACAGCTATTTCCGCCACCCAAACGGCCATCTCTGTTCGGCTTTCCGGCAACGGCGATGTTTATTCAAGATAAATCGCTTACTCGTTTGCTGTCAATCCATGATTTTGGTTATTTTAAATCATAGGAAGAGTTATCCCCTCGTAAACCTTCGCAAGAAGCCGGGCCCAGGCGCGTTTGCGCGCATCGATGTCGACCTCTTCCTCGTTTTCCGACAGCGGTTCGTAGCGGATCTTATTGAGGGAAATCAGAAGGTTTCGGGCAATGTCATTATTGAGTAGTTTGCGCTCTACTAGGAGCTTGATCACCCGACGCCGGAAAAATTCCGTCATGGACCGGAGTCCGGAGAACGGGCGGATTCGGGCCACGCCCTGGAGATAGTCCCCGCAGGTACGAAACCGTTCGCCGATCTGCCGGATACACTCCAGGCGGTATATGTCGTAAGTGGCGGCGGACTGGTCATCCTAGCGGTCGCAGAAATCGGCGGAATGCCGTTCGAAGATGGTATGGAGCTCGTTGCGCCACCGGGGAAGGTACCGGTTCCTCGCCGCGGTAGCGACAGAGATTGCCGTGCTCACTTAGATATATACTGGAGAAATGTGCTTCCTGCTTCAGATAGAGGGACTGGTGTCCAGCGCCACATAACATTGCGCGTTCACCAGACGCCTTCTCGGAGCTCTCGCTCCTGCGAGGGCGCAGGTGATGCGCGTCGTTATATTTGGTGCTTAACATTCCTGCTCCGGTCGCTCTAAAATGTAGTTTCCATACCGGGGGCGACCGCGCATCCAAACCTGTTCAGGTATCGTATTGGAAACTCCGCTTATGAAATCTATGATTTCATCATGCTCGTCTGTTGGCGGATGAAATAGCCATGAGGGTTTCGAGCGTTTAGTTTCAAAACGCCAATAGCCTCGTCCGGCAACGCATATTACTGGTATTGCGGGTTTTGTATCAGCGCCATGGTCGTTCTCGCGGTATCGAGCTATTTCGCTTTTGCCAGTCGGGCTGAGATCCGTCGAAAACGCAAACAAAATTGGTATTGTGGTACAAGGTGGCCCAAAAGGTCTTATGAAATTGAGAGGGTAAAACGAATATAAATATAAATGTTTCAGATCCCGCAATCTTTCAATTTTCAAAACTGAAGTTTTTATCTACTGCGCCGTTAATGTGCTTTTCACTTCAATAGCATATATGCAATCCCACACCGAGCAAGCCATTTTTCTTACAATAAATAATTGAAGGTTTCCTCCATGCTTGCAGATCCACCCCCTGGTCGTATATGGATTCTGAATAGGTGCATACGTTCCTCTTTTTTATGCCCAACGTAGTGCTAACCGGCTGCCGAAGTAGCACAGCGACTGAGACAGTCCGAGTTGAGCGCTTTGTTCGGTATTACACTCGTCCTTTCCAATAATCTGGATCACGATTCAAATGCATTACAGCCAAAATCAGGATACCCTCATCTACCTCAGAGTACAGAATCCCGTACGGAAATCGTCGCAGCAATGCACGTCGGACTTCCCCCTCAAGTACCACCCAAGCACGCGGATACGCAACGGCGCGTTGGACCGCCGAATACACTTCAACCGCGAAATCCTGTCCAAGCCCTGGCTCTACATCCTCGTAGTATTGAATGGCATCCGAGAACTCTGCCTCGGCGGCAGGATGAAACCCACATTCCTCACTTTTTTTAAAGCAAAAAAAGGTATTTAATTAGGGAGCAGCAAAGGATACTGAACCACTACGGCTTCTCCCGTCTGCCCTTCGGCAAAAACATCGATGAGGAGAATATTTTTCACACTGAAGAGCTTAATCGTACAACCGCAATGCTTGAGCTCGGCATCGAAAGTGAAGATGTAATGCTTCTAAGTGGTCCGATCGGCTGCGGAAAATCGCTGATCCTTCGCCACGGCCTTGCAGGTCTGGACACAAATCGCTATCAGCCGATCTACCTGCGTGGCAACATCTCCGGTGAGGGAGAGCTGGTGAAATCGCTGCTGCGGGGGATGAAAATCGAACCCCCACACTCCCTCGGCAAGGCAAAACCGGCCTTCTTCTCCGCGGTAGAGGAGAGCTCTCGCAAACCGGTGGTCGTCCTCGACGACGCGCAGAAGGTGGCCGAAGAGGCGCTGATCTCAATAAAGGCGCTGACGAACTTCGACTCCGACTCGCAGAACCGCATTACCTTCATCCTCACCGGCCGGCCGGAGCTGCGCACCCTTCTCAGCTACTCCCATTTCGACTCGCTTCGTGCCCGCATCCGCCTCTCCCATCATCTTGCGCCGATGAATCTCGAGGAGACCGCCTCATACATTGATCACGGACTCGAGGTTGCCCATCGAAAGGAGAAGCTCTTCTCGGATGCGGCGAAGATGGAAATATTCAAGCGCACACACGGAATTGCCCGCCAGATAAATCGGATCTGCTATAACGCTATCATGGGTGGGGCTATACAGAAAAAGAACCTTATTGACTCCTCAGACCTTCCGGTCGACGAGTTGTAGGTTTTTCTCTTTTTCCTTTTGCCTTGACCACCGGAAGTTCCGCAGGTAAACCTGCGGAACTTCCCCCTCATCACAAGGGGAAACGTATTCTGTCAAGTTGAGGAAATTGATTCAGACAAGTTGCGGAAACTTCTCCGGGCGGGGAACACAATAGATGCTGTAACAAACTGATCGGGCAACAGACCAAACTTCCTTGCTTTTTCCGTAAGGAGTGCGGCCTTTGAGTCCTCGATTTCCACAGTGATTCTTGCCATAACGGATTTCTCCAATTATCAAGGTATAGGTATTAAAGCCGAATACTATTTGGTCTTCAAGCTTTGGTCCTCACATAACTATTGAGCTCACCTGCCGCCAACAGTATACACCACAAACCTTTAAAAAACCACTAAAGTTTGATAGGGCACAAAACTTTTTAAAACCACCACTCTGTTGGCGATCAGGTGCAGCGATTGGTTAGACAGAAACTTGTCACAGTATTCCTCTGTCACTTGGGCAATTCAACACGGACGATTTCAGAATTCAAATCTTGCGTATCGCAGAATTTCGTAGCACACGAAGTAGGTTTCAAAACCCGCTTCGATCCCCTTCTGCTTCAGAGTCTCGTATGCAGTGGCAAAAAAGCGAAACTGCACTACAAGTCCGCCACGATTCCCGAACCCTGTCGAGATGCACGTCCGTGGCTGTCGGTATGTTGTTGCTTGCCTGTTACTCTATTATCAGTGGATCCTGCCCCACCGTCAGCGTTGCCTGCCCCTCGGAGACGGGGTATGTTGTGATAGTGAAGGCGGTGGAATAGTCGGTTATGTCACGACCAAGTTCGGCCGCTGGGACGACGTTGATGACGGTGATGGCCGTCCCGCTCAGGCCGGTCAGGATGATAGGCTTCGTATCATCGGGGGTGTAGCCAGACTCGTCGAAGTAGTCCCACCAAGCAATGTGGATAGGCTCGCCATCTTTTTCAACGCGGAATAGGTAGATGTGGTCGCCGTCCGTGCCGTCGCGGAGCGTAGCGAGCGTAGACCAGTCGGCATCCTCCAGTAGATCGGTCATCTTTTTATAGGTGTAGTAACTGAGCTTCTTGACGCCCAGACCCAGGTCGCCGGAGTCCTCCCCATCGTAGATCAGCCCGGTGTGGTCAAAATAGGTGTCGCCGTGTTTTAACCCCTCTATCAGGCCATAGGCCGAGAAGACCTTGACCACCCCGCGCGACAGGGGGTAAATGAACCGTTTAAAATAGTCGCTCGCCTGCTGCCGTTCCGTCTGAAACGGAAAGACGCCCAAGCAATCATCCGCCGGATCGCCCGAATAAGCCCCCATCTCGGTGATCCAGATGGGCAGATCAGCCGGGAAGCCGTTGTCCAAGAGCGTGGCGCGGATGTGATCCAGCACGTCCTCTCCGGTGATGGCATCCTTCATGCGGTACTCTACTGTAGCCGTGCCGAACCAGTGAAAGTCGAACACGTCCGCATACTGACCGCCCAAATCCTCCAGAATCGGCGCATAATTGTCGTCGAAGTGCGCCACGTAATGATTCGGAAAGCCCGCCACCCCGCCTATCAAGACCATGCAGTCGGGACAGGCCTGCTTGATGGCCTGGTAGGTCATCCGCTGCAACTCGGCAAAGCCTGATCGTCTCAGCTCGCTAGGCTCGTTGCCCACCTGCCAGTACTTGATCGGGTTGACAAGGCCCGGCATATCGTTTACGCCGTCGCCGTCGTACCGTTCCACCGTCGCCGTGACGAAAGTGGTGTACTGGCCCACGTTAGTGGGTATCCAAGTATCGGGGATGCAGCGGCCCTCGTCAATTGGCCCCTGAGGGGCGATATTCGCCAGGATGCTTATATCCGTCGGGATGTTCCCGTATAGCTTGTCGTAAAGCGTAAAATCGTATGTCGGGTCACCAAGGTCGGGCTGGACGATGAACCAGAAAGCATACAGGTCTTGACGAGTCCACTTGACACCGATGTTCTGGGCATCCACGAACCCGTTGCCCGGGTAGCCGGGCTTGCTGATCCCGGCGGGGTGGAAGCCGAAGGGGCTCTCTGAGCTCGGAGGCGGCACGTATGGGGAAACCGGGTTTGGTTCGGATGAGCTAGAACAGCCGGATAAACCGACCACACTGGTAGTCAGGAACAAATTAGCAACTAACAACAATAGAATACAAGAACGCATCAGCTACCTCCTATCTTGTTTTAAACAAAGGCCCATGGTTTCACTTTCGTTACGACCCTCGAGGCCGTTTATTCGTTTCTCATTTCTGGCTAACGCTCGCTTGAGCTGCTTGGCGTATTTACCTATGCAACTAATCTGAGACTATTTTATTATCACTTTGCCTACAACACAATCATTTTCTCAATTTAGACCGCCAGGTCTACTCCAAGTGGTTGTTCAAGTAAACCGCTTCGCGGCCGGTTTCTACCGTTAGAAAAATTGTAATTCATTTGGCATAGTTTTTCCACACTACTTTTTTATTGGAGGAAAACTATGCAAGAAGAAAAACACGACTGGTATACCCTCATGGTGCGAAAGCTCCAAATTAATGGGAAAAGCCTACGGACCCAGCAGGCGTATACTCGGGCAGTCCATCAATTAACCGTCCATTACAACAAAGATCCTGAACATATTACCGAAGAAGAACTCGAAGAGTACTTTCTCTACCGCAGAAATGAAAGCGAATGGGCACCAAAGACCCTCAACCTCTGTTATTGCGGAATCAGGTTCTACTACCTGTATGTTGTAGAAAGAGAGTGAAAACTCCTGACCATCCTCAGATCCCGGAAGGAGGAACGCCTACCGGAGATACCGGCACAAGAAACAATCAGAAAAATTCTTTCCTGCGTAACCACTTTCCATAACTTCGTTTTCTTCTCTACCGTCTATGCCTGCGGCCTGCGATTACAGGAAACGCTTAACATTCAGGTACCTGATATCGACGGCACACGGATGATGCTTTATGTCCACCGCGGGAAAGGAGCGAAAGACCGCTATGTGCCTATCCCTCAGGAAACCCACCCCGCATGGATATCGGTGGCCGTAAGTGTTAGGCAATACTCTCCTTGGCTGTTGCCTCCGTCGTGGGCAACCCGGTCGAGTTCGAAAAAGCCGGGCTTGCGCTCATCCCAATCATAAAATACCCGGATAGGGATCTGGTGTTTCAGAAGGCTCCCGGCCCTGGATGAATCGCAGAAGCCGGAAGTGGAACTACGTAAAAATCACGTGGTCGGAAAGATGGCAATAAAGGGGCCTGACCAATTGAAAATGGCGGTACAGAGTACGTTACGACGACTGGTCAAAATGCCGCACCTTGTACGTAGTTTCTTCAAAGCTGTCGAATTACAGTATACTGTATAATATTACGAAAATAGCCGCACCGGGCTGTTTTCATCGTTTCGGTTGCCGCGAGGCGGCATGAGCAACTAACTTATGAAAAGCTTAGTAGGCAATGAAAAATCGGAAGTATAGAGGCATTGTGCATGCCATGCCACTTTGATACTATTACAAAAATAGCGGTATCCGCCTATTTTCATCGTTTCGGTTGCCGCGAGGCGGCATGAGCAACTATTACAAAAATAGCGGTATCCGCCTATTTTCATCGTTTCGGTTGCCGCGAGGCGGCATGAGCAACTTTTATGCAATCTGGAGGGACAGAGCTCAACGGGAAGCGATAAATGAATTCAGGAGGACTTATATGAAAAGATCAATACAAAAGGTGCTGGATACAATATGCAATAGTACCGGGGAAATGTTAGAGATTCAGCGCCTACTCACTGCCGTACCTGCTATTTCTCCCGAATCCGGAGGAGAAGGTGAGTTGAAAAAAGCCAAGGTCCTGGCTAACTGGCTCAAAGAACACGGTTTTCCTGAACCCCAATGGTTTTTTGCCCCGGACCACCGGGCTCTCGAAGGAAAGCGACCGAGTTTAGTCGTCTCTATCCCCGGTGAAAACCCGGAGCGGGCCTTCTGGATCATGAGTCATATAGACATTGTGCCCCCCGGAGAGCTCGAGCTCTGGGATACCGACCCCTACTCGGTATGTGTCAAGGACGGCAAGATCTTCGGTCGTGGGGTAGAGGATAATCAACAGGGCATGGTCAGTTCCATTTTTGCCGCCAAGGCCTTGCTGGACAACGGAATTACTCCGCATCATACGGTTAAATTGCTCTTTGTGGCCGACGAAGAAAACGGTTCAGCCTATGGGATCCAACACCTTCTCGCAGAGGAGAATCTTTTTGATCCGGATGATTATATTCTTGTTCCGGACGGCGGAGACCCGGAAGGGAAAACCCTTGAAATCGCAGAAAAGAGTACCCTTTGGCTGAAGTTTCGAGTCATTGGAAAACAAGGCCATGCCGCCCGCCCCGACCACGGCACAAATGCCTTCCTGGCCGGCTCATCCCTCGTATGCGCGCTGTCCGGGCTGGTAGATTTTTTCCCGCAGAGCGATAATCTCTATGAGCCGCCGGTTTCCACCTTTGTCCCCACAAAGAAGGAAGCGAACGTACCGAATATAAACACCCTTCCGGGGGAGGACGTTTTTTATATCGATTCACGGATTCTACCCTCGATCCCCGTGGATCGGGTTCTCAGTAAAATTGATGATCTTCAAGCAGAGACTGAAAAGCGGTTCGGAGTACGGGTTGAACGCACCGTTGTTCAGAGAACGGAATCGAAACCGACCTCCCCGGATTGCGGACTGGTTGGCGCCCTCAAAGAGCAGATAAGGCAGGAGTACGGTATCGAGGCCTATCCCATCGGTATCGGCGGTGGAACGGTGGGTGCTTACCTGAGAAACAGGGGGCTGGAAACTGTTGTGTGGTCACGATTGGATGAAACGGCTCATATGCCGAACGAATACTGTGTTATTGAGAACATGATGAGAGACGCCCGTGTTATGGCACGATTAATGATGTCGGGTTGCCGGTAGGTCGATCGATAACAATAATTACCTTTCCATCGGCAATGAGTTTCTGGATCTCCCGGGATGCTCGTATCTTATCGCCCCATTCCAGAGGAATGATCGGATCAGTCGGACGTGTTCCAAACACGGCCCTCGCTGCTATTCTCATTGGATAGTATCCGACCCTGTCGGGAATTCGTTTGTCCTTCAGCGAATAGACATAGGCTACAGGACCCCTGCGCAACAGCATTTCCGGATCAGTCATATAAGGCGCCGAAAGGAGATTCATTTCCTGGTCGTAGATACTTGGGAGCAGGCAGGGCACCATTCGGGCTGTACCGCTTTTTCCGTGTTCAGGGAGTTCTCCCCGGGCATATATTATGATACCGGTGAATGGTCCGGTGGGCTCCCAATCGAGACGGCGTTCAATCTTGAAAGGACGCTCGTGGTGAATGAGCGGATCAGCCAGGGCGGGGAACATATCCAGAGAATATCTCACTCTAAGGCCGGAAAAATCCTCGGTAAAACTGCTGGAACCCCGTTCCGTCTTGAGGTGGATATCCCGTAATGAAGCCAGGACGATTTTATTTTTCTCCATAATGTCGCCCAGCTTTTTACGTGAATCGGCTTGAATCTCTGCAGCCATATCAAGGCAGAGCAGGGGAAGAGCCCGTTCTATGGCAGATTCCGCCGCTTGTCTGGCCGCAGGAAGGAAGGGATCGCTTTCCTCACGGTATGCGGTGATATCTAGATAGATTGTCCTCGTATCCCACTCAACCGTATAATCGGATGATATGTTCCAGGCCTGCAGAATGGTAGTGGCTACGATTAAAAGGAGTACGGACGTGATCCCCTTTTTATTGAACAATACCGGCCTCCCTGAGAATCCCGACTTCAGGAACCTGCAATACAGTCCCTGCATACAGAACGCTGTCTAATTCAAGGTTGTTGTTCCGGGCGAGTATTTCAGGGCTGATATCGTACAACCGTGAAATACTCCAAAGGCTGTCCCCGGGTTTAACGGTATAGACTCCGTCAAATGTAAAATCCGTCATGGTGGAAGAAGATGAGCCCCGGGGAAAGGGGCCTACGTCATGTACGGCCGGCACGACAACGGTAGCTCCTATTCGGAGAAACCGGGGGTCGATGCCCGGATTGTATCGTTCAATCATGGAAACGGAAATACCGAAATGCCTTGAAAGGGCGTAGTATGTGTCTCCAGACTGAATTCTGTGAAGGTAGAACCTCATTAACTGCACTTCCTGCCGTTGTAGAGTCTCCTTTATTACATCGGTATATTCTGCGGGAACCTTCAGGAAATAGGATCTCTTCCCCGGTGGCGTTATCCCGTATCGCAGCTCGCTGTTTCCCGCCAGGAGAATATCCTTCGGAATGCCGGACTCCCCGGCCAGTATGGATAGATCTACTGCCTGGTCCAGTTTTATTCTTTCCCATAGGACCCCCGGCTCCCACGATGTCGGCAAGCCGTGCCTTCCGGCGTAACCGGCCACATGACTAACGGCCAAGACCTTCGGTACATACTGGGCGGTCTGGGCGGGGAGGTAGCCGCCGTCAGCCAGTTTCCAGAAATCCCGGTATCCGGAGTCCTCGATAGCCCGTTTCATCCTTCCGAGTCCGCAGTTATATGCTCCCAGGGCGAGGAGCCAATCACCCAGTTCCTCGTAGTTTTCCTGCAGCTTTGCCAGGGCTCCATGGGTGGCTTTCCAGAAATCCCTTCGTTCATCCATCCATTCGTCTATATTCATCTCGTAGGGATGAATGCTGTTGGTCATGAATTGCCATAGACCGACAGCCCCCGATTTTGATACGGCATGGCTCCTGAACTCGGATTCGATTATAGGGAGAAACTCCAATTCCACCGGGAGCCCGTATTCCCGGATGGTTGTTTGAATAAAATATCTGTAAGGTCGGCCTCGATCGAGGGACTGCTGTATCCAGTTCAACCAGTGCTGTTCCTGAAAATGTTCCAGCCAGAATTCCAGGTCTTCGTGTTCACCAGGATCCAGGGAATGAACCACCGGTCCTGCATGACCCTGGACGGGAAAGGCTTCAATGATCGACCCGTTTTCCCCCAGTGTGCGCAGATTCACCGGCGCAGGTGAATCCCCTTGAAGTGAGACCGGTATAATAAAGGACAGAAATATCGCGATTATACTAAAGGCCCGTTTCATCGCTTTAAGATTTTTCCCCGGAACCGGCGAAGGGTTTTTCTCCGAAGTAGATCCCCGCCCATTCCCAATGGCCGTTGATATCCGGATCCGCCGGAAAATGAATTTTCCTGAAGTAAAGGTACCAGGTCCGGATCCTATAGTAGGACCAACCCCAGGTCTCAAGGTATGCTTCCTGGGTATTCGAATCCGGGTCCAGTTCGGCGGCACAGCTTAGCCGGCTTGTCATAAAGCGGCCCAGGTCGGAACAGAATTCCTCGATATTGGCTTCGGATGCTTCCTGTTCCCAGGATTTAGCGAAAAAATTGACCTTGGCCCTGTAGCGGTTCAATCTTCGCGGGTCACGCCGGTAAATCGCGTACTGAATAATATCGGTAAGCTCTTCGAGGGTTTCCACTGTCCAGTTTTTGTCCCGGTAGTCGTAGAAAGCGATGAGAGACTCAACCTCCTTGTAGGCATTCGGGTTTCCAGGAATGATACTCTCCGGATACTTCATGTAGTTTTTGTAGGCCTGCATGGCGAGCTCCCATTCACCCAGCTGTTCGTAGGTTTTAGCCAGGGCATAATAGGTCTGTCCGAGGTCTATCTGGTCGGCCGGGGAAGAGGTGCTGCCCGCTTCGCTGAATCGGGCGATAAGTTCCTTGTAATATCCCACCCGGACTTCCGGCTCTTCCACCATGTCCACCAGGTTGGTCAGGCAGATATAATGTACCGACCTTCCCCGAACCAGGAGATCGTGATAATTTTTTAATATCCGCTCGTAATAATGGACGGCCAGGGGAACGGCACCCTGTTCCCTGAAATTCTCGGCTACGATAAGAAGGTAGTATGCATTATAGGGATCGTCCGGTTCCTTTTCAACATACGTGGTAAGAAAAAGGTTGAGTTTCCGTTGATCCCCGGTACTGTGAAGAAGCTTCGTGATTTGCCTGATTATAATAAACCGACTTTCATACGAGCCGTCACCTTCATCGAAGAGTGTAAAGAGCTGTTCCAGTTCTTCACGATTTTCACCTGTCCCTTCGAGGTAGTATGAATAAGAAGTATCTGATGTAAGAAAAGCAGGCATCTCGAACCGGTCGCAGCTGATGAGCCCCGAAACAATGAAGATTATCACAAGCATGAGCTCAACTCGTTTCATTGTGTTCATCGCCCTCATGGTAGCATGGTTCAATGACGGTAGTCCATAGGGGTGTGTTGCACTGGGACATCGTATCTGTTAGACTTGCGAATAGGCGCTGCAAGAACGGTAAATAACGGATCGGTTTTTATCGGCGCTTCTGCCGATACTTGTAAGAAAGGGGTCAGTATACCTAGGATGAAGAAAAATCAACGAAGCGGCTTTCTGATATTCAGTGTTCTTCTGATTCTTCTCGGTGGTTCATTATTACTATGGACTTCAGGATTCCTTACAAGTTTTGGGCGCCTCTGGCCGGTACCCTTGATTTGTATAGGCCTTTTTTTGCTGTATACCACCTTTTTCAAAAGCGGTCCTGATTTCTATATTTTCCCCGGAGTAATCATCAGCCTTGCGGGCATTTTTGTGCTCCTCAAAGAAAGGCTGCTCTCAGAAAGCACCCTGGGCATGATATGGCCCGTGTTCATGATTATTACGGGGATAGCCTTTTTCCCCTATGCATCGAGGAAAAAGGGTTCCCGGCGGCTGTCTTTCATCATCTCGGGTATAACCGTCATTATTCTGGCAATCTCATTCCTTCCTTTCAGTTTCGGACTTACAGACCGATCTCTCACAGGATTTGTCGCTATATGGTGGCCGGTGCTGTTTATTATTATGGGAGTTATTCTTCTTGCAGTGTACATCGGCGGACGGTACACAGAGAAAAAGGAGAATAACCACCGTCAGTGAAAAGATCAGCCGCTGCGATTTTGCTCTCCATCATGCTAACGGCCTGTGCGACGACGAAACCCGCACCGATCGAAGAACCACCGGAAGTTGAGCCGATTATTGCCCCGGATACAAAACTTATCGATGAAATTCTCCTGTATATCACGATCTGTTCCCCCGCGTCCCTCGAGAAGGCTCTACAGCTTCTGGAAGGATCCGATCTCGGATCCTCCGAGTATGGAGGGGAACTGAAATATGTTACGGTGACACTGGCGCATATACTCTATCCTGAAATAGCGGAAGATTTTCCGGCCGTACCTTCCCAACCCGGGGGTATGTACCCGGCGTTGTTTGAAAAAATTCGGGCAGGGAAATTCCCCGTGGTGCCCCAGGAAGAGGCATCTTTTCTGACCCTTATTATTCCACCCATGGCCTGCCTTTTTACTTCCGACCCGGTAGTGCTCGAACAGTGTAGCGAAGCCCTTCTGCAGGCCGACTCCCTGGAAACGAGGTCGGTTCTCCCTCCCTATCTGCTGGGTATGATTGGTGAGAAGCGAAAACGGTGGCATGAAGCAATGGAATACTACGAAGAGGTACTCGAGACCGACGATTCCTGTTATCCCGCCGAGATCGGGTGGGCCCGGGCGGCCCTGGAGACGGGTAAGGTGGGGGAAGCCCTGCAACATCTCGAGATTCTGGCTGAACGGTTTCCGGAAAACACAATGGTGATGTATCTTCGGTCGTACGGGAACTATCTACAGGGTGATTTTATCCGGGCTCTGGAATTGAATACGGATGCCCTGTGGGTAAAACCGGAAAATCCTTCATACCTCCTGCTGCGGGCGAGAATTCTGGAAGCCCAGGGGAACGTCGAACAGGCCGGAAGAATCCTTCTGATTGTTGAAAAAAAAATTCCTGAAAACCTGGAGACAGTCTACCTGCGGGCAAGAATCCTTTACAGGCAGCAGAATTATGAACAGGCGGCCGAGATTCTGGAAGAAGCTCTTCTTACCTATCCCGAAGCGGAAAAATTGGATGAACTCTACGGGGAGGTGCTTATCGCCGCCGGCCGGACTGATGAAGCCGGGGCATACTTGGAAGAAAAGCTTGAGCAGGACCCGAAAAATATACGCAGCCTGGAACTTCTGACAATGGAAGCCCGTAAGGCCGAAGAATGGGAAAAAGCGGCCGAGTATATAGAACGTCTCCTCGTACTTGAAAATCGTGATAAACATCTCGAGATGGCCGCCGATATATACAGAGCCCTCGGGGATTGGGAAAAGACTCTTCTTTACGCTCGGGAACTCTATGAAAACGGATACGGCGGTAATGATACCATATTACTATATCTTGAAAGTCTCATTCAGACCGGCAGAACGGAGGAAGCAGAGGCAGTTGCCAGGGATACCCTTGCAGATGTAATGGACAGCGAAGCGCGGAGTGCATTGTATTACCAGTTGTCGAGGGTCCTTGACGACAGAAATGAACGGTTGGATGCATTACGTTCTTCTCTACTTGAAAATCTCCACAACCTCGACGCTCTGGTAGCTCTGGCGGACTTGTATGCCGAGGGCGGAGATTATAGAAAGGCTTATCGCTATATCAATCAGGCTTATATGCTTGCTCCGGAGGATCCGCATATTCGATCGGAGTTGAGAAGAATAGAGGAGCTTGCAAAATAAATGTATACAGGTAGAATAACCCGAATGCGTGTATCTATAATTATACCCCTCATATGTATGAACCTCTCGGTATATGCCGAAAACGGGGATGAGCAGGGATTCGATCCTTCGATATGTCTTGGTTTCGACCTGGAAACAGTGTTCGAAACATGCGGTGTACCTTCCATGGTGTATCCCGTTCGAGGTGAAGAAGCCTGGCAGGATGACGTGGTTTTCCGGTACGGGACCGACTATTCTCTGTTCTTGTTCCGTGACAGGGTATGGCAGGTACGAATTTGGGAATCGGGGTCCCTCGGAGGGGTGGAAATAGGTGATTCGAAGGAGAAAGTTCTTACCGCCCTCGGTCCTCCCTTTGCTGAAGTGGAGGGGTCATGGATATACAATATCCCCGATCCACGCTGCCCGGTGCGGCTACGGCTTTGTTTTTCAGAGGATATTGTTTCCGATCTGTATCTTTATAGAAGTGATTTCTGATGGCACGTATTTGTCTTTCACTTACTGAATCCAGTCTGGAAGATAATCTCCGGATGTATGCCCGATACAGGGATCATATCGACATGGTCGAACTTCGCTGCGATTGTCTGGAAGCCCGGGAATATGATGGCGTATCATCCTTTCCGGCTAAGATAGATCTCCCGGTTATCTTAACCGTCAGGAGACGAAAAGACGGCGGAGAATTTGACGGTGACGAGGAAGCTCGTTTACGTTTGTTACGGATAGGCTCGAAGGGTGGATATTCCTATATAGAACTGGAGTCCGATTTCCGCGGTTCCGGACTGGAGCAATCGGCTCGCTCCGCCGGGGTCCGGGTAATTCGTTCGTTTTTCCATGACCGGGGTATTCCGGACGACCTGGTTTCGGATATGCGTTCCGCGGTGGCTGCCGAAGAGATTCCAAGGGCTATTGTAGAGACCCGCGGCAGTTCAGACTTGGAATCGCTTCTGCGCGTGTATGGTCGATTATCCGGTATCGACGAATATATATTGTACAGTACGGGAGATTACGGCTTTGCCACCAGGGTACTGGCCGGGAAACTCGGGTCTGCCGTATCCTTCTGCTCGGCATCCTGCGGGGACAGAGCAGCCGGTAAACGATTCGATCCGGAAAAACTGGATGTTCTGTACCGCCTCAGGGATATCAACAGGGAAACTCGGGTATACGGAGTTATCGGAAAGCCGGTCATGCACAGTGGTTCACCCGCTATTCACAACCCGGCCTTCAGGTATTACGGCATGAATGCGGTGTATCTGCCCTTCGAAACCGACGAGGTGGCGTCTTTCTTTCGTATTGCCGACCTATTAGATATCAGGGGATTTTCCGTTACCATGCCCTTCAAACATGATGTAATTCCATATCTTGACAGAGTTTCCGAAGAGGTGGATATAATCGGTTCCTGCAACACCGTTGTGAAGGAGGAAGCGGACGGTCGGAAAGGCTATAATACGGATGCGGGGGGGTTTATCGAATCTCTTAAACCTTGCTTCCCCGCCGGTCTATACGGCGTCCGGGCAGCCGTTCTCGGTGCGGGCGGGGCTGCCGGTGCGGTCGTATACGCGCTAACCCGGCAAGGAGCGGATGTCACGGTTTTTAACAGGACCCCGGCAAAGGCGGAATACTATGCCATGCTGTACGGTTGCAGTTCCGGGACGTTATCGCAATTCGAGAATTCCGGTGGTTTCGATTTGATTGTGCAGGCTACAAACGTCGGAATGTACCCACATGAAAATGCGGAGCCGGCGCCGGGGTACAGATTTACCGGTGACGAGATAGTGTATGAGTTTATTTATGCGCCGGCAGAGACTGTCTTTCTATCCAGGGCCCGAAAGGCGGGGTGTAAGACCTTGAACGGCCTGTCTCTCTTACAGGCCCAGGCAGAGCTCCAGTTTCGCCATTAT
This sequence comes from uncultured Spirochaetales bacterium, assembly GCA_964410865.1. Taxonomy (GTDB): domain Bacteria; phylum Spirochaetota; class Spirochaetia; order JAFGDJ01; family JAFGDJ01; genus JAFGDJ01. The sequence continues at coordinate 6,823 of CAYPIQ010000022.1, read as the reverse complement.
ACCGGATTGGAATATCCTTCGTTGCCGTTAGAGTGATGAAGGTACCAGGTAGCCGGAGAGCAGGCGGATTCTGGAAATTTTACGAACAGTAAGGTTTTTCCGAATTTCTTCCGGAAGGATAAGACCGGTCAGTACAGAATCACCCCCGTTCCGGTGAAGAGAAACGGGCTTTACGACCAGCATCTCGTCGGAACCGGGCTCTACAGGAATTTCCAGGAGAGTATTTCCCGATGCCAGGGCTTCTTCTATCAGCCGCATCTTGGCGCTGTAGTCGATACCCCGGGCTTCTTTCACTCTCTGCGGGTCTATATCCAGGCTGAACTGCCCGGGATAGAGAATGAGTTTCCTGTCGATTCTGTTTTCGAACTCCTTCTTCAGCAATTCGGGCATGTTCTGTTCATAAAGGGACCGTTTAAGGGTTTTAAGGAAGCCGGAATCTCCCGGTCGTACGGTCTTTGGGGGCGTAGTTACCGAAAAGAGGTTTCCTGAAAGCCCGCGGAACTGCTGGTGAAGCAGTTTTGGTCCCGTCTCCGGAATGTATGGCGCTATTTCCGAACCGATGGTGAGAGGAGGATGGGTCATACCGGTCTTTACAAGAATATCGTGTAGTTCAGTCTTCCCGACGGTACCGAGGTAATAGATGCCCCCTCCGAGTTCTTCCCTTATTATATTTGAAAATGCAGGAGAATGCCGGAGATACGGTTCCATTTCCTTTGATACTTTAAGCACAGTGCCTTCGTATATCCGTATGCTTCGGTATTTTTCCTCCCAGAGTTTTAAACTCATCAGAGCGTTATCCGGGAGGGGGCTCCCCGTGAGGTTCTCAACGGCGGTTTTAGCCGTATCGGTGGTACCCCCCATTTCGAGATACCTAATGAAACTTTCCTGATTCAGGGCATATTCGGCCATCGGCCCGTACCTCTTGAGTCGGAAGAGCACCGGAACGCAAAAAAGCTCGGTCTTTGGTGACTCTGTCGGTAGTAGAAAGTCGAAATTCGGCTGAAACACCGCCGTGCTCTGTCCCCCCCCGGCGCTGTCTATCCATGTCGCTTGTTCCGGATTCAGAGCGATGTAGCCGTTCGCATCCCTGAGGAATACTTTGAGTAGCAGGAGACCTTCGAGTATGTGTCCCGTGTAAATATGCACCCCCTCATATAGGGAACATGCGACAATGTAACCCGGAACGTCGGTTTCGTGTATAGCTATGTCCCTCGGGAAAGAAGAGATAATCTGCAGGAAAACACGAAACATCGATTCATCGACGTGTATTTCGTCGACATGCGGGCACACTGCATGGCTGTAGATCATAATTCGGCGGTCAGAGGTGGGTAGGGAGAGTAGTTCTTTAAAACAGCCGGGATTGAACATCAACTCATTCCCGGTTTCTGAGAGGATTCCGAGGGCGGCAAGACTCCGGACGGCAGCAGCCGTTTCATTAGATTTTCCCTGCCGGAGAGGAAAGTCGGGAAAAGCAGTCGTAAAGAAGACAGTTTCCTTTTTTCGAATAGTTCCGTCAGGCCTTACGGCTTTGGGAAATTCGTGTATGAAGGCAAGCAGAGCGGTAAGATAATTTTCATCCAGCCACATCCTCTCACCGCGCGCGGAACCGGAACGGCATCGAAACAGGTATTGAAAACCGACGGCATGCTCCTTTAGAAGGGGTTCTAAAAGGGGATTCAGTCTCAGTAAAACAATTTTCTCCCCAATTTCTCGATAGATAAGAAGCCGTTCTTCTAACGAGGAAATCCCATGCATGAGTTTTCCAAAGGACATGTTTCCCCGTACTATGTTATATAGTGCGTCCGGTGATACGGCTTTCAGAAAACCGACGGCACTCAGGATGGTTCTGTCGACATCATCGATGAGTGCAATGATACGCTCCCGGGTTTTTTCCTTTCTAAGGAAGGCGGTGAGCCTTTTTATTAGTTCATGTTTGTTAAAAGGGGTTTGTATGCCCCCCAGGTAATTTCTCATCAGCCCAAAGAAAACGGTATCAGGCAGTGTGAGAAGTGATTTCTTCCATTGTTCTTCGGCCTTTTCGGACACGAAAGGTTCCTCCTTCCGGCAGTGCAACATTCCAGTTTATAATAGGAAAGGGTGTTACATCAATAAGTCAAAGGGTATCCCAGACTTCCAGGTGGTATTTATAGCCCTGTTCAGTGAGGAATTTTTGCCGGTTCATCGAGTAGTTTTCTTCTTCCGAGAACCGGGTGGTAATTGAATAGAACCAGGAATTCTTTCTCTTAGGTCTGAGTATACGGCCGAGACGCTGTGCCTCTTCCTGCCGGGAACCGAAGGTCCCTGAAACCTGGATGGCTACCGAAGCATCGGGCAAATCGATGGAGTAATTCGCCACCTTGGACACAACAATGACAGGGGTTCTTCCCGCCCGGAAATCACTATAGATTTCTTCCCGTTTTATATTCGGGGTTCGCCCGGTTATAAGGGGCGCATCCAGCTCTTCGGATAGTTTCTTCAACTGTGACAGGTACTGTCCGATCACAATTATCGAATCTTCCCTATGGTTCGAAACGAGTTGGCGGGTAATAGCTTCTTTTGACGGGTTTTCCGAGGCAATTCTGAATTTTCCCCTACGATTTGCCGTGGCGTAGGGTATTTTGAGTTTTTCCGGAAGGGGTACCCGAATTTCCTTGCAATAGGCCTCAGCTATCCAGCCCCTGGTTTCGAGTTCTTTCCACGGAATATCGAATCGTTTAGGACCTACCAGTGAGAATACATCGCCCTCCCTTCCGTCTTCTCGAACCAGGGTAGCCGTCAGTCCGAGCCGATGGATGCCCTGAATTTCCGCGGTCACTCTGAACACCGGGGCCGGGAGGAGATGAACCTCGTCGTAGATGACAAGCCCCCAGTTCATGCTGTTGAATATCCGGAAGTGGGGAAAGTCTCCCTCCCGGTCGGCCCTCCAGGTAAGTACCTGGTAGGTGGCGATTGTAACCGGTTTGATTTCTTTTTTCTCGCCGGTATATTCACCGATATCTTCCCTGGTCAATGTCGTCTTTGACAGGAGTTCATCGATCCACTGATGGACCGCCGCAACATTAGTCGCCAGGATCAGGGTATGGGTCTTTAGTTTTTGCATCACTTTAATACCGACAATGGTCTTTCCGGACCCGCAGGGCAGAACAATGATCCCGTACCCGCTGCCGGCCCTGCCGCCGCCGATAAAAGCCGAAGCCGCGTCCTTCTGGTAATCCCGAACGGTAAAGGGGTATCCCTCCGGGGTCTCCGACTGCAGATCGATATCAAGGGGATCTCCTTCGGAAAGGGGAATGCGATCGTCGGCAGGAAATCCCGCTTCCAGGAGTAGTTGCTTTACCGTACCCCTGTCCAGCACGCGAACCCGGTATCCGTTATCGCAGGGAATGAGGTACTTCCGAAGGGCCCTGTTGTTGTCGATTTCCGCCGTTACCGCCGGGTCCGAGACCTCCAGGCCGTAGTAATCGGGGCTGTCCGAAGGAGTAAGGGTAACCACACCGAATCGTCCCATGATGTCGCGGATAAAAAAATCGATGTTTGCCGGAATATCATATCGTGACCATCTGCGAAGCCCGGAAAGAACTTCCTCTTCCGTTACATTCGCTGAAGATGCGTTCCAGAGTGAAAGGGGGGTAATACGGTAGGTGTGTATATGTTCCGGCGATTTCTCGAGTTCCGCGAATGAGGAGAGATCGGCCCGGGCATCTTCAAAGCCGGCCTCGTGTACATCCAGAAGCAGGCTGCCGTCGCTCTGTACTATAAGTGGTTTACTTTCCATGGCCAGGTGAGAAAGGGTACAATTGTATAGTAAAAAATACAAGGGGAAAAATGGACCTGTTGCCTTCCATAAACAGTCACAATACACTATCATGATGTTCCCCGGAGGATGGACTAACGGCGGTATATGGAAACGGCAAAAAACGACACTCTCATCCTGGATCAACTCTCGTTTTCCTACCCCGAGTATCCGGGGGTTCCTGCAGGCCCGGTTTTTAGCGATCTAAACCTGTCTTTCCCGCAGGGGCATCGGTCTCTCGTACTCGGAAGACCCGAGTCGGGTAAGACGACTCTTTCCCGTATTATTGCCGGCCTTATACCCCGGCATACCGGTGGAACCCTGGAAGGCCGGGTGCTCATCCCGGGTACTGCCGGGTCGGCACCGGCTCCTCCGGACCTAATCGAGCATCTAGGTATTGTATTTCAGGATGCCGACGAACAGATTGTTATGACCCGGTGCGATTACGAGGCGGCCTTTGCCCTGGAGTCCATCGGACTGCCCCGGGAGGACATTCGGCGGCGTATATCGAAGGCCTTCGAACTCACGGGTTTGGAGGGTTTCGAAGCCAGAAATCCCGCCGGGCTTTCCGGGGGAGAAAAGAAAAAACTTCTCGTATCCGCCCTGGTTGCCCTTGATCCGGGAATCTGGATCCTGGATGAAACCCTGGAAGAACTGGACTTGCCTACCAGGAAACGCCTCCTGGAGTTTCTTTCCGCGGGGCGGTACGGTGTTATTGTTTTTGCCTCCCGGGGTCCCGGGAAACTCGACGGATATTTTTCTTCCTTTTCACTCTTGACTTCCGGCGGTTCCGTGGGACCGGTCGGCAACCCGGATGAAAAAGGCATACTGGATGAAGCCCGGCAGGACGGACTTTTCCTTGAACCTTCGGCTGTAGGTGAGGAGTCCCAGGCTATGTCGGGGCGGACCCGCGGTGAGCCGGTACTTTCGGTCGAGGATATCCGGTTTACCTATCCGGGTAGGGGTTCTTTTTCCCTTTCGATAGACGGGTTCACTCTTCATCGGGGTGAAACCGTTTTCCTGGTGGGCAGAAACGGCTGCGGTAAATCGACCCTGGGTAAAATACTCTGCGGGCTGATAAAACCCGAATCGGGGAACATAAGGATTACCGACAGAGACGGCCGCTCGAAGCGGGCGGACATCAAGGATCTGAACCACCATGTAGGCTACATGTTTCAGAACCCGGATTATCAGATTTTTCTTCCAACGGTGCGGGACGAACTGATGTACGGTCTCGAGTCCGAAACCGCCGTCGAGGATGCTCTGCGCGAAGCGGCTGAACTCTTTTCTCTTCAACGGATGGATGCGCCGCCCGCGCTCTTGAGTTATGGAACCCGCAAACGCCTCCAGGCAGCCTGTTATTATCTCCTCCGGCGCCCGGTCTATATTCTCGATGAAGCGGATTCGGGACTTTCCTACGGTGACTTCCTCAAGATATTGGATAATCTTTCCGGGCCGGAGCATGGTGTTCTGGTCATAACCCACGATATCGCCTTGGCAAGGGCAAGGGCGGACAGGATTATCTTTATGCAAAACGGCCGTCTGGTTTCCCGCTACACACGGGGGAATTTCCGGAAACTCGGAGACCTGGAGGACTAGGTGACGGGGGATTTCTACCTGCCCGGCAACAGCATAGTTCATCGCTTTGACGCCCGTGCAAAACTGATCTGCCTTCTCGGGTCGGTGGCTTCCTTTTTCTATCCTCTGCCTGTCTTCTGGTCGGCGGTGTTTCTTCTGTTCTGGGTGGTTGTTATGGCGGCTTCAGTCGGTTTTAACCGGGTGTTTACCACACTTCGCACTATTCTGCCTATCCTCCTTCTCGTGGCCGTTCTGACGCCGCTGTTCAACCGCCAGGGGAGCCCGGTCCTGTGCCTGGGGGATGTAGTTCTCGTCTCCGACGGAGGACTTACCGAGGCCGTGAGGATGATAGTAAGATTCTCCGGCGTAACAATTGTGTTCTATCTCTATTTCAGTACCACGGAGCTCACAACCATTCTCCTTTCTTTTCAGTGGTATGGAATGCCCTTTCGATCGGCCTTGATTATAACGATAGCCTTCCGCTACATACCGCATCTCTCGAACCTGTACAGGCAGGTGCGGGACGCTCACACCCTCCGTCGTCCGGGCGAGATCCTGGAAGGCAGGGCGGGGCCTTTAAAAAAGATACGTTCCTTTTTCCCTACCCTTACATCGGTACTGATCCAGGCGGTGAAGAGTATAGACCCCCTTTCCATGGCCCTGGAAGTAAAGGGTGTAGGCCGGAGAAACAGGCGGACAACCTATGGAGCCCTGAAAAGTGGAAATTGGCTGGTTGCAGAGTTTATTGTTGCTATTATTATTATCACAGCGGAGGTAATTCCGTTATGTATCTGATTACAATCTCGGAGGTTCACCATGGATAATAATACCGAAAAACACAATATGGAACAGAAAGGAGACGGAACAAAGCGACTGGCGGCCGTAGCCGTCCTCACCGCCGTAACCGCCGTTTTTACCTATATAGTTAGAGTTCCCATAGCACCGACCCGGGGGTATATAAACCTGGGAGACGTGGCTATTTACTTTTCCGCCTTTACCTTCGGACCGCTTACGGCAATGCTGGCCGGCGGACTGGGTCCGGCTATTGCCGATATTTTAGCCGGATATTCCCAGTGGGCGCCCATATCCCTGGTGATACACGGGCTCCAGGGGCTTGCCGCGGGTTATATCTTCCGGCTTATATCGGGAAGAGGCGGCGGAGAGGGCCGCGGTAATGTCGTCGGATATACGGCCGCCGGGGTGGCGGGCACGGTCATCATGGTTGTGCTTTATCTGCTGGCCGGCGGTTTCATGGTCGGGTTCGGTGCTGCGGTGGTAGAAGTTCCGGGAAACCTTATCCAGAATGCCGTGGGCCTGGCCGGGGGTATCACCCTGACTGCTGCGGTAAAAAAGGCGTATCCACCGGTCACCCGTTACAACTGGTAAGCTTACCCGTTATTCGCACGCGGGATTCATACCCCGCGGCTTGCCGCGCTCTTCGGAGCCGAGCCG
>CAYPIQ010000021.1:44191-51480 GCA_964410865.1 uncultured Spirochaetales bacterium | reverse complement strand
CGATGGCTTCTTTTATCATATAGACCGCATCGTAGTAGTTGGGTGAAAGGCTGAATGGTTCTATGCCCTCATGATCTTCCTTGAAAGCCTGCCGGAATGCGTTCCAGCGGGGTGTATCGAGGTTGGGATCGGCATAGTTGTAGATCATTACACCGTCGATCGCGGAACCGCCGGTGGTGTAAAGGGCCGCATCGTCGGCACTGGAGAAAACCAACAGATGATTCATCTTATCCCATCCGCGGTTTTTCAGTTCGATGATGATCTTAGCCACCTTTTCCGCGTTACAAACGAACACAATGCCGTCCGGGTCGTATGCCAGGGCTTTTACGATCTGGGGCCCGAAGGTTACCGCATCTCCTGGCACATCCACATCCGGCAGAACCTCTACGCCGGCCGCCTGGAGTCCCTTGGTATGTGCCGCAGCCATCCCCGGCCAGGGTCCGTAGTTTTCCACGAACTGGACAACGGTTTTCATTTCGGGATTCAACTCGGCCCAGGCTTCTACAATCTCGCCAAGGCGGGCTTCCGTGGGCGGGAACCATGAGATTGCCCAGGGGAAATATTCCACGGCATACTCGTAGGATATTGTGGCGGTGAAGCAGTACATCTCGGCTTCCACAGCCACGGGCACGGCTGCCATGATAACGGGTCCCAGTACCGGTCCGAGAACACAAAGGGCAGTATCAACGAGTTTGGACATCTCTACGATCCCCTTCTCAGGTTCCATTCCCGTATCGATTCTCAGGATTTTCACCGGTTTACCGGCGATACCTCCGGCTTCGTTGATCTCTTCCGCAGCTCGTTCCGCCCCCCATTGCAGGTACTCCCCGATACTCGCTATAGGACCGGTGAGAACATTCAGAAAAGGGATCTCCCACTCGTCGACTACAACGACGGGCTCTTCAACTTCAGCTACTTCCTCCTCCTTTTTACATCCGGTAAAAAGAAAAGCAGAGGCAAGAAGCATAACAGTGAAGATCATCAGAAAATTTACCAACCGTTTTCGCATTTTATCTCCTCCATAAATTACTTAAACACGCAAAAGGTGCTTAAGGTATAGTAACACAATCACACTTTTTTGACAAAGAGTTTGTTGCGTTTTCGTCGTAACCGGTTTTCGATATTCTTTACGAATCGTCTTGTTATAATTCCCTCCGGTTTAAGAACCAATATAAGTATCAATAGGGCTCCGTAGATAACGATACGCCAGGATTCGACGGCGTCCGGAAACAACAAAGGACCGCCCCAGAGAATAGGAGCAGCCAGGACAACTCCCCAGAGGGTGGAATAGCCGCCGACAAAGAGCATGGTCATGCAAATACCTACTATGTGAAATGTAAAATGATTGGGCGAGAGACTCCGCATGATAAAGGTATACATGACGCCGGACAAACCGCCCAGGGCACTGGCCGCAGCCTGTAGAAACTGACCCATCCTCTTTACATTTACCCCTAAGGACGCCGCCAGGTCACGGTCGATAAACACCGCCGAAGCCGCTCTCCCGAGCTTGGAATGTTCAAAGCGATGAATGAGTATCCCGACCAGGACAACAAAGAAGTAAGACAATCCGAGAACCAGATTGCGGTTGGCCTTCGCGTTATCGAGTATCTTGGGTATACTGAAAATACCGAGAGGTCCCCCCAGGGCTTCCGTATTTTCAATGACCGTTTTGGTTATATAGATAAAGGTAAAACCGACAATAACAACGGCGAAGCACGGGGCGTCGCCTATGGCAAAGGAGACCAGGAAACCGATAAGAGCTCCCAGCCCGATTCCCACGAGGAGCACCAGGATAAACGGCCAACCCCAATGAATGGATGCGTAGGCGGAAAAATAGGCCGATATTGCCATGTTGGCGACGGTCATAAAATGCAGTTGTCCCATCCTGTACGGCAGGTATATGGACCAGCTCATGAGAATATAGATCGCCGTAATAGCCAGAAAGTAATACATCGGAAGAGACAAAACCTAACCCCCTTCTTAATACGTACAGCGCCTTCTCAACCGAGTTTAGCGCCGAAAACACCCTTTGGTTTGATAAGAATAACAATAAGCATCACCACAAATGCAATGGCATTAGACCACGATCCGGACAGGTATCCCTGTACCATGGCTTCAAGAATTCCTAAAAGCAGTCCGATGACCAGCCCCCCCTGCAGATTCCCCAGCCCCGCAATAATAGAAACAGCCAGAACTTTATGGGCCATCTGGTCTCCCAGATTAGGTGCCGCCGATCCGATGAGAACGGCCAGCAGCACGGCGGTAAGCCCCCCCAGGACCCCCGTCAGTGCATAACTCTGAACCCCCGTTTTAAGGAGCGGGATACCTACCAGCCGGGCATCCTGGGGATTCTCCGCTATAGCCCTGAAGGCCCGGCCTGCCTTAGTTCTGTAAAGCAGTAGAAAAAGCCCTGCCACAACGACAATGCCTACCAGAAGGGTAAGAACCTGCCCTCTGGAAATACTTATCAGTCCGATATTCAAGAGGGCGCCCTTGGTCCTGCCTGTGAAGTTATCGGGAAAAGCAATCGGAAACCCCTGGTTAAACTCATGAGAGAGTATATCGGTAATAATCATTCCTATTCCCATGGAAATGACCATGGTAGCATTAATATCGACCTGTCCACGCTTCTTCATGACATGCTGGAAAAGCGGAGCGGAGGCTATATTCAGTGCTATGGCCGAAGCAATCCCGGCAATACTGCCGAGCAGAATATTGTTTCCGGTAAACTTGAGCACCAGCCACGAGATATACATTGAGAAGACAACCGTTACCGGGAAAGAAAAATGTATAATCATGGCCACGAGTAAGAGCAGGTTAAAACCCGTTACCAGAAGAACATAGATGCTCCCCAGGGATAGTCCGTTGATAAACTGAGCGATAAATACTTCCATGTCGTCCTATGCTCCAAGATATGCTTCCCGAATACCGGGATCGTTCAAGAGTTCTTCCGCCGTGCCGGAAAGAACAATAGTACCTGTTTCCATCACGTAGCCGTGGTGCGCGCACTTCAGGGCTTTGTAAACATTCTGTTCCGAAAGAAGGATCGAGTACCCCTCCTTGTTCAGATTCGTTATAATCTCAAAAATATCGTTGACGATAATCGGGGCCAGCCCGATGGAAGGCTCATCGATCATTATGAGTTCGGGAGATGACATCAGGGCCCGGGCGATGGACAGCATCTGCCGTTCACCCCCGCTCAAGGTCTTGGCCACCTGATTTCTTCTCTCTGCAAGGATGGGAAATGATTCGAAGACCCGTTTCATCTTGCCGTCGGCGTTCTTCAGGTTGTGATGAGCCCCCAGGAGCAGATTGTCGGTGACCGTCATGGAAGAAAAAACCCCTCTGCCTTCCGGCACCAGGAACATCCCGTCACGGACATTCTTGTCGGTTGCCTTACCGACTATGGATTGCCCCTTGAAGCGTATATCTCCGTGCTGTATCTTGTTGACTCCCAGCACGGTCTCCATGAGAGTGGTTTTACCGGCTCCGTTGGCCCCCACCAGAACAACAATCTCCCCCTTCTTAATCTCCAGGTCTACGCCTTTGAGAGCCTGGACATGACCGTAGGATACCTCGAGCCCCGTAACCTGGAGTATAGTATCATTATTCTTCTGTTCCAAGGTAAGCCTCCAGCACTTTCGGATTCTTCTGTATATCCGCGGGCACTCCTTCTGCAATTTTTTCTCCGAAGTTGAGCACCGTAACCCATTCAGCCACATTCATAAGGAGTTTCATGTCATGACTCACAACAACCGGTGTTACCCCCATATCTCGTATTTTTCTAATGAGCTCTCCAACGGTCTCCGTCTCTTTTGGACCCATACCGGATGCGGGCTCGTCCAGCAGGAGGAATTTAGGCCTGGATACCAGGGCCCTGGCAATCTGCACGAACTGTCTCTCCGCCCAGACCAGATCCAGCGCCCATCGTTCCGCGGCTTCTTCCATACCGATAAGTGCCAGGGTCTCCCTGGCGCGCTTTTCGATTGATTTTTCATCGGATGACCGTTTGAAAGGCATCCTGAAGAAGATGTCACCCACATCCTTCCCGGAAAAAGAAAATTCACCGCCGGCGACATTCTCGAGAACAGTCAACTGCGGCACGAGCTTACCGGCTTGGAAGGTTCTGCGAATGCCGAGGTTTGCAACAATATCAGGAGCGCTCCCGGTTATTTCCGTATCGTCCATAAATATCTGTCCACCGGTCAGCGGAAGAAGCCCGGTAATACAGTTGAACATGGTCGTCTTTCCCGAGCCGTTCGGCCCGATAATGCCGTGTATTCTTCCGTCATCGACTCTGAAACTGACATTCTTCAGGGCTTTTAAACCACCGAAGTGTTTGCTTACGTCTCGTACTTCCAGCATCTGTCTTCCTTGCCGTAACAAAGTGAAATAAAGAAAGTTCCGTGTATCCTACACGGAATATCGGCTATTGTAAGGATAGTGAACCGGAGTGTCAAGAATAACATGTGATAAATCCCTGCCGCCCCCGATCGTGGTGATAAATAACCGTGCTCGGCGGAAGTAAATACCCTCTCCGGGAGCTTTTCAACCGGACAATTCTAGTGTACACTTGCATGAAAGTATAAAAACCAGGAGGAAACATATGATACGCAGCTTTGACGAACTGGAAAAGACGGCAAAATCCCAGCCATCCAAGCGGGTCGCCCTGGCCATGGCCCAGGAAGCAGACGCCCTTACGGCTATTGTTGACGCGGCCGGAGAAAACATAGTCGAACCTGTTCTCGTAGGTAATCGAAAGGAAATAGAAAAAATCGCGGAAACAGCTTCGATCGATATTACACCATTCACAATCCTAGAAGCCGATGGTGAAGCCGAATCTGCACGGCTCTCTGTGGAACTAGTAAAAACCGGCAAGGCTGATCTTCTCATGAAGGGTAAGGTTTCTACTTCGACTATTATGAAAGCCGCGCTGGATAAAGAGAGCGGCCTGCGGGGAAAGGGGATTCTATCTCACATTACCCTGATAGAAAGCCCTTTATATCACAAATTCCTGATAATGACAGACGCAGCCCTGAACATAGCTCCGGGCCTGGAAGAAAAAATCGGTATGATCAATAACGCGGTTTCTTTTGCACAAAAACTCGGTATAGTTACTCCCAAGGTAGCCGTGGTCGGTGCGGTAGAAAAAGTGAACCCGGCTATGGGCGCAACCATTGATGCCGCCCTGCTGTCAAAAATGGCAGCCCGTAAGCAGATAACCGGCTGTATTATCGACGGCCCCTTTGCTCTGGACAACGCAATTTCCGCAAAAAGCTGCGAGGTAAAGGGTATCAAGACCGATGTCGGAGGGGATGCGGATATCGTTGTTCTGCCGGATATAGAGGCCGCCAACGTCATGTACAAGACCCTGGCCTATTTGACGGAAATTCGAATGGCAGGTATTATCGCCGGAGCGAAGGTTCCTATCATCCTCACCTCCCGGTCGGATAACGAGAAAATCAAATATCTTTCGATCCTCAGCGGTGTTTCTCTGGTCTAAGAAAAACACCGGAATTCTACACTACCCCTGCAAGGTACAGAAGGCGGGTATCGCCACGATACCTATTACGGTGGTAAAGATAACCAGGCTTCCCGGAATTTTTGAAACAATCCCGTACCGCAGGGGCAGGACAAAGGTGAAAACTATGGAAAGAAATCGTGAATCCGTCCGAACCCTAACCGTTCTTATCCTCGCCATGATGTTCTGGGGTAGTACGTATCCCGTATCGAAATATATAATGTGCAGCATTCACCCGGCTTTCATGGCTTTTCTGCGGCATTCCACCGGGCTTATTCCTCTTATTCCTTTTTATCTCATCGAAAAAAGGCGGCTGACAATTCCTCTCAAATTCCGTGATGTCTTCTTCATGTCCCTGATCGGAACCTTTGGTATTGCCGGTTTTGCCCTGCTTCTCTTTTACGGGGTGGATCTCTCCTGCGCAGCCACCGGCTCTACCCTGGCCAACACCCAGCCGATCTTTGCCGTGATTTTGTCTCCCCTGATACTCAAGGAATCCCTGTCCCGCCGACAAATCGCGGGTACAATCATCGGTCTTTTAGGGATGGTCCTGGTAACCTCCGGCGGTAATTTTTCGAACCTGGATATCGGCGAAGGCTATGTGTTGGGAAATCTCCTGCTGATCGGTGCGGCCATTGCCATGACGCTCTACAATATAACGCTGAAAGGGTATATCAGAACCTACGGCGGTATGATTCCGACATTTTTCACTATGTTGTCAGGTAGTATTATACTATTCATCGCAAGTTTCATTATTACCGACTGGCAGACACAGATCGCTCACACGGCGGGACTAAAGAACATTCTTCTTATTATCTATTTAGGTGTATTTGCCACAGCGCTTCCCTTTTTCCTCTTTAATTACTCCCTCAAGTATATTGATGTGATCAGGGCGGCCGGATTCAAATTCCTCATCCCGGTGACGGGGGTTAGTCTGTCCATCCTGCTGTTAGGGGAAAGGCCCGGCGCGTGGACCCTTACAGGTATAGGCATTGTTGTATTTTCCGTCATTATTTTGCAAAGAAAAGCCGGTTGAAGGTTTTATTTGCTTTGACCTTTAGAGAAATTGGAGTTAGAATACCCATTGTGACTAGATTTCTATCCGGTTTAACATTAATACCATCAAGGAGGCTAACTGATGAATCATAGAAATGAGAGTCCGGATATGAGCCCGCAACAGAGATATCTCGCCGAAGCCGTCCCTCCATTTACAATTACAACCGCCATGGAGGAAGCTACCCGGTGTCTGCTCTGTCACGATGCTCCCTGCTCACGGGACTGTCCGGCCGGGACAGATCCGGGCAGCTTTATCCGTTCCATCCGCTTCCGCAACTTCAAAGGTGCCGCGGAAACGATTAGAAAAAACAACATCCTGGGCGGTGTGTGCGCCCGGGTCTGTCCGTATGAAAAACTCTGCGAGGAAGCATGTTCCAGGACCGGTATCGATAGACCTATCGAAATCGGCCGGCTGCAGAGATTTGCCACGGACTATGAAAGGGCAACGAATTTCCGGGTTCTTGATCCGCCGAAGGCGGATAAGGAAAAAGTTGCCGTAGTCGGTTCCGGTCCCGCAGGACTCTCCTGCGCCGCCGGTCTTGCGCTCCGGGGCTACAAAGTAACCATATTCGAGGAGAAACCCCTTCCCGGGGGTGTCCTTATGCACGGTATCGTTCCCTCCCGGCTGCCCAAGTACGTGGTTGAGGAAGAGATCAAGTATGTCACCGATCTCGGCGTAGACATAAAACTCAACACAAAGCTGGGAAAAAAC
>CAYPIQ010000021.1:0-44181 GCA_964410865.1 uncultured Spirochaetales bacterium | reverse complement strand
GACCCTCGATTCTCTCAGAAAAGACGGGTTTAAGGCGTTTTTTCTCGCCTTCGGGAACCAGGCACCCCTTACCCTCAATATCCCGGGAACCGATCTTGAAGGTGTAACAACGGCAGTCGATTTTCTCGCCGATGCAAAGCCCACGGGCGGAAACATCAAGATCGGGAAGAGTGTCGTCGTCATCGGCGGCGGCGATGTTGCAATGGACTGTGCAACCACAGCCAAACTCCTGGGGGCGGATAAGGTTTCCGTACTCTATCGAAGAACCCGGGCTGAAATGCCGGCCTACCGTGAAGAGGTTGATTATGTCGAAACCCTCAACATCCTTTTTTATTACGGATTTGCACCGGATGAAATTATCGGTGAAGGCGGACACGTAACAGCTATAAAGGGAAAAGGATTCTATGACGACTCGAGCATTCAGCTTCCCGCGGATCAGGTTATTATCGCCATAGGTCAGAAGCCCGACCCCGACATAAAGAATTCCGCTCCGGATGTTAAGTTATCGGACAAGAATTTCATCCTTGCGGATGAAACAAAGGACTGCAAAACCAACGTTCCGGATATCTTCTCCGGCGGTGACATAGTCAACAAGGGCAAAACCGTTGTTGATGCCGTAGCCGCAGGTAAAGTGGCGGCTGAGCAGATCGACGCATACATCAGACAGGGAGGAGGAAAATAATATGGCCAAGCACGCTGATTTATCAATCGACTTTCTGGGTTTCCACTGCGAAAACCCCTTCTTTCTTTCATCCTCTCCGGTTTCCGCCACCTATGAAATGTGCTCAAAATTTTTAGAATCCGGCGGAGGCGGAGTAGTATTTAAAACGGTCGGAACCTACATACCCGATGAGTGTTCTCCCCGTTTCGACCATGTTCGGAAGGAATCTCTTCCTTTTATCGGCTTCAAGAATATGGAACAGATTTCCGACCACCCCTACGAGGAAAACCTCGAATTTATCCGTAAATTGAAAAAAGACTACCCCGAAAAGTGCCTTATAGTTTCCATCATGGGAATGAACGAGGAAGACTGGGTCAAGCTGTCCCGGGACGTTACGGAAGCAGGAGCCGATATTCTGGAATGCAACTATTCCTGTCCGCAGATGACCCATGAAGGTATGGGCAGTGATGTAGGAGCCAGTGAGGAACTCATTACAAAATTTACCAAGGCTACCCTGAGCGCCACACATCTGCCTGTTATGCTCAAGATGACGCCGAATATCGAAAAGATGGAGATTCCGGCGCGGGCGGCCATCCGGGCCGGGGGACATGCAATTTCCGCTATCAATACGATTAAAGCAATAACCGGGCTGGATCTCGATAAATTGTGCGGACTCCCGGTAGTAAACGGTAAATCGTCCATCTCCGGTTATTCCGGAAAGGCATGCAAGCCCATATCCCTCCGTTTTATCTGCCAGATGAAGCAGGACCCGGAATTGAAGGATGTTCCTGTCAGCGGTATCGGGGGTATCGAGACATGGGAAGACTGTGCGGAATATCTCGCCTTGGGGTGCTCCAACCTCCAGTTTACCACTTCCGTTATGCAGTACGGGTACCGCATCGTGGAAGACATGATCAGCGGCCTGTCTCTCTACCTGGCCGACAAAGGTTACGATAAACTCGAGGATTATATCGGCATAGCCCTGAAGAATATGATCCCCGCCGATAATATCGACAGGGATTTCAAAGTGTATCCGGAGATCGATCTGGATAAGTGCGTGGGCTGCGGCCGGTGCTATGTTTCGTGTTTCGACGGGGCTCACCAGGCCATCGAGTGGGATGAAGAAAAACGTGAACCGAAGATCGACGAAGACAAGTGTGTCGGCTGTCAGCTCTGTCTCCATGTATGCCCCGTGGCCGGATGCATCACCCCGGGTAAGGTCGTCTTCAAGCCCCAGGACCAGTTCGGCAAGGGCAGTCTTGCGGTCTATACCGAAGAAGCACCGAACAAAAGGGACATCATCGTCGGGATGTACGATCAATAAAAATAACGCAACGATATCTACGGCCGCTCGATTCCGCCACGGAGACCGGGCGGTCGTTTTATTGCCTATAGTACGTATTTCTACAAATTAGTTGCTCATGCCGCCGCGCGGCAACCGAAGCGATAAAAATAGGCGGATACCGCCATTTTAGTAATAGTTGCTCATGCCGCCGCGCGGCAACCGAAAGGATGAAAACAGCCGGGTACGGCTATTCCGGTGCGGCTATTTTCGTAATAGACATTTTTAATTTTCTTCTTGGCTGTATCATGATTACCGCTAAAATGGAGTTTATTATTTTTTGGAGGTGTTTTTATGTTTGGACTTCCAGCAGCAACAAGCTTGGTACTGTTCGGATTTCCAGCCTTCTGGATCATCTACACCGTCGTATTCTTTGTTACCACAAGAAACTGGCCTGATGATCCTGACAACTACGAAGACGGAGATGATGCATGAATCCTGTTGTGATTATTTTTTTGGTCTCCTACTATGCCGTTATCCTAGGCATCGGATTCTGGGCGGTCCGCAAAGGCGGAGCAAAAACCCTGGAAGGGTACCTGTTAGGCGGCCGAAAGGTAGGTCCGCTGGTTACCGCTATGACCCTGCAATCTACATCCATGAGCGGATACATGTTCCTCGGCGCAGGTTCGGCGGGTTTTACGACCGGATACTGGGCCATATGGTATGCGGTCGGTGATATCGGTGGCGGTGTCGTCAACCTGTCGGTAATCGGTCGAAGAATGAGAAAGCTCTCGAAAATAATGGGCTCCCTTACTTCCATCGAATACCTCGAGAACCGGTACCCGCACCCGGCCACCAGGCTTATAGCCGGCGTATTGACGATATTCTTCCTTTTCTTTTACGTCCTGGCTCAGTTCATCGCCGGGGGAAAGGGTATGGCACTGGTGACCGGCCTTCCCTACTGGTCGGCCCTGCTTATCGCCGTAGGTATCATCATGGTGTACACCTACTTGGGCGGGTATTTTGCCGTTGCGTATACCGACTTTTTTCAGAGTATCGTTATGGTCATCGGCGTGGTATGGATTTTCGGTGCGGCCTTGAGCTATGTAGGGGGATGGACCTACGCCAACGAGGCTATCAGCCAGATAGATCCGACCTATCTCTCCATATGGGGGAAGGACCTGCAGTATAAAAATGCCTGGGGAGAGGTAGCCGGCGCCGTACTCATTTTCTCGGTCGGGTACATGGGTTGGCCCCATATTGTGACCCGGCACATGGCCATGAGCAGCCCCAAAACCGCACGAATGGCGGGATTGTATTCCACCCTCTGGAACCTGTTTTTCGTTACCGCTCCGTACATTGTAGGTATCCTGGCAATTATCATCGTGCCGAACCTGGATGACCCCGAAATGGCCATCTTCCAGGTAGCCCACAAACTTCTGCCGGGGGCCGTGGTGGGTATCGTCATGGCGGCCATTATGGCGGCCATCATGTCGACGGCGGACTCCATTCTGCTGCAGGTGGGAACCATCGCCTCGCGGGATATTTACCAGAGGTTCTTCAATAAGAAGGCCGACGACAAGCAGATGGTGCTGGTATCTAGACTTCTCGTCCTGATTATCGGTATTGTCGGATTCCTGGTAGCCCTTATACAGCCGCCCGGGGTCTTCTCTATCGTCGTATTTACCACATCGGTTCTTGGAAGCGCCTTCCTGCCGGCCTATGTGTGCGCGGTATGGTGGAAAAAGGCGAACACGCCCGGCGCCATAGCGTCGATCAGCGGCGGTGCGGCCATGGCATTCCTCTGGCAGGTAACCGGCGCAGCCTCAGCCACGGCCATTCACCCGATGTTCGGAGGCCTCGTAGTATCCTTTATTCTGATGTTCGTTGTCAGCCTGGCAACCCAGAAATCCTATCCCGTACCGGAACATGTTCTCAAGGCCATAGATGAAGCCGCCAAGGTCGGCTCCATTCCCAGGGAAATGCTCGCTTCCAGGGATTCCAACCTGACGAACGAGGCAAGGGGAATTTCAGATTCCTTTAAAGGCTGATGGCAACCTGAACGTTAAAAGACTATTACTTCCCGCTTGAAAAGCGGGAAGTATTTTGCTATAGAAGATCGGGACAACCTCATGGATAAAACAATAAGCGCCATAGCACCGGGAATCAGCCGTAACCAAGCCCGCGGAATCCTGTGCCGGGTGGCCGGGACCTACAAACCACAGGTACAAAAACTGGTCTATTACCCCTATCTATGGACCCATTACGAGTACACCGTAAAAACTATTCTCGGAAAACGAAGTGTCCGGGCCTATATCCTGGTAGATCTCATACATAACATCGCTTCCACGTCTGATTCATTTGACTACGAAGACATTTCCGTAGACGAGGAAATTATAATTCCGCGCAAAATCGATGTCGAAACCGCCGGTGAAACCGCGAAAACATACCTTCTCCATTCGGCGGTTCATAAAATGAAAACCCTGCTCTTGCCGGAAGCACGTATCCGGGAGCGGCGCGAAATCTACAAACCCTTTTGGATCGTAAAATGCGTGAACCGGAACCGTGAGTCGTTCAGGGTCCTTGTCGACGGCCTGACCGGAAAATACGAAATACTTTCTATATGACGGAGATAACACATGAACCTGTATCTTTTTTTAATTCCAGGCGGCCTTTTTCTGCTGGTGATTTTTTTCCGGGTTGGTCTCCCCTATCTCAGAACGCCTGCGTGGAAGCGTCTTATTGATAGTGCCGGGTATAACCGCCACATGGAAAAGTTCGAAAAATCTGATGAAATCCTCGAAAAAGCCCTGGAAAAATACCCGGACCGCCCGGAGGTATATCTCGAATACTTTCTCAATCTCTCCGAGTCCAGGGACCTCAGGAGACGTGTAGATGTTCTCCGGTCCGGTTTCGAGCGTACAGGGGATACGGTCCTGGCTTTTTTTCTGGGGAATGCCCACCTGGAAAACGGTGATTTCGATATCGCGAGACGGTATATAGATACGGACGACTGCCGTCGTTACATGGTAGAACAAAAAATACCCCTTTTTGCCCAATTATTATACGAGGAGGGCAGGTATCAAGAAGCCGAAGAGGAATTTTTCAGCTTCTATCGCCGGGTGTTCAATGTATCCGGTACGTATGACGTTCTGGAAGATCTTTCCGCCCAGGAGCTCGTCCTGTACGTGCTTATCCTGAAGGCCCGGGGGGGTGACTGGCGCTCGGTCATGCAGAGAATCCCGAAGACCGGCTTTCATTCCGATATGAGCTGGAAGGACTATCTTTCCATGATACGGGACGAGTACCGCGGCCTGGAACCGGCAACCACCGGCATCAAAGGCGACCCTTCGGAGTTCAACCGTCGGCGAAACGAATTTTTTCGGGAGAGAATCAACCTGGTTGAATCCTACCTCTAAAAAAACGCCCACACAACCGCGGTTGTGGTTGTGTGGGCGGGTGTTTTTCCCTTACAAGTTTTTTTACTCGACTACATAGGTTTCATCGACCCAGGTACATACCTTGTCCAGTATTTCCATGGCTTCCTTGATTTCATGTTCCTTGATAACAAGGGGGGGAGATACGGAAATCATGTTCTCATGAGAATAGGTCGTAAATCCGTTCTCCTTGAGTTTACCGACTATTTTCGACATAATCTTGTCTGGGTCGGCGGCATAGGGAACCAGAGCTTCCTGGGTTTTAGAATTCTTCACGAATTCCACCATACCGAAGAGTCCTATCGACCGAACCTCGCCGACACAGGGATGTTTTTCCCGCAATTTGTTCAATTCGGCATTCAGTACCTTGCCCATGGCCTTTGCATTTTCAAGTAGTTTTTCTTCTTTGTACACATCTATTGTCGCAATGCCGGCGGCACAGCCTATCAGATGTGCGTTATAGGTGAGCCCGCAGTACATAACGTGACTGTCAAAGTATTTCGCAATATCCTTCGATACGAGCACGCCGCCCAGCGGTACGTACCCGCAGGTAATACCCTTGGCAAAGGTGATCATATCCGGTTTGACGTTCCAATTGTTAACGGCAAACCATTCACCGGTCCTTCCCCAGCCGGCCATGATTTCGTCACACACCATCATAATCCCGAATTCATCGCAGATATCACGGACGCCCTTCATATATCCCTTCGGCGGAATAATAACACCGTTGCTTCCGACGACAGATTCCATAAAGATGGCGGCAACCTGGTCTCTGCCTTCGTAGATCACCTGCTCCCGTAATTTTGCAAGGCAGTAGTCGCTGTAGTCCTTTTCGCTGTCGAACTTTGCCTGTGCAGGCTCACGGTAGAGATAGGGATCGAAGAATTTAACAAATCCGGGTATACCTGGTTCAGACGGAAAACGTCTCGGTTCTCCGGTCAGGTTAGCGGCGCCGTAGGTCGCCCCGTGGTAGGACCGGTAACGAGAAAAAATCTTGTGCCTGCCGGTGTACATCTTAGCAATTTTAATGGCGTTCTCGTTCGCTTCGGCACCCGCATTCGTAAAGAATACCTTGGCCATGTTGTCCGGTGCAACTTCTTCTATAATTTTCCTGGCCAGTTCCGCCCGCACATCCACGGCATGGCCGGGGCCGATATTCGGCAGCTTAGCCGCCTGGTCCTGGATAGCCTTGATAACCTTCTGGTTACCGTGTCCGATGTTGACATTAACCAACTGACTGGACATGTCGTAGTACTTCTTGCCGTCGGCATCCCAGAAATAGATACCCTCGGCCCTGTCCACGACAATAGGTTTCAGAGCCCCCTGGGCGGACCATGAATGCAGATTATATTTTAGATCCTTTTCTCGAATATCTTCGCCTGCCATAAAAACCCCCTGAAAAATAATATTAAAATAGTTCCCTGTGCATCCATAAAATGCACATTTTAGAGAAATAATACACTTTAAACACCCTGATGTCAATCAAATGTTGCTTTCCGGTCGGTTCTTATCCCCCCTGTTGACTGCAAAACGCCTTTGCCCTGGAGTATAGATCATGGCCCAATTACATACAAACGATACTCCCATACGATACTGAAGGTATTAGAAAGATCGAACAGTGGTGGAACAAGAAAAAGGCAGGGAGGAGTGTAGCCGTCCTCCCACCATAGTCTTTCATTATTCAGACCGTATACAATTAATTTTCATACATAACGGTGCCGAACAACTCTTCATCCGAAGGCATGGTGCTCGGAATTTCGTAGGAAACCCAGGTGTAGTTGAGCAGATGTTTCCATGTCACATTCTCGGACACCGTATTTCCTCCCCAGGTTCCGCATCCCAGGGTCATGGACATGGGCATACCGTTGGTCCAGGCTCCACTGTTTGCAAGGCACTGGGGCTGCCGGATCATAATTCTGGAAATACGCACGTTATTGGCCAGTTTCTTGACCCGCATGTCGTCAAAGGTATGTATGCCGCAGGAATGTCCCGGACCGGAAAAGGAAGTAATATCGTTTACCAGCTTAATTGCCTCATCGAATTCTTTCCACTTATACAGCGCAAAGACCGGTGAAAGCTTTTCTCCGGAGAAGGGATGCTCTTCCCCTACTCCATCCTCGGGGACCATGAGAAAGGTCTTGTCCGCCGGAATCGATAATCCCGCATCCTTGGCGATTTTCTGTGCCGGTTTTGCAACGATCTCCTTGGAAAGATGTCCCTCCGTCCACATGTGGGCCTGGAGTTTCTTCTTCTCTTCGGCATTTACCAGATAACCGCCGACGGCTTCCAGTTCCTTTACTGCCTGATCGTATATGCTTTCATGTACCAGAACAGAATTCTCCGTCGAACAACTCGTTGCGTGATCGAAGGTCTTCGACCGCATGATCTTATCGGCCGCATCCTTGAGATCGGCCGTTTCATCTATAATACAGACGGCATTTCCGGCTCCCACACCCTGTGCCGGGGTTCCGCTGGAATACGCGGCCTTTACCATGCCCCCGCCGCCGGTGGCCAATACCAGGTCACACTGTGCCATGAGAGCCTGACTGGCTTCCATCGAGAGTTCATCGACATTGATGACCAGGTCCTCCGGCCAACCGTTCTTTTTCAGCGTCTCCCTGATCCGGTTTACGGCCATGATATTGGTTTTCCTGGTCCGGGGATGGGCCGCCATAACAATGGCGTTCCGGGTCTTGAGGGCACTGATAGCTTTTACAAAGGGTGTTGCTTCAGGGTTCGTGCAGGGAATAAGCGCACCGATGACACCTACCGGTTTTGCAATTTTCATTATTCCCGTTTCCTTGTTATCTTCAACAATTCCGACGGATTGTTTTCCCCTCATATCTCTGAGAGTCCCTTTTACTTTTGTCATTATCTTGCCGATTTTGTGGGGTCCGTACCCCATACCGGACTCTTCCGCCGCGAAATCAGCCAGCTTTTTAGCAAAATCAGGCTGACATCCCGCCCATGCAACCCGCACACAGATCTCGTCAACTTGTTCCTGGCAGGCAAACTCTATCTGGGCCTGTGCCTTTCCGGCGCGTTCGATTAATCCGGCGATGTATGCAGCGGCTTCCTTGGGATCTGCCATAATTAACTCCTTGTTTTGGTTTTTTTAGAGTTTCTGAACATATTTTACAGTCAGATTATCGATGCGTCAAGTTGATAACCCGACAATTTCCCTCTATAAATGCTTCATCTACTCTTAGGATACCTGTTTTTTCTTGACTATTCAAGGGAAAATGCAATACAATAGGCTGTTATTTAAGAAACATTGTAATGACGTACTGAACTATTGGAGGTTTTTTTCATGTCAAGAATCATAAAATGCGGTCTTATCCAGGCTTCCACGCCTAAATGGGAAGGTAGTGTCGACGAAATAAAACAGGCCATGGTCGACAAACATATTCCCCTGGTCGAAGAAGCCGGCAAGAAGGGTATTCAGATCCTCTGCTTGCAGGAAATTTTCCACGGCCCCTATTTCTGTGCCGAACAGGACACGAAGTGGTATGCCACCGCGGAGCCCGTCCCCGGCCCGCTGACGGAACAGTTTTCCGAATATGCGAAAAAATATAAAATGGTAACCAGCCTTCCGGTGTACGAAATGGCCATCGACGGGGTGTATTACAACACCGCCGCCGTTATCGATGCGGACGGAACATATCTCGGCAAATTCAGAAAAGTCCACATTCCCCACACCTGGCCGGGCTTCTGGGAAAAGTTTTATTTCAAACCGGGAACCTACGAATTCCCCGTATTCGAAACGGCCTACGCAAAGATCGGTATCTACATCTGCTACGACCGCCACTTCCCCGAATGTGCCCGTATCCTTGCCCTGAAGGGCGCAGAAATACTCTTTAATCCTTCAGCAACGACGGCGGGAAAATCCCGGTACCTCTGGGAGCTCGAACAGCCGGCCCAGGCGGCGGCCAACGGTGTCTTCATCGGGGCAAACAACCGCGTCGGTACCGAAAAACCCTGGGAATTCGGCCGATTCTACGGTTCCAGCTACTTCGTAGACCCCAAGGGACAGATCATCGTCAAGGGCAGCGAAGACAAGGACGAGGTCGTCATTGCCGACCTGGACCTGGAAGAAATTCGGGAAACCCGGGACGGCTGGCAATTCTTCCGCGACCGCCGGCCGGAGATGTACGGTGATATATGCGGGCAGCTTCCCGACTAAAGGGATGTAACAAAAGGATTCAGTGGCCGGCGGGATCACCCATATCCCCGGCCCAAAAAATATTTGGAGGCTTATATGAGCGACGAAGCAAAAAAATCAGTAGGATGGGTGGTCTATCCCATCGGCAGTAAGCCGAAGATGGGCCTCGCTTTTCTCCTCGGTGCGCAACAGTTTCTCACGCAGTTCGGTGCGACGGTAATCATTCCGATTATCACCGGCGGAGCCATGGGACTGCCTCCGGAAGAACTGGCCCTGCTCATCTCGACCATGTTCTTCTGCGCGGGCATTACCACCCTCATCCAGCAGTCCCCCATCGGCAACAGGCTGCCCATACTGCAGGGTGGTACGTTTTCCTTTCTGGGACCCATGTTTGCGATTGTAGGCATGTGCGCCGCTGAAGGAATGGGCTGGCAGGTTATGATACAGCAGGTCTCTGCTGCGGTAATGATCGCTTCCCTGTTCGAAATCATCATCGGCTACACCGGACTCATGGGAATGATCAAACGTGCTTTCAGCCCGATTGTTATTGGACCTACTATCGCAATGATCGGTCTTGCCCTCTACGATACAGGTGCGCCCTGGATGGCCGGGAACTGGGTAATCTCCCTGATAACCCTGTTGGCCATCATTATTTTCTCGCAGGTCCTGTCGAGAAAATCCAAGGTGTTCGCCCTGTTCCCCATCCTTCTGGCCGTTATCCTGGGCTGGATCTGCTCCTGGATTGGAACGGCCGCCGGGTGGATCGCGGCGGACAATCCCGCAAACCTGAAGAGCGGACTCGAACTCATCGCGTCGGCTCCCGCTTTGTGGGTCAGGCCGGCTATACCGTTCAAATGGGGATTCCCCAATTTTACGGCCATCACCCTGGCGGGCGCCCTGGGCATGCTTGCAGGTTATATAGGATCCATGATCGAGTCTGTGGGCGACTACTACAGCTGTGCCAGGATTTCTGAAGCTCCCATTCCTACGGAAAAGATTATTTCCAGGGGTATCGGGGCCGAAGGTGTCGGCTGTTTTGTAGCCGGTATTTTCCAGACCTGTAACGGGACCACCTCCTATTCGGAGAACATCGGCTCCATAGGTCTTACCAGGGTTGCGAGCCGAAGGGTTATCCGCTGTGCGGCCATAATCCTGCTGGTCCTTCCCTTCTTCGGGAAATTCGGCATGGTGCTGGCTACGCTGCCGCAGCCCATCGTCGGAGCGCTCTTTTTTGCCATGTTCGGCCTTATCGCCGCCGTCGGTCTCTCGAACCTTCAGTTTACCAACCTGAACAACTCGAGGAACCTGTTCATTATCGGTGTCGGTTTCTTTGCCGGTCTTTCATTACCGTTTCATTTTAAAGCAGCCTCGATGGTTACCGGGGATCCGGGAACGGCAGCATATGTTATTACCAACATTCTGCAGACGATCCTGACCACCGGCATGGCAGTTACGGCTATCGTCACCATGATTCTGGACAACCTTCTCCCCGGGGCAACCAGGGAAGAACGCGGTCTTACCGTATGGGAAGCGGAAGCCAGCGACGAAGCGTGGGTCAAAGCTGAAGAAGAATGGAAGAAGATTCCGGTGGGCTACGCCAACTGGTCCGCGATCAAGTAACACGCGAAAGAATTTTATCACGTTATATATGGGATGTTTTTCTAAAGCATCCCATATTATTTTTATACACCTGCAGGGAGAAGATAGGTGAAACAAAAACGAACAACCGGTCTGTACATACTTCTGGCGGTACTCATGGCTGTGGATGTCTATGCCATATTCAACGCCGGGAATCCTCATTCTCTATTCAGGTTTCTCATAAAAGACCCCGGCTGGGACATTCTCCTTACGGTTCTGATATCCTCGGCAATCGTGGTAGTCGTCCTCTTGATGAATTCCCGGGGGACCCGGGCGGATGATCCAATCTATATTCTACTCTTGGAAAATAAACCCTATATACAAAAGCTGCGGGAAAAAGGAAAAAACGACAGTGAAATAGCCGCGTCCTTTGCCGCTAATTTAAAAGTAGGTAAACTGGCCCGGAAGGTCGCCTACAAAAAAGCATTAAAATACCTAAAGAGGATCTAATGGACACCATTGTAAATCTTCCGCCTATTATCGTCGGTTCCATCATTTTTGGTATCGTCCTTCTCATGGCCCTGATACGACACATTGAAACAAAGCACCTGTCCGAAAAATACGACTCGTCGGAGATGCTTCTGGCAGCCTTCGGTGTAACCTATTTCGGTCAGGAGAGTACAATAAAAAAACCGCTTCGAAAGAGCGGCGCTATTGTACTCGTCAAAGACGGTGTGTATTTTCACAGCCGTTTCGGTCACCTCGAAGTATTCATACCGAAAGAAAAAATACAGATCATCGGAACCACGGATTTCTTTTGCGATAAACCCCTGAACGATACCGTCATACAGATTTCTTTCCGGGACGACCAGGGGAACCTGGATCGCATGGCTTTCCGAATTCCTTCGCCGGCAAAATGGATAACAGCCATGAAACGGCAATTCTTACATCAGTAGTGTCTTTTTCATCACTTTTCGTGTAGTCGTTCATGTAAAAATTATAGAAAGAATGGAGAAATTATGAAAAGGGTACTTGATAATCCTTTTATTTTACGTAATATATAGTAAAAATACCTCATGAATGAATTACTGAGAGTAAATATAATGAATTTGAACACCGAATACCGGGGGTAAGTATGGGAAATAGAGAAGCACTTCAAAATTTCAAAAACCGCCGCACCGAAATGTTAAAAGCCGGCGGAGAAAGCGGTATCCAGAAGCAGCACGACAAGGGAAAGTTAACCGCCCGAGAACGCATCGATATGTTTCTAGATGACAAATCCTTTATAGAAAGTCAGGCTTTCACAACCGTCCGGACCAAAGAGTTCGGAATGGATTCAAAACGCTTTCCCGGCGACGGAGTGGTCACCGGAAGCGGAAAGGTGGCGGGCCGGCAGGTCTTTCTTTCCTCCCAGGATTTTACCGTTCTAGGAGGTTCATTGGGAGAGATGCACGCCTTCAAGATAGCCAACGCTCAAGCATTAGCCCTGCAGAACGGCGTTCCCTTTGTTTCGATCAACGACTCCGGGGGCGCGCGGATCCAGGAAGGGGTCCTGGCCCTTGACGGGTATGCCAAGATATTCAGGAATAACACCCTGGCCTCGGGGGTTATCCCGCAGATTTCCGTTATCCTGGGTCCCTGCGCGGGGGGAGCCGTGTATTCTCCGGCGATAACGGACTTTATCCTTATGGTCGACAATCTGAGCCATATGTACATTACCGGGCCGGCCGTTATAAAGGCTGTAACGGGAGAAGATATTTCCCATGAAGAGCTCGGCGGCGCCGGCCCGCAGTGCGCTAAGAGCGGTGTAGCCCACTTTCGTTTTTCCACGGAAGAAGAATGTTTCGATTTCCTGAAACGGCTTCTTTCGTACCTGCCGGCTAACAACCGTGAACTTCCCCCGGTGGTGGACACCGGGGATCCGGCCGATCGTATAAACGACGGAGTCTTCGACATTCTTCCGGACGACGTCAAAAAAGCCTACGACGTCAAGGATATCATTGCGGAAGTATACGACGTGGACAGTTTTCTCGAGGTACACGCGGACTACGCCAAGAATATAGTGGTCGGTTTCGCAAAACTGGCAGGACGCACGGTCGGAATTATGGCGAACCAGCCCAAGATTCTCGCAGCGAGCCTCGACATCGATTCCTCCGACAAGGCCGCCCGTTTTATCCGTTTCTGCGACGCCTTTAATATTCCCATTACCACCCTGGTGGATGTCCCCGGATACCTGCCCGGCATCTCCCAGGAACACGGCGGTATCATCAGGCACGGCGCAAAATTGTTATACGCCATTGCCGAAGCTAATGTACCCAAGATCGCCGTCATCCTGCGGAAAGCCTACGGCGGTTCTATGATAGCCATGTCTTCCAAATCCCTGGGGTACGACCGGGCCCTCGCATGGCCTACGGGCGAGATTGCCGTTATGGGTGCCGAAGGAGCGGCTAATATCATCTTCCGGAAAGAGATAAGCGCGGCCGAAGACCAGGAAGCCAAGCGGGATGAAAAAATCCGGGAATTCAGGGAAAACTTCATGAATCCGTATATCGCGGCGGAACTCGGTATCATCGACGATGTGATAGATCCTGCCTATACCAGGATAGAGCTTATCCGGTCTCTGGAGATGCACAGCCGAAAGAAAGAGGAGAAACCTGCCAAAAAACACGGGAACATCCCGCTGTAAGGAGGAAATACATGTCGGAAACTTACCTGTACAGTCTGATGTCCTCGGGATTAGGTATCCTCATCGTTTTTATCGCCCTTGTTGTCCTGAGCGTACTGATGGTACTGCTGAAGCGTTTTTTCGGCACAAAGGAAGAACGCCCCGAAGAGGATACGCGGATAACTCCGACTGCTCCACAGGTGGAATCGGAGGGCGAAGACCTGGAATGGATTACGGCCGCGGTAGCCGCCTACATTATTAAAGAAGGGGAAACCCTGGGCGCTCCGAGCGCTGAGAGCTGGCAGCCCGGGACTGAGGAGCGGACAGATCCATGGGTGGCAACCCCTGTATTACGCACACGAGTATAAGAGGAGCACGAGATGAAACAAACGATCAAATTCCTCTATAAGGGGAAAAGCTATAGCGTAGACGTTGAAAGAGAGGGGAGCACTCTGACCCTTGAACGTGAGGGGAAAAGTTATTCCGTAACCAGGCTGGAAGAGAAAAAGGCCGCCCGGAAAGCAACACCGAAACCGGCTGCCGCCGCCCCCGCCCCGAAACCCGCCGCGGCGGCTCCGGCACCTCAGCCGGCGGTTACCGCCGAACCGGGAGCCCTGCCCGCACCCATGACCGGGACGATTAAAGAAATGAAAGTCGCCAAGGGTGACCAGCTCACAAGCGGACAGTTGGTTATGGTAATGGAAGCCATGAAGATGGATATCGAGGTATTCGCCGATCGAGCGGGAGTCGTCAAAGAGATCTACGTGAACCCCGGAGACGCCGTAAAAGAAAAGCAGCCGTTGTTGCAGATTGGTTAGGGGGACATTCATGAGTTTTTTTGATTTGGCATTACGCTTTCTGGAAAGCACCGGTTTTCTCGCCATTACCTGGCAGCAGCTTGTGATGATAGGAATAGGCTGCCTATTGATCTACCTGGGGATTGTTAAGCAATACGAACCCCTGCTGCTGATTCCCATCGGCTTCGGTGCCATCCTCGTCAACATTCCGCTTACCGGGCTCACGGCCGAAGGCGGATTGATTAATTATTTCTACTTCGGTATCCAGGCGGGCATCTTTCCGCCGCTGATCTTTCTCGGCATCGGGGCTATGACCGACTTCGGTCCGCTCCTGTCCAAGCCGCAGACCTTTCTGCTGGGAGCGGCGGCGCAGATAGGTATATTCATAGCCCTGCTGGGCGCCAAGGTCCTCGGCTTTACCTTTGCAGAAGCCTCTTCCATCGGCATTATCGGCGGCGCCGACGGTCCTACGGCCATATATCTGACTTCCAAACTGGCCGATCATTTACTGGGACCAATTGCCGTGGCAGCGTATTCCTATATGGCCCTGGTCCCAATTATCCAGCCTCCAATTATCATGGCCTTGACATCAAAGAAAGAACGGATGATCGTTATGGAAGACGTAAAACCCGTCAGCCAACGAGTAAAGATCATCTTCCCCATTGCCACGACTATTTTAGCATCTCTTATCGTTCCGGCCGCGGCACCCCTTCTGGGCATGTTGATGATCGGTAACCTTTTCAGGGAAGCCGGTGTTGTCGAAAGGCTCTCAAAGACCGCCCAGAACGAGCTTATCAACATCGTAACGATATTTCTCGGAATTGCCGTGGGGTCCAAGATGTCGGCGGAGCATTTCCTGACCCTGGATACGATCAAGATCATCATGATGGGTCTCCTGGCCTTCGCCTTGGGTACCACCGGCGGGGTGTTACTCGGCAAGCTTTTCTGCGTACTGAGCAAGGGCAAGATCAACCCCATGATCGGAGCAGCCGGAGTTTCCGCCGTTCCCATGGCCGCCAGGGTTGTTCAGAAGGTTGGTCAGAAAGAAAACCCGGGAAACTTTCTGCTCATGAACGCCATGGGCCCGAACGTAGCCGGAGTTATCGGTTCAGCCGTTGCGGCAGGGGTCTTGCTATCTCTGAATTAAAAATACCCTTTATGAATTGCCAGGTATCTCCGTTTAGTCGGGGATACCTTTTTAAAATTCTTTCACGAAATATTAATTTTCATGTTATAATAGTGCGCCATCATGCAACCGGAGGTGCTTATGTCCGAATATTCAGCAATGGAAGAACTTGCCGGGAATGAACGTCTCTATAAACTGATTTTAACATCAATTTTGGATGCTATACAGTTAAACGATATGTCCTCGGTTTTCTCGAACGAATTATTCAAAGCAAACAAGAAAAATACGGAAGCCCTGGAAGAACTCGGCACTTATGTAGAATCCGTGCTGAGAAACTCCAACAGGATAGCCGAACATGTTGAATCCTCCCGGGAGATGGTGGAAACCGCGGCATCACGGGCCGTTCAGAATGCCGACGACATCAATGAAACCTCGAAAGCTTTGACCGGACTGAACAGCATGTTTTCGTCGTTGACCCAGGTTTTTTCACGACTCAGGCGCACCATCGAGGATATTTCAAGACGAATCGCGGATATAGAAGACATATCCGAACTCACCAACCTCCTGGCCTTGAATGCAGCCATAGAAGCAGCCCGGGCGGGGGCCGAAGGAAAGGGTTTTTCCGTTGTGGCGAAGGAAGTCAGAAAACTCGCCGACCGCAGCAAGGATAATACGGAGGTTATATCAACTATTCTAAAAGACCTTACCAAAACAATGGATGAGTCGGCGGGTATCTTTCAAGACTACGGCAGCACAAAGGATAGACTGAACTCCGACGTACAAAATGTTGCGTCGAATATCGAACTCACAAAGGAACTCTATTCACGCATCCAGGATGAGATTCTATCCATACAGAGCATCACCACGGACCACATCCAGGAGACCGGCCGCGTTACGGAGAATATTCATTCCATTACCCGCCGATTCGAAAATACCGATGCAAGCAGTCCTTACATCTTCTCTACCTTCAACCGGAATTCGGATATATTGAATAAAACACAGAAGGTTCTATCCGGTGCCATTGATGAATGCACGCAAAAGATTGCTAATATACCCGCCGACACCGAAACAGGAGCACAACCACTGTTCATTGGGCACGACATAACCTATCCACCCTGGGTACACCTGGAGGGAGGAGAATCTTCAGGAATCAGTGTAACCGCCACGGCGGAAATGGCTTCCCGCCTGGACAGAAAGCCCGAGTTTATAGGAAACCAGTGGTTCAAAGTTTTTCCCATGCTCTTATCGGGTGAAGTGGATATGCTTATCAATGTGGGGTGGCCCAACCCGGTGTTCAAAGATAAACCGGTGATAGTGTCTAAGCCCTACTCACAGTTCCGCATCCGCATGTTTGTCCACCGGGACAGACTTCCGGAAAATGGAGAGTACACCACGGATCAACTGCGGGGACTGACAATAGCGGTCCAGAACGGCTCCTTCGCCGACGCTGAAATCATGAAATACGGGGCTTCCCCCCTATACGTGGACAACGACGCATTCGGTATTATTCAGCATATCTGGAACAATGCCGACGGCATCGCAACGGAAGAGCGGGTCGGCGAGTACCTGTCGAACCGTTTTTTTAACGGTGATATCGTTCCCGCTTCACCCGTCCTGGCAACCCTCGATGTGGTCTATATGTTCCGGCGAAACGATACCGAGCTGAAAAACCGGGTCGATGGCCTGATTACGGCAAGCCTCGAATCGAAAAATCGGGTTTAAAGTATATCTTCGTAATCCTGAATTTTTTTTAACTGCCGCAACTTTGACAGGGTTTTTTCCTGTATCTGCCTTACTCTTTCCCGCGTAATACCCAGCAGCCTGCCCGTTTCCTGCAGAGTTCGCGGGCCCTCACCGTGCAGTCCGTATCTGAGACAAATAATCCGTATCTCCCTCTCCGAGAGTTCATTCAGAACTTCGTCGATGGTATCCTGCAAAGTAATCTTGAATGCCGCGTCGAAAGGCTCTTCCCCGTTCGTATCCGGTACCAGGTCTCCCAGGCTTGTCTTCCCGTCTTCATCCACCATGACATCAAGGGAAGCTGTTTCCTGAGAATAATGAAATATTTCAGTTACTCTATCCGGGCTTATGTTGAGGTATCCGGCTATATCTTCCCTGGCCGGTTCAGCACCAAGATCGCTGGTCATCTCTCTGGCCGCCGTGTAACAGTTTTTTATCGTGTTGAGCATATGCACGGGTATACGAATAACCCTGCCCTTTTCCGCCAGGGCTTTTATAATTGCCTGGCGTATCCACCACGTTCCGTAGGTGGAAAACCGGTACCCCTTCTCGTAATCGTACCGTTCTACAGCCTCGATCAACCCTATATTCCCCTCATCTATGAGGTCCAGGAGTGACAGCCCCCTGTATTGATAATTTTTTGCAATAGATACAACCAGTCGAAGATTCGCATTTATCATCCTGTTTTTTTTTGCCCTCAGTTCTTCTTCGCATCGAGCAATAGTCCGGCTATCACCCTTCGGATTGTTGCTCGAGGAATGCTGGTTTTCCTTTAGACGGGCAAGTTTTTCACGCAGGTCGCGAATCTCTTTTCCCAGGTTTGTTTCCTCCTCTGTGGTAAGGAGCTGGTAAGATGATATTTGCCGCAGGTACATGGTAAGTGGATCGACATCAGAGACGTTTTCGCTCTTACTTCCGAGGGATGCATTCCCGGTGGTTCTTCCATGGTCAGGAGTTTTTTTTTGATTATTTTTTCGGCTATAATCAGCTCCCGGCACTATATTCCGCGTCCTTTCCTGTTTATTCCCGGGGGGCCGTATACGGATCAACGGCTACGCCGTCTCTGTATACAAAAAAGAACATCCGTGCTTTTCCTTCATGCGGATTAATACCAAGCCGCCCGATTTCAGTGCCCGGAGCGACCCGATCACCCACTTTTACGAGTATGTCGTTATTCCCTCCGTATCCATAAATATAATCATCAATCGTCTGAACGAAAACTATTTTATTGTAACCGCGGTACGGTCCGACCCATACAACCTTCCCATGACTGACCGATCGAACGGTATCGCCGTCTTTCCCTTCGAATTGTAATCCTTCGAGTTTGCCGGTCATTCGTATGGACCGACCGTCATGGGGCCAGAAATAGGGTTTTTCCCCGAGGCCCGGAGACGCCGACTCATTGCCCCCCTCCGGTTCTTCTTCCGTTGCCTCATTTTCAACCCTATCGATCACCAGGTTCTCCCGTGCCGAACCCGGTATCAGGATCTTCTCTCCGATCATAAGAACATCCGCCTCATCCACGTTATT
Organism: uncultured Spirochaetales bacterium; assembly: GCA_964410865.1. Classification (GTDB taxonomy): domain Bacteria; phylum Spirochaetota; class Spirochaetia; order JAFGDJ01; family JAFGDJ01; genus JAFGDJ01. The sequence continues at coordinate 25,203 of CAYPIQ010000021.1, read as the reverse complement.
CAATTCATACAGTTCTTCGATGGATACCCCGTATCGTTTTGCAAGAGAATAGTAGGTATCCCCTTTCTCAACAATATACACCGAGGGTATGAGAATTTCCATTCCGATGGAAAGCATAGAAGGATCCTGTATTCCGTTGGCCCTGATTATATCGTCGACGGATACATCATACCTGCGGGAGAGGCTGTAGAGGGTTTCTCCTTTTCTGAGAACATGCACCAGGTCGGCCGCCTGCAGGGAAAGTGAGACGAATACAGATATACAAGCAACGAGCAAAGCCTTTTTCATACCGATTCGTTTCAATCTTCGGCGCGGGAGCTTATAAACTTCACTCCATTGAGACCCCGGGACGATAAAATGGTGTATAAAAGAATATTGATAAATATTAATTCGGTATACAATAAGGAAGAAACGAAGGACACCCTGGTCGTCGGTACTTCCGCCGGTTTCCGCCCCTTTGAGTACAAGGAATTCGGTGAATTAGCGGGGTTCGATATCGACCTGATGAAGGTTATCGGTGAGAAACTGGGGATGGAAGTGGAATTCAAGGATATGGATTTCGACGCTCTCCTGGAAGCCGTCAGCACCGGAACCGTTGATGTTATAGCTTCCGGTATGACCATTACGGATGAAAGGAAGGAACGGGCGGATTTTACCGTACCGTATTTCACCGCGAATCAGGCAGCCCTGGTAAAAAAGGGTTCGGGAATAAGTCTTTCCTCCGTGGAAGATTTGAACAACGCCCAATACCGGATCGGGGTGCAGAACGATACTACCGGCTCATTCTGGGTAGAAGATAACGCTCCTGATGTCACACTCCAAAAATACGGCAAGTATATAGAATGTATCCAGGACCTGGAAAACGGAAACATCGATATCATAGTTGTTGATCAGCCCGTGGCGGAAGCATTCGCCGCCAACAGGCCGGTCGAAATTGCTCTTCCCATCATCACCAACGAGCAGTACGGCCTTGCCCTTAAAAAGGGGTCGGATCTCTATGAACCTGTAAACAACGCCTTGAAAGAACTCATGGACTCTCCGGAATGGGACAAACTCCTTGACAAGTATTTCGGAGCAAAGTAATAGAACATGAGTGTTCTCGAAACCGTACTCCGTTCCATCCTGGCTATCGGGAAAGGCGCGGGGGTTACCATCATTATATCCATTTTATCATTTCTGCTCGGGCTTCTTGTGGGTATACCCCTGGCCATAGGCCGGGCATACGGCAACAGGCTGACGAGAATGCTTATCCAGGCATACGAGGGGTTCTTCCGCGGGACCCCTCTTATTGTAACCCTGTTTACTTCTTACTTTTCGTGTTTGCCAACAAACTTTTCGAAGCCCTCGACAGGAAGCTGAGGATTCCCGGGTTTGATACGGCTGTGAGGCATACATGAACGACGAGTGTATACTAAAAATAGAAGGAATTACCAAGAGCTTCGGCAATAATCTCATCCTGGACGGCATATCCTTCGAGGTACATCGCGGCGAAGTCCTGGTAGTGATAGGCCCGAGCGGGACCGGCAAGAGTACCCTCCTGCGGTGTATAAAGCTTCTGACCCCGCCTGATGCCGGCCGCGTATGGCTGCAGGATAACGAAATTACGGGTAGAAGATCAGACATCAATCACCTCCGGCAGAATATAGGTTTCGTATTCCAGCATTTCGCCCTGTTCAACCACCTGACCGCCCTGGGGAATGTTATGGCCGGTCTGATCCATGTTCTGAAAATGGACAAGACCGCGGCGAAGAAGAAGGCTCTTGCCGAACTGGACAGGGTGGGGCTTTCCGAACACGCCGATAAATATCCCGCCGAACTCTCCGGAGGACAAAAACAGAGAGTCGGGATAGCCCACTCCCTGGCCATGGATCCCTTGCTCATGCTCTTTGATGAGCCTACATCGGCCCTGGATCCGGAGTTGACCGGTGAGGTATTGAAGGTCATGCAGGACCTCGCCCGTGACGGTATGACCATGATCGTCGTAAGTCATGAAATAGGATTTGCCCGCGGCGTTGCCGACCGGATTATATTTATGGAAAAAGGAAAAATCATTGAAGAGGGGCCTCCGGCGTCGATTCTAAAGAATGCCCGTGAAGAGAGAACACGGGTGTTCTTATCTAAGATCAGCGAACTGTACGGAGACGGTTAGACAGATGAGTTTCTGGGAATACGCCCGCGAAATAGCCCCGGTCCTCGGAGAAGGAGCCGTTACAACTCTTATATTTACCTTTATCGGCATGGGAATCGGCTTTCTGCTGGCGGTACCTCTCTGTCTGTATCGCGTATATGGAGAGGGGATCTGGAAAAAATAATTTCAGGATATGTCGAGATTATCCGCGGTACTCCCCTTCTCGTCCAGCTCTATATGATTTATTACGGCCTGCCCAAATTTCTGCTTCCCCTGGGGATTCGAATAACTCCTTACACCTCGGCTATCGCCGGTTTTATTATAAACAGTACGGCCTATCAGATAGGGTATATGCAGGGCGGTTTCAAAGCCATTCCTTCGGACCAGATTGAAGCGGCATATTCCCTTGGTATGAAGAAATGGCAGACGGTATTCAAAATTCTCGCACCCCAGGGCCTTCGGTTTTCCATACCGGCACTTTCCAACGAATTGATATATCTGCTCAAATACACCTCCCTCGGCTTTGTTATTCAAGCCCCGGAACTGATGACCAAGGCAAAAATTCTTGCCTCCGATTACGCTCGTTACATGGAGACCTATATTATAACGGCGTTTATCTATATCTTTCTAACCTTTGTCTTTTCCAAACTCACGGATATCCTGGAAAATCGTGTACGAATCCCGGGTTTCGAATCAAGGAATATTCGCTGAAATGCCGGCTGTTCTTATTAATTTCCCATGCCGCTGCGCGGCAACCGAACCGAAAGGATGGAAATAGGCGGATACCGCCCCCCGGGCCTTTTATGCAGATGATAGATAAAACGGGGGATCCATAAGAACGGGCCTGGGTCTTGCCATTGCGAAGACTATCATCACCGCCCACCATGGAAAGATTGAAGCATCTTCCCCTGCCGATACAGGAAACTGTGAACATCCCGGAACTACCATTAGAGTTTTTCTTCCGGGTAAAATGCTCGGGTAAAAAAAGCTTTATTAAATAACCGCTCTCTGATAGAATGTCCGATGATACAACCCTGGATCTTTTACCTATGGAGCCCTATTATGAGCACTGTATCCGTGAGTCCCGGCAAAAAACTGGGAACTCATTTTATTCCGGATGAATACCTGCCTGCCGGGAAAGATTCGTACTATCTCAGAAATAAACAGAACCCCCCGGAAACAAAAAAATGGCGAAACCTTACCGAGAAGGAAATACAAACCCTGTCTTCCGGTGGAAACACCGCAGAAAACTGGGAGACGATTTTAGTTACGGATGAATTCGACCCCGGTAAGATTCTTAACTCACGATTCCACGGGATGGTGAGGATTGGTGTCCTGAGGGAAGCCGTTCTGGAACATCACGATCTCGTTCTATCCACGGGTATTTACGACAGCTTCATCATCGACTGCGATATTGGAGACGATACGGCCATTTACAATGTTCATTATCTCGCCCGCTACATTATTGGGAACCGGTGCATCCTCAAGGACATCGACGAGATGAATATGACGAACCACGCGAAGTTCGGTAATGGAATTATAAAGGACGGTGAACCGGAGGAGACCCGAATATGGCTGGACATAATGAACGAGACAGGATCCAGGTCCGTACTGCCCTTCGACGGAATGATAACGGCGGACGCATATCTCTGGGCAAAGTATAGGGACGATACACCCCTCCAGGTACAGCTAACAAGAATGACCCAGCAAAGGTTCAGCTCCGCCAGAGGATATTACGGGACTATAGGCAATGAATGCGTAATAAAAACATCCCGGATACTCATAGACGTAAAAATCGGTCCTCACTGCTATGTCAAAGGTGCCAACAAACTCAAGAATCTCACAATAAATTCATCGGAAGAAGAACCCAGCCAGATTGGTGAGGGAGTTGAGCTGGTAAACGGTATAATTGGGTATGGCTGTCATGTATTCTACGGCTGCAAAGCAGTCAGATTTATTCTCGGAAACAACTCGAATCTGAAATACGGCGCCCGGCTCATCCACTCATTCCTTGGAGACAATTCCACCATTTCCTGCTGTGAAGTGCTGAACAATCTTATTTTTCCCGCCCATGAGCAGCATCATAATAATTCTTTTCTTATAGCTTCCGTTGTTATGGGACAGAGTAATATGGCCGCGGGCGCTACGATCGGCTCAAACCACAACAGTCGCGCTAATGACAATGAGGTGCAGGCCGGGAGGGGTTTCTGGCCGGGACTTTGTACAAGCCTTAAACATTCCAGCACCTTTGCTTCCTTTACACTGATAGCAAAAGGCACCTATCCGGCGGAAATGTGTATCCCCCTTCCCTTTTCGCTGGTCAGTAATAACGAACGGGACGGGACGCTTGAAGTAATGCCCGCCTTCTGGTGGCTCTATAACATGTATGCCCTGGCCAGAAATTCATGGAAGTTCCATCATCGGGACAAGCGGATAATGAAAGTACAACATATCGAATTCGACTTCCTGGCTCCTGATACCGCGGAAGAGATTATCCGTGGAAGGAAACTCCTGGAATCCTGGGTGGGCAAAGCACTTATCCTCAAGACCGGTTCGTCGGAATATGAAGACTCCCCGGAAAAGACGGCTGCCCGCGGCAAAGAAGCCCTTACGGCCTATGAAGCCTTACCCGAAGGCCTCAAGATATATGGCGAAAAAATGGAAAAATCCCGCCGCCGGGTGGTTATAAATAAAGCAAAAGAAGCCTATCATGCTTACAAACAGATGCTTCAGTACTATGCGGCCGGCAATCTCATTGCTTACATGGAAGAACATAACGGGTACTCCTATTCCTCCATGATCGAAGAGCTCACCGGTCCCCGCTGTAGCGAATGGATCAACCTAGGCGGACAGCTTATCCGGGAGTCCGATGTTAATACTTTAAGAGAAGATATCGGGTCCGGGAATCTTACGGATTGGGAATCAGTACACGCGCGTTACGATGAACTCTGGGCTTCCTATCCATTGGAGAAACAAAAACACGCATGGGGAGTCTTTTGCCTGCTGCAAGAAACTGAAACACCTTCTCTTCAGAATTTCAAGGACCTCCTGCAAGAAGCAAAAACGATCCAGATGTGCATTCGAGACCGAGTATACGAATCACGTCGGAAAGATTATGAGAACCCCTTCCGTCGCGCGACATACCGAAATATCGAAGAGATGAATGCCGCCATCGGCACCCTAGAGGATGATAGTTTCATTAAACAGGTACGGCAGGAAACCGAGGATTTTATCCTTCGGTGCGATAATATAATGAAAAGCGTCCTGTAGGGACACCGTATATGGAACCGAAAGGGAGATCATCGAACGGATCTGCAGAACCCGCTTTACACATCATATGCGCTTACAAACGAAATGATGGATGTCGTAGACGTTATAAAGAGCTTCGACATGAAAAGATCACGGAACATGTCAGAATATATTCGGGCTGAGTGGACATGGCTACGCCATGCCCACAGTGTATAACAACGAAGAGGCTGTCCAAGGACAGCCTCTGAGTATACGTCGGGCTGAGTGGACACGGTACCCCGTGCCCACTCACTCCGGTTATAACACCATAACAGATCTCGGGCTGAGTGGACTGCCTCGGCAGCCCACTCTTCTAGGTTGTGACACTACAACACTATTCGGGCTGAGTGGATTTGAACCACCGGCCTCACGGTCCCGAACCGTGCGCGCTAGCCCCTGCGCTACAGCCCGAAAGAAAAAGCATCTAACCGGATTATATGGTATTATCCGATTAAAAAAAAGTCCCTGGCGGGACTTTTTACGGGAGCGACGGGACTTGAACCCGCGGTCCCCGGCTTGACAGGCCGGTGCGATAACCAACTTCGCCACGCCCCCACGTGCAAATGCAATATATCCACAACTCTAAGGGCTGTCAAGTGGTTCGAAAAATATTTTATTATACCCCCTTTACAGGATTCCCCACTGTGGACCTGGGATATTTGTCGCCGCTTTTCCACAAGATAATTACATATTTCCTTTTTTCGCTTTAATGTTCTGCTCAGCTATACCACGCCGGCTTAAAGAATTATCGGCAGATCAGGTAAGCTGTGGGGAACACTACATACCCCTTCTGTGCCCGGAAGCTTATGGTTTAATCATGATGTTGATCATGATTGACACTTCCCTGGGAGCATGATAATGTCTAAAGGCTACCCAATTCAGACAATTAGGAACAAACTATGGGGTCCAGAGAAAATCGAAGAAAAAAAAGTCGACAGGCCGAAGAAAATATACGCGGGGCTCGAAAAAAGAAGAGTGGAAATAGACTGATGTGGTTCGGCAGTCTTGTATTGCTCATACTGATCGTCGTCACCTTTGTGGGAGCTCCTGTAATTACTCGAATCAGTAAATCAAACCGGATAATTTTTGGTACCTATAAAGGCAAGCCGATCGAATTTAAGCCCGGAAACTATTTTTCACGACAGCGTGACTATATTGCGGACCAGGTGCAGGAATCCGCCCAGGGCGAGAATCTGGAATGGCAGATCTATCAGGTTTGGAAACAGGCTTATGATCAAACGGTTGTGCATACAGCTCTCCTGGAAATGGCCGAATCCTGCGGTATGGTTATTACCGATGAAAAACTGGATCTTACCATTGTTGAAGAAGGACCGTATACTGTAAACGGGGAATTCAATGAAAGACTCTATAAAAATGCATCCAACGCGGAAAAACAGGCGGACAGAGAGTATATGCTCGAAAGTATTATTGCCGGCCAGGTCCGGCAGGATATTCTCACTCCCCTCATTCCCCGGGCTGAAACAGAGTTTATAAAAGATATGGCTTCGACGGAACGGGCCTTTCGTTTCATATCCTATAATTTCAGCGAGTATCCTGCGGGAAAAGTGGAAGAGTACGGCCGGGAAAACCGTGATTTATTCAGGATCATGAACCTCAGCCGGATAACCATCAAATCCGGCAAACAGGATGCCGAGACTATACTTCAGCGACTCCGGGATGACCCGACACTCTTCGGCGAGCTTGCCGGAACCCAATCGCAGGACGCCTTTGCCGAAAAGGGCGGAGAAATGGGAATCGTCAGTTACTATAATGCAGAATCTTTTTTTAAGGATACGGAAGACGCGGAATATATCTTCGGACTGGATGAAGGAGAAATAAGTCGTCTCATAGATGCTCCATCCGGCTGGGCAATCTATAGATGCGATTCCGAGGCCGAGTATCCCGACTTTTCTTCCAGCGAAACCATAGCGGAAGTGCGTGCATATATGAACAGGTTTGAACGAGGGCTTATCGAGGACTATTTTTATAATTCCGCGGAGGATTTTATCCAGGATGCTGTTTCCAGTGGTTTTGAATCGGCTGCTTTGAGCCGAGGGAAACTCTATAAAGAAACAGACCCGTTCCCGGTAAATTACGGTAATCTCTCCTTCCGGTTCTACGGTACTTCATATCCGGTTTTTCAGGGTATAACTGTTGACGGCTCTCCGAGCGAGGAACTTCGGGGCGCGGAAACGAATCGTTACTTTCTATCAGAAATACACTCTCTTAATACCGGCGAAATTTCTTCACCCCTCATCCTCGACGATTCCGTCGTCGTTGTGCAGTGCACCGAAGTTCGGTACGTTCCGGAAGAAGAACTCCAGATGATCGATATGTTTTATCCCGCTGCCGTCCAGTACTGGTACGAAGAGGATTTGACCCGTATTGTTCTTAATTCAGAAGCCTTCGAGGATAATTTTAATGCCGAGTTTACCAGGTTATTTCTAAATCAAGAATAATGAATCCGGATTTCCCCTTGGTAGTACCTCAGGGGGACACGTATAATGTACGCTATAAAAACAGGGATCTCTACCCTGTCGGGGACCCTTGCAAACGGGCGGAGCAGAAAGCATCTGTCATATCGCTCCGGGAGAATACCCTGGTTATCTGTGCATCACCCCTTCTTTTACACGGCATTGACGTTCTACTTGAACAACTCCCCGGAAACTGCCATATCCTCTGCGTTGAGGCAGACCCACTTCTTGCCGCCATCCCTCCTATCTCCGAAAAGCGTCATATTCTTTCCGACAGTCGTATTAGTCTCCTTACCACAGGCGATCTTCACCTGGTCCTGAAGTCTGTAAATGCTCTTGGCCTTGGACGATTCAGGCGGTGTCTTCTTGTAACCCTTAACCGGGGGTACACTCTGCACTCGGACTTCTATCGTTCCATTCAGATCGCCGTACAGTCGGAAATAGAGGGTTTCTGGAAGAACCGTATGACGCTCGTACATATGGCGCCCCTGTGGATCAAGAATCTGTTTCTGAATCTTTCCGTGTTCCACCAATCAATAGATCTCAAGACGGTTAAAACCGAGCGATGTATTTTTGTCGCCGGGGCGGGGGAATCAATAGAAGAATGTATTCCCGTTCTCCGCCGTCTGCGCGACTCATTGTATATCCTGAGTGTGGACACCGCCTTACCCGTGCTGCTGACTTCGGATATCACCCCGGACGGGATTGTTACGCTCGAGTCTCAGGTCTTTAACCTGAACGATTTTATAGGAGCATCGGCGCTGCATATTCCGGTTTTTTGCGACCTCCTGGCACATCCCTCAACCTATTACGCTACTCGTGGCGAGGTGTATTTTTTCGTATCCCGTTTCGCTCCGAACCGCCTCCTGGACCGTATGGAAACGGCCGGAATATGTCCTCCCCTCGTGCCCCCCCTGGGTTCCGTCGGAGTCGCCGCCGTTCATCTAGCCCTCCAGATGACGGATAACCGGGTCTTTTACGCCGGTCTTGATTTCTCCTTTGTACAGGGGAAGACCCACAGCCGCGGCACTCCGACACACATTCAAGCGCTGTCTTCATCAAACCGGCTAAATTCTTACGACACCTATATCAATTGTATTGATTTTCCCGGATATATGCGTAAAGACAAGGCCGGAAGAACCGTCAAAACAACCCTGATTTTAGACTCATACAGAGAAATATTGTCCAAAACAACTTGTCATTCGGAAAGAGTCTTCGACGCGGGCTCTTTAGGACTACCGGCAAAAGGTATCAGACCCGCCGACATCAATTCGATACAGTGTTCCGCCGATTCCGGAGGCTTCGGGATACGGACGGATGTCCGAAAAACGGGCGGTTTGGAGGAGCTTTTTCTACAGACTAAAAAGTTCCTCGAACAAGAATCCGGATTTTTATCCGAGGTTTCAAAAAAAGGTCGCATCTTCCTGTCTTCTCGACTACAGTCCGATCTGGATGCCTTTACCTCCGCCCTGGGCGCCTGTGACTACCTTCTGTTGCATTTTCCTGACCCTGAAGGTATTGAGTCCTGCGATCCACCGTTTACTGCCAGGGTATGTGCCGCTGCCGAACTCTATAACAGATATATCTTCCGTGCCTTGCAGCGGTTTTCAAGAACATCATGATGATTCTGCTTTCAGAACCGACAGGAAGGCGGTTTGGGGTAATTCCACGTTGCCCACCATTTTCATCCGTTTCTTGCCTTCCTTCTGCCGTTCCAGGAGCTTTCTTTTTCGCGTTATGTCACCGCCGTAACATTTCGCGGTGACGTCTTTCCTGTACGCCGATATCGTCTCCCTGGCAATAATCGTACTTCCGATTGCCCCCTGGATGGGAATCTTGAACTGGTGCCGGGGGATCTCCTCTTTCAGGCGTTTGCAGGCACTCCTGGCTCTTTTCTCCGCCGTTTCCCTGTAGACGAGCTGAGCCAGGGCATCCACCGGCTCCCCGTTGACTAGTATCTCGAGTTTTACAAGGTCCGTCGCACGATAATCGATGATCTCGTAATCGAACGAGGCATATCCCCGGCTCACCGACTTTAGTCGGTCATAGAAATCAAACAAAACCTCCGCCAGGGGCATTTCATAGAGAAGCTCGACCCTCTTCTCATCCAGGTAGCTCATATTTTTCTGAATCCCCCGTTTTTCCAAGCACAGCTGTATCACCGGCCCAATAAATTCCGCCGGCGTAATAATTGAAGATCTAATATAGGGTTCTTTGCTCGATTCGATAGTGGAGGGTTCCGGATACTGGGCGGGATTATCGAGAAAAAAGGATTTACCGTTCGACATGGTTATCTGATACCGGACCGAAGGTGAGGTAAGAACGATGGATAAATCGAATTCACGTTCAAGTCTTTCCTGGACAACCTCCAGATGTAAGAGCCCTAGAAATCCGCACCTGAATCCAAAACCCAGGGCTGTTGAAGAATCTTTTTCATAGGTCAGAGACGCATCGTTGAGTCGGAGACGGTCCAGTGCATCGTGCAGTTCTTCATAATCATCGGCATCCACCGGATAAATGGATGAAAAAACCACGGGCTTGACGAGTCTGAACCCCGGAAGCCGTTCAGCGCAGGGATTTTCCGATTCAGTAAGTGTGTCGCCTACCCGAACGTTTGCAATAGATTTTATCCCCGCCGAACAGTAACCGACCATGCCGGCGGAAAGATAAGGCTTTTTTTTCAGAGCAATACTGAATATTCCCGTTTCTTCGGTTTTATAATCGTATTTGTTCGACATAAGACGGATTGAAGTTCCCGGACGTAGGGTACCCTCGAAGACCCTGATACTCAGCAGAACTCCCCTGTAAGAATCGTAATAAGAGTCAAAAATAAGAGCTTTTAAAGGGAGGTTGTCATCACCTGTGGGAGGAGGAATGCGCTGAATAATCGCCTCGAGCACGTCCTCGACACCGGTGCCTTTCTTCGCGGAAACCAGGCAGGCTTCATCCGGATCGAGACCGAGATCATGGTCGATCTCTTTTTTTACCATTTCTATATCGGCACTGGGCAGATCGATCTTATTTATCACCGGTATGATGACCAGATCATGCTCCATGGCCAGGTAAAGATTTGCCACAGTCTGAGCTTCCACTCCCTGGCCGGCATCAATGAGCAAAAGAGCCCCTTCGCAGGCGGCAATTGCCCGGGATACTTCGTAGCTGAAATCCACGTGACCGGGGGTGTCTACCAAATTGAGTTCATAGACCTTTCCGTCCCTGGCTGTGTAGGGCATGGTTACCGGTTGGGATTTGATAGTTATCCCCCGCTCCCGTTCGATATCCATCGTGTCGAGCATCTGATCCTTGTATTCCCGCTCTGCGATGATTCCGGCCTTTTGAATAAATCTGTCCGCCAGTGTCGATTTTCCGTGATCAATGTGAGCGATGATACAAAAATTTCTTATGTGTGCTTTATGTGTTCCCATGGGCTTTACTATATATGAGATACCAATCACTGATCAATAATCGCGGACTGTTCGAGTTTCGAGGATCTCGCGTATTTTCCGTGAGAGTTCTTCCGCCTTGAAGGGTTTCGCGATAAACTCCATTCCGTTGAGGTCTATCCCTTTTTCTTTCAAAACGGACAACGGATACCCCGACATGAAGAGGGTTTTGAAACCGGGTATTGTTTTCTTAAGCCGTGAGGCCAGTCGATCTCCGTTTATGTGCGGCATAATGAGATCCGTCAGGAGTAGATCTATCTTCAGATTCTGTTCTTCCACGAGAAGCAGTGCTTCACCGGCATTACTTGCTTCGTATACATGGTAACCCCGGAGACTCAAGATACTGTGAACCGCATTTCGCAATAATTCTTCGTCTTCCACCACCAGTATCCTCTCCGTACCGTAGTCGGATACAATGGCAGAGTCTATCGGTGCTTCCAGAAAATTATCCGGTTCAGCCACGGGAAAACAGAGGAAAAAACTGGTTCCCCTGCCCAGGCTGCTCTCAACCCGGATATATCCACCGCTCTGCTTGACTATTCCGTATACACTGGACAGTCCGAGTCCGGTCCCCTTGTTTTCAGGTTTTGTAGTAAAAAAGGGCTCGAATATTTTATCCAGGTGATCCTCAGGAATTCCTTCGCCGGTGTCGGAAATAATGAGTTCAGTATATATTCCGGGTGCGGCCGTGTCGGCCTCGGGATAATCCATATCATCGAAGTAGATATTCTTTGTCTCTATCGATATTTTACCGCCTCCCTGCATGGCGTCCCTGGCGTTTACCACCAGGTTCATGAGAACAAGCTCTATCTTCGAAGGATCCACGAATATATGACCTTTCTCAGCGGCAGTGGAGATCGATATCTGAATATCGTCGGTAATAAGACGTTTGAGCATTTTTTCCACATCCCTTACAAGGACGTTTATATCGATAGTCTCCGGTTTTAATACCTGATTCCTGGAAAAGGCCAGGAGCTGCCGTGTCAGAATTGAGGCCTTCTGCGTTATTCTCTTTATTCCTTCGATCTCGGTATCGATTGGCTCGTTCGCCGCACTCTTTTCACTTAGAATAGAAGAATATCCCATAATGACTGTGAGAATGTTGTTGAAATCATGGGCCAACCCTCCGGCAAGTCTTCCAATAGCTTCCAGCTTCTGGGCCTGCTGGAGTTTCTTTTCAAGGTCTTTACGTTCCGTTGTATCGACAATGTATCCTTTCACCTCTTCGAGCTCACCGGCGGGGGTAAAACCGCCTATAACATTGGCTACTACCGTTACTGTCCTGTTATCGATGGTCTTCAGGTCCATCTCGAAAAGCCTCAAGGTCTGTTCACTGTATATACGCTGCCAAAAATATTCCCTGTCTTCTTCACTGAGAAAGAGTTCATTAATATTTGTCACGTATTCCGGTCTGCCGGAAGAACATCCGAAGATGTCCTTAAAAGCCTCGTTACTCATCAGTATTCTGCCGTCGGCGGAGGCAATAAAGTCCCCGGACAAATCATCTTCGAAAAGTCTTCTGAATCGCTCTTCGCTGTACTGAAGTTTTTTTTCCAGCCTGTGTCTATACAAGGCCATCTCTATGGCAATTTTCAATTCTTTCTGTTCAAAGGGTTTAATAATATAACCGAAGGGTTCGGATACAATTGCCCGTTCGATGGTCGAATCATCCGCGTAGGCGGTGAGCAATATGACGGGTACACTGAATTTTTTTCGAATAGCCCTGGCCGTCTCGAGTCCGTCGATCGAACCCTGGAGATGGATATCCATAAGAATCAGATCGGGTTGTAATTCCTCGAATCGTTCAAGGGTTTCCTCGCCGGAGGCCACGATATCTACCGTCAGGTAGCCCGCTTTCTTCAAGTTCCTCCGAATATCCAGGGCGACAATGTTTTCATCCTCTACAATTAAAACTCTGGGGGATTCCATGAGGCAGTATTCTATACTAATTTCCGTCGAGAGAAAACCGTTTTTATAGATATACGGCACTTGAATACGACTACCAGCTTTCGTTGTGCAGTACATATTCCACGGCCTGTTGGATAAGGGCGTTACTGTTTGGTACGTTGAGTTTCCTCTTCAGATGAGATTTATATGTTTCAACGGTTTTCACACTAAGGCACAGTTTATCGGCAATCTCACTTGTCTTCATACCGTTTCCGGTCATTTGGAAAACCTCCAACTCTCGATCGCTCAATAACGATATGGTGGATATTTTTTCTTTTCTGCCGGAGGTCATTTGTTGCAGCATCCTCGATTTCATCTCATCGGAAAGATAGACCTCCCCGGCAAGGACCTGATGTATTGCCGTAAGAAGGTTCTCGGTTGCTTCCATCTTCATTATGAAACCCTTTGCCCCGGCCCTCAATGCTCTTTCCGCATACACCTTCTCGTCGTGTAACGACACAACCAGCATTGCCAGGGATGGGAACAGCCGCGCGATGTCCTTGATGAGCTCCAGTCCGTTACTGTTTTTCAGGGATAGGTCGATAATCGCAAGATTGGGTGTATTCTCTTCGATCACCCGGAGGGCTCCGGGTGCATCTTCGGCTTCAGCTACAACCTCGAGATCATCCTCCATGTTAATCAGCTGGATAAAACCCTTTCTTACGATAGGGTGATCATCTACAATAATGATCTTCCTCTTCATTTTTTTTCCTTCTGCAAGGGGATTCTACAACACACCCTGGTACCGCCTTCCGGATTTTCTGTGACGGTCAGGGTCCCGTTTATCATGTCGGCCCGATAATTCATAATATTGATCCCCATTCCTCCGGAAGTACTGTTCCGTATACCATGTCCGTTATCCGTAACTGCCAGAAGCAGCTCGCTTTCTTCCCCCTCCAGTTCTACCTTGATAGCCGAGGCCCCCGAGTGTTTGACTGCATTGTGCACCGCTTCCTGGGCAATACGATATAACTGTAGCGAAACCAGTGTATCGGGTTCAGCATGGTCGCCTTGCAGCTTTAGTATTATTTTTATTCGATAGAGTTCTTCCACTGAAGAAATAAGGCTCTTTAGCGCCTCACGTATTCCTTCGGACTCGATAATGGGAGGGGCAAGGTTCTTGGCAAGGTCCCGGGTCTTTTTTACGGCTTCGCGAACAAGAGCAGAAATACCTTGGGCGGTTTCAAAAGAAGACACCGGCCCTGTCTTTCTCAATTCATTCTCGAGAATCTTCATATTGATGAGCACACCGGTAAGATGCTGCCCGAGACTGTCATGCAAATCCTGACCTATACGCATCCGTTCTTTTTCCGTAATTTCCAAAATAGCCGCCTCGAGATTTCTCTTCTCGGTAATATCCCTGGCGATAACCGACACTCCGTTTAACGTGCCTTCGCGGTTCCGGATGGGTGAAATCATTATTGAAACGTGCAGAATACTTCCGTCTTTTCTTTCACGAATCGTATCAAAAGAATCATGATGAGCGCCCGATTTTATCTTTTCCAGGAGGCCGGGGAATTTATCAGGCAGAAAAGCCGGTGTTAGGATGACGAAATTTTTCCCTATCACATCTTCTTCAGTATAACCGAACATCCCGGCGGCCGCGTTGTTCCAACTGAGAATCGTACCGTCCAGTGCAAGGCTTATAACCGCGTCATCCGAGAATTCGACTATAGAAGCAAGTCTGGACTGGAGTTCATAAAATTTGAGTTCTTCCCGTATATCCCGAAATACATAGACAAACCCCAGGATACTGCCCAGATCGTCACTATAAGCCTGGATCCTGCATTCAACCGGGACTTTCTCACCGTCACCTGCGGGTGCACAGGTACAGATAATCCTGCGGGCGTTCCGGCCCGGCACAAGATCCCTGAAAGGCTTTTCGTGCCTTCCGTCCTGAAATACCAGATCAAAGCCGAGAGAATCTATGGACTTTCCTATCATGCCTCGTGGCGGGATTGAAAGAAGTTTTTCTGCGGACGGATTATAGAATTTGATCTTTCCTTCACTGTCCGTCGTAATGACCGCGGCATGGATAGTATTAAGGGAAACATCATGAACCTTTTGCTGCTCCCGCAGTTTTTTCTCCATCCCGTGTTTGTACAAGGCCATTTCCATTGTGGAACGAAGGTCATTGATGTTGTAGGATTTTGTAATATAACCGTAGGGCAATGATAATTTTGCCCGGTCCAGGGTTTCCTTGTCTGAAAAGGCGGTAAGGAAAATAACAGGCAAGTCGTACTGCCTTCGTATCCTGTCGGCCGCCTGAATCCCGTCCAGCCGACCTTTCAGCTTGATATCCATCAGTATGAGGTTGGGCTTTTCGTTCTCCGCCAGGTACTCAAGAGCTTCTTCTCCGGATTTGAGCCATACGGGTACATTATACCCCATGGATTCAAGGCTATGGGTTAGATCCATTGCAACAATGGCTTCATCCTCTATAACCAGGATCGATGTCCGGTCCATGCCGATTCCTTCTAGATAAAATGTGCCGTTTCGAGGTACGTTGCTATCTGAATGACGCTCTCTATAAAGCCGGCTTTCCTTTTTTTAACCCGTATCCGGACTGCGGCGTATCCTTCTTCTTTTTCTACGACCCAGTCCCGTATTGAAAAGGGATCATTCGGAGAGAGCCCTATCTCGTCGGCGGTAAAGCCGGGATATATTCGCCTGACAATATAATTCTGTTCCAGCCCGGTCTTACCGGACTTTTCTACCCGCATGCCGAATAACGGTACCAGAAGATTCTCCCGTACATCCCGGTCGATGGCGGTTTCCATAGGACGATAGGGCCTTTCCGCGAGTTTTATAACGCCTTCCATCTCTTTTCTCTGCCTTAGCCAGCGGACTTTCACAAGCGTATCCGTGGAGAGATCGAGCATAGCGTGATGCGCGTCACTGAGAAGCCCCATATCTCTGCCCGCCAACCGGGTAATGATATCACCTTCGGACAACCCGGCCCTGTAAGCCGGGGAGCCGGGAACGACGTACATTACTTCCAACCCTTCCCGTGCCTTGACGGTCATGGCACCAATCCAGGGCAACGGTGCTTCACCCCGACGAAACAAAAGAGGAATAATGTCGAAGAGCCATTCCGAAGGTATACCGAAATTAACTCCTTCGAACTGTTCTATGCCGGCAAAGACGATGCCCACGAGTTTTCCGTCCTTATCCAGTAGGGGACCTCCACTGTTTCCCTGGTTTATCGGTACATCAACCTGGATGGCATTGCCCATTTGCAGCAGGTCCCTGTCTTTGGCCGACACAATTCCCGATGTAATAGTACTTTCCAGGCCGGCGGGAGAACCGATGGCAAATATCGTATCTCCGGGAGAAGAGGTAACTCCGTCTTCGAACATGAAAACATAGTCCGGTTCCAGCTCCGTTTTAAGGAGCGCAATATCGAAAACCCTGTTCCACCCGACAACTTCGGCGGGCACCTTCATGGACGGATTGTTCGGGAGTCTTACGTACAAACGCGAATAGCCTTCATACTCCGGGTCCACTTCCGAGGATATGACATGATAGTTTGTAATTATATAGCCGTCTTTATCGATAAAAAACCCGCTCCCGATAACCCGTTCAGGGTATCCGACACCGCCCTCGAGCTTCATTCCTCTGTTCACCCATATGGTAACGGTACCGGCGATCATTTCCGGGGTTGTTGCCCGCCGGTCGAGTACGGGAGAATACTCCGCGGGGACTTCTTCTCCCCGCTCGGTCAACATCAGGGCGATGTGCCTTAGGGCCGTCGGGTTCTCCTCTTCCAGGGCTACCTGTCCGAAATAACGGATATCCTCCGTAAGGATGTGTCCTATTGATGCGGCCTTGAAAAATAACATGAGACCCGACGTTTCCCGTCCTTCATCGACTTCCTTTACGGCTGCGGACAGAAGGATCGACTGTTCCGAGACCTCACTGTACGGATGTTCAGCCCCAAGCTGTTCAAGTGAACGGTACAAGGCTAAAGCTTCGTGATAGTGCTCATTCTCCAGAGATTCGCCGACACGCCGGATGATGTCCTCCAGAGCTTCTTCCTCGATAACGGAAAGTCGACCTAGCAGGGTGTCATCCGGTTCTCTCATACGTTTGATGGTGTCTATATCCTGTAGAACCTGCAGCGGGTCGTCTTCTTCCAGAAGGGTTATAAGGCGGGATATGGTGGCGTCATCCAGACTCGGAATATAGCCTTCATAGACCTGAGTTGTGTTACACGAACCAAGCAACATGATAGGGATAATAAAGATAGAAAGTACAATAATGTGTAATCTTCGGATAAAAATTACTCCTGTCTGCGCCATGTGGAATTTTCCAGGGCGTATATTAAAAATGTTCCGTCTCCATCATCGTCGTATTCCAGGTACCTCGTCCCGTCCATGGTGTATTCCCGGGTTTCGATCTGTCCGTCTTCGTCGAAATCCCACTCCTCCCTCGGAACCGCTCCCGGATAATAGAAATACTCGTTGATATTGTTACCGTTGCCGTCGTAGAAAATTCTCGATACGGTGCCGTCGGTATATTCCACGGTTGTTTCATACCTGCCGTCCATATCCATATCCACCGCGGCTCTTACCGGTTCACCCTGTCGTAGAATAGTCATCCGATCCATAATATGTTCGATACTCTCTCTTACAATAATACCACCGTCAACGGTTCGGGTCCGGTCGGACATATATTCTTCGCCAACCATGGTAATAACCCGTTCAGCCCTGTCTGTATACTCCTCTCCGCTCTTCCAGCGGATGCCCTCTTTCAGGTAGTATATCGGATATTCAGGAACAGGCTGCTCGAGAATACCCAACTCCACTTCCTCTTCCATAATGTACAGATTTTTTTCATCCCTTCCAACAATTTCCAACTCTTTTACATGCGGATATACACCGTATCGGTAATGATATTGAGTGCCGTCCTCGGTTACCGTAACCGAGCGGGGCGTACCGTATTCTAATCGGACTTCAACACTGTCACCGTTCCAGCCGTTCTCGGCGGTTATCCTAAAGGGCGTCCCACTTCGGTATCGGCTCCTTACGGTTACTCCGTTTATCTCACCTGTGATCATGGTACCGGTATACTCATCGAATAATTTCCTGAGGGTCTGCTTGGCTTTAGAGCTCTGCAGGTACTCATGAAGTGTAAAAATATACTTAGCGTCGTCGAAGAGTCCCGCTTGGACAAGTGCATCCAGGGTGCCTTTCGATACGTTTTGTCTGAATCTCACATCTTCTATCAGGATTCGAAGGTCATCTCCACCACGCTCCAGATAATACCCGGAGATCCGACGCCGGACCGCCGGATCCGATGTACAGAACAGGGCTTCTTCAATAAGATTCAGGGAATACAAGTCCCCCTTCCCCGCCCTGATGTCCTCGAGGACCCTGTTTCTAAATGAGACATCCAGCCTGAGAAGGGCAGCCTTAAAGCGCGCATCCTCCTGGAATTTTCCCGCAGCATATCGTGCAAGCTTCAAAGCCTCGTCGATTTTTCCGGCTGCTTCCAGTGCTTGTATATAGAGGTAATAGAGATCGGTATTGGCCGTGTACCCAAGAAAGGCCGTATCCAGGACATTTAGAGCTTCCGTATATTTCCCGGCCTCCATGTAAAACCTGAAAGCGGCCTTTTTCCCGTCAATGGATGAGAAGGTTTTCCAGTTTCCCGCGTTAACGGCTTTTATTAGATCATCAACGATTCCTGCCATGGGAGAACCCAGTTCATGTGCAATAATTCCCCTGATATAGAGGGCATCTGAATTATCCTCCCTGAACTGAAGCGCCCTGTGCAGGCACAACTCCGCGGCATCATAATTTCCGTTTTTATACAGGCCCGCGGCTTCCGTACTATACAGGAAACTTATATCGCTATCATGGTCGGCTTCCGCAATCGAGGCAGAGAGAATAAGAAGTAGTACAAGAACAGTACGCCTTGGTATCACCTGATCCCTTGTTCTGCCGGGATTATTCTTCTTGCGTCGGTTTTTTCTCGGGAAGGCCCAGCAGTTCCCTTATTTGTATATCATCCAGGGTCTCTTTTTGCACAAGTTCTTTCGCCAATGTATCGAGTTCTTCCCTGTGAGCCTCGAGGATTTTCTTGGTATCTTCCAGGCACATACGGAGTATTTTATTCACCTCTCCGTCGATTCTTCTGGCAGTGTCTTCGGAATAATCCTTGTGTTGAGCTATCTCCTTGCCAAGGAAAATAGGTTCATCCTCCTGGCCGAAGGCCACAAATCCCAATTCATCAGACATACCCCATTCGGTAACCATTTTTCGGGCTATGGTGGTAGCCTGTTCTATATCGTTTTTAGTGCCGGTGGTAGTTTCTTCGTAAAACATCCTCTCGGCGACGTATCCGCCCATGGTCAGCTTGATGCGATCGAGGAGCCAGCTCCGCTTTCGTGAATAGCTGTCCTTTTCAGGCAGAGACATTGACAAGCCCATGGCCTGCCCGTGGGGTATAACAGTGACCTTATGAAGAGGATCGGCGTTGGGCAGGTAATAATGCAGAAGGGCATGCCCGGCTTCATGATAGGCGGTGGCCAGTTTTTCTTCCGGGGAAATAACCCGGGATTTCCTGGCAATTCCGATGAGAATCTTGTCCCGGGCCTCTTCGAAGTCTGCCATGGTAACGGTTGCAAAATCCTGCCGGGCGGCGAACAGGGCCGCCTCGTTTACAAGATTTGCCAGATCTGCGCCGGAGGTACCGGGGGTAGCCCTGGCCAGCTTCTTCAGATCCACCTCCTTGTCCAGGGGTATCTTTCTGCTGTGTATCCTGAGGATCTCTTCTCTCTCGTTGACGTCAGGCATATCCACCACTACCTGTCGATCGAACCGCCCGGGCCGAAGCAGTGCCGGATCGAGCACATCGGGTCTGTTCGTTGCCGCCAGGATAATAACCCCGGCTTTGGTATCGAATCCGTCCATCTCCACCAGCATCTGGTTGAGGGTCTGTTCCCTTTCATCGTGTCCGCCGCCGTAGCCTGCGCCTCGGGTTCTTCCTACGGCATCGAGCTCGTCGATAAATATG
Source organism: uncultured Spirochaetales bacterium (assembly GCA_964410865.1). Taxonomy (GTDB): domain Bacteria; phylum Spirochaetota; class Spirochaetia; order JAFGDJ01; family JAFGDJ01; genus JAFGDJ01. Next base: position 4,903 of record CAYPIQ010000021.1, on the reverse strand, counting down.
ATACAGGGAGCGTTTTTCCGACCCTGCTCGAAGAGATCGCGCACCCGGCTGGCTCCTACGCCCACAAACATTTCGACGAAATCGGAGCCCGACATATGGAAATAATTTACCCCGGCTTCACCGGCAATGGCCTTGGCCATAAGGGTTTTTCCCGTTCCGGGCATACCTACAAGAAGCACACCCTTCGGAATCTTTGCACCGATCTTGGTAAATTTCCCCGGATTCTTCAAAAAATCAACGATTTCTTCCAGTTCATATTTCGCTTCCTTCTGGCCCGCCACATCGGAGAAGGTTATCTTCGTATCGCTTTCCAGGTATCGTTTCGCCCTGCTCTTTCCGAAACTTAATGCCCGGTTACCGTTACCCTGGACCTGTCGAAACATGAGCCAGATAAAGATGAAGCCTATAACCCAGGGTAGAAACTCGAGAAATACCCTGCCCGGGGGAACCGTCTTGTCGGCTCCTTCGATGGTTACCCCTTTTTCCCGTAACAGAACCATCAACTCGTCGTGGTAGTAAGGAATCTGAGTCCTGAAAACCCCGGGGCTTTCCATAGTAGATCCCGTAAATGTGCCATGAATTTCGCTGTTGTCGAGGATCTTTACCGATTGAATCTGCCCCTGCTCGAGATAATCGAGAAAAGTCGAATACGGTATCTCCATGGAAGGGGTCTGGTCATTCATCGAAAAAAGAAGAATAAACATTATTATGAGCGAAATCAGGAAAAACAGGGCAAACCTGTTGTTTCCGAAATTCATACCCGGTTTCTTAGGATCACTGTTGTTATTCTGGTTATTGTCTCTTCCATTGTTTTGCATGATTATTCGTCTGCCAATACCTCTATGTTAATTCTGTACACCCTTTCGTCCACCGACTTTTCTTCAGCTCTTCGATACCGGTTCATGTACCCCAGGTGTTCTCCTAATATCGCCACAATCCCTTTTCGATCTTCCAGGACGGGAATCATTCCGCGATGCTCGGACCGGACCTTCCACCGACTGAACAACTTGTTCAGCTCGGTCCTGCCCCCTCCAATGCGAAGTCTGTCGCCATCCCTTTTCGAACGAATTATCAACGGCGGGGCTGCCGCTCTTATATTGAAAGCCCATTCGTCGGATTCATTATTACAGAGCCGCACACGAAATGACTGCCCGGCTACTACAATGTCGATATCATTATCTACGACAATAAGATACTGTTTTTTTTCTTTTAATACAATATCCTCTTCCCAAAAAATGAAGCCTTCACGACTGGTCAGTACATAATTACGCCATTGGAGTATAATCGCATCCTCCCCTCCTTTCCAGGCAAGAGCCGGTTTGAGTGCGCCGTAAGGGAGCCTTGTACGGGCGCCTCTCTCCACGGAGAGGTCGAACAGCCGATATAAAGACCGGAGTCTTAAGACCGGGTGTGCAGCTAGAAAATCATCCTGGGGTATTCTATATCCATCTTTACAGGGCTGCCATGCAAGACTTTTTTCGGTTTCCTGAAGGATGAAATCATCCGTAAGGGACATCTTTTCGGCAAAAAAACCGAGAGACTTGGTATAGCCCGGGAAAATTTCTTTGATACGGGGAACTATATCCTGCCGCACGCGGTTCCGCAGATAGTCATTACCTTCATTTGTCGAATCTATCGAATAAACCAGGTTGTTCTCGGATGCATACGCCAGGATATCTTCCTTTGAAACCGCTATTAAAGGCCGTATGATGTGTCCCCGGCGTTCCGGAATGCCCTTGAGTCCGCCCGGCCCCGACCCCTGCAAGACCCGTGTGATAATTGTTTCCAGTTGATCGTCCTGATTATGCCCCAGGGCGATGTACGCGCATTTGTATCCGACAGCGGATTCCCGGAGAAATGCATACCTGTACCTGCGGGCAAGGTCTTCTAGGGAATACCCCCCATCCAGGGCTTCTTTTTTAATTCTGCCCGGGGATATACACTTGATAACCAGGGGAAGGTTCAGAGTCGCCGCCCATTCACGAATTTTTTCGATTTCAGGATCGAGTTCTTCCCGGGGACGTATACCGTGATCCAGATATGCAAGGACCAGTCCGCCGGAGCGACGGAGCGACAATAAAGCGGACACCAGTACTCGTGAATCGGGTCCCCCGGAAAAACCCACCAGGATGGATGCCCCTACAGGGATCCGGTGTTTACGAAGATACTGATCTACCGCTTTCCGAATCTTTTCTTCTATTGAGACCATGCATAACTCGCTCAGGAGGCTCGGTGCACAACCGCAGAATATTTTCCGCGGCCCTTTGTTCCGCAGCCTCTATTCGCTTTCTATCTTCATCGTCCGGGCTTCCTAAAACAAAATCGACAACTTCCGATGTATGTTCCGGACGTCCTATACCGATGTACATGCGAAAAAAGGCGCCGGTTCCGACTTCATCTATAATTGAAGCTACCCCTTTGTGTCCCGCACTGCCGCCCTTGCGCTTTAACCTGCACATACCCGGATCGAGATCGAGGGTGTCGCACACAACCACGAGACGTTCGGTGGAAATACCTGTTTTCCTGAGCAGGGTTGGAACTACCTTTCCGGACCTGTTCATATACGTCAACGGTTTTACCAGAACAATCCTGCGCCCGTTCCATTGGCCCCCGGCAGAGTAATATTTTCCGAGAAAGGGTCTTTTCAGTATAAGGCCGGTTAGAACCGAGAGCCGATCGATAACGCGGAATCCTGCGTTATGGCGAGTTTCGAGATACTTACTACCGGGATTACCCAGACCGACAATAAGAAGGTCGGGTTTATTCTTCACTTTCCTCCTCAGAAGCTGATTCCTCCCGGCCTTCCTCTTCCATTTTTTCTTCGCCTTCTTCAGCGGCTTCGGCTTCGAGCTCTTCGATACCGCGCACGTGGGTTATAGTAACAAGCACGCTATCCCCTGAAACCATGAACTTGACACCCTTCGGCGGCGTCAACTGGCTCACATGGACAGATTCGCCTTCGCCCAAATCGCTGACATCGACCTCCACCGAGTCGGGGATGTCCTTCGGTAAACATTCTACTTCGATCTCGTGCATGAGCTGTTCGAGAACGCCGCCTTCCTTAGCGCCCCTGGCAGAGCCCAGCAGATGAATCGGTACATTGGTTCTGAGTAGCTTGCCCTGCTCAACCTCGAAAAAATCTATATGGAGAATATTACCGGAGATGATGTCTTCCTGGTAATCCTTGACAAGTACGTCACGAGAATCTTTGTCCACGGTCAGCTTGATAAGGGTATTCTCGCTGACAGTGTGGAATTTTTTAGAAAATTCATGTCCGTCCACGGCAATCGGCATAGAACCCCTTGAACTATACATTACTGCCGGAATTCTTCCTTCCGCCCGAAGCCTTTTGGCAGCTTTCTTTTTATACTCGCTTCTCACATATCCCGTCAGGGTCTGTTTTTCCATTGATTACTCCTTTTGCTCCTGCATGGTAATGGTATGATCTGGGACGGCAGGATTCGAACCTGCGAGTGCCGGTACCAAAAACCGGTGGCTTACCCCTTGCCTACGTCCCAATAATACGTATCTAGAATGCACGGAACCGTCCCTGGTTCCTCATCCTTCGTATGTGTGTATTCCGTATCTGCGACTGTCCTGGATTTACTCTTCTGGAACTGACTCTTCCCGAGTCTTGTTGTACTCATCCAGTATCTTTTCCTGCAAGGATCCCCGGAAATCGGAATTGATCGGATGAGCTACATCCTTGTATTCCCCTGTTTTTGTCTTCCTGCTCGGCATGGCGATAAAAGCTCCGTTCTTTCCCTCGATTATCTTGACGTTGTGAACAACAAAACAGTCATCGAACGTCACAGTTACATAGGCCTTCAGTTTTCCATCCGCGCTCACCTGCCTGATCCTAATGTCGGTTATATCCATATACATCTCCTTGCATACACCATGTTCCGGCCCCTAGTATTGTAATATGGCATTCGGCAATCTAGCAAGCATTTTTACTAGGCTTATTCTTACGCCCTCGTCTTTCAGCTCCTCGGCTGCCTGCAAAGCCTTTTCTCTATCGTCAAAGAGGCTGTATATCACAGACCCACTGCCGGACAGGCTTGTGAATAAAGGCTGTGTCTCCATCATTCGCCCTTTCAGGCTTTCAAGACCTGCTTCCCTGCGGAACACAGGCTCTTCGAATGAGTTAAAGAAACCCCATCTTTCCGGCCGCTCACCTGTGTACGTCCGAATTATTGTTTCAGGATCGCTTCTCAAGGCAAGATCGCCGGTTTCATCAACCCAGCCATAGGCTTCGGTGGTACCGATTTTAATTCCTGAATCTGCCAGAAGGCACCATAGTTCATCTTTCGGGGATAACGGGAAAACATGTTCTCCCCTCCCGGATACAAAGGCAGCCGGGGCAGTCAAAAAAAAGGGGACATCACTGCCCAGTTCTGCCCCGATATCCATCAGGATTTCCCGGGTTAGAACATGGTTATATAAAAGGTTCAGAATTCTCAAGGTTCCGGCGGCATCGCTCGAACCTCCGCCAAGGCCGGCACCCAGGGGAATCATCTTTTTCAGCCGTATCTCAAAGCCGTCACGAAGCCCTGTTGCCTTTCTAAAGGACTGTACCGCCCGAAAGACCATATTCTGCTCCTTCGAAACCGGAAAATCCCCGGAAATGCTGCAGAAATCAGATTTTTTCAAAGAGCGTATCCATATGGTGTCGCAGACATCGACCATATGAAATATGGAAAGCAGGTTATGGTACCCATCGTACCTGACCTGTCCGATCTCAAGGTGGAGATTGATCTTAGCCGGACACGAAATAGCCGCTTCCCACCTCATAGTATCGAGATATTATACAAATATACTCAACCCTGTCAAACCCCGAAGCCGCAGTGGGTGCACGACAATTTCGTAAAAAGCTGAACAATTCCTTCAGGTGTTATGTTTT
>CAYPIQ010000020.1:30595-52503 GCA_964410865.1 uncultured Spirochaetales bacterium | reverse complement strand
CTTTTGGAGCAGCTCCTGGTACACCTGTTCTTCCGACTCGTTTCTCTCTTCGTGTCCTATGGCCAGGTTGAGAAAAGCATCGATATACCGTTCATTCATGAGGGCAAAGGCATCCACCAGAAGGTCGAGGCCTTTATTGTTTGCCAGCCGCGAGAGGGCGCAGATTGTCCGTTCCTTGAACCCCATTTCTTCCCGTATACTGTCCTTGGTCGCCTGTCCTATGGGGAAGAAGAAGGTATCATCGTATCCCGGGGGAAGAATGACAACCCGCTCAGGATCAACCTGGTAATCCTCCAGTATTATATCCTCCTGGATAGGAGTGGTAGCAATAACACGATCTACCGTATCAAAGAGTTCCTTTTCATGCTTTATCCTCTCGGAAAAATTGTACTTTTTTTCAAAGTGTTCGGCATCATCAGGATAATCCTCGATCATTTGCCGCTTTTTCCATGACCCCAGTGAATGGGGCGTAAATCCGTGAGGAGTTCCCGTTCTATCATGAAGGAGCTTTCCGGCAATACCGGCGTCCCAGTAATGGCTGTTTATCAGTTCATACGAAAGACCGTTTTTTTCGATATACTCCATAGCGTTGTCCACCCATTCGGGGATATCCCGGTAGAGGTATTCTTTGGGTATGAATTCCTTTCCACCGCAGGGAAAACGCAGGATGCGGACATTTTCATCCACCTCTTCGCAGGCCTCCTGGTCCTCGAATTGTCGGGTAAAAATATCCACCTTGTACCCGTGCCGGGCTACCGTCTGCGATAGTTCCAGTACGTAGACGACTTGCCCTCCCGTATCGGGAGCACCCAGGGGAGGCTCAGCGGCAAAATACCCGTGGGTCGAGATCATTGCTATTCTTTTTTCTGGAAGATTCTCATCTGTATCTCCCTGTTTGTTTGATTCCATTTTTTCCCTCCTGTAATATCAAATGCTCCCGGGGCGTTATTTGTAGTAAAAAACATCTAGGTAAGACTGAAAAAAGAAGTGTCTTTTAACGCCCGTGAGCGTATATACATTACCTTTCGTACTCTAACATTTTTATACCTATTCTGACAAGGGGCAAACCCGCCATGAATATTCCAAAAAGAAGGCAACGGGTATTTACAGTAGAGAGCGCCGGATGTCATACTACAGGAGGGAGTATACCTGAATATGATGAGGATTATCCGCCTGAAAGACGGTTTCCGCTTCCTGTTCAATGAGAGGTCCGTATTTACGCACACCTCGGTGAGCCCGTGTATATCCATCGGCCGGGCCGATTTCGACTTTCGGGCGGAGAACGGTAAAAGCCGGGTTTCCGACTCCACGGTGTACAAAACTCTGCCGGCAGTTACAATTAATTCAACCATAAACAGCCACGTGTTTCATTTTTCGGACACCTCGGGGAGAACCCTGCGTATAACATTTTCCGAAGAGAACGGACTACTCAATATCGATCCTTACCGTAATGATACCCATACAGCCCTTTGCCTGAGGCTTGACGCGGACGCATCGGAATCAGTATATGGATGCGGCGAAAACTTCGGGGCCCTGGATCTGAAAGGCAGACGGGTGAATATACTAGTACAGGAACATGTTTCACCTAAAGCCGTCTACCGCCGTATGCTGCAGCGACTCTTTCATACTTCGGGAAAAACCAGGCCCTTTGAGGAGAATGGGTCTTACTATATCCATCCGTCTTTTCTCTCTTCCGGGGGGTATTTCTGTCACATTGATTCCTCAGCGTATGGTATTCTGGACTTTCATCATCCGGATTACACCCTGGTTCACTGGAGCTCCCTGCCCCGGCGAATCACCCTTGGGAACGCCGGAACCTGGCCGACCCTCCTGGAAAAACTGACTGCTATCACCGGTCGACAACCACCCCTTCCCTCCTGGATTACCCGGGGTATTATCCTCTCCGTCGACAAAAGGACGGACCGGAGCAAGTCGGTGGGAAAAATGATCGAAGCGGGTGCAGAAGTTGCAGGGATATGGTCAGACCGCGAGGATGGCAGGAGAAAAAGACGAAAGTTCCCCTCGCCCGGACAAAAAGAACCGGCCGACAACATCAGATTACTCGGGTACCTCTCCCCGCATCTTGCCCGGGGTGGTGCACTGTATACGGAAGCGGTGTCCCGCGGGTATCTTGTCATGGACCGGGAAGGAAAACCCTACACAATAAAGTCCGCAGGCTCTCTATACGGCATTGTGGATCTTACCAACCCTGACGGCCGTCGGTGGATGAAGACGGTTATCCGGAATACATTCATTAATCCCGGCTATTCAGGCTGGATGGCCGACTACGGCGAATACCTCCCCATGGATGCGGTTCTACACAGAGGTACCCCGGAGGAATTACATAACCTGTGGCCGACCCTCTGGGCCGGGCTCAACCGTGAGGCGATAGAGGAGGCGGAAGCCGAAGACAATATTGTTTTTTTCAACCGTTCAGGGTTTACCGGTACTGCCGCTGAAAGCTCCCTTGTCTACACGGGAGAACAGTTTACCGATTTTTCAAATGACTATGGTATCGGCAGCTTTATAAAGGCCGTGCTGTCCCTGGGGCTTTCGGGAATCGGTTGTGTCCACGGGGATATCGGCGGATATACCACCTCAGGACCGATTCGCCGATCAAAGGAATTATACCTTCGGTGGCTTGAACTATCGACGTTTACGCCGGTCATGAGAACCACGGCCGGGAGTAAGCCGGATAAAAACCATCAGTTCGATTCGGATAAAGAGACAATCGACGCAACCGCCCGGTTTTCCCGAATCCACGCGACAATTGAACCCTATATCAGGACCTGCCTGAAAGAATACTACACCCGCGGAACCCCGGTAATTAGGCCTGTTTTCTTTCATTACAAGGATCCATGCTTTCTAAAGGATGCGAGCCAGTATCTCCTGGGCAGGGATATACTCGTCTGTCCCGTCCTGGAAAAAGGAGCTCTTTCACGCAGAGCAAATATACCAAAGGATAACTGGGTCCACCTTTTTACCGGTACAAAAATCGCTCCGGGCTCACAGGCAATAGAGGCACCTGTGGGAACTCCGGTTGTTTTTTTCAGAGAACAATCCACATGGGCGGATCTCTTCGAGTCAATCCGGGAATATTAATTATTCTTATTTCGAAACCCTGGGGAGCGATTTTTGTGGGGCGTGACTCTACTGACAACCTTTCGGAAATAGTATACCCTCTAGAACTACCCGAGGGCCCGGAGGTATTGTATGGACAACCAACTGTTCCGCCATCTACTGGAAAATCAGTCGGACGAAATCAACAGTTATCACGTATACAACAGGCTGGCCACGCGAATACGCGACCCTGAAAACGCGAAAATCCTCCGGGATATCGCCCGGAACGAAATCGAACACTACGAACTGCTCAAAAAATATACCGGCCGGGACACCAAACCTTCTAAACTGCGTATAGGGATCTACACCTTCATGGCCCGGTTCCTGGGACTGACCTTTTCTCTGAAACTCATGGAGCGGGCGGAAGAGAGGGCGCAGCAGAATTACGGTCTTATTGAACAAGAGATCCAGGAAATCGGTAATATTATCCAGGAGGAAGAAGCCCACGAGAAAAAACTTCTGGGTATCATAAACGAAGAGGGACTCAACTACATGGGCTCGGTGGTCCTGGGCCTGAACGATGCCCTGGTGGAGCTTTCCGGAGCCCTGGCAGGTTTTACCCTGGCCATCCAGAAAAGCCGCACCATCGCCCTGATGGGACTTATTACCGGCATAGCCGCCACATTCTCCATGGCCGCCAGCGAGTTCCTTTCCCAGCGACAGGAAGGCAACAAGGAGGAAGCTGCAAAATCCAGCCTCTACACCGGCTTTGCCTACCTCGGAACAGTCATTCTCCTGGTCCTTCCCTATTTTCTCATATCAAACCCCTTTATAGACCTGGCGGTGATGATGGGTATCGCCATTTTGATCATTCTGGTATTCAACTTCTACATCTCCGTGGCAAAAGACCTGCCCTTCCGGCGACGTTTCCTCGAAATGGCCGCCATCAGCATCGGGGTGGCGTTAGTGTCCTTTGGTATAGGATGGTTGGTCAGGACTTTCTGGGGGCTGGAGATCTAAGACAGACGCTACCGGTCCACCCCTGAGACCGGCGTCAGTTCTCTTCTTCCTTACGACTGCCGCACCTTCATCCGCTTCCCCTGGAACTTACGGCGCTTCAAGGCTTCAAGCAGGAATTCAACCGCTCCGGTTTCCACCTGGACCCTGGTCCTGTCCTGTCCAATGTCGATCTTTCCGATATCCACCGACTTCCCACGGGTGCACGAGTTTATCAGGCTGATGACCTTCTGCGGGGTTACCCCGCCGATTTTCCCTGAGTTGATGGTGATCCACCCATGGGGACCGCCGGCACTCCGCCGGGATTGCCTGTCGATCCTGGTCTGCCCGACCGGTTTTTCTCGGCTTGTTCCGGGACGGCTGACCGGCGTCAGGTCAGGAAGATTCCTGTAGGAATCCAAAAACCGGTTAAATTCCAGGGAGATAAAGCGGATTATCAGATCCTCCCGGTCCAGGCCTTCCAATTTTTCTAGAATAGCCGGCAGATACAAATCAATGCGTTGTCGATCCACACTCACGGTGGTGACCCGGTCCATCATATCCAGAAGCTGGGCTTCACAGATCTCCCGCGTACCGGGGATTGATCCTTCTTTCAGTTTCCTGCCGATGGTACGTTCTATTCTTCGAATTTTATATTTTTCTTTCAAGTTGATGATAGCCAGGGACCGGCCTTTCTTCCCAGCTCGTCCGGTCCGTCCACTCCTGTGATTGTATATCTCCAGCTCATCGGGTAAATCGTAGTGGATAACATGGGTAAGGTCTTGCACGTCCAGGCCGCGGGCGGCAATATCGGTAGCCACCAGGAGTTGAAGTTTTCGATCCCGGAATTTTCCCATCACATATTCCCGCTGATCCTGTGAGAGGTCTCCGTGCAGGGCGTCGGCGTTATAGCCTTCACCGATCATCTTTTCCGCAATCTGCCTGGCCGACTCCCGCGTCCGGCAAAAGATGAGACCGTAGATACCCGGATTGGAATCCACCAGGCGCTTTAGAACCTGAAACTTGTCCCTGGCATGGACCATGTAGTAGGTATGATCCACCGCTGCCGTGGCGGTATTCTTTTTCCCAACGGTCAGTTCCACAGGATCATGGAGAAACCGTTCGGCTATTCGTGTAATTTCCTCAGACATGGTGGCGGAGAGCAGAAGGGTCTGCCGTTTCTTCGGCGCGGCTTCGAGTACGGCTTCCAGCTCGTCCTTAAAGCCCATGTTGAGCATAATGTCCGCCTCGTCCAGGACAAGGCACCAGATACGGCTGATATCTGCAATCCCCTGACCGATAAGATCCACCAACCGCCCGGGAGTGGCTACAAAGATACGGGCCCCTTCTTTCAGCTTCTGCTTCTGGACCCGATACGAGGAACCCCCGTATACTGCGACGATGCCGGGATCGGTGATGTATCGTGAAAAGGCTTCCATATCCCGGGTAATCTGCAGGCAAAGCTCCCGGGTGGGGCATAGGATAAGGGCCTGCCCCCCCTGGAAGGACATGTCTATACGGCTTAAAATGGGCAGACCGAAGGCGGCGGTTTTTCCGCTGCCCGTTTCAGCCAGGCCGATCATATCCCGGTCGGAAGAAAGGATATGGGGGATGACCTTCTCCTGCACCGGGGTGGGATTCTCGAAACCCAGGGCTTCGATGGCTTTCAGTATATTCGGGTTCAATCCGAAGAGGGTAAAACTCAAGCAATAATCCTTAGGTTATATTTTCCTGCTGATTGGCGATGGTATCCTGATGAATGAATCTCAAACGGCGGGAATGAGAGAAGTATACCCCTGATCATCCCCTGGAGTCAATCAGCACAAGCTTGTCGAAATGATCCAGATTTGCCCCGAAGTAGATGCCTCGACACCGGTACCTACCTGATGACTTTCGTCATCTCCGGGATCACGAAGAATGACCATCTTCACTTACCTTTTACACCATCTTCTATGTCGGTAGGCATCGGCCGGAGCTGAAGAAAGACGGCAGGAACACCGTAAGCTTTTTCACTTACTGAAATGATACTCAGTATGTTTGTCCTGAAGTGCTCTTATGTATTACTCGCAAAAAACTTCTGTTTTATTTCCTTTTCTTCCTCTTCCTTCCAATACTGCAAAAAACCCATCCCAGAATGATACCTATAATGAGAACGGCAAACAGTAATAAGGCCGCCGGAACGGTAAGAGTCCAAAAGAGAAATACAAGAGAAACGGTCGCGGTGTTCTGCGCAAAAAAGATAATGCAGAGCGTGCCCAACAGGATTGCAATAATAAATCGGAACATATCGGTACCTCCTCCGGAACCATTGGCTGTCATAACCTGATAACCCCTTGAGTATAACATAACCTGTACAGGATTTCAAACCGTATAAGCATGTAGAAAATACAAGGGTGCACGACAATTTCGTTTATTATGTCCGGCGGGTTTAATACCCCGCGATAAGCATCAGGCATTTTCGTTCCGGTTTCCAGTGATATCCGTGAATACGTCCGGAAGCCGCTATGACCCGGTGGCAGGGGATGAGGTAGGCCACCGGGTTTGCCGCAATGGCGCTACCCACGGCCCGTACTGATTTCGGCGCTCCGATGAAAGAAGCAATATCCCCGTAGCCGGCAACGACCCCCGGGGGTATGGACAGGAGAGCCTGCCAAATTTTCACCTGGAAGTTAGTACCGGAAAGCAACACATGGAAGGGGCCATCCGCCGGCCGGGGGGATTCGAAGATTCTTCTAACAACTCCGGCGGTAACCGGAGGATTTTCGGTGAACCGGGCGGCAGGCCGGCGGGAGTGAAACTCCTCGAGGGCATCTTTTTCAGCATTCCGGTCATGAAATGAAAGGCTGCAGATTCCCCGTTCGGTAAGCCCGATAAGGCACACACCGAAGGGAGTCGGATGAAAACCGTATTGGATGGTCAAGAGAGCTCCCCCCTTTGAACTGCCCGGGAGTAACCGCCTCAAAGGTAATAAAGAGATCATGCAGGCGTCCCGGCGAGGAAAGGCCCGCCTCGTACGCCGTTTCGAGGATGCTGCTCCCCTCGGCGAGCCTCTGTTTCGTGAACTCCAGGGTAAGGTATTTCTGAAAACGGTCGGGGGTGATACCGGCCCAACGTTTGAAGAGTCGATGAAAGTGATAGGGTCTCACATGTACGTGCAGGGCAATTTTCTCCAGGGAAGGATGCCCGCGGAAATGTGTATCCAGGTAACTTATAGCTTTTTCTAGGGTGTAATAATCCTGTGACAGCTGCTCCAAGTCTTCCATCGGCATGGGAAAAGTATATATCCGAATCTGCTGAAAAGCCACCCGGATCTTGCTATGATAAGAGAAGGAAGAAGAGATATCCTCCATACAGCAGAACGAACAACATACCTTCCCAACGATGCAGTTTTCCGCCCGGGGCCGGTGAATACGAACACAAAAAGCAGAAGAATGGCGGCAAGATTTACCGGCATATCAAACCCCGAGCCGGTATGATGCGGCAGTGCAAGTATACCCTGTACCGGGTTTTGAATTCCAGATAAGACAAATATCCCAGGGCACTTCGAAACCTAGGCCCCTGCGCAATAATTGCGCAGGTGTACTTTATTTCCCCCGGTGTGCAAAAAAATAACAGCACATATGCCTGCACGGCTTTAAAATACCGTAAAAAACGCCTTTCGAACCCCTGGCACGATTGTTGCAATATAGTCGGTATATTCATTCATTCTTGGAGCGTTTACGTATGTCAACAAAAAGGAAGCACAGAAAAAAAGCCTTCATTTTCGGCGGATGTATACTTCTTATAGCTCTAGCAGGGGTACTGTTTGCGGTAACGGGAGAAGGAAAAAAAGAAAATCATACCGAATACGAACTGGGGGTTATAGAACGGCGAGATATAGAAAACATCGTCTCCTGCTCGGGGAGCCTGGAACCGGTGGGGACGGTCCACGTGCTGGCCCAGATGACGGGAACTGTGGAAAAGATCTATGCCGACTACAACGACCGAGTCGAGAAAAATCAGAAACTCCTCGATCTGAATACCGATATCCTGGAAATACAGGCACGTGAAGCTGCGTCCGCGGTTATGAAAAGCCGCGCATCCTACGAGCACGCCCTCCTGGAATACAACAACAATCTAAAGCTGTACCAGGGGAACCTTATCTCCGATTTCGATCTCCACACGAGCGAAACTGAACTGGCAATTGCGGAGGCCGGCCTGGAGTCCGCCCTGGCCCAAAAAGAAAAGATAGATATGGAGCTGAACAGTTACGCCCTCATCCTCTCACCGATAAACGGTATCGTACTGGACAGGAATGTGGATGTCGGAGATACGGTTACCAGCGGCTCCTCTTCTACGGAACTCTTTACCCTGGCGGAAGACCTCTCAGCTATGGAGATTCACGCCGAGGTGGATGAGCTCGACATCAGTATGGTCCACAGAGGCCAGTCGGTCCGGTTTACCGTGGATACATATCCGGAAAAAACCTTCAGCGGTACGGTCCGCCAGATCAGGCTGATGCCGGAAGAAGTGAACAGTATTATAATCTACACGGTTATCGTTGATGCCGAAAACCCGGATGGGCTTCTCCTCCCCGGCATGACCGCCAACCTGGATTTCATTATCGAATTGAAGGAGGACGTGCTCACAGCACCCAATTCCGCCTTCAGGTTTCAACCCGGTGAAGAGGAAAAGGCTGAAGCCATGGTCCGGTTTTTCGAAGAGCGCATTGCCGAACTCCCGGAAGATCAACAGGCGGCTGCCCGTGAGCGCTTGGAGAAAAGCAGAAAACTGGTGCAGAACTCCGCCAACAATAACACCGGCACAGGAGTCCTGGGAGGCATGCCCTTTCCCGGAGGCCCCCGCCGGAACAATGAAAACAGCAGTGTTTCGTCACTCATGCCGGGCGAAGGCAAGACCCTGTGGTATTTAGATGACGAGGGCCGGCTATCGGTTATGATGGTGAAAACCGGGGTTACCGATGGTCTGTATACCGAAATTCTCGGCGAAGCCGAACTGGAGGGTCGCGAGATCATTGTAAAGATCAGGATATCATCATGAAGGAACTAATCAAACTAAGCGGTATAAAACGGTTCTACCGGATGGGAGACATAACGGTCAGGGCTTTGCAGGGCATCGATATGAGCATAGATTACGGGGAGTTCGTTTCTATTATGGGACCCTCCGGTTCCGGAAAAACCACCCTGATGAACATTCTCGGCTGCCTCGACCGGCCCACGGAAGGGGTGTACATCCTCGACGGAATGGACACCCGGGATGCCGACCTGGACGATTTTGCCGATATCCGGAATGAGAAGATCGGTTTCGTTTTTCAGAGCTTTAACCTGCTTCCCCGGGTGTCCGCCCTGGAAAATGTGGAGCTCCCCCTATTTTACGACCGGTCCCGGAATATCGAAAATCCCCGGGAAAAGGCGGAAAAAGTACTGAACCTCGTCGGCCTGGGCGACCGTCTCGATCATATACCCTCCAGGCTTTCCGGGGGACAGCAGCAGCGGGTTGCCATAGCCCGTGCCCTGGTGGGAGACCCTTCCTTTGTGCTGGCCGACGAACCCACCGGCAACCTGGACACGGAAACCACCCTGGATATCATGGTGCTTCTTCAGGAACTGAACGAACGGGGTATAACCATCGTAACAGTTACGCATGAACCCGAAGTCGCCCGTTATACGAAAAGAAAGATAACCCTGCAGGACGGTGTAATAGTCTCGGACGAACCTGTGCCGGGTTCCCCCAGTGCCGCCGCCGACCTGGCCCAATGGCGCAAGATCCATTCCGGTCTTTACACGGCAGAGAAGGAGTATGTATCGTGATACGCAGAAACATGCTGAAGGCGGCGTTTCGCAGCATCCTCCTGAACCGCATGAGAAGTCTTCTCACATCCCTCGGTATCATCATCGGTGTCGCCTCGGTCATCATTATGGTGGGTGTCGGCCGGGGCTCACAGGAGCAGATAGAAAATCAAATAGATTCCATGGGGTCCAACCTGATCATGATCATGCCGGAAAGGGGAGCGGGCCGGGCCAATCGCCTTACCGTGAAAGACGCAGAAAAAATTCGAAAAGAATCCGGGTATGTTGTTTCAGTTTCCGGGATCGTACGAAAGAGCGTTACCGTCACCGGCGGTACGGGAGACTGGACGACCACGGTCGAAGGGGTGGAGACAGGATACCTGGACATAAAACAGTGGGGAGTTTCATCGGGAAGCTTCTTTACCGACCGGGACAATGCCGGCCGAAGAAAAGTCGCCGTCCTCGGTGCCTCCGTGGCGGCGGAACTCTTCGGCGATACCGACCCGGTAGGTCAGGATATCAGGATAAGCCGGGTGCCCTTTACCGTCTGCGGCGTCCTGGAAAGCAAGGGAAGCACAGGCATGGGAAACGACCAGGACGACACGATTCTCGTTCCCCTGGAAACAGCCCTCTCCCGCCTCAGCCGGAGCCGCCATCTGAACTCCATTCAGGTGAGCGCCTACTCCCGGGAGGTTATCGACCCGGCCCAGGCGGAAATCGCGGAGATACTCCGGGAATCCCACCGATTAAGGGAGGATGATGATAACGATTTCCGGATTATCAACCAGGCGGAAATAGTCGATACGGCCACGTCGGTTTCAAAATCCCTCACCGTACTCCTGGCCGCTATTGCCGGCGTTTCACTCTTGGTAGGAGGTATCGGTATTATGAACATCATGCTCGTTTCGGTGACCGAACGCACACGGGAAATAGGAATACGAATGGCAGTCGGAGCCAGGCGGGAAGATATACTGCTCCAGTTTCTTTCCGAATCGGTGCTTTTGAGCCTGCTGGGGGGATGTATCGGGATTCTGCTTTCCCTGGCAGCCGGTTTCATTATGAACAGATACCTGAATGCTCCCATGGTCATCCTCCCCGGCATCATCGCCCTGTCGGCGGGATTTGCAGCCGCAGTTGGTATATTTTTCGGCTATTACCCGGCCCGAAAGGCCTCGAGACTCTATCCCATCGACGCCCTGAGGTATGAATAAAAACGGATACATTGAGGTGGAACATAGATATGAAAGACAGAAATATTCGAAATATTCTTTATTTGCTTGTCGGAATTCTCATCTGCAGTTTACTTCCGGCTAACCTTTTCGCGGAGAATCCCCTGTCCCTGGACCAGGTCCGGTCCATTGCCCTCGAACGTTCGGCGGAACTCGAAAACTCGAGGCTGAACCTGGAATCGGAAAAACTTCAGTACTCCATGCTGAAGTACGAACTATACCCGGATGTATCCGCCAGGGCATCCGCTTCCGGAAGCTATAATTCATCACAACCGGGGGGCGAGCCTGTGTCCTTTTCTCCATCCATCGGGTTCACGCTGAACCAGCAGATATTCCAGGGCGGTACCCATACCGTCAGAAATAAACTGGCCTCGGTGAATACGAACCTCGCGGAGCTGGAGGTTGTCGACACTTCGACAAATATCAAAAACCTCGCGGATCAATACTTCTACAATTATCTCGAATCCCTTGCCCAGGAGGAAGCCGCGGAAAAGGCTTTTCAAGCCGCCGGGAGTCTTCTTGCCGCGTCCGAAGCTCGGTATTCCGCGGGCATCATTTCCAGGGTGACCTTTCTCCAGGTAAAGGCGGACACGGCGACAAAGGAAGCACAGCTTCAGCAGATGAAGAGGAACACACTTTTTGCAGGCTCCCGGCTGGCCTCCCTTCTGGGGATGGAGACCATCCCCGACCTGGAGCGGCCGGACCTCTCGGATTATGCCTCCAGGATCGATATGCTGTCGTCCCTCGATGAAGAGACTGTAGAGACGATTTCCGGGCGACTGATCTCGCTGGGCATGGAAAGCTCAACCGAACTGCGGCAGGCCGAACTCAACACGCACAAAGCACGGCTCAATGCGGAACTGGTGAAACGGCAGTACATTCCGAATGTCAGCCTGTCGATATCCGAAAACCTTTCACCGGGGGATGATTATTCGGTTGCTTCCTCCGGAAGTGTGTCCCTTACAGGGTCGGTAGGCCTGACGCCCTGGGACAGGAACGACAGCCTGAAAGAGGCGGAGATATCCGTACGGCTTACGGAAAACAACGCCCATGAAACAGCAAGAAGCCTGATTCTCGAGATACGAAACGCATGGTACAACCTTCTCACCTCGGCCCGTTCCGTAGTATCCTCGGACAGCGCCCTGGACTACGCTCTGGAATTGTACGATGAGACCGGTGCACGGTACGGCCTGCAGGCTGCCGCCTATACCGACCTGGCGGACGCCGAATCACTGGTGGCGACAAACAGAACAAACTATATCGCCGCTCAGTTCGATTTTCTCATCGCCCTGTCCGAAATAACCGGCATTCTGGGGCTTGAGAAGGAAGACGAGTTGTGGGAATGTATCACAGGATAAGTTATACTGATTCCGTGAACGGGGTACGTAGACACACAAAAATCACTCATTGGACGGCGGGCATCCTGATTTTTCTGCTCCTGTCTTCCGTTACCTTGTATGTATTCAGGAGCCTGCATGAAACCAACCGACTAAAGACCCACAACACCGGCGAACGCGCAATAAACGATTTCCTCCGGTCCCTCCGTGACCTGGATTCCGTCGGAGAAATTGAGGACTTCATTGTCGGTTCAAAGAATATCCTCGGGGTGGGAAACTATAGCGCGGATGGAACCCAGGTGATTGCTTTCGGCAACGCCCCGGAGCAGTTGACGGAGGAAATATGCGCGCAACCTAAAACTTTTCCTCGAACCTATATTCCGGTAAAGGACACGGAATCAATACTGATTATCCAGCACGCTCCGGGAAGACCGTCCAGGCATCCCCCTCCTCCGGAACCTGCCCGGACGGAAGAAAAAAACCGGGAGGACATGTTTCGTGTCCCCTTCAGAAGCGAAATAATCCTCTGGGATATCCATGTGCCGACGTATTGGTCTAATCGCCGGCTCTACATGGTACTATTCCCCCTGGTTGAAATCCTTGCAGCCTTCGGCGTCTGGTTTGTATTGCGTCTTATCCGGAAAAACGCCGAATACCGCGCCCGCATCGAAGAGCAGATGAACCTCGTGGTCCTGGGGACAGCCGCCGGTATCCTGGCCCATGAGATAAAAAACCCCTTGAGCTCCATACGCCTGCAGACTGATATACTCGAACGTTCACACCCAGGTACGGTAAAAAGGGAAACGGAGATCATCCTAGAAGAAGTCGACCGCCTTGCCATGCTCTCCGATCATGTAAACGACTATCTGCGCAACCCACGGGGCATACCGGAGCCTTTGAATCCGGTGCACCTGATTGAGGATGTCATGAAAAGAATAGTCGGTCATACCCGCTTGTATAAACGTAAGGATGAAAATGTCCTTATCTATATCGACCCGCAGCGGTTTACGTCGGTCATGGAAAACCTGCTGCTGAACGCCGTTGAAAGCGGAAGCGACGTACAGGACATTGTTGTGACCCTCGGGGCTGACAGGGGCAAGGTAACCATCGAAGTTCATGACGGAGGTAGAGGCATTACGGATGAAGCCGCCGCCCGGTTGTTCGATCCCTTCTTTACAACCAAGAGCCGGGGCACGGGTATCGGTCTGGCCGTTATTCGGCGTTTTATCGAAGCAGCGGGAGGAACTATTACCCTGGTCAACAGGAAAGAAAAAGGGGCAACCGCCGTAATCGTTCTTCCGGAGCACCCAACATGAATGTATTGATAATCGACGACGAGAAACACATCAGCGAGTCCATCCAGAGACTCCTTGAAATGGAAGGTATCTTCTCCGACTGCGCCGAGACCGCCCCGGAAGGCCGGAGACTGCTCCTTTCCAGGAACTACGATGCCCTTATCCTGGACCTCAAGCTTCCCGGTATGGACGGCCAACAGCTTTTGGAGTGGATGCGAACAGAGGGACTGCTCACACCGGTTATCATGATCTCGGCTCATGGAGATATTCGCGACGCCGTGGAAGCCCTCAAAACCGGGGCCCGGGATTATCTCGTCAAACCCTTCGATTCTGCGGAACTCATTCTGAAACTCCGGGACATGGTTGCCGACCGCAAACGGGAGACCCTTTTGGAAATCGGCAGGCGCACCGTGGGGGAAAAAACCGGACTTATCGGCGAGACCCCGGTCATGCGCACCCTGCGTGAACACATTTCACGCATATCCATGACCCCCTCACGGGTCCTTATTACCGGCGAAAGCGGTACGGGAAAAGAAGTGGTTGCCCGGGAGATCCACGAAAGATCTTCAAGAAGTGATGAACCCTTCGTGGCCGTAAACCTAGGCGGCATACACGAAACCCTTATCGAGAGTGAACTCTTCGGGCATGAAAAGGGCGCCTTTACCGGTGCGGCATCCATGAAACAGGGACTCTTCGAACTGGCCGGCAAGGGGACTCTTTTTCTGGACGAGATAGGGGACATGCCACTGCCGCTGCAGGTGAAACTCCTCAGGGTCCTGCAGGAATACAAATTCCGGCGACTCGGCGGGACCCGGCACATACCCCTGGAAGCACGGATAATAACGGCAACCAACAAGGATATAGATCACATGGTAGAAAAGGGATCCTTCAGGGAAGACCTCTTCTACCGGCTCAATGTGGTGCGTATCCACGTCCCGCCGGTACGGGAGCGGAAGGAAGACATTCCCCTTCTGGCAGGATATCTCCTGGAAACCCTGGCAAAGAAGATGGGCATCCATGGCATACATCTCTCGACCGACGCGGCCCAAACCCTCACGGAGTACGATTTCCCCGGTAATGTCCGGGAACTGGAGAACATCCTGGAACGCGCGCTCATCTATCGCCATGGATCGGAAATCGGTTCCGATATAATTGACATCCCGACGGCGGGAAACAGAAGACCGGCCGGTGAGAAGTCCGGTGGAGGTACAAAAGAGACACCCCGGGCTGAAGAGGACGAGGACCGGAACACGGATTCTTCTCGGTCCGTTTCTATGGACGAGGTGGAACGCCAGGCCATTACCCGCGCCCTCAAGAAGTGGAAGGGCAACAGGACCCGGGCAGCCGCCGAGCTCGGAATAAGCAGAAGAACAATTATCTACAAGATACAGAAATACGGTATCCCGGAGTAAACCGGGTCATATATTCAACGGGAGAGACGGGGACTTCCCCGCTTCCAGATCCAGGAGATACTGTTTTCGCCACAGGCCTCCGCCGTATCCGGTCAGGGTGCCGTCGCTACCTATCACCCTGTGACAGGGAATAATAATGGAAATCCTGTTGGCCCCGTTCGTCCGTGCGACCGCTCGAACGGCCATCGGCCGGCCGATAGCCTCCGCCTGCTGTTTATAGCTTCGTGTTTCCCCGTAGGGGATAGTCTGCAGAGCATTCCACACTTCCAATTGAAAAGGTGTTCCGGGAACATCCAGTGGAATATCAAAGGTGCGGCGTTTTCCCTCGAAGTATTCTAACAGCTGACGTTCGACCTCGGTGATATATGTATTTTTCCCCTCATCGATATTCTTCCCGAAATAGCGAACAAGGAGCTTTACATGCGGATCATCCTCATCATTGTCCACGAAATCGAGATAGCAAAGCCCTTTGTCCGTTGCCGCCACCAACATCTTTCCCAGGGGCCCGGGAATCCGGGATAGAAAAACCTCACTCATGATTCACCTCCTGATTTGTTATCCGCCCGGCTTCGACGGCTTTCGCCGCCGATTCCGCCGCATGGAAAAGGTTAGCCCTTACTTCCCCGGGGACAGAGAACGACTGGATAACCGGTACTGCTTTTCATAATGAATTTAAGGTTACCAGACCGTCTTTACATGCTTATATTTCCGGATACGTTCATCCATGGTCAGCAGAACAGCGTTCTCCAATCGTGACGTGGCTACGATGATCTGATCCGCGGGATCATCATGAAATACCCCGGGTAGGCACGTTGACAGGTATGTCGCTCGGGGTGTAAGTGGTACGAGCCTCAGTTTCGGCATCCTCAGTGCTTCATCGATCCACTGAGCGGGATCCATCGAGATACTTAACCTCTTTTTCTCCAGCAGTTTGCTGAATTCCCAGGGAGAAATGGCTGATACAATAAGCTCATCGTATCCTTAGCCTCCCACATATCGGGACCTAGGGGAGAAACAATATCACTTTCGTAGAGGAGTGTATCGGCAAGTTTTCCGGGAATCGGTTTCTCATTGGTATTTTCAAAAGGAATAACTTCCGCCACCGGTTTACCCCTCCGGGTGATGATGATCCTTTCACCGGTCCTGAAAACACCATCGATAATCCGTAAAGCGTGAGTTTTAAAATCGCTTATGGACATCTCCTTCATTTCCGAAACCTCCCTAGCGCAATATAGTTATTTGAAATAGTCATGTCAATAAAAGAAACTGCTTTTCTTTAGTTTCGCTGTGTTACATATTTCTACACCAGCCCCATATCCAGCAGTGTCTCGGCTATCTGTCTTGTACTCTTCCTTGGTGTAGCCCCCGGCCTGGAACACGTCGATGTGCGGCAGACAGTTGAAGCAGGCAGTATACAACATTTATGGTATAAAAATCACATAGAAGCATGTATACTACTTGAAGGTCATGCAGAAATTGAGGACGTCGAAACGGGAAAAGTTTATAATCTAATTCCTGGCACGGCTTATGACCCTGGAGGCTAACGGCTATATAGAACGTAAACGGGGCGCCAACGGAGGCGCGATAGTTCTTGAACTGACACCGACCAAGGGGATCGGCCTCTTGGGTGAATACCTGAATATCCAGAAAATGGGCATCGATGAACTTATCGATGCCAGGATGCTGATAGAGCCCCTGATAAGTGAACACGTGGCACGTAGCGTCTCCCCTGAAAAAGCCCACCAGCTTGAACTGCTCCTGGAAAAACACCAGATGGAATACGAGGCCACCGGTAAATCGAAATTCGGCCTGCATTTCGAACAGTATATTTCAAAACTTACGGGAAACAGAATACTGGTTATAATAGAAGATCTCCTTGTAAGCCTGGTCCAGGAAATAGAACGAGGAATTATTAACTCCGAGCTTATGGACCCTGAACAGAAATCAAGGCTATTAAAGAAGTATTATTCCGACACCTTTGCCGAACACAAAATTATTGCTCAAGCTATCATCGCCCATGACGCAGAAGCGGCAAAAGCCGCGATGATTTCCCACAAAAAGAACTGGTCGGAAACCTTCAGGACTATGTACACGGCAGCCTTTCCCGACCCCTGAACTTTACTGACAAAGCGCATCCTTTTATGCTATCTTTGCCGCAATGAAAGACCTTCCAAAGGCTTACGCGGCTATAACTTTTACCACCATCCTCTGGGGAGTCTCTTTTATCGCTTCCAAGCTTGCTCTGGAAACCATGACGGTCTTTTCGTATGTCTTCTCCAGGTTTCTTCTTGCGTCAATTATCTTTGCACTCCTGCTGATACGGCGCGGCATACCGAAACTCGACGGGAAAACAGCTATACAGATGCTCTTTCTGGCGCTGCTGCAACCCTTCGGCTATTTTGTCTTCGAAACCCTGGGTTTAAAGTATACCTCTGCAACCAAGGCATCCCTGCTTATCGCCTTGGTACCGATTGTAGTCGCCGTGACGGCCAGGATTGCATTGAAGGAATCAATACGGAAAAAAACCGTTATCGGTATTTTCCTGTCCATAACCGGCGTGGCACTCCTGGTCACCGGTGGAAGGGAAGCGGATGTGTCACTGGCAGGCAGCCTGAAGGGCGATCTCTTCATCCTGGGTGCCGTATTCTCCGCTGCAATCTACACGGTACTGGCAGGGGATATAAGTAAAAGATTATCACCCTTTTACATCACCGCCTTCCAGGTATTCCTCGGCACTATTTTTTTCCTGCCCTTTTTTCTGGCCGATGTTTCTCACATGAATTGGCAGGCTGTAAGTCTGCGTTCGGCCTTCGGAGTAATATACAATGTTTTAGGCGGGACCATAGGAGGTTTTCTCTGCTATAACTACGCCCTCTCACACATCAGGGCATCAACTGCGGCCATTTTCATCAACGGAATACCCATTATTACCGCCCTGGGGGCATGGCTTATACTCGGAGAAATACTCGCCCCTCTCCAGCTTATAGGCGGTGGTATCGTTATTTTTTCCGTGGTATTTACCAGCTGGGTCAGAAAAGCTCCACCCACCGAAAAAGCTCCTCCGGCATATAGGGGTTCGTGATGTTCCCTCAATTTCTACCCTTTCACCCTTATTTTTCCCCCGGTTTTTGATATACTGTAATATACACGTATGCTTTCTCTTACGAGGAAATCACTTAAAAACCTCAACAATCCCGCAAACCTGATGCAGTCCAGATTCTGGGGGCTTGCAAAACGAGCCTTGGGACAACGAACCATGGTCTTCGATATGACATGGAACAGCACCCGGGCTTCTTTGCTGGTTCTCCTCCGGAGAATCAACAAAGAAGCCGCCCTAGCGTATGCCCCCTGGGCCCCGACCTTCTCTGTTCCTGAAGGTGAACGCGGAAACTTTCTGGAAGAATTATCCGCGGGATTAAAGCCCTATCTGCCCGGAGACTGCATCTGTATTCGCTATGATCTTCCATGGAGATCACCCTACGCAATCGGAACTGACATACCGTCGGATACAATCCGTGAACTCAGGATGAACTTCGGAACACAGGAAAAAAATCTGCGTAAAGCCCCTACGGATATACAACCGGTCCACACACGGATTATCGATCTCGAAGCGAAGGAAGACGAACTGCTTGATAGTATGAAACCGAAAACCCGATATAATATTCGCCTTGCATTCAGGAAAGGTATCCTGGTAAACGACGCTCCCTTCGACAGGCTCTCTGAATGGTACAGAATGTATAAAGACACGGTTCGACGCAACGGGATTTCAGTCCACAGTTACACACAGTTTAAAAAGCTGCTTTCCACTAAAAAAGAGCACGTCCTGCCGAACACCGATGTACATCTCCTGATGGCAAAAAAAGGAGCCCGGCCTCTGGCGGGTATGATCCTTGTAATCCATGGTGACACGGCCACGTATCTCTATGGTGCATCATCTTCCGGAATGCGCAACCTGATGCCGACCTATTCTCTCCAATGGGAAGCGATACGTATGGCGCGCGGATATAATTGCACCCGCTACGATATGTTCGGAATACCGCCGGATGACAACCCCGCCCATCCGATGCACGGACTCTATCGTTTTAAAACCGGCTTCGGTGGTTATACCATCCGCCGGCAGGGATGCTGGGATTTCCCCCTTAACGACCGGCTTTACCGAGAACTCGCCGGGGTCGAACCGGCCGGACCGGGATATCACTTGTAATCCGAAATACAACTCTGTGCCGGATTTTTGCTTACTGATGTTTATTACTCTTTCTTTTTGTCCGGTATAACGGTATGATATGGAGCATGTCCGTACCGATATTCACAGGGGATAGTGCATGATTCAACGATACCGGATATTTACCGACCAGGACAGCTTTCACGATGCCGGTTGTTCAGTTATTTGCAACATATATCGACAGGCCGTAGGAGACCACGGGTCGTTTCACCTGGTCCTTTCGGGAGGAAAAGCTCCGACGGGAATATACCGTGCCCTGACCGAACAGAAGTGGACGCAACTGATCAATTGGCGGCGGGTACATATCTGGTGGGGTGATGAAAGAATGGTTTCACCCGATCACAGAGACAGCAATTACAATACTGCCTGGTTGAATCTCTTGTCGTTGCTGCCCATACGGGAAAAACGCATCCATCGGATATTCGGAGAATCGGAAAATGCAGAGACGGCGGCTATTCAGTACGAGGAAGATATCCGGAAAATCTTTAGAAAGCAGCGCGAGCTGCCCAGTTTTGATCTGGTTTTACTTGGTATAGGTTCCGACGGACATACGGCCTCGCTCTTCCCGGGGAACGATCTGAATCAAGGGGGCAGACTGGCCCTGCCTGTACCGTCCCCCCAGGCAGCCCCTAAATGTCCCCGGGTAACCCTTTCCCTGGATGTTATAAACAATGCAAAGTCGGTTATGTTTCTCTCAGGTACGAAAGGGAAAAGAAGGGTACTTTCTTCTCTCCTCAAGGCGAGCCTGCACGGTAAAAATAACAATTCATACCCGGCGGGACAGATAAGCCCCCGAAATGAATGTGTCTGGTATATCCTCAACAACGACGACGCGGTGATTCAGATATAGTCGGATATTATAATTATGGGACTCCTAGGGCCGAACGGTGCAGGAAAAAGCACGGTATTCTGTCCGTAGCGGATATGAAGAACAACCTGTACGACCTGCGCTCCCGCAGTATCACCGGTGTTTGTTACGGTCACGGAGACCTCCAGAGTTTCCCCCGCCGGCGGCGGATTACCCGGAGCTCTGTCCCCGCTGTAAAGCTTCGACCGGCCGCAGGCCGAGAGAAAATGCCGAACCATTCTATCGATATCGGATACCTTCTGAGTACCTCGTTCCAGTTACCTGTTGATTCGTCGGGTTGAAAAACGCTTTGGGCCGGGCATCTCGAGATCCAGGCCTCCCTTCGCCGCATCCAAAGTGCTGTACGTCGACAGCCGGTCCGACAAGCGTATCTTCTCTCCGGTAGAAGCTCCGGTCTCACGGGGAAGCCCGGCCTCCGAAAGATCGAAAAGCCACTGAAACACCCTTTGAATCAACAACCCCGCCGCAAGCAGCGGGGTATTAAATCCGCCGGACATAATAAAACGCCCCATATTATACCTCCGGGAGCATTGTATCCGTATCTTGAAAGATGCAAAAGCCTCATGGTATCATAAAGAACAGGAGTATGTATGCAGTACAGAACGCTAGGGAAAACAGGAAAAGAAGTCTCC
Source organism: uncultured Spirochaetales bacterium (assembly GCA_964410865.1). Classification (GTDB taxonomy): domain Bacteria; phylum Spirochaetota; class Spirochaetia; order JAFGDJ01; family JAFGDJ01; genus JAFGDJ01. Next base: position 31,663 of record CAYPIQ010000020.1, on the reverse strand, counting down.
ATCCTCGGTTTCGGAACCATGCGGCTTCCGACTTCAACAAACAGGCAGCAGGATGTTAGAGAAAAAGAGTCTATCCAATTAATCCGCCGGGCCATAGAAGGCGGGGTCAATTATTTCGATACCGCGTATCCCTACCACGGGGGCAGGAGTGAAGGCGTCCTGGGCAAAGCCCTTTTAAACGGCTACCGGGACAAAGTCTACATTGCCGACAAATTACCGGTGTGGTTGTTGAGACAAAAATCGGACTTTCAACGCCTGTTTACGGAACAGCTCAAAAGACTAAAGACAGACAGGATCGACTTTTATCTTATGCACGCCCTTAACAGCCGTTACTGGGATAAAGTTAAAGAAACCGGGATAATGGAAGAACTGGAAAAAGCCAAAGACGAAGGCCTGATCGGCCATATCGGTTTTTCATTTCATGATGAAGCAGACGTGTTTAAGAAAATTATAGACGAGTATCCTCAGTGGGAATTCTGCCAGATACAGTATAACTATGTAGATCTAGAAAACCAGGCGGGCACCTGGGGTCTGGAATATGCCGCATCAAAAAACCTGGGAATTGTTATCATGGAACCCCTGCGGGGGGGGCAGCTCACGGCCGAGCCCCCCGAGGCGATACGGGCTATATGGGACACCGTCGGCGACGGCCGGAGCCTGGCGGACAGGGCGCTTCGTTTTATCTGGGATATTGATACGGTTTCGGTCATTTTGAGCGGTATGAATTCCGGAAATCAGCTCGAAGAAAATCTGCGGCTTGCTTCTTCCGCGAAGGTCAACCAACTGACACCGGAGGACAAATCGGTGTACGCGGATGTCCGCAAGAAATACCAGGAACTGCAACCCATTCCCTGCACGGGATGTAATTACTGCATGCCCTGCCCTTCCGGGGTAGATATCCCGAAAATTCTCAGGCTATACAATGAACGGGTCATGTACAACAGCAGCGAGGAATCGCAGCGGGTGTATAACTACGTTATGCAGTCGAAAAACAGGGCGGATAAATGCGTGGAATGCGGCCAGTGCGAGGACCAGTGTCCCCAGGGGATCGAGATTATTTCCTGGTTG
>CAYPIQ010000020.1:0-30585 GCA_964410865.1 uncultured Spirochaetales bacterium | reverse complement strand
ATAAAGAGCTTATTTTTTAGTGGTTGTTCATGCCGCTTCGCGGCAACCGAAACGATGAAAACAGCCCGGTGCGGCTATTTTTTTAGTGGTCCTATACCTGCCTCAATCATTCAGGGAATACTTTTAAAACAGCCTCAAATGCGGTATCCTCTAGAACATAGTTCCATAAGGATACGGTATGAAACGAGGTGACAGAATAACAACCATCCTCCTCTACGCCGGATCGCAGGCTGCCTGGCTGTGTCTGCTGGCCCTATGGATCTACTGGTTTGTAAGAAATTATCTTATTTTTATCGAGGTCGGGGAAAGGCTCTCTCCCCAGATAGTCCTTAACGCACAAAACATCGTTGCCCTTATTATTGGCCTGGTGCTTCTGGCGGCTCTTATGACAAGTATGACGATAATATTCAGCCGTCTGAATAAACAGATGAGGCTGACCCGGTTGTACGACAGTTTTATAGCCAATGTGACCCACGAACTTAAATCACCCCTCGCATCAATCCAGATGTACCTGGAAACTTTTCAGAACAGGGACGTCCCCGCGTCGAAACAGGACGAGTTTATCAGCATTATGATGAAAGACACTCGCCGGCTCGAGTCGCAGATAAACACAATCCTGGAACTCTCCGGGCTGGAAGAACCTAAAAATATCTTCAACCCTGAGCCCTTTTGGGCGGAAGACCTTGTAAGAACCCTCTGCGAAGAAGCCGCCGACGCACTGAAACTTCCCCAGGAGGGGTACAAGGTCGAGGGAGACGGCGCGTGTATGTGCCGGGTAGATGAAAACGCCCTCCGGGTTGTTTTTATGAACCTCTTCGATAACGCGGTTAAGTACAGCGTGGGGGAAGTACGGATATCAGTAACAATGAGTCATACGAATAAACGGTTTTATGTTGATGTAACGGATAACGGCATCGGTATACCCAAATCCAGTGGAAAGGAAGTGTTTAAAAAATTCAGACGTCTGTACTATCCTGAAGTTCCCAGTGTAAAAGGGACCGGGCTGGGATTATACCGGGTAAAGGAAATAATCCGCTTTCATCGTGGGAGGGTAAGGGTTATAAGCGAAGGAAAGGGCGGAGGAACCACCTTTCGAATAGAGCTCCCCGTCGACTCATCAAAGGACAGGGCAGACGGCCGAAAGGGTAAAAGAAACTATGAATGAAAATAAGGCCTCTTCGACAATTTTACTTGTTGAAGATGAAGAATCTCTGGCCATTGGTCTTGCATATAACCTGGAAGAAGAAGGGTATAAGGTCATTACCTGCGGAGACGGGGTCGAGGCGGTCCGGCTTTTCGGCGAGCACACCGTAGATCTCATTATCCTGGACATCATGCTGCCGCATATGGACGGCTTCGAAGTAGCTGAGAAGATCAGGGAAAAATCACCCCGGATACCCATACTCATGCTCACCGCGCGCACCCAGGCGGAGGATAGAATAAGGGGGCTGCAAACCGGCGCCGATGATTACCTTACCAAGCCCTTTCATGTAACGGAGCTCCTCCTGCGGGTTGCGAGAATGTTGAAAAGAACCATGTGGTACAAGATGAAAATTCATGAAGATTCTGTGCACTACTTCGGCTCAACCCTCATCAATTTCGACACCCTGGCCTGTGTTTCGGATACTTCGACAAAAACCATGACTCCCCTCGAAGGCAGGCTACTGAAGTACTTTATAGACAATCCGGGCAGAATAATTCCGCGATCAGAACTTCTGACCAAAGTCTGGGGAACAACCTCCGATGTTCAAACCAGAACAATCGACATCTTTATTTCCCGTCTGAGAAAATATATCGAAATAGACCCGTCGGATCCGAAATACCTGAAGAATATCCGCGGCGCGGGATATATGTTCAAACCATTCGGCGAATCCACCCCGGCCGGTTCAGAATTCAATTCCGGAAACATGTAAATAGCTGAAAATCTCGGAACCCCGAGGTCAGCATAAAGATCTCCGATGTCGGGACTGTACAATACCTCGATATATCACTATTCCGACCGCCGTCGGTGTACAGCCCGTCGGTATAGTCATGAAGGTTATCTTCGGGATAAAGATTTTCGGGAGTGTTGTTTCTATACCTTTTAATGCTGTAAAACTCGGCAGAGAATACCTGCCGAAGGAAGAGAATGAGGAACCGGAAGGCTGAGTTAGGTTTCCTCCTGGGATTCATTGTCCGTGGGTTCTACAGGAACCTCTAGGGGTAACCCGAACTCGTCGAAAGCCGCAGGCTGTTCGTTTGTCTTGTTTAGTTTTTTCTGCTTCTTTTCTTCTTTTTTCTTCTTCTTATCCAGCTCCCGCTTGCGTTTTTCGTAAGAATAATTATTTCGCGCCATTCCTTCTCCTATAAAAAGGTGTACATAAAAGAAGGAGCCAGGTCTGTCCCCGGCCCCCCCATCCATGCTTATGTATTAATAACGGTCCCTGTTTCTCGGGCGTCGATCGAGAGCCTCGTTTACACGAATTTCACGACTTTGAAATTCTGTATTATTCAAAGCGGCAATCGCGGCAGTGGCTGAGCTCTCTTCTTCCATCTCGACAAAACCGAACCCCTTTGAACGATCGGTCATGCGGTCGACAATGATATTTGCACTGAGAACAGTACCGAACTGGGCAAAGAGATCCTCCAGCTGATCTTCCGTTGTCGAATAATTGATATTTCCGACATAAAGTTTCTTGGCCATACTAGCTTCTTCCTTTTTCCTCCGGCTTCCAAGCCGGGTTTAATAATGTTGACAACAGCATGTCTCAATCGGTTGGTTCTTGACGTGTGAATTACGAAATTGATCAGGTAAAGACGGAAGCAGTTGAAGCGCTCAAACTAAGGAATACAGTCTCACTCTCAATAGACGTAAACCGGCATACAATCAAAAAAGACCTAAAGCATACCTGCTGGTATCACTGCCGAAATAATACTGAAGAAATATAATCGTGTCAATACATCGGGAATATGTAATAATTTAACATTGAATTCTAAAAATATTTCGAGTAATATACTGTATGGACTATTCTCTCTCAAAACATGCACTAGTAGTTATGTCGGAAAGAGGGATAGTTTCCCATGCCGCCGCGCGGCAACCGAAGCGATGAAAATAGGCGGATACCGCCATTTTCGTATTAGGTTGAATAGAGGTACGGCCTCTCGGCTTCGAATTCCCCGGCACAGGTATCCACGAAATGATAGGAAGCATGTATATCCCATTCATTCCTCAAAGCGCGGATTTCCTTTTCTCCCCGTGAACAGAGCCCGGCAATGCGCGCGTCCGACAAACCCGCGCGTTTTGCCTCCATCAGGATATCCCGCCGGCAGCCTTCTTCTTCCAGACTGTATTCGACCTCTGTTCGACCTCCGCCTGCCGGTACATTTGGTCAAGAAACCACCTGTTATAACCGGTGATTCTCGTGAGCTTCTCTATTGAACGCCCGCCTTCCCGCTTTAGAACCGTGTATATACCGAATATCCTCAAGGGATGCATTGTTCAGATGACCGCATCCAGCCCGTCATACCCTATATCCAGCTCTTCGAGGCCGTCAAACCCTGATTCCACGGCCCGAATCGCCTTGTTCAAAGCCTCGATAAAGGTCCGACCAAGGCCCAGGGACTCTCCTACCGATTTCATTTGAGTACCCAGTAGTTCATAGCCGGTGGTAAACTTGGCAATCTCGAAGCGGGGGACTTAACGGCGCAGTAATCCAGGGCGCCGTTCCGCATCTCCTGGTACTCCCTGTCCGAGAGGGTCTGGGCCGGAGCCACGGTTATACTGTCCCCCGTATGGACTCCTATGGGATCGACATTTTCTATGGAACAGACAAAAATAGCGTTTCCTACTCCGTCCCTCATGGCTTCCAGTTCAAATTCTCGCCGGCCGGCAAGGCATTCCTCCACCAGGGCTTCACCGGAGGGGGATTCGGCACAAGCCCGCTCCACGAGATCCTTAACCTCGCCGCGAGTCAGGGCTATACTCCCCCCCTTACCCCCCAGGGTATAGCTGGATCGGATCACCACCGGCAACTGACCCTTTCAAGAAAGGCCTTGCTTGCTTCGAAACCATCGCTCAGTACTGACCCGGGGCTTTCCAGTCCTGCCTCGGCTACCAGGGTCTTGAAAAGCCCCCTGTCTTCCGCCGGTTGGATAGCCTCTATGCTGGAACCGATCACATCTACCCCTTCTTCCTGTAGAACACCCTTTGTATCCAAAGCCAGGGTAAGGGTGAGGGCCGTCTGGCCCCTCATGGTAGGCAGTAACGCATCCGCCTCTCGGCGCGAATTATCTCTGTAAGATAATCGATTTCCAGAGGTTCCAGGTACACCGCGTCGGCGATTCCCGACGTGGTCATGACGGTTGCCGTATTCGGATTGACAAGGACCACCCGGCACCCCCTTCCTGTAAGGTTCCGTACTATGCCTGCCTTTACCCCCGTATCCAAAACGATTAAGAAAGGATATCCTTCAGTAGAGGCATCCTGCATAGAAGAGCACCCGACACCGTCAACCAACCGCAGACTCTCCATCTTCGGATAGTTTTCAAGGTAATCCCTGCACAAGGCCAGTCCTTCATCCGATAGTTCTCCGTTGGGTAAATCTGGTCCTGTTATCAGTACCCGGGGATTCCCGGCGGAACGAATATGAAGGGTGAGCGCCCGGGTGTCCATATCCCATATGCCCGTTACTCCATGGTCTCTCAGGTACTCGTCCAGAGAGATTCTGCCGGGAGCCGGCTGCCCCGCATATAGAGAACGGACGACAAACCCGGAGGGCTGAATATCTCCTGCCGGGACACCGGGCCCGGTTTCATACCAGGAAGGATCGACCCCGTAATTACCGATATGGGGACTGATCATCATGACGATCCGCCTCCTATAGGACGGATCCGTGAGAATCTCAGGATAACCCGTCATGCCGGTATTGAATACCAACTCACCCGCTGTTCGCCTTCTCCCGCCGCTGTGCATCAATTCCACCGGTGAGACAAGTTCCAATCCACACGGCCGGCCGCGAAAGACCAGTCCGTTCTCCAGAACAAGAAAACATGTAGAATAGTGTCAATATAATACCTACTGCTCCCGATCGTGGTGATAGAAAATCATGTTTTTATCGTCCGCCGGCTGAAAAAAACTCTGTCTCGGGTATAAAAGCAAGGTTTGATTATGATATAGTAGTTAATCTTTGAGCAAGGAGAACAGATAATGGGGACAGACTCATATGAATTGTGTAATGCCGGAGAATCCCTACGAGGAAGACGGGAATTCATCAATTTCCCGAAACGTCTGTATAAAAAAAGTGATTACTACATTCCTATGTTCAATGCGGATATGCGAGCCCTTCTAAAAAAACGCCATCCTTTCTTTACGCATTCCGACGGCGACTTTTTCCTACTACTGAAGAACGGGGAAACCGTCGGTCGGTGCCTCATTACCGAAAACACCCGATATAACGAATCCCATAAAACGCGTTTTGCCTTTTTCGACTACTTCGACATCATAGATGACCAGGATGCGGCGGACTTCCTGTTCCGGCACCTCGGCCGGTGGACAAAAGAACGAGGCCTGGAGGCATTAACCGGCCCGATGCTGTCAGGCGGGGCAAGTGGATCCGGTATCCTGATCCAGGGATTTGAATATACACCGGCAATGACGATGATGAGATATAACTACCCGTACTATCAAAAATTGCTGGAGAACGCGGGATTCGAAAAATATGTGGACCTCCATTCCTTTTCCTTTCCCCCGGAAAATTTCCATCTGCCGGAAAGAATTCGCCGTATAGCCGAGACAGTATTGCAAAAAGAACGATTTTCAGTGATGCGGTTTAAAACGAAGGGCGAAATAAAAAAGGTCGTGGGTCAAATCAAAGATATGTACGCAAAAACCTTCAACCATCACCTGGAGGACTACCCCCTGTCTATTGAAGAACTGGACCAGGTAGAAAAAGAACTGCTCACCGTTGTCGACCCCGAGCTGATAACCCTTCTCACCTATAACGGTAAGATTATCGGCTTTGTATTCGGTTTCGCAGATATATCCAGGACCCTCCATATCAACGGGGGACGGCTGGGACTTCTACCTATCCTGCGAATTCTCTTTGCCCTCAAAAAGGCGGATAAGATTCTGTTCAACGGAATCGCGATACTGCCGGAGTACCAACGCCTGGGGGGAAATGCCCTACTGTACCACGAACTGGAACACATGGTGTTCAAACGAAATTTCAAGGAGGCCGAGATGGTACAGATTTCCGAGAAGACGGACCTGATGCTCAGTGATGCCTTAACCCTGGGGGCGAAGATCTACAAGATACACAGAATGTACACTAAAAAGGTTTAGCCCGGAACGGTTTACACGATTTTTTTCTGGAAACAGCGGCGTCTCTTGTGCTGCCTCTTATCGTAGTTTTTCCAGAAGTCCCGAATAGTGGTATTATCTTCCAGTTCTCCCGAAGTCTCCGCGCTTTTAATACCTCGTCGGATACACGCCGCCGTTATTTCACCCATCAGGATAGCATTAATACCCAGTTTCTGGTATTTCGGTTTTATCGCCACCAGGTACATATCTATCCGTTTCGGGAATTTCAATGCCCAGAGGATATGGATAAAACCGAAGGGAAAGAGTCTTCCCCGGGATTTCTGAAGGGCCCGGGAAAGGGACGGCATTGCTATCCCGAAGGCTGCTACGTCGTCGTTCTCATCCAATACTAACTTGGTAAAGTCCGGATCGATAAAAGGAAAATACTGTTTGGTGTAAATTTCTTTCTGTTCTTCATCCAGCTCCACAAAACCGAAAAGATCCCTGTATCCCTCGTTCAGGGTATCGAATAACTTCGACGCATAGGGGAAGATATCCTTCGCTTTTTTCGCATCCAGAAGCCGTAATTTGCTCCTCTTCAGGACAAGACTCTGTACCCGTTTTACTTTTTCAGGGATTTCCCAAGAATTTTTGATCTCGTATTCAAGCCAATCGACTTCTTTCTCGTACCCGAGCTCGGCGAGATGTTCGGGATAATAGGGATAATTATAAATCATCGGCAGGGTGCCGAGTTCATCAAACCCTTCAATCAGCATTCCCTCAGGGTCCATATCGGTGAATCCCAGTGGACCCTCGACATATTCCATACCGCGGGACGCGGCCCAGCTCTCCACAGTCGATAAAAGTGCTTCGGACACGTCCCGGTTATCGATAAAATCTATCCATCCAAAACGGGCTTTCTTCTCCTTCCACTTTCCGATATATCGATGGTTGATAATACCGGCGATTCTACCTGCAAGGTTTCCGTTCTTGTACGCAAGCCATAGATCGACATCACAGTATGTATACGCGGGGTTTTTATCCCTGGAGAGGGTTTTCCATTCATCCGAAACCAGTTTCGGTACATAGTAGGGGTTGCCCCTGTAAAGCCTGTATGGATAAAGGATAAACTGTTTCAGGTCCTTTCTTGTTTCAACCTGATGAATTTCCACCGCCATATCATTACCTCGTCGTAAAGGAATTTTCCGGGTAACAGAAGATAGCATATCATCCGAAGTTTCTCCAGTACCCTCCGGAACCTTTAAATAGTACAGGGTCTTGTCACCTCAGGAACAGAGCCGGTATATCGCCAGGATATCGTCGCGGGTGTATCCTTCAATTCGCCAGTGCCGACAGAGGACCAGGGCTTGTTCGGCCATGGCATTAAAATCCGGATTCGTGATCTTCGCTTCCCCCAGGGTAACCGGGGTCCCGATCTTCCTGTACCAGTTTACCAGTCCTTCGATAACAGCGTCGGCCTGCTGTTCGTCGGAGAGTCCTTTGAGCTCATCTTCCATACCGAGTACCCGGCGGCCGAAACGAAGGATCCGGCCGGTGATGGTTTTTTTCTTGTACTTCAGCCAGGCGGGGATAATGATCGACAAACCTGCGCCGTGGGCTATATCATGATGGGCGCTCAAAGGGTGTTCCAACATGTGGTTAGGGATGGCCGCGCCTGTTATTCCGGCCTTCAGCAGGTCGCTCCAAGCCAGGGCGCCGGCCCACATAACCGCGGAACGGGCATCCAGGTCCTTCGGATCGTTCATCAACCGTTCCATCGATTCGATAACCGCACGGCAGACCCCTTCTATCATCCCGTCCTGGACGGGAATCCAGGAATCCTGGGTAGTAAAATAGCCTTCCATCATGTGGGAGAGGATATCGGTGCAGGCATAGGCGGTGTACTGAAGGGGAATACTCGTGGTCAGTGCCGGATCGAGGAACGAAACCCTGGGATACAGGTGGATCGACCGGGCGCTGTACTTTTCCCTGGTCTTTTCGTTCGTCAGGACCGAAGCCTGATTGAGTTCGGAGGAGCTTGCCGGGAGGGTCTGGACTGCCAGAAGGGGCAGAGCATCCGTTGCCTGTCTCTCCCTGGTATAATAATCCCACACCGGTCCGTCGTTACGGCATCCCAGGGCAATGGCCTTGGACTCGTCGATAACACTCCCGCCGCCGACGGCAATAATAACATCCGTTCCCTTCTCCCGGGCACGCCGAATACCCTCTTCAGCGTGGGATAAAACCGGATTCGGTTTGACCCCCGGATGTTCGGCTACCTCTAAACCGGCTTCGCCGAGCCGTTCCATAACAACGTCATATATACCGCTTTTTTTAATACTTCCCTTGCCATATACTAAAAGTGCCTTCTTGCCGAAACGGACAGCCTCCGTCCCCAACCCAGAAAGAACACCGGTGCCGAAATGTACTTTCGTCGGGATCTGTAATTGAAAATTCTTCATAATAGCTCCAATATTTTCAGGTTATACTTGCCCTTATTAAGCACTTTCCATTGTAATGATTCCGGCGATGCCCGTGCGGTCTATTTCGCCGTAATGATTTGCCGGTTCGACGAGGGGTGATCCGGCCGGAAGAGCTCCGGTTTTCCGCTTGAAATCTACGACATTCATCACTCCCGAAGAGAAGGTGCCGGCCTTCATCAGAACGGAGGTTCCTCTGTCCCCCGAAAGAGCAGGAATTCCAGCTATCTGTCCGGCAAACCAGGTGCCGGGGATGCTTGCCCCGCCCCCGTCATCCCTCAGGTCCACGATCAGCGCGCGGACGGGTTCCCGTTTTATCCGGTTGACTGCCTCCTGCAGCACCGGCAGGGCTTGCCAGGAGCACTCTTCGTAATGCAGATAGAGTACCCCTGTCCCCAGAGTTCCCGGCTGAATAGGTGCGGAACAGGAGAGAAAGAGCAACAACAACACACAGAGAACGGTCGGAATACGCAAAGCAGCCATATCCATAGTGGTAAGATATCGAAAAACGCTTTGATTGTGTAGTCGGTTTCAGTACATTAGCATGTACTTTATCCGAAAGATGGGAAAGGAGTTCATGTGTAGGGTTTACCGCCACAGGATGTCCCACCAGCTGGAACATCGAAAGGTCCCCGCTGGTATCTCCGTAGGCATAGCTCTCATGTAGGTCGATATCATATGTTTTTACATAGTCTAAAACCGCTTTATACTTTGCCCTGGAATCCCACATCTGCTCGACATCGCCTGTATAGATACCGTCTGCATCCAGGAGGTATCTGGAACCGATGCTGTCGGTAATGCCGTACCGCTCGGCCATTTTATGGACCAGGTAATCCGGGCTTCCGGAAATGAAAAACACCGGGTGCCCCAGTTCCTTGTGCCGTTGGATCTCCCGCCGGGTATACATATAGACCTTGTCTCCCCCCAGTTCGATAACCTGGCCGGCGACGAAATCCATAACCGCCCTGTCCAGGCCTTTGAGGGATTCGACATAGATGAGGGAAAGTTCTTTCAGATAATCGTCATAATTCCCCCGGCGCTTTTTCCAATTTTCATAGGTGTACTTCACGTTGTCGTGCCAGATTCCCGGTCCTGAAAGCCTTAAAATCCTCAAAAAAGGTCCGTCCCTGTTCAAGTATGGGGCAGTGTATGAAAAAGAAGCCGCTGAGGCCGTAAAAAAGGGACATAAACCCCCGCCGGGTATGCCGCGGCGCTCAAAACAATTGGCATACTCTGGTAAGGTGTAATTTTCAGTCCAGGGGATAGCGCATAACCGCCGCGGTGTTATCGTGCCCCACGGCCCGGTATGCCAGGTAGAGGTATCCATCATCTCCCAGGGCCATAACGGCATTGTCGGCGGCGTCTCCGAAGGTAAATCCCCGGGTGTCGAGGGTTTCCCAGTCTACTCCCGTATATCGGCACCCGGTTGACGTAATTGTCACCCGCTGTTTCCCTGACCATGCAGTATAGTATGGAATCCGACACTGCGAGAGGATTTGTGCATCCGTACGGAGCAGCCGCGGTTCCCGGGAATACCGGCATGGCTTCCCATATCGCCCGTTCCATCGTTACATTTCGAACACGGAGCTGTCTGAATAGAGAAACAGGGGATTCCCGGTCCGATCCGAATCAAGCCAGGCTTCCGTGGCCTGAGAATAGTCTGCACCTGAGCCAAGGGCTTCCGACGATCCGGATAGATAATAATCATCCAGAGCAGAACCCCATCCGATGCTTACCTTAGTGTGACTGTCTCCCGGTAATTACTCCGCCACTGCCTTCTCGAACATGGTTACGACTGCCCCGCCTGCGAGGACTCGGGACCGCTTTATCTCAATAAATTTGTCCGGGCGTATAAGGCATGCCAGGCTGCAGTTTTTGATATAATTTTTAAAATTCCTGTAATGCTCACCACCGGCTATTTTTTCTACCACTGTAACACCCCACCGGCCAATCAGTTTTGTATTTTCGTCGAACAGGAAATCCACGATAATGAGCCGTCCGTTATTTTTGAGAATTCGGTGTGCCTCAGCCAGTACCGAACGGGCAGTGGCCGTATCCTTCTCGTGGAGGGCAAAACTCAGGATAACTATGTCGAAGGATGTATCTTCAAAAACGGTATTCACCGCATCTGCATGGTACGTGGTGATAGGATACCCCCTTTTTCGGGCCACCTTCAGCATGTTCTGTGAGAGATCCAGGCAATGGAGATCGGTAAAGCCGTTGCGGGAGAGAAGCTTCAGCTGAAAACCCGTCCCGCAGCAGAGGTCGAGTATTTTCGCGGAACGGTATTCACAAAGGGATTCCATAACCGCGTGTCTCATCTTTCTAAGGGGAAAAAAGAGAGCAGGATCGTAGAGCCGGGCTCGAAAGGGCGAGGGCTTGTTCAAAATTTCCATATGAGCAGTATAATGGGTTCCCCTCCGGGGGTCAAATTACAAGACATTATCTACTGCCCAAGACCGTGGACCTGAATGCCGGGCAGTACTACTCAGGAATAAAGGTGGTTAATCCTTTTCTTCTATGAATACGGCAGCTATAAAAAGATGATTCGGCCAAGATATTTCATGGAGAGACAATTAACACCAAAGACGTCATTACCTTTCAGGGAACAAGTGTGGATCAACTGGAGGCTGCTTTTAAAGACTCCATTGATGATTATCTACAGTGGTGCGCAGAAGAAGGCGAATATCCTGAAAAACCTTATTCCGGTAAATTCAACCTGCGTTTGTCTCCTGAATTGCATCGAGAAGCAGCCCTGACGGCAAAAAGGCTGAATATGTCGCTTAACAAATTTGTTGAGAAAGCTTTGGAGGATGAAATAAGATCGAGCTCTGCTTAATTGTTGCACCCCCATGCCCCCGCTCCGGCTTCAATCCTTCTCCTGACTGTTCAACCACCCTCCGTACTCGTCTCCCACCGCCTTTCTCAAGTTCGTCATGGCTTCAAAGACATCCCGGGGCTTGATCTCTCCCCTATTGAACCGCTCTCTGCGAAAATCGATCTCTTCATCCAGGAAGGTTCTCTTCTTTTTGCTGATAAATGTGTCGAGGATGATCCTGTCCGACGAGTCGGTAATAAGCGCCAGGGCCAGTCGGTCCAGGGGAAAGCGGGAGATTACCCCCTGGGCAAGGGAGGGGGGGAGTTCCGAGAGTTGGTCGATATAGAGACGATTCCCGGCCAGTTTATTGATTTCCATGTTGTAGTCTTCCTCGATCCCGTGCTGGAATTCATTTTTGAGCAAAAACCTTGTAGGATACGAGAGGGAAATTCGGTCTTCTTCCATGGCCTCGTACAGGGCCAACATTGCCCGGAGATTATGTTCCACCAGGTCCTGCCAACCGAGGCAGGCTGTCAGAGAGCGATTCCACTCATCCCGTTTTGTCCGTGGAAGAGAAGCAAGAAAACATTCCAAATCAAAAAATGAATCCATATAGATTCGTATCGGAGATCCTTCATCCTTGCGATGCTCGAAAAAGAAGAGACACTGCATGTTCCCAACCGACCATCCCTGGGCGAGGAAAAAATTCTGAACGATGCGCCGGTAATCTTCCGGAGGAACGAGGTTCAATAATTCGGATACCCGTATAACCCGGTGGGTACCGGAATCAGACAGGGGCAACGGCTTCTCCCGGTAGAAACTGTGTATGTTTTTCCGAAAAAGCGTTTGGTTGAGAGAAATAACGCTGAGCATCCTGACAAAGAGGTTGCGTTTTAAAAAATCAATCTCCCAGGACGGCAGCAGATACTCCGCCAGGGTCATCAGGAACTCGGTGTCTATGAACACCCTGCAAACGGCCGAATCATTCCCCAGAAAGATAGTTGCTTCTATACAGACATGATCCGACAGGTCCGGATAGATATTCGGATTCAGAAAATTACCCCGGACACCGTGGATATTCATCGCTTCTTTGAGGGTTTTCATTGCTCCGGCGATAATAGATTTGAGCCGAGGTCGGTCTTCATCGATACCGGAAAAGTGAAAGGAGTAGTACCATTCAAAGACCCGGTCCTTAAAGTTAAAGTTCAGCCTGAACCGGGTATAATCTTCCCCGGTGTCCGTCCCCGGATGGACGGATGTTACGATGGCCCTGTAATAGGTACGGGCCGGCCTGCCGTCTATCTTGGGCCGCAGGGGAATAAAAAACCGCCCCAAAAGAAATTCATTGTTCTTTTCAATACGTATACGTATACTCTTTTCCCGGTCAAAGAACCGGCTCTCTCCGCCGGTATAACGGAGCATCACCTGGTCCGCCACCGCCCGCCGGAAACCCCCGTCGATCTTCAGGAGCTTTTCCACTTCTCCGAGCCTGGCCGAATCGGTGAGCATAAAAAATTCGTACTCACCCGATAAAATGTAAAACAGTTCGCTACCGGCGAAACGCCAGAGGGTTTCCGGTTTTTCTTCCGGGTTGTAGGATTTCGGGAGAGCCAGGAAAGGACTTACCTGCCATGTCTCATCGAAACCGGTGTCTTTCCGCTCTTCCAGGTAAAAAAGCCGGGAGAGATTACCATCCAGCCATGTACATAATCTAACCGGGGATACTCTATCCACCGGCTCGCCGTGAACATAGGCAAAAACCGTTTTAAGCCGGTCCATGCATTCCGACGAGAGGAAAAATGAAAGAGGATATGAGTCCGACCGGCTGAAGGTGTTATAGAACAATCCTCCGACCCCGAAGGCCGAAAGGTGTTCAAAAGATCCGGATGGCATCCGCCGGATGGTCACCGGAGCCTGCTTACCGGTGATAAGTGTAAGGTTCTGACCGAGGACATCACGACAGATGTCCTCGATTGTCAAAGCTGATCTTTCTCCGGCCGGAGCTGTTCTCTTTCTTTTACGGAAAAGTCGCCTGATAAAACCGAACATAACGATCCTCTTTGTTACTCCTCCATTAAAGATACCTTATTGTACCATAGATACCCTCAGTGTACAGGTGATCCCTTGGTATGGAATTCGGCATTATCAAGGACGAAACAAAAAAGAGGTTTCTGGATATCGTGGACACCATGACGGAGAACAGCCGAGTTCAGGGCATTCTTCCGGGCCTGTACGGAGCTACCGCTGGTAATACGACCCCAAGACCTGGAGGTTGCCTACCTTGATACGACGGATATACATATCCGGGCAATCGAGGAAAAGGCCGCCGGAGATTAATCTTCCCCCAGCACCCTTTCAATCCGCTCCAGCGCCCAGTCGGCTTCGTCTTTGGTAATGACCAGGGGCGGCGAGATGCGGATGGTATGGCCGTGGGTGTCCTTGCAGAGCATACCCTCTTCCATCAGGGCCTCGCAGTATTTCCGGGCGCCGCCGGCTTCAGGCACCAGCTCCAGGGCAAGCATCAAGCCCCTGCCGCGGACCTCCTTTATCCGCGGAAGGGCCAGACCCTCTATCTCTTTTCGCAGGTAACCACCTATTACGGCGGCGTTTTCGATCATTCCCTCTTCGACAAGTACCCGTAAGGCCATCCGACCCACGGCACAGGCCACCGGGTTTCCACCAAAGGTACTGCCGTGTTCCCCGGGCCTGAGCACATCCATGGCCTCGCGGTTGGAGAGGACGGCCGACACGGGGTAATACCCGCCGGAGAGGGCTTTGCCGATGAGTGAAAGATCCGATTCTATGCCTTCATGCTCTTCCGCCAGCATCTTGCCGGTACGACCGAGCCCGGACTGTATTTCATCCAGAATAAGAAGCACGTTGTTCTTTGTACAGATTTCACGGACTTTCCCGAAATACCCGGCCGGCGGAATAATGACACCCGCCTCTCCCTGGATGGGCTCCACCAGGAAGGCCACGGTATTGGGGGTAATAGCCGCCTCCAGGGCGGCCGCATCACCGTAGGGGATTATTCTGAAACCCGGTGTGAACGGTCCGAAACCTTCACGGGCTGTTTCGTCGGTGCTGAAGCCGACAATGGTAATGGTCCTACCGTGGAAATTATTCTCGCAGACAATGACTTCGGCCTTATTTTCGGGGATGTCCTTTACCTTGTACCCCCACTTTCTAACCGTCTTGATGGCTGTTTCCACCGCCTCGGCTCCGCTGTTCATCGGGAGCATTTCATGAGAATTCGTGAGCTCGCAGACCTCTTTATAGAACGGCCCCAGCTGATCGTTCCGGAAGGCGCGGGAGGTCAACGTCAGTTTTTTCGCCTGGTCTACCATGGCCTGCATAATTCGGGGATGGCAGTGCCCCTGGTTCACGGCCGAGTAGGCGGACAGGCAGTCCATGTAACGTTTTCCCCTGACATCCCACACCCAGATACCCTGGCCTCTGTTGAGCACCACATTCAGGGGTTTGTAATTATGGGCTCCGTAGGTCTCTTCGAGCCCGATAAAATATTTCGGATCAGACAACATATCACTCATACTGTAACACCTCGCATAGAAGAGAGTATCCCACAGCAGCCGGTCTGAGTCAATGAAAAACTACCGTATTTCGTTTTTCTTCATTCCAGGATACTTTATTTGTTTAATTTCTCGATTTACCAATGTTATATTGCAATAAAGCAAAAATGTGTCAAGGTGACCCGGGAAAAAACCACTCTATTTTATTTCACGGTGCAAAATGACACAGCTGTTCGGGGATATCATCCCCCGGCAAAATTAATAAGGGTTATAATTCTTTATAATATAAGCATTTATTCATGAATTAAAAAATGGCACACTTTTTGCAGTCTTATTAATAGAAAAAACCATAGAAGAGGAGGAACACTATGGATCTTGTAAGATGGCAAAAACCTGAACTGTCTGATCCGTGGCATGAGTTCAAACGGCTTCAAGATGAAATCAACGATCTGTTCAACTTCAATCGTACTCCGGCAACGGAAGGCTTATTCGACCGCCCTTTCTCTCCCGCGGTCGATGTGGTGGAAGGACCGAACGATTACACCATACGGTGTGAGATTCCCGGCGTTGACAAGAAGGACCTGGATATCTCCCTAACATCTAATGTGCTTACCATAAAGGGTGAAAAAAAGCACGAAACGGAGTCCAAAGGCAAAGAAATCTACCGTAGGGAGATGTGGAAGGGCAATTTTCAGCGGACTATCTCTCTGCCCGGCGGCATCGACACTCAGAAGGACATCGATGCACATCTGAAAGACGGAGTCCTGACCCTGGTTATTCCCAAGAGTGAAGAGAACAAGCCGCGCCAGATCTCCGTAAAGACTAAATAAAGGAGGGTGTAGAATATGGCTGAACCAACAAAACGAAGAACAATTCCAGCCTGTTGCGATATTATCGAAGAGGACGGTAAAATAATACTGACACTGGAAATGCCGGGTGTAAACAAAGACGGCCTGGATATCAACATCGAAGGCGACGAGCTGAGCATCAGCGGCAGTCGTAGTATGAAGGAAATGCCGGAGGGGAGATACCTTACCCGGGAAATACGGGATGCCGACTTTTACCAGAAATACACCATTGACAATACCATAGATCGTGATAAGATCGACGCATCCTTGAAGAACGGCATTCTGACCGTAACACTCAATTTAAAAGAATCTGAAAAACCACGGCAGATTACAGTAAAGGGTGAATAAAAAAGACGGATCAAGGCGGGGGTGCTGCCCCCGCTTTTTTATTTTCTGAAAGAATCAACAACCCCACCCGCAAGCGGCGGGGTATGTTGGATATGTAAGGAATTGGATTGTCGGTGTCCCTTCTCCATGAGATAGGACACACAGACGCGCGCACCTGGAAGGCCGAATTGATCGGTAAACCGGTATTCCGCTCCGGCTTTTAACCCGAGAGGCAGATCAAGCTCCGAATGGAACTCCCACCTCCCTTCGGAATCCGCACAAACCGGGCACATCACCGAAAAGAAAATTATTACAGCCACCAGGCCACGCTTCATACTATCCTCCGTATACACTATAGTACAGTGTACTTCCCGTTGCATGAAAATTCAATTCCGGCAAGCGGAGGATACATCTTTGACGTGGACACGCCTCCCGGGGGAATAACCGGAAGTTAGAAATACGGGCTACATCATCTCCATACTACCCTTATAGAAATCAACATCCAGGGTAAACACCATGGCGCCCTCTTTTTTATCCAGATCGCCGGTTATATCCTCGATGCCCCGTACCAGGGTGTCCACTTTTTCTTCCGGCAACATAACCATGATTGTTTTGCTTCTATTCTTGTCTTCCTTCATAAAACTGATGAAATGGGCAAAAATTGGTACATTATACATATACTCGCCAATCCCGAATGATTCATTTATGGTTGCTCCGTCTATACCCTCCTGAATAAAAAGTTCGAGGATATCGTAGAGGTAATCTTCGATATAAAGGATGATGAACATGAGTTTCATCTTCGCTTTTTTACCCACATCCTTCGCTTCCAGGAGACTCATGGATTTAAGAAAACTCTCGAGAAGAGCTTCCGTGGTTTTTGCAGCCAGCATTTCGTGTAAAACCGTAGTATGAACAATGGACCGGGAAATAGTAGCGAGGATTTTAAGATGAGTATTTGCCATCTCCGGTGGTCCGAGGATGACGAAAAAGATCTTTACCTTCTTCTTGTCCATGGCCTCGAACTTGACACCCCGGGGGATAACCGCGATAAAGAGGAGGAATTCCTTCATCCCCTCTATCCTGGCATGGGGAACAGCAACCTCCTTGCCGAAACCGGTGGTTCCCTGTTCTTCCCGTTCTTTAAGGCGCCGGTAAACCTCATCAGTGGTAACGCCTCTACATTTATCACTCCTGCAGGCAAGGTCCGCCAGCTTCCTGAGCACCTCGTCCTTGTCCCGTGCTTCGAGAGACGTAGTAAGACATTTTTTATCTATTAAACTATGAAAATCCATTACTCCTCCATTTCGTTCCCGCGAATTATAGCGAACCGGGAGAGAGGTGGTCCTATGAGTTCATTTACGAATACCGAGAGCAGAACAATATTGACCATATTATCTACCATAAGGCGTGAATCACCGGGAAGATTCAACAGAACCGGGGAAACCTCGATGAGCAGTATGAGCCCGATGGCGACCCCGGCCTGCGGGAGCATACAGAACCCGAGGTATGTTCGGACCTTTGGGCTTGTTTTCACCAGGGCACCACCTGTAAACACACCGCCGTATTTCCCGATCGCCCGTGAAATAATGTATACACTGCCGAGGAGGAGGATATCTCCCCTGAAGAGGACCTCGGGCTTCAGTTCCAGCCCCGCCAGGACAAAAAACAGGGCGTAGATGGGCGGAGTAAGTGGTTCGAGTATCCGGAACAGCCGGTGGTTTTTCGGTGAGAGGTTAATGATAACGGCACCGGCCATCATGTTCATCAACAGGGGAGATAAATGGAAAACTATGGCAACGGCGGTAAAAACGAACAGGAGACCGAGAGTTAAGATTAGTATCTCATTCGAATTCTTGCGCCTGAAGGTGGCGGCATGAATGAGGAATCCGCTCGCAACACCGATGAGTACGGAGAACCCTATCTCTGAAACGGCGTGTACCACCTGGTGTATCCCGGAATGGCCTCCGCCGCCGAGGTTCCCCGAGACCACGGCAAAAATAATTCCGAAAAGGAGAACACAGCCCACGTCGTCCAGGGCAACGACACCGTAGAGATAATCGATGAAAAGCCCGCGGGCCTTGAGTGACTGGACAATAGCAACCGTAGCTGCCGGAGCGGTTGCTGAAGCAACGGCACCCAGCAACAGGGCGTAGGGCAATTCGAGTCCGAACAGGAAGAGAGCAAGAGCCACAACGGCAAAGGTCACAAGAAGCTGAATAAAGGTGATGAAGATGATCGCCTTACCCAATTTTTTGAGTTTAACGATGTAGAATTCGCTTCCGATGGTAAGGGCTATAAGCCCCAACGCGACCTCGGTGACGATCTTCAGCGACTCGTTCATATGAGCCGGTACGATACCGGTTATTGCTTCACCCATGATAAGGCCGGCGACGATAAATCCGGTTATCTCCGGCAGCTTCACCTTCCCGGCCAGCCGGCCGATAAAAAAACCGACCACCAGCAGGATGCCGACGGAAAAGAGCGGATGATTGCCCATCATGTCCCTGAGTGTAATAAGACGCACCAAAAACGTTTCCATACCCCCAGGATTCTACCCTCTCTGCCGGATGCTGTCAAAGATAAACCCTAGAGATTTCCCCACTTTGCATATGCCCGGTCGATTCGTACCGTCACCTTTTCCAGTACCTTCGATAATCCGCAAAAAAAGGAGGTTTTCCCACTTCTGTACCCTGCAGTCACGGGATTGTCAATTACCGCGGCTCATCAGGGCGCGTAAGATGGGTATATCCGCCGGTACAAAGGCAAGGGAAGCTGTTTCTTCGAACCGGACCCAACGGATTTCAGCATGTTCCAGGGCCCGGGGCTCGCCCAGCATGTCGTCAATATGAAAGGCGTATAAGCGTACTTTACGATCGGTATATTCGTACAGCGTAACAGTCAGCAGCTCGCCGACATGGCAGTCTATACCCAGTTCTTCCTTCAACTCCCGTGCAAGGCAATCCGCCGGAGTTTCTCCGTCCTCGAGCTTTCCACCGGGGAATTCCCAGTATCCCCCGTAATAGCTTCCCGCCCGCCGTTTTCCGATAAGGACTTGTCCGCCCCTCCGGATTACGGCCGCAGCCACCTCCATTATTTTTTCCACGGAGGGAATGTTACCCGACCCTCCCATTCATATCAACAAGGAAAAAATAAACCTTGACATTTATGTGCGCAAGTATATATTTGCAACGTTATTGTTCTTAATTCGAATAAGGAAGGTGCTTATGGCAAACAAACTGTGGTTTATAAGTGAGGACGATATTCCGGTTGCTGTATTCGATTCCCGTGCACAAGCCCAGGAAGAGAAAGAATCCCTGTCCAACGAAAACGAAGATTACGAGTACAGGATATACAGTCTTACCATTGAAGATCTGGAGGACAATTCCGACGAATACGCGGAAGAGTATGAACTCGCTCTCCAGGAAGGGTTTTTCTAACCGTTATGCGTATCGCCGTATTAGCCAATCTGAAAATCAATGCGCCGACGGACATAGGCCGAGACAGTCATATATGGGACGATCTCGACAGTCAGGAAACCATCGATTCGCTCTTGAAGGCCCTGGAGCATATCGGACATACAGCGGAATTCTTCGAAGCAAACCTTCGACCACCCTTCTCCCTCCTGGAAAAAATACAGGCCTTTACACCCGATCTCTGTTTTAACATAGCCGAAGGGCATCACGGAGACAGTAGGGAATCACAGGTTCCGGCACTGCTGGAAATGCTGCAGATTCCCTATACCGCCAGCCGGGTCTCCACCCTGGCCTTGAGTCTCGATAAGCCGATGACCAAGCGGCTTCTCAATTATCACGAACTGCCGACACCCGAATTCCAGGTCTTCGGAAGTGTCGATGATGAAATCAACGAGGACCTTCTGGAGGGGAACGACCTCCGTTTTCCCTTATTCGTCAAGCCCAGCCGTGAGGGCACGGGTATCGGAGTTACCGGTAAGAGTGTCGTGGAAAACGTCAGGGACTTAAAAACCAAGGTTCGGGATATGCTGGAAGAATACCGGCAGCCTATCCTCTGTGAACGCTTCATCAAGGGCCGCGAACTTACGGTGGGGGTTCTCGGAAACCTCAAACCGACGGCTGCCCGGCGACTGAACGACCGAACCGCTCCGGAGGTACTTCCTGAAGAACTGGAATTTCTCCCCCCCATGGAAATAGATACGGATAAATACGATCCTGCTGAAGGTGGGATCTACACAAACAAGATCAAGGTAGATCTTGTACACGACTTCCACTACACCTGCCCCGCACTGATAGACAAAGAAAAGGAAGATGAACTCTACCGGCTTGCGGCCGCCACTTTTCGGGTAACAGGCTGCCTGGATGTAGCCAGAATCGACTTCCGTTTTGATGAATCGGATAATGATAATCCATACATCCTCGAGATTAATCCCCTGCCCGGACTGAATCCCGAATACAGCGACCTATGTATCGAGGCATATGCCGCAGGCATGAAATACGAGCAACTCATCGAAAGGATTATACAACTTGCCTCCAAACGGCAGGGACTAATACAAAAATAGCCGCACCGGAATAGCCGCACCCGGCTGTTTTCATCGTTTCGGTTGCCGCGAGGCGGCATGAGCAACTAATACCGTGATGCATGAGAAGTCGTGAATTTTAAGCCGGTTTACCTTCTTGAGTCACGACTCAAAACCCGGGATTCATGACCTGAGTCGCTGTTGACAATTCCGCATCGTGTTGTATATTTAATTCATAGGCATGCTATGTCGGGTAAATTGTGGTTTATAGCTGAAGACGACACTCCAATCGCCGTATACGACTCGAAAAGGCAGGCCATGGAAGAACAGCGCTCCTTCATGAACGAAAACGAGGACGCCGAGTATCATGTGTACAGCCTTCTCTTCGAAGATTTCGAAATCCATCCGAGCGACCATGAGGAAGAATACAACCTCGCCATGGAAGAAGGCCTTCTATAACTGTTAACCCCGGGGAATTCCCCGGACTCATCCTTGCTCCGCAGATACACTGTTAGCCGTTGACACCCCGCCCTTCCCCCGGGTAATATACCCGACGAATCGCCCCCGTAGCTCAGCAGGATAGAGCGACTGCCTCCTAAGCAGTAGGTCATGCGTTCGAATCGCGTCGGGGGTAGAGATAAGGGAGTCCATTCTTGGGCTCCCTTATCTATCTCTGGGTGTGTGAGACAAATGAACTCGTGCGCGACCGAGCCTAAGGCGAGGAAGTCCCCGTGGGATTCGAATCGCGTCGGGGGTAGAGATAAGGGAGTCCATTCTTGGGCTCCCTTATCTATCTCTGGGTGTGTGCTGAAAGAAGGACAGGCGTTAGACCACGTGTCTATGCTAAAGAAATTCTGAGTAAGGTTGCTAATTGATAACTCTAGTGATATTTTATATGTATGTAGGAGATATCGAAATTTCTTGGGACAGTAATAGGTATATTCCCTCGAGAACATCCACGTCCCCATTTCCATGCGGTGTACGGAGAATACCAAGTAATTGTAGATATCGAATCAGGAGTAGTTCACGGTGATTTTCCAAAAAGAGCTCTCAGACTCGTTCTCGAATGGATGGATCTTCATAAGGAAGAACTCATGAAAAATTGGGAACATCTACAAGCCGGACGTCCTGCCACTAAAATTGAACCATTGGAGTAGAAAGATGATACCTAAGGTAAAAGATGCAAAATATATAAGTAACTATATTATCCACATCCTCTTCTTTGATGGAACCGAGGGAGACATTGACTTTAAAAATGAGTTGTATGGCGAACTATTTGAACCCTTGAAGAACAAAAATTTTTTTAAAAAATTCACTATTCATCCAGATTTTCACACCTTATGCTGGCCTAATGGCGCCGATTTTGCTCCTGAATTTTTATATACAAAAGTGAAAGTACCAGCTTAAAAAGCAAAAAAACTCGTGCGCGATGTCCATGGATGAACAAGTGTCGGCGAAGCCGGGTCAGCGCCTGGTGTCCATCCCTGGACGGCGCTGCATTGGAACATCCGTATTCGGCAGATAGCGAGAGCCGACCGATGTACAGGGCCGATTTTTTGACATCCTTGTTAAAATCGGCACTTCCGACATCCTGTCGGTCGGATATACAAGTGCCGCGGTGGCTCGGTAATCATGCTTCCTGATTACAAAAATTCTCATGGCATCTGCGGCAAACTCCCCTTATAATGGCTTATACATGGACTCGTTTTCCCGTAGGGAATGTGGCTGAAGTTCAAAGGAGGCATTCATGAAGGATTTGGGCCAATTGCTTGTACAGGAAGAGGCTTTTTCCGAAATCGTTATGGGGAATACCGCGGTTGTACGGGGAATGTTGAAGGCGGGAATAGAGGTAGTCACATCCTATCCGGGCTCTCCTACACCGGAAATTGCCGGGGCTCTTCTTACAATTCCGGCCGACAGGCGGCCATTTTATTTTGAATTTTCTGTGAATGAAAAGGTGGCTACCGAAGTTGCCTTCGGGGCTTCGATAAACGGGCATCCGTCCTACGTTTTTCTAGAGCGTGGGGCTCAACGTGGCGTCGGATACCTTCGTGCAACTCTCTCTCTTCGAGCTTGTGGGGGGGGGATGGTTATCATTATTGGGGACGACCCGGATGCCAATTCCAGCCAGAACGAACAGGACAACCGGCACTTTCGGCTCAGGATAAGAAGGCTAGGTCGTCGTATATCTTGGATAACCGCGTCATCTCATGAATGGCGGATTTTTGTAATTGTCCCGTACGATGTGGTATATTCATAACCTTTCCCCTGGATCTTTTTTTCTTTAATACGAAAATAACCGCACCGTAATAGCCGTACCCGGCTGTTTTCATCCTTTCGGTTGCCGCGCGGCGGCATGAGACACTAATAAAAAAATGATGGCCACGTTCCATACCACGGAAGAAGGTTATTACGAGGCCGTCAAGGGCGCCCCGGATGCCGTGCTTGCTCACGACCGAAGCATCCTGAACTCCGACGGCGGTACCGAACCACTGGATGACGAGAAGAAGAAGGAATGGCTTACAAGAAACGAGGAGATGGCCGCTCAAGTACTGCGGGTGCCGGCCATGGCGGAGCGTATTACGGATAAATCCGACGCGGAACCCTATGAAGAACTCATATTCCTGGGTCTGGCCGGCCTTTTGGACCCTCCCCGAAGCGACGTAAAAGAAGCCATAGCCCTGTGCCACCGTGCCGGAGTTCGGGTAGTCATGGTCACAGGGGATCAGCGAGAGACCGCGGTAGCCGTGGCAAAAGAACTGGGTATAGGCGGAGATGATCCGAGGGTCATCCATGGTACGGACCTCCGGGAACCTGAAAACCTGGGAAAAGAGCAAAAGAACGAATTGCTATCCGGCGCCGTATTCTGCAGGGTAAGTCCTGCACAGAAGCTGAGGCTCATAGACCTTCATCAGTCGTCCGGGTCCATTGCCGCCATGACCGGAGACGGGGTCAACGACGCACCGGCTCTTAAAAAAGCTGATATCGGCGTTGCCATGGGAAAACGAGGGGAGCCGGTGGCGGAAGACGCCGCGGACATCCTTCTTCAGGACGACCGCTTCACATCCATAAACACAGCCATAGAATATGGGCGGATAATTTTCGAGAATAAACGCAGTTTTGTCCTCTACATGATTTCAGGTAATATCGGGGAGATAATCATCGTGGTGGCCGCTTCCATCGCCGGAGCTCCCCTCCCTCTCCTGCCTCTGCAAATACTCTACATAAATGCGGTAAACGACATTTTCCCCGCCCTTGCCCTCGGGATCGGTCCCGGTTCCGGCAGGACCATGGAACGTCCTCCGCGGGACCCGGCAGCCCCTATTATGTCGCGGAAGCACTGGTATGGTATTGGAGCCTACGGGTTGCTTATAGGAGCATCGGTGCCGGCGGGTTTCGGTCTTGCTCTTACTGTTCTGTGAATGAGCACCGAGCGGGCGGTAACCGTTTCATTCCTCTCTATAGCTTTCGCACGGCTCTGGCATGTTTTTAACATGCGGGAAAACAGATCATCCTTCTTTGTAAATCAGGTAACCCGCAATCCCTTTATCTGGGGAGCCCTGGCTCTCTGTACCGGGCTCCTATTGATTGCCGCGTATGTTCCCCCCGTTGCCGCCGTACTGCGTGTGGTGCGTCCCGGTGCTGAGGGATGGCTTCTTATAGCCGGCATCAGCCTGCTGCCCTTTATTCTGGGACGGATCGGAAAATATATTCTCTCGCGTCGGGTAACAAAAAAACATTCATAAAGAATCCGGGTTTCCCGATACATATTCATGCGGCTCTCCCGGGTGATCATTCATCGTTCTTCTGGCACTCCGGACAGAAATAGGTACCCCGATTGTTTACCGTTATTTTTTGTATGGGGCTGTCGCATACCGGACACCTTTCTCCGGGAGACCTGCGGGTGAGCAGGGTGGGCTCCGGCATGTTTTCCAGCTTTGCCTGACCTCTGATGGCGGTGTGGCAAACGTTCTTCATGGTCGTGTAGAGAGAGCCGAGGCTCTTATCCTGTAACGAGGATACCGGTGTTTTCGGATGAATCTTTTCCTGGAAAAGAATTTCATCGGTATAAATATTCCCAAGACCGGCTATTGTCTTCTGATTCATCAAGGCGTTTTTAATGCTACCCCGTTTACGGGACATGACATCCCGGAAGGACTCCCGGTCTATGCTCATCGCATCCTCACCGATTTCATGATCCTTGATAAAGGTTGTTATGTCTTTGACAATATCGATCTTTCCGAGTTTTCTCCTGGAAATACAGGCAAGGGCGTGATTATCCTCGAAGGTAATTACAAACCGGGAATAATCCGGGGGATCCTTTTCTATATGGAAATATCCCGGCTCACCGGTCATGCCGAAATGAAACATAAGATAACCCTTACCGCACTCGAGAAAAACGTATTTTCCGTGCCGGTGAATGTTGCTGAAGGTTGCATCAAGAAGGGTTTGCGAGATGTGCTTTTTTGAAGTAAGAAGCATGGCATCATCGTAATAATCCACCTTGACAATCCTCTTACCGACGGCACGGCGCGAGATATATCGTTTAAATATTTCCACATCGGGTAGTTCCGGCATATATAGAACATAGGTATATTATTCCGCCGGAGCAAGTGAGCGGAATAAAAATGAATGATTGCCTAAAGCCCCCCATTTTTGTACCTTCAAACCATGAGCGAAGCGGAAACACCTAAGGACCTGCCGCCCCGGAGCAAAGACGGCAGCATTCACGTCACCGACGAAGTCATCAACACGGTAACCCACCTGGCGGGAACTATCTTCGCCGTACTGGGAACGGTGCTGCTGATTGTATTCTCCGCGGCGCAAGGGAAGGTATGGCACATCGTATCTTTTTCCGTCTACGGATTCAGCCTGATACTGCTTTTCCTGGCCAGCACTTTCCACCACGGATTGAACCTGAAACCAAAGTTCAACGAGCTCTTCCGGCTTTTCGACTACCTGGCCATTTACCTGCTCATTGCAGGAACCTACACACCCCTCTGCCTGGTTGTTCAGCGGAATCTATGGGGATGGAGCCTCTTCGGGGTTGTGTGGGCGCTGACCGCGGTGGGTATTACCATAAAGTCTGTATTCCCCCGGCTACCCCGGTGGGTGTCACACACCTTCTATATCTGCATCGGCTGGGTGGGCGCTGTCCTGGTGGTTAAATCTTTCAGTATTATAGGCGTGTCGGGTTTTCTGATGATCCTCGGGGGAGGAATCCTCTACACCCTCGGCGCCGTGATATACTATCTGGAGAAACCGAACCCCATACCGGGAAAGTTCGGCTTTCATGAGATCTGGCACCTCTTTGTCCTGGCCGGGGCGGCACTGCACTACCTGTTTATGTACACCATCGTCCTGCCCATGGGTTGAAACGGCGGAGTAATTCCACCCACTTTTGTGTTTCTTCATCTTTGCATTCTCTCCACATTTTCATTACATTTTAGGTAAACATAATAAAGATGACAATAGTTCCATCCTCTCGCCCGCGGAAGGCGTACTTAAGGGAATTGGATATAAGTTCATTCAGTATAAGACCACAGGGAATAACCGTCTGCAGCCCGAGCTTGCGCCCCCTGATGGTCACCTTTATACTGACGGACCCTGGCCACCAGTACGCGTTCAACAGTTCTTCCGCCAATGTGGTAACGTACTGTTCCATGTCTATTTCAGAGTACAAACCTGTACGGTAAAGCTGATTGTGAATCAGCGACATGGAAACAAT
Organism: uncultured Spirochaetales bacterium; assembly: GCA_964410865.1. Classification (GTDB taxonomy): domain Bacteria; phylum Spirochaetota; class Spirochaetia; order JAFGDJ01; family JAFGDJ01; genus JAFGDJ01. The sequence goes on along the minus strand of CAYPIQ010000020.1, from coordinate 4,085 downwards.
CCTCATCCGCAGGGCGTATTCTTCCGTCACATCCCGTAACACAATGACGGGTCCTCCGGCAAAACCCTCGGCATCTTTAACCGGAGCACCGCTGTCGGCTATCCGGCGGATCGTGCCGTTCCTCGAAACCAATCGTGTATGATTTGCCGGACCGATCGTAACGCCTTCTTCTATGACCGGCTGAACGGGGCTTCCACATGGTTTGCCCGATTCCGCATGGACGATATTGAAGACCTCAGACAGGGACTTTCCCCTTGCCTCTTCGCCCCCCAGCCGGTGAGGGTTTCGGCCACCGGGTTCATGAGTTCCACCACTTCCTCGCAGTTAGTCACGATAACACCTTCACCTATGGAATGAAGTATGGTCCGCAGATGCTGTTCCCTGTACCGCAGAAGAAAATACATCCGGGTGATAACCATTCCCATGGCGGAGATAACCGACACAGCAATGGATTCTTCAACCCAAAGCTGCTCAGTCCAGGCTCCCAGGATAAAAGAAAGACTGAGCTCATGTTCCAGCAAACCCAGCACTAGGTGAACGAGCGGGGTGGTAAACACCTGGTATCCGGCCATAATCAGGGCAAACCAACAGACGCCGAAGAAAAACAAATTTTCTAGATTGACAAGGCAGCGCCGGTATACAAACCTCAGGGATAAACAGAAAGGCAGGCCGTACAGCAGGTTACCCCCCAGAACAATATACCAGGGAAGCTGGGAAATGTGAGCCAGTGAGAGAATGACGGGAATTATAACAGCCGGGGAAAATCGTTTGATGAGTACAAAGCCCATAAACCCGAAGAGCCGGCGAAGTTCAATAACAGTGGGCGTATTGGGAACTTTAATAGTGACATTCGCCGCCGCCGCACCCATGAGGACCGATACTACCAGAATGATGAGGTCCCCCCGGACGGGCCATGATAACGGCATTGTATGTAATGAGTTCCGAACCCTCTGCTTTTTCATACTAGTTGCTCATGCCGCTTCGCGGCAACCGAAACGATGAAAACAGCCGGGTACGGCTATTTTCATACTAGTAGTTTAGAGAGGGGAAGCAAAATTTTCAAAAAAGGGCCTCGTGCATTATGAGTTCCGTTTTTGTGAATCATCCCCTTGACGCTTCCGAACCTACCGGTGAAAATAGAAGTGGAGGAAATGATATGTCCATATCAAATCGAATGAAAAAAATGCCTGCATCACCGATACGGAAGCTCTCTCCCTACGCAACCGCAGCCAGGGAAAAGGGCCTTCAGGTCTATCATTTGAATATAGGCCAGCCGGATATAAAAACACCCGCGACTGTACTCGACGCTGTAAAAAATCTGGATCTGAGCGTCCTATCCTACGGCCCCTCGGAGGGGCTGGATCAGTATCGGTCGAAACTTCCCGTGTATTATCGGGGGCGCGGGCTTCCCGTGGATAAGGAAGATATCCTCGTTACAACGGCCGGCAGCGAAGCGGTTTTCTTTTCAATGTTTGCAGTGTGCGACCCCGGTGATGAAATCATCATTCCGGAACCCTACTATACGAATTATAACGGTTTTGCAAACATGGCGGACGTCAAGATAGTACCCATCACCTGTAGTATCGACAACGGATTTAGCCTTCCGGATATTTCCGATTTCGAAGCAAAAATTACACCCCGAACCAGAGCCATAATGATTTGCAGTCCAAACAACCCCACCGGCGCCGTTTACACCCGCGATGCCCTGGCCGGTCTTGCCGAGCTCTGCACAAAGCACGATCTCTTCCTTATTGCAGATGAGGTGTACAGAGAGTTTATATACGACGGCCCGGCGCATACGAGCATTCTGGAATTTCCGGAGATTGCCGACAGGGCCATTGTTGTGGACAGTATATCAAAGCGGTACAGCGCCTGTGGTGCCAGGATTGGTTCAATCGTATGTAAAAACCACGATGTCACTGCGGGGATACTGAAGCTCGGGCAGGCTCGTCTCTGTCCCCCGACTATCGAGCAGATTGCAGCGGAGGCGGCTATCGACACCCCACCCGAATACTTCGAAGAGGTTAGGAAGGAATACATGAAGCGGCGAGACATCGTATTCGAAGCACTGTCTGCCATACCCGGGGTAACCTGCAGAAAACCTGCCGGGGCTTTCTATATTGTCACCGCTCTTCCGGTTCAGAACGCCGAGGATTTTGCCGTTTTTATGCTCAAAAATTTTTCTTCAAGCGGCAAAACAGTCATGGTTGCCCCGGCGGAGGGCTTCTATGGCACCCCCGGTCTTGGACGAAACCAGATACGTATAGCCTATGTTCTCAAGGAAGAGGACCTTCGCGACGCCATGGGCATTCTTCGGGATGGCTTGGAAGCATATGCACGGGTAGAAGCTCCTGCTCAGATATCAGTATAGAAGATGAGCCGAGACTAGGCCGGCCGGATGAAAGGTTTCGTACAGAAGAATAGTTTACTTATTTAGTAGTAATTGTTATATTGAACCCATGAAGACACTTGAGATACAACATGACACGGAGAGAAAAGGGTTCTTCATGGCAATAAACGGTGTAGAGGCGGAGTTGACCTACCGGGAAAAACCGAACGGAACCCTGGTTTATCACCATACCTTTGTACCTGACGAACTACGCGGACAGGGTATTGCAGGAAAGTTGACCCGCTTCGCCCTGGACTGGGCCCGGGAAAACGGGAAAAAAGTGAGGGCAACCTGCCCTTATGTCTTATCTTTCCTCGAAAAACACAGGGAATACGAGGACATACTGGTTTGATTCCCCTTCTGTAAGCGACAAATTCATCTACATTCAGTTAATCAGTCGCTCACCCCTGGTCGAACATGATCATATTACCGTCCGGATCTTTTACAATGGCCGCCGGCGGTCCGGTTCCATCTTCGGATGCTTCCTGCTCGAAAGACACACCCTCCGACTTGAGAAGGTTCTGAATTTCGAACACATCATTCGGATGGAAGGTTAGAATATTATCCTCAACCATACCCTGAAACAATCCTATCATTACCGAATCGTTTTCAAGAATTCTCCACTTGCGGACATCGGTATCGGGATATTCACCGCTTACATGACCCCCGTCGAGCACTCTGAAACCGAGCAGTTTATAAAACTCCAGGCTTTTTTCAATATCCTTTACATTTATACTAAAAGAGAAAACTCCAAGATGCATAGTAATACTCCAACTACATGTAATGTTTCTTAGGTGCCCCGAATCTTATCGATAATAGTGTATCACAGACAGATTAAACTGAAAACAATCCTCGGTACAATTGCAACAGGCTATGCCACATCCGGTTAAAGGGGATTGAAAAAGCGTACCCACACATAGCCGGAAATGCTCCATCGCCTATCTCCGGCAGATTGTCCAGGGCACTTATGCTCTGGGTTTTATATATTATTGATTAAACAGGCTCTTCGGGGAGGCCGACTCGTGGCGGCGGGAATTGCCCGGGAAGATGTGTACCTGGTTGTCCAGCTCGGAGATATGGCTTCCATCGGCGGGATCTTCAACCATTGGCTTCTCACCCTGAACAATATGTCTCTTTTTTCACCGAAGGCGCCGATGCAGGCCGTTGCCGGAAATCACGCCCAGTACTTCTGAGGCGGGAAGAATTTCGCAAAACTTTTCCCATACGACTTCGCGTAAGAAAGACCTGGTATTCGATCCTTCCCACGATCCTTCGGAAAACCCGGTCCATTACCGGTGTGCATGAGGAGGCGGAGCACAGCTCGAAATAGACTAGGGTATCCTGACGCGCAAACCGGACACCTACACCCGTACGGTATATCTGAATACTACGAAAGAACCCATTGAACAGACCGTCGCCGGGAGGCCATGGGACGAAACGGTCTATATAGACCATACGGACAATCCCGAGTATGGGCGGCTGTACAGCGGAAAGCATTATTACCAGGCCCCGGAGACCGGTATATGCCGGGACGATACGGAATTTTCCGCATACCGCTTCATGATAAGGACATAGTCCCCCAGCCTGTCTTTCAGCTTCCTGTTCGGCTCCCCCAGTCCGTACAGGTTATCGGAGATGAGTTTGGGTGCACGACAATTTCGTTTATTTCCCTTAGGCTCGCCTCCGTTGGTCCATA
>CAYPIQ010000019.1:0-52739 GCA_964410865.1 uncultured Spirochaetales bacterium | reverse complement strand
TCTCGCCTTTGGAATTACAACCTCCATTTTTTACCAGGCCCTGTTCAATATGGCCGTGGTGGCGGGGCTTGTGCCGGCCACCGGAATTCCCTTGCCCTTTTTTTCATCGGGGGGGAGTGCACTTCTGATAACTATGTTAATGGCCGGGTTATTGTTGAATATTTCACGCCGGAATAACGAAAAGGGGAGGGGGGTCCTGTGAGTACGGTTTCTTACGAACGTTATAATCCGAAACTCTATGATTTTCCCGCCTCTCCGGCGGCGAAAAACTCCCGGCGTCCAGATTACCGGAGAATGAACCAACCGCAAAAGAAGAAGGTAAAGAGAGGCAGGGAATTCACGACCCGTACGTTTCTAACCCTTCTCATCGTTATACTCTCTGCCGCCCTGCTGTTGGAGATTCTGTTTCATTTCGTTATTTCGCCCCGGTTGAGTATCGATCATGTACGCCTAGACCCGGGGCGGGGGCTCAGGGTATCGGAAGAATCAATACTGGAAACGGCGGGTATTTCGGGAAAGATCCACTATTTCAATATCGATCCCAAGGTAATAGAAGAGCGTCTTTCGGCGCTTCCCTATGTACGCCGGGTGGAAGTGGAACGGGTGTTTCCGGATACCCTCACCATCTCTCTGGTGCAGCGGCAGCCCGTGGCCGTTGCAGTCATCGATACCGGCACTACCGTGGTTCCGGCCCTAATCGACAGGGAGGGAGTCATGTTTGCCCTGGGAGCTTCGCAGATAGAAGGTCTTCCCGTCATTTCCGGCATCCGTTTCGAAGACCCCAAACCGGGAATGATGCTGCCGCAGGTTCTTGTACAGTTCCTGAAGGACATCGAAAGAATTAAACAGACCTCTCCGGTGTTGTTGACCTTGATATCCGAGTTTAAATTTATTAAAAAGGACGGGAGTCGGTACGAAGTCCTGTTATATCCGGAGCATTACCGGGTACCCGTACGCATCGGAAGCCGGCTCGATGAACGTACGCTTAATTATGTCATGATGGTACTCGATGTCGTATTGCGCCAGGGGTTGACCGCGGACCTGGAAGAGATAGATTTCAGGAGCGGAGACGTGGTGTTCAGGACAAGGGAGGGGTAACTACTTTGCCGTCGGATTCTATGCTGGTTGGTCTGGATATAGGAACCACCAAGGTATGTGCCGTTATCGGTGAAATAAACGAGCATGGAGCAATAGAAATCCTCGGTGTCGGTTCGACACCCTCGCGGGGAATCCGCAGGGGGGTTGTCATCAACATTGAAGGGACGATGAGTTCCGTTGTCGAAGCGGTGGAAGCGGCGGAAATGATGTCCGGGAGGGACGCCCACAGTGTCATAACAGGCATAGCCGGCGCGCAGATCGAAGGAATTAACTCCCGGGGCGTCGTAGCGGTAACGGGCCGTGGCCGGGAGATTACCCGGGAAGATATCGACCGGGTTATAGAAGCAGCCCGGGCCATTGTCATTCCCATGGACCGGGAGGTTCTCCATGTCATTCCCCAGGAATACATCGTGGACGACCAGGGTGGCATACGGAACCCCATTGATATGATAGGGATACGCCTCGAGGCCGAGGTTCATATTATTACCGGCTCCGTTACGGCGGCCCAGAACCTTCTAAAATGCGTCAACCGTGCCGGATTCAGGGTGGAAGATATTGTCCTTCAATCCCTGGCTTCCAGCATGGCCGTACTTTCGGAAGACGAAAAGGAACTGGGTGTGCTTCTCATCGACCTGGGCGGCGGAACCACGGATGTTCTTGTTCACCTGGACGGCGCGCCGTACCACACTTCGGTGGTTGCCCTGGGGGGAGAACAAGTCACCAGTGATCTCTCCATCATGCTGAAAACACCCATGGAGGCGGCGGAGAAGATAAAACGGGAATCGGGCTGCTGTTACGAACCCATGGTAGACGATGACGAGAAAATCATCGTGCCGGGGGTGGGCGGCTGGCCCGCCGCGGAGATTCCCCGCCTGGAGACGACCAGGATCATCCAGCCGCGGATGACGGAAATATTCAGCCTGGTCAGGGAGCAGGTTTCAAAGAAGGGCTATCTGCCCCGGCTCGGCGGAGGGGTCGTGCTGACGGGCGGAGGAGCTCTCCTGAAGGGCTCCGTAGAACTTGCCCAGGAGGTTTTCGGTCTTCCGGCACGACTGGGCCTACCGGCCGACCTGGGCGGGCTTGTGAGGGAGTATAAAAGCCCCCTTTACTCGACCGCCGTAGGATTGGTACTGTACGGCGCGCAGCTCTCGGAAATGCCGGATGAACGGCCTAACATCTCCAGGAAGGGGAAGGGCGAAAAGGGCAATCGATTGAAGCAATGGATGAGAGAATTCTTTTAATATAGATAGCGTTCTGGGAGGGGGCTATGAACATCGAAATTGTAGAAGAAACTCTGGGAGAACATGTTACCGATCTCACGGTAATAAGGGTTGTCGGAGTCGGCGGCGGCGGTAATAACGCCGTAAACCGGATGATCTGCAAGGGGCTCTCGGGAGTTCATTTTATCTCAGTGAACACGGATCTTCAGGCACTCAAGAAATCGAAGGCCGATGTGAAGCTGCCCATTGGAACCCGCCTGACCGGCGGTCTCGGTGCCGGTGGGATTCCGGATATCGGCGAAAAAGCGGCCATGGAGAACACCGAAGAGATCAAGAACGCCCTTAAGGGTTCCGACATGGTCTTCGTTACCGCGGGTATGGGCGGTGGTACGGGAACCGGCGGGGCCCCGGTCATCGCACGGATCGCCAAAGAACTCGATATTCTTACCGTGGCGGTGGTAACCAAACCCTTCGATTTCGAAGGGCGAAAGAAGAAAATGCTGGCGGAAGAGGGCATCGAGAAACTCCGAGAAGCCGTCGATACCCTCATTACCATTCCAAACCAGCACCTGCTGAAGATCATCGACAAAAAGACCCCGGTGGAACAGGCTTTTACCGTGGCCGACGATGTACTCCGACAGGGGGTCCAGGGTATATCCGAACTCATCGTAAATACCGGGTTGATCAATATAGACTTCGCCGACGTGCGAACTATTATGAAAGGCCGGGGAGACGCGCTTATGGGTATCGGGATCGGAAGCGGTGATAACCGGGCGGTGGACGCAGCAACAAACGCCATCAATAATCCCCTCCTGGAGGAAGCAAGAATTGAAGGCGCCCGGGGTATCCTGGTCAACGTAACCGGAGGGAACGACTTCTCCCTTTCCGAGTACGAGGAAATAGTAAAGATCATTACGGCAAACGCGGATGATTCGGCCCTTATCATAACCGGGAGCGCTATAGACACGGACATGGAAGACGAAGTGAAGGTAACGGTTATAGCCACCGGTTTTCAAAGTGAAGCCGGTATTGAACCCGCGGATGCCGAAGAAGAAAAAGAGAGAGATGAAATCATTAATTACAAGGAATGGGTTAAAATGCAGGAGGGGCTGTCCAGGGATACGCCGAATCAGTACCTCATGGGCAGGAATTCCCAGGATAACGATTTAGGAATTCCCACAATCCTCCGGGACAGAAAGGTAGCGCAGCAGGGTAACTGAATATGACGACGGATTCGGTCCTGAAAAGCTATATCTCGTACCTCCGGGTTGAACGGGGACTGTCCAAGGGTACTGTTGAAGCCTACGCCCGGGAAGTCGGTATGTATATGGGCTTTCTGTACAATCGCGGACTCGACCCCAGTGAAGCAGGAACGGTAGATATTATCGAGTACATCGAGACTTGCCGGAGGGCTGATGTGGACCAAAGGACCGTCTCCAGAATTCTGAGCAGCCTTAGGTCTTTCCATGCATTTCTTGTGCTGGAGGGCGAACGGGTGGATAACCCGGCGGTTACCGTGGAAACCCCGAAAATACCGGAACGTATGCCGGAGGTCCTCGAGGTTGAGGATGTAGAACGCTTTCTGGAGATTATTGAAACCGGAGACGCCCTGGGAGTACGGGACAGGGCAATGTTCGAATTGATCTATTCTGCCGGATTGCGGATATCCGAAGCAGTTGACCTGGAGACGGGGCATGTGTATCTCGAGGAGGGAATACTCAAAGTCCGGGGAAAGGGAAACAAAGAGCGCCTTGTTCCCCTGGGAGGTGAAGCAGAGCGATGGCTTCGCCGCTATCTGACGGAGTCGCGACCTTTCCTTCTGGGCCGACAGCGGCAGGTAAAGCATCTCTTTCTCAGCCGGCGGGGGACCGGGCTTTCGCGAAAGTCGGTATGGAAAAGATTCCGCCGTTACGCGGATACTGCCGGGGTAGAAGGAAAGGTGCACACCCTGCGTCATTCCTTTGCCACACACCTTCTAAAGGGGGGCGCGGACTTGAGATCCGTTCAGGAATTATTAGGCCACGCGGACATCGGAACGACGCAGATCTATACCCATCTTTCCCGGAAGGATCTGAAGGAAAGTCATGAGAAGTATCATCCGCGATCTTGAAGTGAAGGCGTTATGAAGGGATTATCTAATAAGAGGGGTGACATGGCACGAAGAGCGACAGTAACAGTATGTCTTATTTGTCTAATCCTGGTATCCTTCTCCTGCGGTAATGAGAAGCGGGAATACGCCGAGCTCATGGCGGAATTCGAACCCAAAGAATACGCGGACAGGGAAGCTTCTGAAGAAAAAATAAAGGAGCTGGAGAAAAAGATATCCGATGCGCGGAAAGAGGTGGAACGGACTATCGACGCATCCTATGATCTGGCCTTATACAACAAGATGTTGGCGGTTGAATATATAGAACTAAAGATGTACGGACCGGCTCTGGAAGCACTGCGCAAAGCCATAGAAATAAGCCCGGCAAACAGGCTTCTCTTTTACTATGCAGGTGTGTGTTGTGCCCAGATGGCAAAATCGACGCCCAGGCAGGAAGAGCGCCGAAGATATCTCGAAGACGCGGAATTCTATTATAAGAGGGCCCTGGAGCTCAAGAACAACTACGTGGAAGCCCTGTACGCCCTCGCGGTCCTCTATGTGTTCGAAATGGACCGACCCTTGGATGCCAAGCCTCTCCTCGAGGATATACTGAACTACAGCAGCAATAACATACAGGCGATGTTTCTTCTCGCCAGGGTTAACGTCCAGCTTGGGGATGTGGAAGCGGCCATCGATCTGTATGAAAGAATCGAAGAGACCTCGGCCCTGGAGGAGGAGCGGGAAGAAGCGGCGTCAAACAAGAAACGGCTTCTGGAGGAATATTATGGGTCCTGATATACTTACCCTTGCGATACACCGGCTTAATGTTCTGTCTGTCCGGGAGAAACTGCTGCTTCGTGAAATAATCACGGACAGCCGTCAATTTCTCAGCCTTTCAGCCGCCGATGTCGCTCGTATCACCGGCAGGGCTATCCGCTCCGGATCCTGGAAACCGGCGGAGGCGATATCCTCCGCGGAGCATGACGCCGGTATTCTGGAAAAGGGCCGGATACGGTGCATCTCGATCCTGGAACAGGAATATCCTCCTCAACTGGCGGAGATATTCGATCCGCCCTACCTGTTGTTCTACCGGGGTTCCCTGCCGTCCAATACCCGGCCCGCCCTGGCAATAGTCGGTACGCGGTATCCTACCAGTGCCGGGTTGGACGCTTCCTTTGATGTGGCGTTTCAGGCCGGTGACGCCGGAGTGCCGGTGGTATCCGGACTGGCCCTCGGTATTGATACGGCGGCCCATCAGGGGGCCCTGCATGCCGGCGGGTACACGCTGGCTGTTCTCGGCTGCGGATGTGACAGGCTGTACCCGCCTTCTTCCGCCCCGGTAGGCCGGGGCATCCTCTCCGCCGGGGGATGCGTGATGAGCGAATTCCCCCCGGGGACCGAACCCCTTCCGTACAACTTCCCCAGGCGAAACAGAATTATAAGCGGGCTGTGCCGGGGAGTCCTGGTTGTCCAGGCCCCGGAAAAGTCGGGGGCTCTCATTACCGCCGATTTTGCACTGGAAGAAGGGCGGGACCTTTTCGTGTACCGCGGTCTCCTGGATTCCCCGGCCAACCAGGGCTGCAGACAGCTGGCGGCTTCGGGAGCGCCGGGAATCGGAAGTATGTCCGACATACTGACGGAATGGGGAGTAACGGTATCCCGGGAGGAACACCATGCAAAAAAGGCGGAATCGGTGGGAGAAAAACTCGCTCTTTTACTGGAAGATGAAATAACCGGAGCCCTGGTGAGGCACAGGGGGAAAATCTACAGGAGAATGTATCAGCATGGCTAAGGGCAATGATCGGACATTACTGATTGTCGAATCACCGGCGAAGGCCAGAACCATTGAAAAGTATCTCGGCAATGGTTATTCGGTTGCCGCCTCAATGGGACACCTGATAGATCTGCCCAAGTCACGTCTGGCAATCGATATCGACAACGGCTATGAGCCGGAATATATAACCGTCCGCGGTAAAGCAAAGATCCTGAAGGACCTGCAAAAACAGGCCAACAAGGCGGGACATGTCCTGTTGGCGTCGGATAACGACCGGGAAGGCGAGGCAATTGCCTATCACCTCAGGAACGCTTTTCTCAAGAAGAACAACCGGCTGTCCATACAAAGAATCTCGTTCAATGAGATAACTCCCCAGGCTATCCGTGAGGCAGTGAATCATGCCGCCGATGTGGATATGAACAAGGTAAACGCCCAGAAAGCACGCCGGGTCCTGGACCGGCTGGTAGGTTACAATTTATCACCCCTGCTCTGGAAGAAGGTGAAAAACGGGCTCTCCGCCGGGAGAGTCCAGTCGGTAGCCCTGCGATTGATCTGTGAGCGGGAGAAGGAAGTAGAGAATTTTATCCCCGAGGAGTACTGGACCATCGATGCCGAGATTGCCTCCGGCCGCTCGGCCTTCCGGGCGCAGATGGTTAGCTGGAAGGGCACCAAACCATCCCTCAAGAGTGAACATGAAGCCCGGGACTGTATATCCGGAATGGAAGGAAAGGACTGCCGGGTGGACGAGGTGCGGGAAACACGGAGGCAGATCCGGCCCAAGCCGCCGTATACCACCTCCAAGCTTCAGCAGGACGCTGCAAACCGCCTCGGTTTCACCTCCCGCAAGACGATGCAGATTGCTCAGCAGCTGTATGAGGGCATCGCCCTCGGATCATCCCGGGTCGGACTTATAACCTATATGAGGACCGATTCGACCCGGCTTTCCAATAATGCCCTGGAGGATGTGAGGGCTTTCATAGGGCGAACATGGCCCGGTGCCCTGCCGGAAAAACCCAATTATTACTCCGTGGGTAAGGGCGCCCAGGATGCCCACGAGGCGATCCGGCCGACCTTTACATCCAACACCCCGGAGAACATCAAGAACTACCTCAGCAAGGACCAGTTCAAGCTTTACTCGATCATCTGGGAGCGTTTTGTCTCTTCCCAGATGAGGCAGGCCCTTGCATTGACGCGGACGTGTAATTTCATCATTGGAGACGGTCTGTTCAGAGCGGCCGTCACTACGTACGAGGTAAAGGGTTTTCTGAATGCACTTAAATTGCTAAAGGTCAAAGACAAGACGCAGAAAATACCGGAGCTGAAAAGGGGAGACCTCCTGGAGGTTAAGGGATTGTTTCCGGAACAGCACTTTACCTCGGGACCTTCCCGTTACACCGATGCGAGCATCGTCAAAACGCTGGAAGAGAAGGGAATAGGAAGGCCTTCCACCTATGCCCCGATTATTTCGTTACTCCTGGACAGGTATTATGTTGTCAGGAAAAGCCGTCAGCTGGTACCCACGACCCTGGGACGGATCATCAACGATATTCTCTCCGAATCGTTTCCGGATATCGTCAGTGTCGACTTTACCGCGCAGATGGAACGAAAACTGGACGCGGTCGAGGAAAACGAGGAAGAGTGGCACCGCATGGTAGACGATTTTTATAAACCCTTAAAGGAACAGGTGGAACATGTAGAGGAAACCCTGGAGTCGGTAAAGGGTATCCTCGATGAACCCACGGATTTTGTGTGTGAAAAATGCGGCAGGCCCATGGTGAAGAAGCTGGGACGCTACGGGTTTTTTCTGGCCTGTTCCGGGTTTCCCGAATGCCGGAACACAAAACCCGTTCCACTGGCGGACTGCCCGCGCCCCGGTTGTGACGGTAAGATCGTAGCCCGAAAGAAACAGGGCGGCAGGGGGAAGGAATTCTACGGGTGTACAAACTATCCGGAGTGCGATTTTATTACCCACTTCAAGCCGACGTCGAAAAAGTGTCCGAAGTGCGGGTATTTCCTTGTCGAAAAAACGGACAAGAAACGGGGAACCCACAAGGCCTGTATCAATCCCGAATGTGATTTCCTGCACGATGCGGGGGAAGAAGAGGAGAAGGAGTGAAACGAGAGATCGAAAACTACCTGCGCTATCTCCGGGAGGTTAGAAACCTCTCCGAAGCCACCGTACGGGCGTATAAAAACGACCTGCTCCACTACACGAAGTACCTCCAGCGGGAGAATCTTTCGATTACGGATGCGGATATCAGGGTCGCCCGGGGTTTTATCAGCGATCTCGGTTTCGAGGAGCTTTCTCCCCGGTCGGTAAACCGGGCCCGCTCGGCCTTGCGGGGATTCTACCGATTTCTCATTACCTGCGGAGAAGCAACCTCCAACCCCTTTGAGTCGGTCCGTAGTCTGAAGACGTCGAAACCCCTTCCGGTGGTACTCTTCGAGTCGGAGATTATGGAAATAACCTCCATGCCCGGTGACGATTCAAAGGGCCTTCGGGACCGATGCATCCTGGAGTTGTTATATTCAACCGGTTGCCGAATTTCTGAAATGACCGGAATCAATATGCATGATCTGAGCATGAAAGACGGAACGATCCGGGTAACCGGTAAAGGAAGAAAACAGCGTTTCGTGTTTCTGGGTCTCGAAGCCCGCAGGGCATTGGAGGCCTATCTCCCGGTGAGGTCGGCCTGGGTAAAGAAGGACAACCCGGATTCCATGCGGGCTCTGCTCTTGAACGGCAGGGGAGAGAGGCTGACTCAACGGGGAGTCGCGTGGATTATATCATCCTACGCGGAAAAATTGTTCTCGGCAAAGAAGATAGGGCCGCATACCTTCAGGCACTCCTTTGCGACACACCTTTTGGACAGGGGGGCGGATATACGGATTGTGCAGGAGCTCCTCGGCCATGCGAGCCTTTCGACAACCCAGGTGTATACCCACCTGGGGATCGAAAAACTAAAAAAAGTGTACGCCGGGGCACATCCACACGCAGGAGAAGGATAAAATGAGAGGAACAACAGTTATTGCAGTAAAGAAAAACGGATCGGTCGCCATGGCGGGGGACGGACAGGTCACCCTCGGCGAAACGGTTATGAAAGGAAACGCCAGGAAGGTCAGAAAAATATATGACAACAAGGTCTTGGTCGGCTTTGCCGGAGCCACGGCCGATGCTTTTACCCTCTTTGAAAGGTTCGAAGGCCGGGTCAAGGAGTTCAACGGCGATATAACCCGGGCGGCCGTAGAGCTCGCCAAAGAATGGAGGACGGACCGAATGCTCCGCCGCCTGGAGGCAATGCTCCTGGTAGCCGATGCCGGCAAGATTCTTCTTATTTCCGGGACCGGTGATGTTATCGAACCGGAGGAGGGCGTGCTGGCCATAGGATCCGGTGGAAACTTTGCCACCGCCGCTGCCCTTGCCCTGATCGGGAATGAAAAACTCACGGCCAGTGAAATCGCCCTGCAGGCCCTTTCGATTGCTGCGAGGATCTGTATATATACGAACGACTCTATTATCGTGGAGGAACTATCATGAATGTTGACCTCGACAGTCTGACTCCCCGTGAGATAGTGAATGAACTGGATAAATATATTATAGGACAGGACAAGGCAAAGAAGGCCGTAGCCATTGCTCTTCGAAACAGGTCGAGGAGAAAAAAACTCCCCGACGATCTGAAGGATGAAATTGCGCCCAAGAATATTATCATGATAGGACCTACCGGTGTGGGTAAGACGGAAATAGCCCGGAGGCTCTCCCGGCTCTGCAGGGCCCCCTTTGTAAAGGTGGAAGCCACGAAGTACACCGAGGTGGGCTACGTGGGACGGGATGTGGAATCCATGGTCCGCGACCTGGTAAGCGTGGCCGTTACCCTGGTTAAGAGTGAATTACAGGAAGAAGTCCGGCCCGAAGCGGAGAAACGAACGGAAGAAGTCCTCCTAGACCTGCTGCTGCCGGGGGTAAAACCGAAGAATACCGGCCCCGGCAAGGAGGAACGGGTTGTCGCACCACGGCAGGAGCAGGCTTCCGGAAGTACCCGGGAAAAATTCCGCAAGATGCTGAAAGAAGGCGCCCTGGACGACAAAATGGTAGAAGTCCAGATAACCGCCAAGAGCCCCTTCCCCTCTATCGAGATTTTTTCCGGGACCAATTTCGAAGAGATGGATCTGAATTTGGGAGGGTTTTCCAACCTGCTGGGGGGAAAGAAGAAGAAGAAACGCGTACCCGTTAGAACGGCCAGGGAAATTATTCTGAACGAGGAGATGGATAAGCTCATCGATAACGACAGGGTCTCGGAGATGGCCAGGGACAGGGCTCAGAACATGGGCATTATATTTATAGATGAGATAGACAAGATAACGACCAAGGAGGGCAGGAGCGGTGCCGACGTTTCCAGGGAAGGAGTGCAGAGGGATATCCTGCCGATCGTCGAAGGATCCAACGTCAATACACGTTACGGGATGATAGATACATCTCATATCCTGTTCATTGCCGCCGGGGCCTTTCATACGAGCAAGCCTTCGGACCTCATTCCCGAGCTGCAGGGGAGGTTTCCCCTGAGGGTGGAACTGGAAGCCCTTACCAGTGATGATTTCCAGCTTATCCTCACCCAGCCGAGGAACGCCCTTATCAAACAGTACGAGGCACTACTGAATACCGAAGGGGTCATTCTCGAATTCTCCGACGAGGCCGTCAGGAAGATATCGGAAATAGCCGCCGAGGTTAATTCGCGGTCGGAAAATATCGGCGCCCGGAGACTGCATACGGTTATGGAATTGCTCCTGGAGGAGGTTTCCTTCAATGCACCGGAAATTACCGGCCAGACCATTAACATTACACCGGAATATGTAAACGAAAGGCTTAAGAATGTGGTGGAAGACCAGGACCTGAGCAAGTATATCCTGTGAGAGAGCAGGTTTTCCTTATCCGGCGGGCGGATTTTTCCGACACTAGATGAGAGAAGGAGTGGGAAGATATGTTTACGGGCAACAGTTTCGGAATGACCATGGATCTCATGCACCGCAGCATGGATGCGGCCCTGTTCCGACGCAAGGTCATTGCGAACAATATAGCGAATTCGGACACACCCAACTTTAAACGGAGTGTTGTCAATTTTGAATCGGAGTTGAAAAGGGCTCTGGACTCGGCAAAACGGAAAACAACGCCGGCGGCGCTTACCCACGTAAAACACATTCCCTTTCACAGGGAGATGGATTACAGGGATGTTCGGCCGGAAACCCGCCTCGATTACCTGTCCACCTCCAAGAATAACGGTAACAATGTGGATATCGAGGAAGAAATGATGCTGGCGCTGCAGAATCAGATGAGTTATGACCTGATGTCGAGGTACGTGGCAAACCAGTTTACCCAGATGAGTATAGTGTTGCGGTAGGAGGTAGATCATGGGTATTTTTTCCAGCATTAACACGGCAGCCACGGGCTTGACGGCCCAGCGGGTACGACTGGACGTTATCTCCGATAATATTGCCAATGCCGATACCACGCGGACAACGGAGGGAGGCCCGTTCCGTCGGAGCCGGGTTGTTTTTCGGCCCCGGGTAGACCAGCCGTACTGGAGAAGTCCTTTTCTTCCCCGTTTCCTGGACAACGGTGTGGGAGAAGGGGTCAGCGTCGTTTCCGTAGAAAAGGATATGGACACCCAGCCCCGGCTCAAGTACGACCCCACTCATCCGGACGCCCATAAAACCGGCCCCCTGACCGGATATGTGGAGATGCCGAACGTCAATATTGTGGAAGAGATGGTCGATATGATCTCGGCTTCACGTTCGTACGAGGCAAACGTGGCGGTGGTGGACGGGTCAAAGGCGATGTTTGCCGGAGCTCTGGATATAGGGAGGTAGTAGATGAATCTGTTCGAACCGACGGCGGTCACCGGCGATATAGTATCTATACACAGGACCCACGAGAAACACATCCCCGGGCTCGGCGAAACGGGGAATGCGGAAAATCCGGGTGATTTCGCCGAGGTCCTGAAGAACGCCCTGCACGAAGCGAACGCGGTACAACAGGAATCCACCGCCCTTGCTCAGAGTTTTATCACCGATCCCGACAGTGTCGATGTTCATGACGTTACAATTGCCATGGCTAAGGCTAATATGGCAATTCAGATTACGAAGCAGGTCCTTGACGGCGCCATAAAGGCGTATAACGAGATTATAAATGTCAGATAGCGGGTCTTTCGTGGATTTTAGGTCATCCGGATAACACCCGCAGTTTGATTGTCTTTGGGAGGGGACATGAAAGACTGGATACAGAAATTTCTCAATCAGATAAAGACTCTCTGGGGAAAATGGTCTGCAGTACAAAAGATCGTTTTCATCGGTATTGCCGCAGTGGCAATCATCGCTTTGGTCCTTCTCCTGACGGTGAGCTCCAAACCGACGGCTGTTCCCCTCATCACAAAGCCTATAACCGACGAAGAAAAACTCTACCGTATTTCCTCCAGGCTGGATCAGGAGGGGGTCGAGCACAAGATCTCCGAGGACGGAACAATTTATGTGTCCGACGCGGCAACGGCACGGAGGATGATATCCGTTCTCACCCGGGAAGATCTGTTGCCCCTGGAGGTATCCCCGTGGGATGTTTTCAAGATGGATCGGTGGACGGTAACCGATTTTGAACGGGAGGTCAAACTCAGGGAAGCCATAACGGAAAACCTGGAGATCCATATAGAAGCCCTGGACGACGTGGACAATGCCCAGGTTACCCTGGTGCTTCCGGAAAAGGAGCTCTTTACCGAGGACCAGGATCCGGTTACGGCGTCCGTTATTATAACCCCCGCTCCCGGTTCCGACATCACGCAGAACAGAAAAAAGATAGAGGGCATTGTTAAGCTGGTAAAATTGGCTATTCAGGGTCTCGAGGACGAGAATATCGTTATAACCGATCATCGGGGCACCATTCTCAACGATTTCGAGGATATGGCGGAATTCGACCGGCTCGAACTCACCAAGCGGCAGATGGAGCAGAAGGCAAAACTGGAGCAGCGCTATAAAAACGAGATACTCGAGGAGCTGATGTCCATCTTCGGAAAGGACCGGGTAAGGATACTGAAGGTCGATATCGCCCTGGATATGAGCAAGAAAACCGTAGAAACGGAGGAGTTCTATCCCATAACCATGAGGGCGGATAACCCCGCTACTCCCTATGACGAGACCGATGTTATTCCGCATGTCGCCCGTTCCGAGCAGAATATTGACGAGGAGTTCAAGGGGACCGGTTTTAATCCGGAAGGCCCCCCGGGACAGGAAGGTCAAACGCCTCCGGCCTACAAAGACCTGGAAGGTTTGGTGGGAGAGTATAAGAATGAATCGACGACGACGAATTATGAAATAAACGAAAGAAAAATATATGAAGAAAAAAGCCCGTGGGAAATCCAACGGATAACCGTTGGTGTGGCCATCGACGGAGTGTGGAAGCGGGTGTATAATGATAAAGGAATGCCGGAAATAGACACGGACGGCAGTATTGTGCGGGAATACGAACCTGTGACCGACGAAGAACTTTCCAAGGCCAAGACCCTTATAGAGCATGCCATCGGGTATGACAGGGTACGTGGAGATTCCGTAACGGTCCAGCACTTGCAATTCGACAGGACAGCGCAATTTCTGGAAGAAGACCGGGAATTCAAAAGTCGGAAGAAAATACAGCAGACTATACTCTATTCCGTTATAGGGCTGGGCTTTATTTTGATTGTCTTCTTCGTATTCCGGCTTGTATCCCGGGCTGTGGAACGAAAACGCAGACTGCGGGAAGAGGAACTGGCGCGGCAGCATCAGGCAATGCGTGAAGCAGCGTTGAGGAGTGCTGAAGAAGAGGCAGTGGAAGTCCGGATGTCCGTGGAAGAACGGGCCCGGCTCGAAATGCAGGAAAACGCTATAAACATGGCCAGGGAACACCCTGAAGATGTGGCGCAACTGATTCGAACCTGGCTGGTGGAGGAGTAGGATATGGCAAAAAGGCCGGCGCCGGCAACCGCATCGACCACGGCTGCAGGTAGAAAGAAGGGAGAAAAAAAAGAACTCAACGGGCGGCAGAAAGCGGCCATTTTCCTTGTAACACTGGGTGCGGAGATATCTTCGGAAATCTTCAAACACCTTCGGGATGACGAGATAGAAGCACTTACCTTCGAGATTGCCAGGCTCGATAATGTAGATTCGGAAGAACGGGACAGGGTCCTCATGGAGTTCAAGGAACTCATGATGGCCCAGGATTTTATAACCACCGGCGGTATCGACTATGCCCGGGAACTCCTGGAAAAAGCCGTTGGTTCCCAGAAAGCCGTGGATATCATCAACCGTCTTACGAGCTCACTCCAGGTCAGGCCTTTCGATTTTATTCGAAGAACCGACCCCGCTCACCTGATGAACTTTATTCAGCAGGAGCACCCCCAGACCATTGCCCTGATCCTGGCGTATCTGGAACCGCAGAAGGCTTCCATTATCCTTGGTTCCCTACCCCAGGATATCCAGTCGGACGTGGCAAAACGAATCGCCACCATGGACAGGACCACTCCCGAAGTACTGAGGGAGGTCGAGCGTGTCCTGGAGAAGAAACTGTCGACTATATCCTCTGAAGATTTTACCGCGGCGGGCGGCGTGGAAAATATAGTCGAAATACTCAACCTGGTCGACCGCTCAACGGAGAAGAAGATTATCGAAGCGTTGGAAGAGGAGGATGCCGAACTGGCGGAGGACATCAAGAAACGGATGTTCGTATTCGAGGATATCGTTCTGTTGGACGACAGGGCTATCCAGAAGGTCCTCAGGGAAGTCGACACCGTGGAGCTGGCCAAAGCCCTCCGGGGGGTAGAGGCGGAGGTACAGGACAAAATCTTCAGAAACATGTCCAAGAGGGCCTCGCAGCTGCTCAAGGAAGAGATGGAATATATGGGCCCGATACGGATCAAGGACGTGGAAGAAACCCAGCAAAAGATCGTGTCCATCATCAGGAAACTCGAAGACGCCGGGGAAATTGTTGTCGCGAGATCGGGCGAAGACGAGATGGTTATATAATATGATAAAGAGCGTGCTGCCGTTCATGGAGGTGCCGGGTGGCTAAGAATGTATTCAGGTCCCAGGAAGTCAAAGTAGACACTTCCAGGGTTGTACTCGATTCACCGTTTCAGGAAGAACCGGAACAGCCTGTTATCCAGTCACGGGAGGAGTATACCGGCCCTACCGCGGACGACCTGCGAAGGGAGGCCGAACGCTTCAAGGCGACCTGGGAGCAGGAAAAACAGGGAATGATAGACGCGGCCAGGGCCGAGGCGGACCAGATCATTCAAGACGCCGAGGAACGGGCATTCCGGGAAGTGAAGGAGAAGAACGATCAAGCCCAGGCAGCTAAGCAGAAAGCGGAAGAAGAAGCCGAATCCGTCGTCAACGAAGCACAAAAAAAAGCGGATACAATGATCCGGGAAGCCGAAGCAAAAACTGAACAGGTCATGGAAGCTGCGCGGAAACAGGGTTATAAGGAGGGTCATGAAGAAGGGTTTGAAGCCGGAAAGGCCGAAGTACAGAGGCTTATCGAACAACTCCATTCCATCATCTCCAGGGCCATAGAAAAGCGAAACCAGATTATCGATGAATCGGAGAGCCAGATCATTAACCTGGTTCTGCAGATTTCCAAGAAGGTCATCAAGGTTATTTCAGAGAATCAGAAGAATGTCGTCATCAACAATGTCATCCAGTCATTGCGGAAGCTGAAAAGCCGGGGCGACGTCATTATCCGGGTTAATCTCGAGGATGTGCAGCTGACGTCGGATCACGTAAAGGATTTTATGCGGATGGTAGAGAATGTAAAGTCCATCACCGTGCTGGAAGATTCCACCGTGGATAAAGGGGGCTGCATTATAGAGACCGACTTCGGACAGATCGACGCCAGGATTTCCAGCCAGTTCAGTGAAATCGAGGAGAAGATTCTGGAGCTGATGCCCATCAAGATCAAGGGAGAAAAATAGGAAATTTAAACCGGGAGGGGACAGTTGGAATTATTCGATAAATATACCGCGGTTCTAGAAAGAACGGACCCGATAAAGCATGTGGGCGTCGTACGTCAGGTTACCGGTATTCTTATTGAAAGTATAGGCCCCAGCGCGGTGCTGGGCGAACTCTGTCAGATACACACCTCCGGGAGTGACCGCCCCGTATGGGCCGAGGTGGTCGGTTTTCAGGATAACCGGGTGCAGCTCATGCCGTATGATGTCGTCGAAAGGCTGGAGCCCGGGTGTATGGTAACGGCCATGGGAGAACCCCTGATGGTTCCGGTATCCGAGTCCTTGAAGGGGCGGGTCCTGGGAAGCATGGGCAAGCCTATTGACGGCGGCGGTGTGGTAGGCGCCGAGGAATGGTATCCGGTGCAGAATACCCCTCCAGACGTTCTAAGAAGAAAAAGGATCGAGGAGCGCATTGTTACCGGGGTAAGATCGCTGGATGCTCTCTGCGCCGTGGGCAAGGGTCAACGGCTCGGAATTTTCTCCGGGAGCGGAGTGGGAAAATCCACCCTCCTGGGCATGATCGCACGGCATACCGGCGCCGACATCAATGTCATAGCCCTGATCGGAGAGAGGGGCAGAGAAGTTCGCGAATTCATAGAAAACGATCTGGGAGAAGAAGGTCTCGCCCGGTCCGTCCTGGTTGTATCTTCTTCCAATACCCCGCCGCTGGCCAGGGTACGCGGGGCTTTTGTGGCTACCGCCATAGCGGAATATTTCAGGGACCGGGGAAACGACGTAATGCTCCTTTTCGACAGTGTGACGCGGTTTGCCCGGGCCCAGCGGGAAATAGGCCTGGCCGTCGGCGAACCTCCGGCAAACAGGGGTTTTACTCCCTCGGTGTTCTCGAGCCTGCCGCGGCTGTTGGAACGCTGCGGTACCTCGGAGAAGGGAACCATTACCGGCTTTTATAACATCCTGGTAGAGGGAGACGACATGGACGAGCCTATTTCGGATAATGTGCGCGGAATCCTGGACGGGCATATCGTTCTCAGCAGGAAACTTGCCCGGAGTTATCAGTACCCGGCGGTGGACGTGCTTTCTTCCCTGTCCAGGCTCGCAAAGGTTATACTGCCGCCGGAAGAACAGAAAGCGGCAGGATATATCAGAAGGCTCCTGGCGGCCTACTATGACGCCGAAGACCTGATCAATGTGGGGGCATACGTGTCCGGCAGTAACGCGGTCATAGACGAGGCCATTGAAAAGATAGACGACATACGGGACTTTCTCAGGCAGGATATTGAGGAGAAAGCTCCCCTGCAAGACACCGTGAACCGGGCATTGCAGATAGCCGGGATCAAAAAGGAATGAAAAGATTCGATTTCAATCTTCAGCGCATACTGTCTCTCCGGGAATACAGGGAAAAGGAATGGGAAATAAAACTGGGCGAGATAACCGGAAAATGCGTCAGCCTGAGAAGAAAAATCGAAGATCGTATCCGGAACCGCCAAGCGGCGCTCCGAACATGGCATGAGGTCGGACGTGACGATGTTTTCTACGCGGCATACATGGAAGAGTACATCCAGAGGATGAGCAACGAACAGATCAGGCTGGAACAGGAGCTGGAGGAAGCCGAAGCACAGTGGTCCGAGGTTCAGCAGAAGTATGTGGAAGCCTCGAAAGAACGAAAGGTGCTCGAAAATCTGAAGGACAAACGTAGGCAGGAGTACTACAAGGAACAGCTGAAGACGGAGTTCAGGAATGTGGATGAGATGAATACAAGCGCGGTGCTGCGGAAAATGCGGCAGAGCGCAGGTGATCCGGGACGGGTATACACAGGAGGATCCAGGTGGCTGGAAGAGCGGGAATGAGAACGGCACCACTTGTTCTGGTGTTGATACTTTTAATCCTCGTGCTGGTGTTAGGCGGTTTGTTGTGGTTCGATTACCTGGGGCTGCTGGATATCAAAGAGACCCTTTCGCCGGTTTTATCGGTTGTCGGTATAGGAGCCCCGGAACCGATTCCCGAGGATGAAAGCGCCTACCTTCTGGATGGGGAACGTCTCAAGAAACTCGAAGAAGCCCTTACCCTGCGGGAAGAAGAGCTGGATGCCAGGGAAGAAGAACTCAATGCCCGGCAGGCCGAACTGGAGCAGAAGATAGAGATTATGGCCGAACGTGAAACGGAAATGGAAGAAAGAGAAAAATCGTTTAACGATCGGTTGAAACAGTACGAAAATAGAAATGCGGCATTGAGGCAATCATCCGAGTACTTCGTAGGAATGCCTCCCGAGGATGCGGTAGAACGTCTTCTTGCTATGGATGACCAGGACGTCATCGATATCTTAAGGATGACGGAAACAATAGCCGGCGAGGAGGGGACGACGTCGATCGTTCCTTACTGGCTTTCTTTGATGCCGGCGGACAGGGCGGCGAATCTGAGCCGCAAGATGTTACGAAAACCGTAACAACTGGAGGAGAAGTGGAATCAGGCGGGCCGGCGCTGGTGCTAAAAGCGACAGTCGGAGACACACCCCATAAAGAAACCCCGCTGAAGATACGGGACTTCACCGAACCTGACGGAAAGGTCAAGGAAGGGGGCGGCGGTCTTGTATCGCTGTTCCGTGAGATCTTCGATGCTCGCGCCTCACATAAAGCGGCCGGAAAGGGTGTAACACCCTTTCCGGAGGCAGGTAAGAAAAAGGGGGACTCCTCTGAAGATGTATTAGCGCTCCTGGAAGGGGGTAAGAAAGGCAGGGTTTGGTTGCCGCCGCGGGCGTTGAAAATGACCTTTACTATGCCGGAAAAAGCTGAAGTGACCGGTAAAAAAACAAAACCTGTAATGTTAGGGGACGCGGAAGAAGAAACCGTAAAAAACCATAAATCGATTCTTGCATTGCCGGATAAAAAAAATATACTTTCTCCAGTACGGCCCGAATCGGATGCCGATATCCCCACATTTTCCGGAAAAGAGATCCGGGGAAAAGAAGATACACCCGTCTTCATACCCGGGACACCGCAGGGCCGGGGTAAAAAGGATCCGGAGGTTACGGTTATCGACCTCAGAACGGTGAAAGTAACACCGGATCGAGCAGGAACCGGCATCCGGGAGAGCAAAGGCGGGCAGGAAAACACCGGGAACTTCCGAGGGCGGCAGGAATCCGGGGATCCTATCATCCTCGTCAAGGGTGACGGCAACGCTTCGCAGTCCCCGGCTGAACCTGCACGGCCTGCTCAGGTCAGTGATTTCTCCGGACAGTTGGACAAACTCCTGAAAGGTGATCTGGGAAAGGAAATCGTAAGACAAACCGGAATCGTGGTAAAAGACGACGGTAAAGGAGAAATACGCCTCGTCCTGCAGCCTGAGCGTCTAGGAAAGGTAAGAATTCGCCTGGAGCTCGATGATAATCATATAGCAGCGAAGATTCTGGTCGAAAATAAGAATATAAGGGAAGTGTTCGAGCACAACCTCGAACACCTGGCCCGCACCTTCCGGGAGGGCGGTTTTTCCGCCGATTCGTTGGATGTATCCGTACAGGGGGACGGTGCGGGCCGGGACGACCGAAAGCGGCAGGGGCCTGTGCAGAGGAAGCTGGCCGGTGAGTTGGAGGCAATGGTCCCCCTGGTAAAAGACGAAATACGGGAAGAGACAACCGTAAATATGGTAGTATAAACGGAGTTGAGGATATGGATTTTTCCGCAATAATGACCGCACAGGATCTGGCATTGACTCAAATGCAGGTCGACTCGATCAATGCCGCGGTCAATAACGGCAGGACGTACAGTCCTGAATTGAACAAGGACGATTTTCTCAGGATTCTTTTAACACAGCTCGAACATCAGGATCCGACGGAACCGATGGAAGACAAGGAATTCATCGCACAGATGGCACAGTTTTCTTCACTCGAGCAGATTACCAACATGAGCAGTCAGTTCGACCGGCTGGCCAGGGTCTTAACGGCAGGCACAGCTATGAACATGCTCGGAAAAACAGTAGTGCTGAACAGCGGAGAATCTTTAGTACGTGGTATAGTAGAGGAAGTAACGGGAGGGGAATTTCCTCAGGTCCTCGTAAACGGCGAATATTATGACGCGACCCTGGTTGAACGGGTACGGGAGTAAGGAGGAAGAAGCCCTATGATGCGTTCCCTTTATGCCGGAGTTTCCGGCCTGCAGAATCATCAAGTGAGAATGGATGTTATTGGAAACAATATTTCCAATGTAAACACCATCGGTTTCAAGAAGGGGAGGGTTAATTTTCAGGACATGCTGTCTCAGACCATGGCCGGTGCGGCCCGTCCCACCGACGAGGTGGGCGGTGTGAATCCGAAGCAGATAGGACTGGGTATGACTGTGGCTTCCATAGATACGATCCATACCCAGGGTTCCATGCAAACCACCGGAGTCATGACGGATCTAGCCATCCAGGGGAACGGATTCTTCGTTCTACAGGCAGGCGACAAGAATTATTTTACCAGGGCCGGGGCCTTCGGATTGGACGAGAACGGTACCCTGCTCAACCCTGCAAACGGTATGCGCGTGCAAGGGTGGATGGCCGAAACGGTTGACGGAGAGACCTTTGTCAACACCGCGGCCGACCTGACCGACCTTGTCATCCCCCTAGGAAGTAAAGATCCGGCGGCGGCTACAACGGAAGTCGAACTCGCCTGTAACCTGGACAAGCGGACCCCTGAAATCGCTCCGGGCGCGGGCCCCGCGGATATCCGGGAAGGAACCTGGTCCGTAGACAAGGATATCTACGACTCCTTCGGTGAGGTGCACCGTCTGAGAGTTAATTTCACCCGGGTACCCGGCACCCGGAACAGCTGGCAGGCGGAGGTGATTGTAGACCCCGATGCCGAAATACCCACCGACACGCTGGTGGAAGTCGGGGCGGAGAATAACGCGACAAACCTGTTTACCCTGAATTTCAACAACCTCGGCAGCCTGGAATCGATTACCGACGCCCAGGGTGATATAGTAGATACAGGAACGTTGCAGGTTCCGGTAACCTTTGATGTGGCGGGAGCCACGGCGGTACCGGGCGCCACGGAACGGCAGACCTTTAATCTCAATATCGGCGACGTCGGCAGTGTGGTGAATTCGGTCACCCAGTTCGCCGAAAAGAGTTCCACCAAGGCCTTCAGGCAGAACGGTTACGGGATGGGATACCTGGAGAATTTCAAGATAGACCAGTCCGGAATGATAACCGGTGTATATTCCAACGGTTCCAACAGGACCATAGGACAGGTAGCCCTGGCAAGTTTCACAAATCCCGGCGGTCTGGAGAAAGCCGGGGAGAGTACCTATGTTGTTTCCAACAACTCCGGTGACGCGAATATCGGTCCTTCGGGCATAGCCGGGAAGGGAAAGCTTATCGCCGGAGCCCTGGAAATGAGCAACGTTGATCTGGCCGAACAGTTTACCGATATGATAGTAACGCAGCGGGGTTTCCAGGCAAACTCTAAAACAATAACTACGTCCGACCAGATGCTGCAGGAACTCATGACGCTGAAGCGGTAGAGGAATGTTGTATCGGGGGGTAGATGATAGAGGTAACCAAGCTTAACGGAACGACCTACTATGTCAACCCTCATCAGATAGAGGGGATAGAGGTCAACCCGGACACCACGTTGATAATGCTCTCCGGAAAACGGCTGATAGTCCGGGAGGACTATCGGACCGTTTTTGAGCGCATCGTGGAGTACAGGCGAAAAATCGGTGTGTTCAAGAATGAGGAGTAAAGAGATATGGATCTAGGGACAATAGGGGGGCTTGTTGCGGGAGCAGCCCTTATTATCATTGCAATGGCCGGAACCGGTACGCCCCTGGGACAGTTTTTCGATCCCGGGTCGATCCTGATGGTCCTAGGCGGCTCATTCGGTGCTCTTCTTGTTGCGAACCCGCTGAGCCGTGTCCTCGGGATGATGAAATACATCAACAAGGTGACCAGGGTTCCCAATTACGGAGAGGAAAAGATCATCACTACCCTTGTAAACTTCTCCGAGAAGGCCCGCCGAGAGGGACTGTTGGCCCTGGAAGACGACCTCGAAGAGGTGGAACAGGAATTCTTGAGAAAGGGAATCCAGTTCGTGGTCGACGGAACGGACCCGGAGATTATCAAAATCATGCTTTTTAATGAGCTGAACCAGCAGCAGGAACGGCATGACGTGGGTATAAAGCTCTTTGCCACCTGGGGGACCCTCGCTCCGGCCTTTGGAATGATCGGGACCCTGGCCGGTCTTATCGGTATGCTGGCAAACCTGGATGACCCGGATGCCATCGGGTCGGGTATGGCCCTGGCCCTTATTACGACCTTTTACGGGTCTATTTTCGCGAATCTTGTTTTGATACCCATAAGTAAAAAGCTGGAAGACCGGGACAAGGACGAAACACTGATAAATGAAATAATGATAGAGGGGATCCTATCCATCCAGTCCGGTGATAACCCGAGGATCTTGGAATCAAAACTGATTTCTTTCCTTCCGCCGGACAGGAGAGAAGCTGTCATGGCGGAATTGACGAGCGAATAGGAGCATAAAGAGAGATGGCGTTACCGCCGAAAAAAAAGAAGAAATGTCCTCCCGAGGGCTCCCCGGAGTGGATGACCACCTACGGGGACATGGTAACCCTCCTTTTGACATTCTTCGTTATGATGTACACCACCGCTACGGTAGACGGCAGCAAGCTGAAGCTGATTATCGCGGCCTTCAGCGGGCTCGGTGTATTATCGGGAGGGAACACCCTCCAGTCGGGAGAGCTCGCGGAGCTCGGTAACAATATCATGTCGTTGCCTTCGATGGAAAAGGGAAGGGCCCTGGATGAGGCACGGAAAAGGGCAATCAGTCAGTTTCAGCCCGAGATAAAGTCCAACCAGGTGCGGGTTACGGTGGACGAACGCGGTCTTATCATAAGTCTGGCAGCGGATTCTTTTTTCAGGCCGGCCAGTGCGGAGGTCGATATAGAAGCGGCCAGGGAGACCCTGCAGAAGGCTGCATCGTTTCTTGTGTCCCTCCCCGACAGAACATTCAGAATAGAAGGTCATACGGACAGTACTCCCACGGACCCGGATGGTCCGTGGGAAACAAACTGGGAGCTTTCATCGGCCCGGGCGACCAATGTCCTGCATTATCTGGTGGATTTCGGTGTGAATGAACGGCAGTTTCAGGTCGCCGGTTTCGCCGATACGGAACCCCTGGCCGACAATGAGACACCGGAAGGCAGGGCCTACAACCGCCGGGTGGATATCGTTATTTTAACGGAAGGACATCTGTAAGAATGGTAGCGAGAGGGCGAATCAGTGCATAGAGACTTTGCAGAGTACAGGATTTCTGGTAGAATTTTAATACCTCGCTATGAATAGGAGAGAAAACCATGGGTGATGAAGACATCTATGCCGAAGAGGACGTTACCGGCGGACAGGATCTCGAAGTCGGCAAAAAGCGAGGATTCATTCCCGCGTTTATTCTGAAATCTCTCAAATGGGTCGCCCTTGGTCTTGCCGCGATTATTTTTATCGTAACGGTGGTTGTCGTTACCATGAGAATTATGGGCCGCGGTGCCGCCGGACAGACGACCCAGCCGGTTTCGGAGGCCTACGAGGCAAAACCGCCGCAATACTCCTGGTACGAGCTCGACGAGATCAGAACACGAACGGCGGACAAGAACCCGTCAACCGTTATCGTAACGGCCAAGCTGGGGTACGAAAAGGACAACAAGGAAATGCAGACCGAGCTTATAGCCCAGAGGGAACTGATATACGATATGATGCGGCAACATCTGTCGACCAAGACGGCGGCGGAGTTGACCCCTCAAAACGAAGAGCAGATCAAGGAAGAATTGAGAAGAAAGATAAACGGGATCCTGAGGGTTACCACGGTCGAGAGGATCGTATTCATGGATTACAATGTATTCGAGTTTTAGGGTGTTATGAACGAAGTACTGTCACAGGATGAAATAGATCAATTACTCACGGCGATATCCACCGGTGACATAGAATCCACGGACGTTTCCCAGGCCGTCGATCAGCGAAAAATAAAGATCTACGACTTCAAACGCCCGGACAAGTTTTCCAAGGAACAGATCCGAACCGTGTCTATTATGCACGAAACCTTTGCCCGGTTGACTACTACCGCCCTTTCGGCGCTCTTGAGAAGTCTCGTCCACGTGCATGTTGCGTCGGTGGACCAGCTTACATACGAGGAATTCCTAAGGTCGATCCCGAACCCGACATCCCTGGGCATTATCAATATGGATCCCCTCAAAGGATCGGCGGTTCTGGAAATCGATCCGGCGATCACATTCTCTATTATCGACCGACTGTTCGGCGGCCGGGGCGAGGGTACCAAGGTTACCAGGGACCTGTCGGATATCGAACAGACGGTTATGGAAGGCATTATCGTCCGCATCCTGGGAAACCTGAGGGAGGCCTGGAGCCAGGTTATCGACCTTCGGCCCCGGCTGGGGCAGATAGAAACAAACCCCCAGTTTGCCCAGATAGTGCCGCCCACAGAAATGGTTGTGCTGGTTACCCTGGAGACGAAGATAGGTGAAGTCGAGGGAATGATGAACTTCTGCATCCCTTATCTCACCATTGAACCGATTATTTCCAAGCTGTCGGCCCAGTACATGTACTCGTCGGTGCGCAGCGGTGCAACAACGGAGAACCTGAACATCATCAAGAAACGGCTTTCGACCGTGGCTATCAATGTTCTCGCTGAGGTCGGACAGATGAATCTTACCGTCCGGGACGTTCTGTCCCTCAGGCCGGGTGATGTTGTGCGGCTTCCCAATGTTCGGGTAGGAGACCCCATGATACTGAAAATAGGCAACCGATCAAAATTTTACTGCCGACCCGGCATTGTCGGGAACAGGGTAGCGGTACAAATTACCCGGAAAATCGAAGATATTACAAAAGACGAATTTGAAGAGCTTGCCGGAGAAGAGGAGGGCTGACATGAGTGATGGTTCATTATCTCAAGATGAAATTGATGCTTTGCTGCAAGGCTCCGGAGGCTTCGATGTCGGCGGCGGGGGCGGTACACCGGCCGGCGGTAACGATCTGAGTGGGGCTGAAAAACAGAAGCTGGCGTCGTTTCTCGGCGGAATTCTCGAATCCCAGTCGTCAAACCTCTCCGGTATGGTGGGCGAAACAGTCAGCATGCGGAATCCCGTGGTAGAGGCAATGGATTCAGAGGCCTTAATAGCTTCGCTTTCAGACCAGGTGGTTGAAATCACCATAAATTTTGAAGGCGACCTTGCGGGAAGTCATTCATATATCCTGAATCCGGAGGTCGCGACGACCATAGCCGGTTTCATGATGGGCCAGGAAGGGGTGGAACTCAATGAAGCGGCCTTATCCGCCCTGGAGGAAGCGGGGAATACCCTGGCCGGTTCTGCGGTAACATCCATATCCGATTCCCTGGGCACGGATGTCAGGAATGCTCCGGCCCAGACCAGGATCTGCTCGAAAAACGAGCTGGTGCTTCCCGAAGGAAACTTTGTCAAGGTTTCCTATTCGACAACCATAAATGGGAAGGATCCCTCCGATATTCTTGAAATATTCGAGATGCCGATTGCGAAGGGGCTTGCCGGAGGTGGTCCGTCCGCGGAAGCTGCAATGAGCGGCGCGCAGGCTTCAGGCGGAGGCGGCGGTGATACGTTTCAACCGGAATCGCTGAGCCGGCCCGGGGGTAATTTCCCCGGAGGCGCCGATCTCTCGGGGATGCAGAACCAGGGAGGCGGCGGAAATATGTTCGGGGGTCCTTCGGGAGTCGGGGGCTTCGGGCAGGGTCCGAGTGTGCAGCCGGTCCAATTCCCGAACCTGCACCCCCAGAGCCAGGCGGGAGATCAGGGAAATATAAGTCTTCTCATGGACGTCTACATGGAGATGACGGTGGAACTGGGAAGAACAAAGCGCCTGATAAAGGAAATCCTCGGTATGGGCGAAGGAACCATTATAGAGCTGGATAAGCTCGCCGGTGAACCGGTGGATATCCTGGTTAACAGGAAGCTCATCGCCAAGGGGGAGGTCGTGGTTATCGATGAAAACTTCGGCGTAAGGGTGACGGAAATTGTATCACCCATGGACAGGATGGGAGACCTGACCTAGGGATGTAGCACTATATTATATAAACTGGGAGGGGACAGTGAAAAATCGCATATGCATGGGAATCATTCTCGTGTTCATACTCGTCGGACCGGCGGTGCTCTTTGCACAGGGCGACGCATTACCGGAAAACGAAGAAGATATTATTATTCAAGACCAGGAAACCGGGATTCCTCAGCAAACAGGAGGGCTTTCGGGTTTCGGGGCCTGGGATATTATCCGCATGGTTATCATCCTGGGATGTGTTATCGCGGCCATTTACGGAATTTTCTACATTATAAAAAAGGCCGGCGGTCCTCGGTTTCAAAACAACGATCTCATTCAAATACATGCAAGCCAGGCCCTTTCGAGTAATACCTCGGTCCACCTCGTTGAAGTGGGGAGGGAGCTGTTTCTCGTCGGTTCGGCTGAGAACAGTGTGCAGTTGATATCTCCGTTACAGGACAAGGAATCGGTCGATGAAATACGACTCAAGCTGGCCAGGACTGTTCCTGTAGGTAAGAGGAGTTTTCAGGAAGTGCTTTCGGGTTTATTTCGCGGTAACAAGGTATCCGAGATGGACGACTACAAACATCCTGAAGATTTTCTCAGTAAGCAGCGTGAAAGGCTCAAAAACATGTAAGGTGACAGGCTTGACGTAAACAAAGAAAACCTGGGGGGGGGAATGAAAAAATTAATTTTAATTGTGCTGCTTGTCTGCTCGGCCTCTATCCGGCCGGTGGGCTTGAACGCGCAGGAAGAAGTAGCCGACGAGGCATTACAGGTACCCTTTGTTGATCTCACCATACGCGAACCGGAAGATAACCGCGAAGTTGCTCTGTCTATTCAGCTCCTGCTGCTTCTTGCAGTTATTACGATATCTCCGTCGATAATAATTCTTCTGACATCGTTCTTGAGAATAGCCGTGGTATTTGATTTTATCCGCCGCGCCCTCTCGCTTCAGCAGGTACCTCCGAATCAAATCCTCATGGGGATAGCACTGTTTATGACTCTCTTTATCATGTGGCCGACCTTGACCGACATCTATGAGAATTCCTTCAAGCCCTTTGCGGAAGGCGATATGACCATTGAAGAGATGTATGACGGCGCTGAAGCCCCCTTGAGGAGATTTATGTTTACCCAGATGCAGGGTAATCATAAGGACATCCAGTTGTTCATGAAACTGGCGGACAGGGAGAAACCGGAGACGGCGGCTGATGTACCCACCTACGTTCTTATACCGGCGTATGTGTTGCACGAGCTGACCGTGGCTTTCAAGATAGGGATACTCCTTTTTATTCCGTTCATTGTCATAGACATGGTGGTAGCGTCCGCCCTGATGTCCATGGGAATGATCATGCTGCCGCCGGTCATGATCTCCATGCCCTTTAAACTTATCCTGTTCGTGCTGGTAGACGGGTGGAGTCTCTTGACACAGCAGCTCGTCCTGAGTTTTCAATAAGGGGGTAGAATGTGAGCCTTGGGTATGCAGTTGAAATTATGAGAAGCGGTGTTCTGCAGGTTCTCATTATCGCCGCGCCGGTACTTCTCATAGGAATGGTTGTGGGCCTGGTAATTTCGATTTTTCAAGCCACCACCTCCATCCAGGAACAGACACTAACATTTGTGCCGAAAATTGCAGCGATACTTCTTTCAATTTTCTTTTTCGGCAACTGGATGCTGGGAACCCTGCAGACCTACACCCTGAATCTATTTTCCAGAATACCGGATATGGTGAAGTAAGATGAGTCTCCAGGCTATCGTAACATATGCGGAAACCTTTCTCCTCATCCTGGCCAGGATATACGCTATGTTGCGGGTCGCCCCGTTGTTATCGTCATCAGCCATTCCGAGGATCGGTCGTATCGGGTTGGCTTTTTTCGCCGCCGCGGCGGTGCTCCCCTGGGTTACGCAGAACGGTGTGTTTACTATCCCGGACCGGGTCCTGGACTATGTCGTGTTGCTCCTGGGAGAAGCCATGATCGGTATCATAATGGGATTTACCCTGACGGTCCTGTACGCCGCTTTTCAGCTGGCCGGCCAGTTCTTTTCGCTCCAGATGGGTTTTGCCGCCTCCCAGGTATACGATCCACTATCACAGATACATATCCCGCTCATGGGGCAGTATCTGAACCTTATCGCCATGTTTGTGCTCATTACCACGGAAGGCTTCAGAAAAATGTTTCTTGTGGGGGTATACAGATCTTTCAGGGTTGTTACGGCCTACGACTTTACCGCGATCAATAACCGGGTTTTCGAATTCGCCGTGGAAGCCATCGGGGGGCTTTTCCGAGAATCCCTGGTCATCAGTCTGCCGATCCTTGGTACAATGCTCCTGGTTTCCATAACCATGGGACTGCTCGCCCGGGCGGCGCCGCAGATGAACCTGTTGATGCTCGGCTTTCCGATCAATATTGCCGTAGCTTTTATAATGATTTTTCTCGGTCTTCCCTTTCTGATGGAAACCTTCGGAAGAATTATTGATCTGGGGTTCCGGCAGGTTGTTACCAGTATCGAACAGACGGGGGGTGTGCCTTGTGCGAACCATATGCCCTTGTAGCGGCCCCGCCCCTGGATACGGTGCCGAAGTTCTATATTCACCACCAGTGGTTTGCGGCGGAAGATGAAGGCAGAACCGAGGAACCCACCGAACTCAAGCTGAAAAAAGCGCGGGAAGAGGGCAAAGTCGCAAAATCCGCGGATCTTACTTCTTCCCTGGTGCTTCTTTTTGCCATTGTAGCACTGTTCATATTCTCGGATTTTCTCCTTGCCAACTTCCAGGATATGATGGCTTATTTCTTTTCCCGCTCGGCGGAGATAGATATTACCCGGAGCGGCGAAGCAACTGATGCATTTTTCAGGTATTTTATCCGATTATTTCTGCCTATTGCCGCAGTATGTTTTGTTGCAGCCTTCGTGGGGAATGTGCTGCAGGTAGGGTTTCTTTTTTCAGCCAAACCCATTACCCCCGATCTAACCAGGATTGTTCCGAATTTCGGTAAGTTTTTCAAGCGGGCGTTTTTCTCCGGTGAGGCGGCATTCAATTTAATGAAGGCCATCGTAAAGGTTATACTTATAGGCTTTATTGCCTTTTTTAACATACGGTCCGAGATCGATACCATCATACATTTTGTCAATGTTTCTTTTCTCGAATCTTTCTCCGTTATCGCACGCCTGGCTTTCAGGATTATGGCGGAGGCAGCGATTGCCATGCTTCTTTTCTCGATACCTGATTACATCTTTCAGAAGCGGCAGCATATCGAATCACTCAAGATGTCCAGGCATGAAGTAAAGGAAGAACGGAAAACCACCGAAGGAGACCCCCTGGTGAGGAGTCGGCTTCGGGAACGGATGAGGGAGCTTCTTTCGTCCAGTATGCTCAGAAACGTTCCCCAGGCTACGGTGGTGGTTACCAACCCGACACACTTTGCGGTAGCCCTGGAATGGAAACGGAATGTCATGCCGGCGCCGGTGGTTATCGCCAAGGGGGCGGACAACATGGCTTTTCGAATTCGTGAGATTGCGGCAAACGCAGAGGTACCTATTATCGAGAACAAGCCCCTGGCACGGGCCCTCTACCACGAGGTGGAACTGGGAGACGTTATCCCGGCGGCGTATTACGAAGCGATGGCCATTATCATAGCCGAGGTCTATAAGCTCAAGGGACTATCGGTAGAGGCAGTATAAGGAGAGGAGCCTATGGCTGATATTCAAGGTCTGTTACAGCGCACCCTGTTCTCTCAGCGAAGCGATATTTTCGTGGCGGCGGGTGTTGTTATTGTCATAGCCATGATGATTATACCCCTTCCGGCGGTATTACTCGATCTTCTCATGGCGGCGAACCTGGTCTTGAGCCTTCTTGTTATCCTCATTGTACTCTATACCAAGAGAGCCCTTGATTTTTCCGTTTTTCCCACTTTACTCCTCGTTGTCACCGTCTTCGGCCTTGCCCTGAATGTTTCGTCTACCCGGCTTATTCTTTCCCAGGGGAGTGAATTCAGCGGAAAGATTGTTCGCTCCTTCGCTACCTTTGTCGTGGGATCGGAAGGACGAGAAGGCCTGGTTATAGGATTTATAATTTTCATCATTATTATCGCCGTACAGTACATCGTTATCACCAAGGGCGCCACCAGGGTGGCCGAGGTTGCCGCTCGTTTTACCCTGGATGCCCTTCCGGGTAAACAGATGGCTATCGAGGCGGAGTACAATTCAGGAGCAATTACCGAAGAAGCGGCAAGCCGGAAAAAGCAGGACCTGCAGCGGGAGGTAGACTTCTACGGAGCCATGGACGGTGCCTCGAAATTCGTGTCCGGTAACGTTAAGGTGGGCATCCTTATTACCGCGATAAACGTGGTCGGCGGCATTATAGTCGGTATGACAATTCACCAGGAAGGCCTGGCCGTAGCGCTGGATACGTACATATCCCTCGCCGTCGGCGACGGGCTGGTAACCCAGTTCCCCGCCCTTCTTATTTCAACGGCAACGGGCCTTATCGTTACCCGGGCGGTATCCGACGGAACCTTCGGCAACGACGTATCCTCCCAGTTTTCGAAACATGCCCGTATCTACTGGATAGCCGCTTTTTTCCTCCTGGCACTTTCCGTGCTGCCAGGATTTCCCTGGTATATCCTTATTCCCATGGCCATGCTTATCGGATTATTGGCCTATAGGCTTTCGAGAAAAGAGGCTGCCCAGGACCGGCAGGCTATGGAAAAAGCGGCGGCTGAAAAACCGAAAGAAGCGCAGGCGGAGGTATCACCGGTGGTCCCGCTGGATCCCATATCCCTGGAACTCGGATATGGGCTTATTCCGCTGGTCGACAGCGATCAGGGGGCCGAACTCCTTGACAGAATTACCAGGATACGCCGGGAATCCGCCCTGGAGATGGGACTGGTTGTTCCGCGAATCAGAATCATAGACAACATGCGGCTCGACCCTTCGGAGTATTGTATCAAGATAAAGGGTGTCGAAGTGGGAAAAGGATTAATACGCACCGGGCATTACCTTGCCATCAACCCCGGTTCGGTGCAGGAGACGGTCCCCGGGGAGAAAACCATCGACCCGGCCTTCGGACTTCCGGCCCTCTGGATTACCGAAGAATACCGGGAGAAGGCGGAACGGTACGGTTATACGGTGGTGGACAGTCCTTCGATTATCGCAACCCACCTGACCTCGATCATCCGGAGGCATGCTTTCGAGCTCCTGGGCAGGCAGGAGGTGCAGAAGATCCTGGAAACCCTGAAGTCCGATTATTCCGCCGTGGTAGAAGAGGTGCAGAAGACCCTTTCTCTCGGAGAAATACAGAAGGTACTGCAGGGTCTTTTGAAAGAACAGGTGTCGATCCGAAATATGGTTCCGATTCTCGAGACACTGGCAGATTTTGCCCCTATTTCCAAGGACACCACTTTTCTGATAGAAAAGGCGAGACAGACCCTTGGACGACAGATCTGTCTGCAGTATGCCGACGAGGACAAAAAACTACGGGTTCTCACCATCGATCCGGCCCTGGAGCAGGCGATTATTGATTCCCGGGTGGAGACGGCAACGGGGGTTATCGCCGCCATGGAACCGGAGCTCAAAAGGAAATGGATTTCCGTCGTGCGAAACGCGGTCAAGAAGGTACAGGACGAAGGGTGGTATCCGATTATCTGGTGCTCTGAAGCCGCCCGTGCACTGGTTAAATCGAGTACCGAAAGGGAGATACCGGACCTGGTGGTAATGTCCGTACCGGAAGTTGTTCCCGGTATCGGAATAGAATCGGTCGGTGTTATACAGTTGAAACAGGAAGAAAAGGTACAGGAGAGGTAAAAACATGCAGTATTTTACCGAACAGGGTCTGACCCACCGGGAAGTCGTAGAAAAGATAAAAACGAAATACGGCGAAAAGGCGAAGATATTGACCCACCGCAGTATTCGGATCGGGGGTTTCCTGGGCATGTTCAAAAAGGAGGGAATCGAGATAACAGGCTACCTGTCCCAGGATACTCCGAAAAAACTGGATGCGGGCTTTGAAGCCGAAAAGAAAAAGATTATAGAAGGTTTAAAACAGGACCAGACTCTACAGAAAGTCCTGGAAGAAGTCCAGGAGATCAAGCAGAAATTAGGACAGGAACAAGCCGAGCCGGAAGCACATCCTTCAATACGACATGCCGTGAATATCCTGGAAGAAAACGACTTTACCCCACCCTTCCGCCGAGATATAGCCGAGCGTCTTAAACGGGACCTTACGCTGGATGAGCTTGATGATGTCACCCTGGTGGAGAAGAAGGTTCTGGAGTGGGTGGCCGAAGCGATACGGATCTACAAAGTGGATGCGCCGCGGAAACCGCGGGTTATTATTCTTGTGGGCCCCACGGGCGTTGGTAAAACCACTACGGTAGCCAAGCTTGCAGCTATTCATGGTGTGGGGACGAAGGGAGAAAAACAGAAGAATGTGAGGATTATTACCATAGACAACTATCGGATCGCGGCTAAAAAGCAGATTGAAACCTATGGAGACATAATGAACATTCCGGTATTCTCCGTAGAAACGGTGGAAGATTTTCAAAAAAAACTTGCCCTGTCAGAAGAAGCGGATATCATCCTCGTCGACACGGTAGGCAGGAGTCCCAGAGATTACATGAACCTTGCCTCCATGCGCAAGCTTCTGGATGCCTGCGGCACCCATAGCGAAATATATCTTACCTTGAGCGCTACGACAAAGGCATCGGATATCAAGGAGATCATGCAACAGTTCGAACCCTTCAAATACACATCGGTTATCCTGACCAAGCTGGATGAAACCTTTCATATAGGGAGTGCATTGAGTACACTGGCTGAAGAAAAAAAGTCTGTTGCATATGTAACCGACGGACAGGGGGTTCCCCAGGATATTGATAAAGCCACGGTTACCGCCCTGCTCAAGCGTCTTTCCGGGTTCCAGGTAAACACGGCTGGTTATGAAGCTTCAGCGGTACAGGCGGAGGTAGGACGGCTATGATAGACCAGGCTGAACAGTTGCGGATGATCATGAAAAACAATAACAAGGGGAACCACGCCGGTGAGGAAACGCGTATCATTGCCGTGACCAGTGGTAAAGGCGGGGTGGGAAAGACAAATATCTCCATTAACCTGGCTATTGCGTACGCGCGACTCGGAAAAAAGGTTATTGTTCTCGACGCGGATCTCGGGCTGGCCAATGTCAATGTTATCCTGGGAATAATCCCAAAGTATAATCTCTATCATCTTATCCGGAAGCAGAAAAAGCTCAGCGAGATTATACTGGACACGGATTTCGGCATTCAGATAGTAGCCGGAGCCTCGGGCTTCTCGAAAATCGCCAACCTCTCCAATGAGGAGCGGGACCAGTTTGTCCAGGAATTGTCGGAACTCGCCTTTGCCGATGTTATTATTATCGATACCAGTGCCGGTGTATCCAGGAATGTGCTTTCGTTCGTAGCCGCGGCCGATGACGCGATCATCGTTACAACGCCGGAGCCCACCGCCATTACCGATGCCTACGGAATAATTAAAATAATTGCCACGGAAATCGATAATATCGATCTACGGCTCAAGTTGATCGTCAACAGGGTAAAGAGTGTCACGGAAGGGAAAAAAGTAGCCGAACGGGTTATACATATAGCCGGGCAGTTTCTCAATGTAAAACCGGATTATCTGGGCTATGTTTACGAGGATTCTTCGGTACAGAGCGCAGTACTCCGGCAGAAGCCGTTCATGGCATTGGATGAGACGGGGAAGGCTTCGATATGT
This sequence comes from uncultured Spirochaetales bacterium, assembly GCA_964410865.1. GTDB lineage: Bacteria > Spirochaetota > Spirochaetia > JAFGDJ01 > JAFGDJ01 > JAFGDJ01. Next base: position 18,770 of record CAYPIQ010000019.1, on the reverse strand, counting down.
ATCAAACATATTGTCGGTCGCCTGGAGAATATCGAGTACAAAGAAGGAAGCGGTGTGCCCGTCTTCCTAAAGCGGCTTTTTGGGAGAAAGTAACTAGTTGACTGCTGCCGATATTTACCATAATCTTGAGATAGGGGTGGAAGACGGTATGATTCATTGGAAATTTGCAGGCGGGTGCGCCGCCGTCGCCGCTTTACTCTCCGTTACGGCCGGTCTTATCGGCAAGGTCGGCGCCGGGCCGCTTATTTTTAGGGCTTTATTGTCCGGTATTGTATTCGGCGTCCTGGCAACCGGATTGGAGTTGGTGGGCAGAAAATTCTTGCCCGAATTGTTTTCCTTCGGCGAAACTGTCGATAATAATACCGAGGGGGGAGATGCCGGTACAGGCAGCGAAGTCGACATCGTTGTGGACGACGAAGAGCCCTTGTCCTTTTTTCCTTCCGACGATTCGGAAGAGACGGGGCCTGTAACGGAAGACGCTGTTATCGAGGTGGATGATGCGGATGTCTTGGAGGAAAATCCGCTGACCGCCGAATCCGGGGCTTCTGAAGACGGGGGCGGACAGGAGACGGCCCCGGCGGCTGAACCACGGAAGGCATCGGGTACTGCTTCTTCGAGCAACGGCTTGCCGAACATCGATGATTTCTTCGGGTCTTTCGAAGACTTTAAAGAAGGAGCTCCCGGTGTCGATTCACTGGATTCGAGTAAAGCTCGGACCCTCGAGGCAATTGACAGCCTGGGGGAAGAAAACGATCCCGCCACCATGGCCAAAGCCATAAGATCAATGATACAAAAGGATCAGGAAGGATAATGTATGGCGGAGAATCTGTTGGACGGAAAATCAGAAGAAGAACTCTGGAGCGAATACAAAAAATGCCGTGACTCCAGGATACGGGATGCTTTTATCGAACAGTATGCTCCGCTTGTCAAATATGTCGCCGGTAAAGTCGCCATGGGTATGCCGCACAACGTGGAATTCGACGACCTGGTGGGGTTCGGAGTATTCGGATTATTCGACGCTATAGAAAAATTCGATCCGGATAAGCACGTCAAGTTTAAGACTTATGCGGTTACCAGAATAAGGGGTGCCATATTCGATGAGCTCCGGACCATCGACTGGGTTCCCCGGTCCGTACGCCAGAAGAGCAGGGAAATTGAAGAGGCGGTCCGTCATCTTGAGGCCAACCTCGGGAGAGCCGCCACAGACGCCGAGATAGCGGACGAAATGGGGATGACCACATCCGAATTCCAGAAAACCATACTCAAGGTGAGCGGCACATCCATCCTGTCGTTGAACGACCTGTGGTATTCCGGCGAAGACAACGATAAGGTGTCCATTGTCGACAGTATCGAATCACCGGAGAGTATGAACCCCGATATGATTGTGGAAAAGGACGAGATCAAACGGGTTATTGTTCAAGCCATCCAGGAGCTTCCGGAAAAAGAAAAGAAAGTTCTCGTGCTCTACTACTACGAAGATTTGACCCTGAAGGAGATAGGGAAGATACTGGAAGTTACCGAATCGAGGATATCCCAGTTGCATACCAAGGCGATTATGAGATTGCGGGTCAAACTAACGAATATCAAGAAGGGTATTCTCTAAACCGGAGGAAAAGAGGCGTAGTATGGTTGGTCTAGAGCAGCTAAGAGATTACATGAGACAGCAGGCCGAGGAAGACCGACAACGGCGATCCATACCGGTGAGCGGCCGGACCCTGGAAGAAGCTCTGCAGCAGGCCTCTATAGAGCTCGGGGTTCCCGTCCGTAAGATCGAGTATGAAATATTGAAAAAAGGAAGCCGCGGCTTCATGGGGGTTGCAAAGCAGAACTGGAGTCTTATTGCCTATGAAACGATAGCTGAAGAAACCACCGCTGCGGGATTGTCGGCGGAAGATTTCGCCGAATTCCGAGAAGAACAGGGCATCGAACGTGACAGGGACGGAGAGGTTATCGTTAAACTCACCTCCGACGGTGTAATGATGAAGGTGCTCCCGCCCGTGGGAAACGGAAAAAAGGTGACGGAGAAACAAGCCCTGGCCGCACTCAAAGCCAGGGATGTTTCCCGGTACGACGAACGGATGATTGCCAGTGTTGTAAAGCAGGCGGACGGGGAATATGTCCGGGTAGGAGATTTTGAATATAATCCCGTTAATGATTCGATTATGACGGTTGAAATAACAGATGTCGAGATGAAGGCCTATATGAAGGTGAAACCCCCCGGGAAAGGCGGTACCGACCTTACCGTCGACACCATGGTAGGCTTTCTGAAGAACAATAATGTGATCCACGGTATAAAAGAGGATACCCTGGCAGAGTTCGAAGAACATCCCCGGTACGACGTGAGCATCCTTGCGGCCGAGGGGTCGAAACCGGTAAACGGGGCGAATGCCCGTATTGTATATAATTTCGAGGTGAACAGAACCGGTATCAAACTGAAGGAGAAGAACGGCAGAGTAGATTTTAAAGAGATGAACCTTGTCCAGAACGTTGTCGAGGGGCAGGCCCTGGCAAAAAAGATTCCGGCGGAGAAAGGAACACCGGGGCGTACTGTAACAGGCCGGCAGTTGCCGGCGAAGGACGGCCAGGATGTGGAAATCGAAATCGGCAAGAATGTACGCTTGTCCGACGACGGTATGACGGCCTTTGCCTTGATAAACGGACAGGTGCTCCTGACCGGAGGTAAAATCAACGTTGAACCGATTTATGTTGTTGAAGGGGATGTAAACCTCAAATCCGGCGGGAACGTTATTTTTCTCGGCGCCGTTGTCGTGAAGGGCAGCGTGGACGACGGATACAAGGTAAAAGCCGCCGGAAATATCGAAGTAATGGGAAATGTCGGCAAGAGCGAGATAGACGCGGAGGGCGATGTCATTGTCCACCAGGGTATCAACGGTAAGAGCGGCGGCGTAGTCAAGGCCGGCAAGGGCGTATGGACCAAGTTCATCGAGAATGCCCATGTTCAAGCAGGCGAAATCGTAGTAGCCAGCGACGGCATTATCAATTCCAGCGTGGATGCGGACAAAAAGATAATATGCCAGGGCAAGAGGGCAACCATCGTGGGCGGACATCTCAGGGCGGCGGAAGAAATACATGCGAAAACCCTGGGATCCATATCTGGTTCTGAAACAATACTGGAAGTAGGATATGATCCGAAGAGCGTGGCACGAATAACGGAACTGGAGGAAAAACTGCAGGAATATCAGGCCGAACTCGACGAGCTGGCACTCAATCTGTCGACCCTGGAAAATCTGAAAAAAGTGAAAAAAGAACTGCCGGAAGAAAAAGAGCAGTACTATGTCGAGCTTGTGGAAAAACGGGAACTCGTGAACGAGAAGAAGGATGTCCTGGAAAACGAAAAGGACGAAATAGAAAGCTATCTGGCTTCACTCAAGACAGTGGGTAAAGTATCGGCATCTGATAAAGTATATCCCGGGGTTATTGTCATTATCAAGGAAGTAGCCCTGAAAATTCGAAGCGATTTCAAGGCAACCACCTTTATTCTGGAAAAAGACAAGGTGAAATCCACAAAATACGAGAAGCTGGAGGAGGATTATACCCCGAGGCAGTAGAAATGCCTATTCAACCGATCGATCTACAGGTTTTATTTGCTCATCTCAGCCAGGTAGGGAAAGAACAGGCAGTATTGAAAAACGCGGCGGTTATTCAACAGGCCGCCCAGGCCAATGAAATGGTAAAGAAGAGTGAACAGCAAGACCATAGTATCAACCAGACCAAAGAGCTGGAGGATGGTCCGGAAAAGATACATGAGGATAGAAAAAAGCAGAATGAGAAGCGTGGCGCCGAAGGAAAGGGCGAAGAGAAAAAACAAGAGAGTTCCGAGAAAGAAGATATTCTGCGGGACCCGGACCTGGGACATCACATCGATATCACGGGCTAACGTGTAAACAATGTTTACTACAATAACTATATGCACATTAATAAATATTATAATACTCAGTGTCATGTATGTTTTTTTCAGGAAAAGATTGGAAAAAGCAGTGACCTCATCATCGCTGGTCGAGAAGATCAGAAAAGAGATAGATGAACTGGTGGTGGAATTAAACCATACGACGGACAGAAATATCGAATTGATAGAGGAAAGAATCGGCAGGCTGAACAAATTATTGAAGGATGCCGATAACAGAATTGTGGCCCTGGACCGGCGGAAGGAAAACACCACTGTCAAGAAAACCTACGAGGATATTGTTACCGGCCGTCGTTCGCCGGCGGATACGCGGAATACGGAACCCACGGTACGAGACAAGGTGCTTTCCCTTGCAAGGGAAGGTTTTGATAACGCCGTTATTGCAAAAAAATGTCAATTAACCCTGGGTGAAGTCGATTTAATCGTATCACTCGAGATCAGCAAAGGCAGGGGAATGGAATGATAATATCGTTTTCTCAGGCGATTCCAGCCGAATACCGGGATAAAGGGGATAGCATGTTTGCCGCGGAAGTGAACAACCGGAGGAAATATGGATAGAAACACCCTGGTTCAGACATTTTTGGATGACACGGGTGCTCTTATCGAACGCCTGAACAATACACTCGTTCACCTGGAGAAAGACCCGGCCAATCTGAACCTCGTCCACCAGGCTTTCAGGTTTGTTCATTCTATCAAATCCGAATCGTCTTACCTGCAGATAGACAGTGTTACCAAGGCTTCTCATAACCTGGAAACACTCCTGGATATTATCAGAAGAGACAAGCGGAGCGTCGAGACCGAGGACATGAAGAACCTCTACGAGTGTGTCGACGACCTGGAGAATACTTTCCGCACCCTGGAAGAACATCCGGAGAAAACACCGGAAGAAGAATCCGAGGGCGGAACGGCGGAGGTGGATGCGGAAGGCGCCGTATCAATAGGAGAACTCGAACGCGCACTGCTCCTGGAAGCCCGGGAGCGGGGTGAGAAGCTCTACCGACTGTCGTGCGAAATCGAAGATTCCGCGCCAATGAAAAAATCAAGGGCGTTTCTGCTGGTGAACAATCTGGAACTCGTGGTAAACGTAGTTTCGGTGGAACCTCCCCTGGATGAAGAGCAGGATGAACGTTTCCGGTTCTGCACGGTTATCTTTACATCCGACACCGGGGAAGCCGCTGTTCGTGACGCGGTATGGGTAGATCAGATACGCCGGGTCCAGATTACCGGCCTGGATTACGACTCCTTTCTAAAAGGGGATGCCCGAATCGAAGAACCCCGGGAGAAACCCGCCGGCCGGCAGGAGGGCTTCTACCGAGTACCCGCCGGAACCCTGGACGAAGTGTTGGAGTATATGGATCAAATCAAGTTGAGAATCCTCCGTCTGGGCGGGGAGGGGAAGGAACTGTCCGGGATCCGGAACCTTGCCGAAAGCCTAGAAGCTCTCTTGAAGGACCTACGCAAAGTACGGCTTGCTTCGTATTTTTCCGGTTTCGGCCGGCTCGTGAGAGACCTGGCGGACGGGCTCGGAAAAAAAGTGGAGTTGGATATGAACATCGGAGACATTTCCCTTGACCGGAACTCGGCTGAACTCCTTTCGGACGTACTGGTACATATTATAAGAAACGCCGTGGACCATGGAATCGAGACACCGGAAGAACGAATCGAATCGGGAAAACCGGAATACGGAACTATTGAGTTGAGCGCCGATCTGGAAGACGGCAGCATTACGGTGATTGTAAAGGATGACGGCCGGGGAATAGATGCCGATCATGTCCGGGAGACGGCGCGGTCGAAGGGTCTTCTCGAGGACCCGGATTCCGCCGGGCTTCTCGATATCCTCGCACTACCCGGATTCAGTACCCGGGATGAAGCTACCGATTATTCCGGAAGAGGAGTGGGGCTCGACGTTATTCTCGGCAGGCTGGAGAAAACCGAGGGAGGACGGCTGGAGCTGGAAACACGCGCGGGAGACGGCTGTACTTTCTCCGTTACCGTACCCCTTGTCTACAAACTCATCGGAATACTCCTGGTGCGCTGCGGAGCAGAAACCCTGGCTGTTCCTCTGAAGAACATACTCGGGCGATTTCCCGTGGAACCATCTCTGTATCAGGCGGATGAGAAGGGCTTCCTCTTGTACGGCGAAGACCCGGTGTACAGTACCGGGGGAAGGATTTTTGCCGCCGACAGTTTTCCGGACGAAAAATACGGTATCCTACTTCAACACCTCGGCTCCCGGGGTGTTATCCTGGTGGACGAATTGTTGTTCGAAAAAGAAATCCCCGAAGAGTCCCTCGTATTAAACCGCGAAATACGGCCGCATATATTCAACCTTGCCGAAGGCAACGCAGGATATCTGTTTCTCAATCCGTCTCTAATCTCCCAGGGGTTGTAAAACAACTGTAAAACAGCGTTATTTCTCTGGCCTTACAGGAAGTTTCTCTATACATTTTGTTTTAAGAATTCCTTGAAATGGAGGATTGAATTGAAACGATTAACCCTGCAGGAGCTGCTCAATGTATCCGCATCCCGGTACACCGACAAGCCGGCCTTAGCCTTTACCGGAGGAGAGCCGGTTACCTACCGCCAAGTGGCGGAGACCGCCGGCCGACTGGGTAGGTATCTTAAGAATATCGGTGCGCGAAAAGGCGACAGGATAGCTCTTCTCGGAGAGAATATGCCCAACTGGGGTATAGCATACTTTGCCGTTACGGCCGCCGGATATGTGGCTGTTCCTATCCTTCCTGATTTTACGGCGGATGATGTGGCACAGATACTGGAACATTCCGAGGCGAAGGCTGTTTTTGTATCGGACCGGCTTGCTTCAAAGCTTGACGGCGGTACGCGGAAGGATGTTGTACGGGTCCGGATGGATGATTTTTCTGCCTATAGGCCGGAAGCGGAGCAAGATCAGGACACTCCCGAAACGATCCTGGAGGACGACCTGGCCGCTATTATATATACCTCAGGCACGACGGGGAATCCCAAGGGTGTAATGCTGTGTCACAGGAATATCGTTTCCAACGTCATAGCCGCCTCGCCCATACCCCGCATGAAAAAGGATGAACGGGTTCTCAGCATATTGCCCCTTTCTCATACATACGAGTGTACTATAGGATTTCTCATCCCCTTTTACCTGGGCGCGTGTATATACTATATCAAGAAGCCGCCCACGCCCACGGTGCTTCAGAGCACCCTGCGACAGATAAAACCCGGTGTTATGCTATCGGTACCGCTCCTGATAGAAAAAATCTACCGGCAGAAAATAAAGCCCGCCCTTACCGGCTCTGCCTTAACGAGATTTCTCCTCACTCTCGGCCCGTTCAGGAAAATACTGCACCTGTTTGCCGGGATGTCCTTGAAGAAATTTTTCGGGGGCAGACTCTACTTTTTCGGCATCGGAGGAGCACCGCTTGCACCGGACGTGGAACAATTCCTTCGGGAGGCACGGTTCCCCTACGCCATCGGGTATGGACTTACCGAGACATCCCCCCTGGTGGCCGGTGACAATGCCAAGAATTCCAGGTTCCAATCCACCGGCCGCGTCCTTCGGGGTGTGCAGGTCCGGTTACTGGATCCTGATCCGCACACAGGAGAAGGCGAGATTCTCGTAAAAGGTCCAAACGTTATGAAAGGATACTACAAGGACCCGGAGAGGACTGCAGAAGTATTTACGGAGGACGGATGGTTCAGGACCGGTGATCTCGCGGTCATGAATGATAAGGGCTATGTGTATATAAAAGGACGGAGCAAAAATGTGATACTCGGTCCCAGCGGTGAGAATGTGTATCCTGAAACAATCGAGAGCCTTATTAATTCCTTTCCGTATGTGGATGATTCACTGGTATTTTCTCATAACGGCCGAATTATAGCCAGGATACGCCTGAACTATGAATCTCTGGAAGAATATTTAAAGACCATGAAGGAGGGAGCTGTAGAACTGGCGGAATATGCCGGGAAACATCTGGCGGAGATCCGCAGCTCGGTAAACGCCCGGCTCAGTCATTTTTCCCGGGTGAATTCCGTTATCGAACAGACCATGCCGTTTGAAAAGACACCGACCCACAAGATAAAGAGGTTTTTATATACGAAACTGCCGCCGAAGGCGGAAAACTAAGGTTCTCTTGGAATTGCCCTGCCTAAATCGGTCGACATGAGTTTATCCTAGGGCTCTACAGCCGGTTCACTCTCGGGCAATGTCGAATATACATGTACGGGGTCCACGTATTCATAACGGTGCCGGCTGTTTTGCGGCGGTACTTGCCCCGGCGGATATTGTTAAAGGCGCAGAGCTCCCATCGGTCGATAAGGCCCTCTACCTTAGGAATGCCGAACCCGGACGGTTCGTTCTGACCGGATCACAGAACTTTCTTCTCATGGAGAGTGTCTCGCAATCTCTGGCGGGACGTACCGGAATCCTCAATTTACTGCCCCTTGAAAGAGCTGAACTGGAAGGAGAGAGCCGCGAAGCGCCGGTGAATCCCGGCACGCTTTTTCCCAATAAGCACTCCGACCTTGATCTCTGGGAAAAGGTATTCCGCGGATTTTACCCGCGGATCCATGCTGAAGACCAGTTTCATCATTTTTCTCCTGTCTTCCCATCATAGGAACTATAATAAGCGCGTCATCAAGAGCCCCAAACTGTACTTCTATGACACAGGGCCGGCATGTCATCTTCTGGGGATAAAGAAACCGGAACAAGCCGGATCTCACCCGCTCAGGGGCGCCCTTTTCGAAAACATGGTTCTGGCCGAAATCGTCAAGTGCTACACCCACCACCGCATGAAACCGCCGGTATATTTCTGGTGGGATTGCACAGGTCACGAGGTCGATGTTCTGCCGGATGACGGCGAAAAGCTCTTTCCTGTGGAGATAAAATCCGGGCAAACCGTATCTTCAGGAATGTTTCATTCTCTCAACTGGTGGTCTTCGCTGTCCGGTCAGGCTCCTGATTAGGCAACCCTTGTCTACGACGGCAGTGAGTTTCACACAAAAAGGAATCTCCGTTCGGCCCTGATTCTCCCTATAGACAGCCGGCAGCCATACATTCGGCCATATCGCTTATGCTTTTTTTAGCCTAAGCCTATTTTCTCAGTTTTCGCTTGGATCGCATTGTACCCCGGGGTTGCTTTCTCGGTTTTGCAAAAACCACCTGAGCAGAGCCAAAAGGGCTAATAGAAAAACCAAACCTCAGTACTGACGCACGTTCAGCAATTTTTGGCGCATCCGAAAGTTACGGAGCGGTTGAGAAATATCTAGAGAAACCGGGGTGCATTCTGCTCTCTGGGGTGGCCCTTAAAGCCAGGACCAAAATGTGCAGGCGCTCGCGCCAGGCGGCTTCGAGCACAACAGAGAGCCGAAGGGCTGAAGTCGGCGGCGCGGGCGACGGTAGCCAATCATCTGTCGCGCTGCCGGAGCATTCCCCACCACGACACGCTCATGGACCTTCTGGATCGCATCTAAGTGGAGCAAATCCAGGAGGGGGGCAAGTCGAGCTGTTACATAGCATCGAGTACACCTACCAGGTCAACGGAAAGATACGCAACGTGAATGTCCACATGGTGGTCTGCCAGGAGAACTGGAAGGTGATCGACTCCGAGACGGCACAGCCGGTGACCAAGAAGGGCCGTCACGTATGGCTCAGCAGCAGGCCCCTGAACCAGGACAACGTCCACCCCTAAGGTACTTGAATATATGTATAAAAAATGCTATGAGCAGAGAATAGATATAAACAAATATATCAAAGGCGAAATAGTATGGAGCATCAACGAGAACGAAGAATTGAACAAGGCTTGGTAGAGGGCAGACTTTCGCTGTCTATTTGGAAACTTGCAGCCCCGATGATGATAGGCGGCGCTCTGCAAAACCTTTTCTCTATGGTTGACCTGTTTTTTGTAGGCAGATTAGGACATGTTGAGGTAGCCGCACTTTCTATTGCCGGGACCATCGTAGGGATACTTATGATGGTGGTCCAAGGTATTGCGGTAGGGACAATGGCGCTTATCTCACATTTTACGGGGGAGAAAAATTATGAGATGTCAGACAAAATATTAGGCCAGACATATATTTGGGGCATCATCGGGGCCGTCGGAATGCTATTCATCTCATTTTTTCTGATAGAACCCATTTTGAGGCTTTTTGGCGCTACAGGTGATGTTTTAGTTTATGCAGCCGAGTACCTTCGAATAATCTTTGCTTCCTCTATTGTTATATTCCTTTTTGTTGGAACAAATCATGCTTTACGTGGCTCTGGGGACGCAAAAACCCCCTTGTACGCACTAATTATAGCGAATATCCTTAACATCTTTCTGGACCCTATACTTATTATGGGGTATGGTCCATTTCCGGCAATGGGAGTGGCTGGTTCCGCTACGGCAACGGCTCTAACAAGAGGTATTGGTGTCCTATTCCTTTTCAGCCATCTTCTTTTTGGGCATTCAACACTCCATTTGAAGCCTAAACACCTTAAGCCAATCCCCTCTCTGATGAACAGAATTGTGAGTATTGGCTCCTTTGCCTCGCTTCAAGTATTCATCCGTGAAATTTCATTCCTCTTTCTAATGCGTCTTGTAACATCTTTCGGAGATGTTACCCTCGCGGCGTACGGAATTGGACAACGAATCAGGATGTTTATCATGGTGCCAGGCTTCGGATTTGCTAGCGCAGCCGCTGTTCTAGTAGGCCAAAATCTTGGGGCAAAAAAACCGGAAAGAGCGAAAAAATCCGCATGGCTTGCTGTTACATATTATGAAGCCGTCGCTATCCCAATCGCTGTATTATTCTTAATCTTTGCACCAGCGATAGTAGGAATCTTTAACGACCATCCAGAAGTAATTACTATTGGAAGCTCTTTCTTGCGCTACCTTGCAATAACTTTCCCTTTTATTGCATTTTCTCTCGTCTTTTCCCAAGCCATGAATGGTGCCGGCGATACCAAGACTCCTACAATTGTTAACGCAATCGGCCAGTTAGGATTTAGAATCCCATTTGCATATCTTTTTGCTCTTACTGCCGGATTGGGCTATACCGGGATCTGGCTCGGCATAAATGCTTCCGACATCGTGCAAGGCATTGGAATGATATTTATCTTCCGCGCTGGACATTGGCAAGAGGCATTTAAGAAACATAAAAAGAAATTAGCCGATGGGGTCAAAGCTGGAGAAGTTCTATCTGAGTATCCTTCACCCGGCTCCTAATACAAAAATATCCGCACCGGGCTGTTTTCATTCTTTCGGTTGCCGCGCGGCGGCATGAGCAACTAATAAAAGAATTAATCCTAGGAAAACCTATTTCGCGGGGCAACCACAAAACGGTCGACCGGCGCAAGATTTTGCTAATGTGCAACCAGAGTCGCGGCTCAAGCTCAAATTCTACAGAAAGAAGCGCTGAAAGAACATCTGTACGCTCGTGAGAAAGAGTTGTTCTCCCTCCAGGAGAGCATTGTGTTGTACGATCTTACGAACACCTACTTCGAGGGGCGGTGCAAGGCAAATCCGAAAGCCGCCTATGGGAGATCAAAAGAGAAGGGCAAGCGGCGGAAGGAATCGTCGATGATGACCGGGGATTCACGAAGTTGGTGGTCGATTAAAACTACCCTTTCCACCCACCAGAGAATGACGGTCGAGTATGTTACTAAAGATACCGAAGGAAATCGTTTTCTCAATACCCTGAGGACGAACTCCCGGCTGGAGCCTGCGCATCTGGAGATATATACGAAGCTGGGCTTGTCCGGCAGACCGCTGAACCGCCGCCTGTTAAAACGGAAAATCGGTAGTGATAACAAAAATAATCAACCTGTTTTACAAGAGTGACTTAGTCTCATTTTTGGCAAAGTTAGGTTAGCCTTTTTGGCAAAGTTGGGATAAGTCCCATCTTTTTCCTCCACAGGCCATCTTATTCCTGTGGTTATTGTAGTAGGGTTAGATTTTTCGATGAGGCAATTCTTTTTTTCGGTTAGATTTTTAGTGAGTCAACGCGGTCGGATTAGTCCGTTTCGAAAAAGAGTATCTCCTGCGACGACGCGCTTGCGGCCTTGGCTGCCGTAGCGATGCCGCCGTTCTCCTCGGAAACGATGACAGAAGACCTGCCCTGCCAGAGGAAGTCAAAGAACGTCCCGGTCAAGCACACGGTTATCCCCACGGGTATGTCTGCGCCGTCCACCCGCTCAGGAAGCGCCTTCCGGAAGTTTTCCTGCTGCATCTTCGTGAAAACCTGCCCATTCGCTTTTATGTCTATCCACACGTCAACGTCCGCGAATAGCTTCTCCCATTCTTCGAAGAAGGTATCCCTGCATATGGTGAGCCCCAGTTTCGTTCCATCGATTTCGAACCCCGCGGATTCCGCCATTCTTCCCGGGGAGATGCCGAGCACGTCCCGCTCGTAGGGGGTGAGAAACACCTTGTCCTGCCTATACGCCCTGCGTCCATCCGGCCCGTAGAGCACGGCGCGGTTTCGGAGCTCGAAACCAGTATCCCGAACAACCGGGGCGAAGTAACTACCCGCGAGAATATAGATGCCGTGTTTTTTAGCGATTCCGCCGAATATCCGGTCAAGCTCGACGGAGGGATCATACTTCAGAAAAAAGTCTCTCGGTTCCCGTATGCCGGGGTCGAGCGACAACAGCGCGCGCACGGGGTCCGCCGCTTCCGCGGGAAGGGCGAAAGGGAAAAACGAGGCGAACACGCCGGTGTATTCCGGAAACACGACAAGGTCGGGGTCGAACTTGGCGACCGCAGATTCGACAATCGCCGTTACGGCTTTCTCGAAAGTCGGTGAGCAATCGTACAGTTCCGGAGAAACCTCGAACTGTACCGCCGCTATTCTCAAATCTTCAGCGGCGAGAGGCTGGGCAAGCGAGGCTGCCAGGGACAGTATGATAAAAATCCGCCCATAGCGGCGAAACGATTTTTCACCGTGCCCCATTTACGTAACCCTCGGATTGATTACCGTACAGGATTTCGGCAACGGTAATCGACGTAATCCCTAGCTCTTCCGCGGATTGCGAATTCAGCCATCGAATAACTTCCTGCTCGGGCCGGACCTCTTCTTCCATGGACCGGTCGTGGCGCGCCGCTAGAAGCCGAAGATTTTTTTTAAGCGAATCATCCACATTTCTAATGGTAATTGCAGTCATTTCCCGCCTCCCTCATGCGTGCCACTACAGAGGATAGCAAGGCTATCATTGCAACCATAATAGAATCGAAGGGCCATTGCAATATATTTTATCAGGAAGAACCGTTCTTACTGCATCTCCTGCGTCTGTTCCGTAAGCTTCTGCAGGCGGTACTTCGACCTCTCCCGCTTCAGCGCGTAGCCGATTCGCTTGAGCCAGTGCAGGATGGTTTTCCGGTAGAAGGAGCGGTAGGTCCAGATGGAAAACTTTTGCAGCTTAAGCGGCATGAAATTCTTCTGGATAATGACCGAATGGCTACCGCCGTAATACTCCCAGTCGTGCACGAAGAGCCTGTTCTGCTCCTTCATGGCAGTGTAGAGCCTGGTGCCGGGAATGGGGTACAGCACGGAAAACTGCGCGCTGTCGCTCTTCGACGTCCGCCTTGATGAGCTTTTCCAGGAATATCTTCGTTTTTATCGGGTTGGCCGCGAAATTGTCGTCGTAGAAAAACAAAAACCGGTACCCCCACGCAGTACGCGTGCAGCAGGGTTTCCTGGGGAAGCTCCGACGGATGACTGCCGCCCACGACCACGTGTTTGCCGGGGTACATGAGTGCACCCTGCTTCTTCAAGCCATTCGCATAAATCCAGCAGGTCCCTCGTCATGGTGCCGAACGTTCGAACTTCATCAAGTTCTTTCTTTCCCGGTATTCAATTGTTTCATCATCGACCCCATTAGCCACAACATTGGCAACATACTGTCTACGTTCATCTGTTAATGATCGAGATGCTTGAACGAAACCCTCCTCAAATAGATCAATGCCTTCTTTACTACTCAAGGCAAGGCGTTGTCGATTTTTTTTGCGATCTATGCGGGAAAGCCGTGCCTCAAGCTCTTTAAGGTATTTTGTTAATCTATCTACTCTCTGATTTGATATTAAATTGCCAACTAGTTCCGATAGCAAGGGCCCGGCAAAAGGCACAGCACCAAAGACAGATTTGGCTGTTGCTACCAAAGCGTCCGTTCTGTCTTGTTCTAGATCATCCGTCATAGTTGCTCCCGTTGGTTAACGGCGGGCATGAGGGGCGCGAGTTTACGAGCGTCCCTCTCCATGCTCTTGTTCGGCCCTCTTCTGTCTCTTAATAATTGCTGTCAGACCTCGGAGAGCCTCGTTGACTGATTCGTGGCTGGGAAAATATTCAGCCACATCCGGCTCAATAACTACAACGTTGGTGCCTTCCGCGTATCGCTTTGCATATTTTCCCCTGACTCCACCGGTAAAATCGTATTCCTCCAGCATATCTGGATCATTCTTCATTCTCTTCATATCTTAACCTCTCTTTTTTGGTCGCGAACCTGGCGCTGATAATACGTATTCGCTCGCCTCTATCGGTATGGACGATAACCAGAAGTCGCCCTTGAATGGATCGCCCAATAAGGATAAAACGGTCCTCATCCTCCGAATGCCCTCATGGTGCGAAAGCTCCAAATTAATGGGAAAAGCCTACGGACCCAGCAGGCGTATACTCGGGCAGTCCATCAATTAACCGTCCATTACAACAAAGATCCTGAACATATTACCGAAGAAGAACTCGAAGAGTACTTTCTCTACCGCAGAAATGAAAGCGAATGGGCACCAAAGACCCTCAACCTCTGTTATTGCGGAATCAGGTTCTACTACCTGTATGTTGTAGAAAGAGAGTGAAAACTCCTGACCATCCTCAGATCCCGGAAGGAGGAACGCCTACCGGAGATACCGGCACAAGAAACAATCAGAAAAATTCTTTCCTGCGTAACCACTTTCCATAACTTCGTTTTCTTCTCTACCGTCTATGCCTGCGGCCTGCGATTACAGGAAACGCTTAACATTCAGGTACCTGATATCGACGGCACACGGATGATGCTTTATGTCCACCGCGGGAAAGGAGCGCGAGGGGTGCGACCTGCTCCGCTGCCGGAGGAAGAGGCCGGTGAAGAAGTTTCAATCCACGCACCCGCGAGGGGTGCGACGACCGTTTAACGGCAGGTGCACATTGCGCTTGTAGTTTCAATCCACGCACCCGCGAGGGGTGCGACACAACCGCCCGGGTAGTATTCACCGGCAGCCAGAGTTTCAATCCACGCACCCGCGAGGGGTGCGACTCGTTATGGGATAACGAGTTACGGAAAATATCAAGTTTCAATCCACGCACCTGCGAGGGGTGCGACGTCACCTGGGTCTCAGCGCTGGGGACGGTCGAGGTTTCAATCCACGCACCCGCGAGGGGTGCGACAAAACCGTTGTCACAACTGTACACCGATATTGTTGTTTCAATCCACGCACCCGCGAGGGGTGCGACTCCCACCTGTAAACATGTAATTCGCCTGATCAATTGTTTCAATCCACGCACCCGCGAGGGGTGCGACAGCGACTAGGGGGCCTACCGATGCACTTAAAACCGTTTCAATCCACGCACCCGCGAGGGGTGCGACTTCTTTTTCCTTGATCTCCCTTTCATCATCGAAAAGTTTCAATCCACGCACCCGCGAGGGGTGCGACTTTTTCATCGATAGATTCTTGTATCATGGCAGCTCGTTTCAATCCACGCACCCGCGAGGGGTGCGACTAATGTTTGACGGATTGAATGAGATAAAAACTGAGTTTCAATCCACGCACCCGCGAGGGGTGCGACAATTCGATATTGCCGATTACATCGGCGAAATGGGTTTCAATCCACGCACCCGCGAGGGGTGCGACTAACATAATCATTATCTATAGGTAAGTTAATCTGGTTTCAATCCACGCACCCGCGAGGGGTGCGACTAAAGCCGGCGAGGATGCCCTGGAACTCGGGGCTGTTTCAATCCACGCACCCGCGAGGGGTGCGACTCTGTAGATATATCAACTGCCCAGTTGGCTCATAGTTTCAATCCACGCACCCGCGAGGGGTGCGACTCTTCGTCAAGGGTCCTCCATATATCTGATACGGTTTCAATCCACGCACCCGCGAGGGGTGCGACCGTCGTTGTTGAAAAGGGTTACCGACCATTCGAGTTTCAATCCACGCACCCGCGAGGGGTGCGACTGGTAAGATAGGCGGTAACGCCGGTATCGTTGAAGTTTCAATCCACGCACCCGCGAGGGGTGCGACCTACGGCTACCGTCTCTCGCATATCCGGCAAATTGTTTCAATCCACGCACCCGCGAGGGGTGCGACATAAACAGGGCAATCAGAATTGCCGTCATTAGATGTTTCAATCCACGCACCCGCGAGGGGTGCGACTCTTCGTCAAGGGTCCTCCATATATCTGATACGGTTTCAATCCACGCACCCGCGAGGGGTGCGACCGTCGTTGTTGAAAAGGGTTACCGACCATTCGAGTTTCAATCCACGCACCCGCGAGGGGTGCGACTGGTAAGATAGGCGGTAACGCCGGTATCGTTGAAGTTTCAATCCACGCACCCGCGAGGGGTGCGACCTACGGCTACCGTCTCTCGCATATCCGGCAAATTGTTTCAATCCACGCACCCGCGAGGGGTGCGACATAAACAGGGCAATCAGAATTGCCGTCATTAGATGTTTCAATCCACGCACCCGCGAGGGGTGCGACTAAAATCATATGGAGTCGTCGGCCATGTAATACCGTTTCAATCCACGCACCCGCGAGGGGTGCGACGGTGTCTGTAGTAGGATCACCAATAAATATATTTGTTTCAATCCACGCACCCGCGAGGGGTGCGACCCAGACATTCAACAACATTGCAGACAATGGTTTTTGTTTCAATCCACGCACCCGCGAGGGGTGCGACTCGGCTTGGTGGTGTCTAGTACATACACGTTATAAGTTTCAATCCACGCACCCGCGAGGGGTGCGACCCTGTTACCGTTGCAAATTTGTTATTCGGCACCGTGTTTCAATCCACGCACCCGCGAGGGGTGCGACAACCGGCATTGGGGAAATACATCCCCGAAATCCGGGTTTCAATCCACGCACCCGCGAGGGGTGCGACGACTTATCCCGCTTAAACTCCACGGCATCATAAGTTTCAATCCACGCACCCGCGAGGGGTGCGACGTACCTGCCAACTTACTGTCTCTATGTTTATAAGTTTCAATCCACGCACCCGCGAGGGGTGCGACTTAATGATCTGATAATCCAGCCTCTGCCTGAGCATGTTTCAATCCACGCACCCGCGAGGGGTGCGACAGTTGTCGTTTCACCCGTTGCTCCAGCCTCACGCGTTTCAATCCACGCACCCGCGAGGGGTGCGACAATTTCCCCATCACCGATATAACAAGGACAACTTGTTTCAATCCACGCACCCGCGAGGGGTGCGACTGGGGCAATGGTTATCATTGGTCCTGGTAATACGGTTTCAATCCACGCACCCGCGAGGGGTGCGACTTCGGCAGGAGAATCTCACCGAAACTCCTGGCCAGTTTCAATCCACGCACCCGCGAGGGGTGCGACCGGCGGCCGAGAGAAACACGGTCGGCAATAATGGGTTTCAATCCACGCACCCGCGAGGGGTGCGACAAGCTGAAGATGTAAAAGAATGGAAGAAGGAAATGTTTCAATCCACGCACCCGCGAGGGGTGCGACTCAATGGTGGGTCCATATCTTTCAAATAGCAGTTTGTTTCAATCCACGCACCCGCGAGGGGTGCGACTTACAGGTGGGAGTCTTACGGATTCGTCAACACAAGTTTCAATCCACGCACCCGCGAGGGGTGCGACTTTTCGGAGACCCGCGTGTATGTCCTCAATACGCGTTTCAATCCACGCACCCGCGAGGGGTGCGACGCGTTATAAACGATTATAACAATCTTCTATTCCGGTTTCAATCCACGCACCCGCGAGGGGTGCGACACCGCTAGGTGGTATTTTTTTTGCCTGATCGAAAGTTTCAATCCACGCACCCGCGAGGGGTGCGACTTTTTCGTGATTTTATTGCGGTAATACGCAATGGTGTTTCAATCCACGCACCCGCGAGGGGTGCGACATGTCTGGGGTGCGATCGCTGTATTGCGTGGCAATGTTTCAATCCACGCACCCGCGGGGGGTGCGACTTTGAAGGAGAAGTATGATTGTTCTACTTTAGATGTTTCAATCCACGCACCCGCGGGGGGTGCGACCTAACTGGGATTGGTTCGCCGGGATGGCCTTATCGTTTCAATCCACGCACCCGCGGGGGGTGCGACCTGTCCCCATGCATAATAGAGATTGTATTCTGAGGTTTCAATCCACGCACCCGCGGGGGGTGCGACTTTAAGTGGCGTTTGAGATTATCGGCCATAACAAGTTTCAATCCACGCACCCGCGGGGGGTGCGACTACACATCCCGATCGTTCCGGGGGAAGATCGCGTGTTTCAATCCACGCACCCGCGGGGGGTGCGACACTTTACCGTTATCGTCGGGTTGGTACGATAACCTGTTTCAATCCACGCACCCGCGGGGGGTGCGACTTCCGGCCAGCTTCCGTACCATCATGTCATAATCGTTTCAATCCACGCACCCGCGGGGGGTGCGACTTTTTACCCGTTCAGTTTCATCCTCCTGTAAAACACGTTTCAATCCACGCACCCGCGGGGGGTGCGACGTCGCAAAAATCTTTATTTGGGCAAACGCTTTTTGTTTCAATCCACGCACCCGCGGGGGGTGCGACGTCGCAAAAATCTTTATTTGGGCAAACGCTTTTTGTTTCAATCCACGCACCCGCGGGGGGTGCGACGTCGCAAAAATCTTTATTTGGGC
>CAYPIQ010000018.1:37527-54003 GCA_964410865.1 uncultured Spirochaetales bacterium | reverse complement strand
AAGACCTATAGCACAACAGTTTTGTGTATCAAAAACCACGCTGCAATTTGTTATCCAGGAGAAAGTTACGTCTCAAATATGGGGCTCATAGCTGCAAAAGTCGAGATATCTACCTTTAGAAATACAGGGCAAGAAGCCCTTTTGATTCGGCGTTTTGCTGATCCGCCTTCATTGCTACCTACTATGCTTCCCCGTATCCGCGGCCTGAACCTTTCCTTCTCATGTTTTGTGGGAGATTTTTATGACAACACTCATGACTTCCCGGCAATTGCGGTAATTGGGATGCACGACAATTTCGTTTTTCCCAACCACATTAAGCTCTTTTCCGTTGATCCATGAATGTATCGAAGCGCTCGCTCATCTTAAAAAACCGCAGGGCAATAATCTTGTTGGCACCCCGAACTGTCCAGTGCATTCCTGACTGTTTTACTCCGACTCCGATGACATGCTTACAGCCGGATTCAACTATTCCGCTGGATATAGAAAGGCCCAATTTTCGAAAGTAAGGATAGTTCAAGAGCTCTCTATTGTTGAGTAGGTACTCTCTGCACCGGCAAGCCTCCTTGTATGTATGTGCAAATACTTCGAGTTTGCCAATGATCGAGTCCGGCTTCCCTGTCTCCAGCTCATCACGGCATATTTTGGCCCACTGTGCCCCATACTCACTCTCGGATCCAAAGATCTCCTTCGCCGCATTTGAGATGGTCCCTTTTGCATGGAACAGATCAATGATCTAAATGGCATCGGGAAATAGTTCGCCGGCAATATTCCATATCCATTTGGCCCCATCACCGATGACCACCTGTTGTTTCGCCTGATGGAACCCGCTCCTCTGTGTTTCTCTCTCCACCCGCCGGGCAAAATCCGAAAGAGTTTCATCCAAATCTCCGGTAGCCGCACTCTCGATGTCCTCATTATAACTGACCGATCCCTCGTCCCGAGTAGGCTTACCGGTGGTATCCCGACTGTCGGCACTGAAGACGACCGCCAACTTGACCTCCCGGGTTTTCGCCGAGCCATCGGGCTGCTTGCCACTGCGACCTTTCGTCTCTTCCTTGCGCATCGGACATCCTGTCCCATCGATGCCCAGGTACATTGTCCTGCTACAGGGCTTCCCTTCTTTAACCTCTGATTTTTCACTCTCGGCGATCCTTTCTCCCAAGGCCTCACCGGCTCGCTCAACCTGTTTGCTTCCTATATGCAGACCTGCCAGTTTCTCGATCATCACACTGCTTTCGCGAAAACTCAAAATACTTGCCGTGTGTCCAATCATTCGTTTCACTGCAGCAGAAAGGCAATCCCTCCCGAAACCAAGACTCTCATCAAGGGGGAAGTATCCCCTGCCGTTTCCATCGGTATAGTAGGCCCTCTGTAAGGTAATATCTCCTAAGACCGTAACAAATGTTCTCTCTCGTTTTCCGGCATACCTCAGTACCGTCCCGTCGGGGTGCCTCATGGTGGGAGAGGGCTTCTCATCGGCAGAGTTGATCATCACTTCAAGCACTTCGGCCCCTATGCGCAGAGAAGTCTCTCGAAGCAGAGTTTCCAGAGTTTCAAAATCAAGAGTCCCTTTCAATGCCTGCCTCACAAAATCGCCGATCTCATCTTCTATCGCCGTCGTGATTGTCGACTTTAGCACCTTTTTTCAGCCTCCCGGGAGGCTGTCTTTTCTGCTTCAAGTTTTGCATCGCCAAATTTTGATATTTGTCTCGGTGTACTGACGAACGAGGTGCTGAAAATGGTGAAAGGTCTCGATTTGCCCGAAAGTCTTTTCCACGCTCTCCTTTTCATGGCCTGAGTACGGATTACAGAAGCGGACCGAGAAACGGTAATGGGCTCGCATCTGCTGAAACAGTTTTGATTCACGAATCACCTCCCCAATTCGACGCCCAACTCCTGAGGCGTTGTCGAATATGATGAGCCAGGGAACACCACCGATGTACAGAAAAATGTCCTGTAGCCCTTGGCACACACATTCGGCTGTCTCTTCACCAAAGACCTGGGAAAAACTGTTATTGCTTTGTGGAAATGAGAGCGTCAGATACTTTTTACGGACCAGAACACCTCGTTCGTGAAAATCCGCTTCGCTGAAATCCGATTGCGTCTCACCCGGATGCCGGACCAACTCCTGATTCGCCCGTCGAGATTGCAGTAGACCTCGGGCTTCCTTTACATACCTTTGTACGATGTTGTAGGAGCAATCGTAGCCGGGGGATTCCTGCGTGAGGCGATTGTGGATTCGTTTTGCCGTGTGACGCTGTTTTCTCCATCGCGTTTGGTCTTCTTCGAGCCATTGATCGATCAAATGTTTGTGAGGATCGAGTTTTGAAGCTCGTTGAGTTTTCTCGGGTGGACATGGAGAAAAGTTATCCTGTTTCAAGTATTTACGGACCGTTTTTTCATCTACATTGATTTCTCGCGATATTTCCGCCACTGTATATCCTTCTCTTGCTTTTTCTATGATACCATGTATTTGGGGCATGTTAAGCACCTCCGTGGTTCCTCCTTTGTCTCTGGTGGTTCATTGACAAAGGATAGCTTAGATCCGGGAGCAGTGTCTTGACTGCCCCCGGTTTTTTCCGGGAAATTCCCACGGTGAAATCCGGGAATTCTAAACGGTTTTTTCCGGGAATTTTATATTATGATAAACAGGAGAAACTGTTCAGTTTCTCCTTCCTTTAGCCGGCGCGCAACTCGTTGCATGGTTGAATCGGAACAGACCATCTTTCTTTTCTGGAGAAAAGGGGAGAACAACTGCTTCACTCTATCGAGACGATTAAGACAATCGAGCATGAGCATTGATTTAATGTTAAGAAACGGCATGAGACAAAATGAGATAATAATTGCTGATAGCGGTATTTGAGGTGCTTTTCGGATATCGGTAAATATGGTTGTTTTTTGCGGCAATTTTAGCCGTTTTTGTATTATGGTGGAAATTTTTCTCTTGAGATACACATATCCCCTCCCATTTATATGTGTAAAAGAGAAAAGAAAGAAAAAAAAAGAAGAAAGAAAAGAGACTATTTCTTTGTACAATAAAGTATAACAAAAAATATTATTTTTTCAACCGGGCATGACAAAATTTCGTTACCATCCCACCTCCCCCGCTGCTCCATCTGACAGTTGGGGGATTACTGAGTGCCTGCTATCCCGGGTAATTCTATCGGGAAAATGTCAGATAAAGCTGAATATCAAGTTGACGAGAGCGATCGCGAATCGGTAGATTTTAACGTTCATGCTTGTGCCTATGATGCAGGTCCGGCCAGTGCGGATGTGCATGTTCCAGAGGCTCGTGTTCGTGCCAATGTGAATGTCTGTGCGAAGGATCAAGATCCGGATGCGTATGATGGTGATGATCGTCATCATGGCTATGAGAATGTTCATGAGCCATCGCCTCATGCTGATGCTTGTGAATATGCTGATCCCTGAATAATGCGCTTAAGGAGATAATCAATATTATTGCGGAGATGATTTGCAGGGCAGAAATGGTCTCGCCGAGCATGATGGCTGACAATCCCAGCCCAAAAAAAGGAGCGCTCGCGAAAAACATCTGAGCCCTGGTCGCGCCCAGGACCTGTGCGGATGTTATATATAAAGTAATGCTCGCTCCATAAGATAAAATTCCGACTACTATGGCACCCATTGCTGTTGAAATAGACGCTTCGAATGGGTTCCAAAATATTCCAATGAGAAGATTTACACTTCCCGCAACCAGGCCTTTCCAAAACGTGCTTTGGGAGGGCGTGATTCCATCGATCAGAGCCGTAAAGTGATTATCAAATCCCCAGCTTATGCATGCTCCGAAGACTAATAATCCGGCCCAGACCCCGGACACTCCTTCGTCCAGGCTAAGTATTACACCTGCCAGTACAGTCCCGACAACCCCAAGCCATCCATATTTACCCAGATGATCTTTGAAGAACAACCAACCCAGAGTCGCAGTCGCAACCAGTTCCAGGTTCAGCCATAATGAAACCGAGGCTGCGGATGCTATCCTGAGTCCCAAAAGCAGGAGAACCGGTCCCACTATTCCGCCGAAAAAAATGGCACCCGATAGATGCGCTCGATTTTTTGCTGACATTTTCCATAGCGGTCTCCATGAACCTTGTCTGATTATTACGATAAGACCGCCAATTGCAGCCCCAAGATACAGAAATCCGGCCAATTGAAATGCAGATAAGCTTCCAAGCAGCATCTTGCTGGCCGGTGTGGCTGCGCCAAATAGAGCCGCTGACAACAAAGCCAGGGAAACCGAATAACCTGCGGATTTGGTAATTTGCATGCGCATAATTGAATAATTATACGAAATAATTTATACGTTTGAAAGCCTGAACCATTGCTAATTCAGGCTGTCCCGCAACCCACATAAAGCCGGCATGGAATAGTCAAATTCTCCGAAATTTGGTATAAAGATATCCGGAAATGCTGGGAAGGGGGCATGAGGATATGGCAGAAACACCTAGCGAAAGACGTTCATCGGGGTTGCATCTTGAGTTGATCCCTATCGACCAGGCGCTCCTGGAGGAAATGGCCAAAGTCTGGGAGAAATCGACCGTGGATACGACGGCCTATGAAGAGGGAACGGGCTCTCCTGTGGATAACTTTCGGTCCTACAATCAACATACCCCGCCCCAGGGGACAGGGTATGTTGGTTCTGCAAGGTATGGGATTGTATGCGGGATTCATACCCCGTACCTTAACCGTTGGAGAGGCAGTCAGCCGGCTCGGCTACGAAGAGCGCGGCAAGCCGCGGGGTATGAATCCCGCGTGCGAATCAAAAACAGGATTTTTTCGTAAGCGTTTCAAAGAAGACCTTCCTTGACGCGGAGCATCCGGATGCCGTTATCGATGCGGTGATAGAAGGCGGCAATTCGACCGTACGTGTTGCCTCACCCTAAAAACTAACCCTAATCCCCTTGCCCCTGACCCTTTCGGTGCGTATCATACCGGATATGACGATTTCCGATATTCCAAATCCCTTCGGCGGCCAGGTGTACCGGTTTAGGGAGGTTGAATCCACCATGGACGAAGCTGCCCGTCTGATCGGAGGGGGGGCTTCGCACGGTACGGTAGTGGCGGCGGACCACCAGACCGGTGGACAGGGCAGGGTGACCGGCAGGCACTGGGAGAGTAGTCCCGGCGAGAGCCTGCTGTTTACCCTTATCCTCGATTCTCATGTCTCCGGAAGCCCCTTCAAGATACCATATTCCCTCATGGCGGCCCTGGCAATCTGCCGGGCCCTGGAATCCGTGGCTCCGGATGTCCGTGTCAAGTGGCCGAACGATATCCTTCTCGACGGTAAAAAATGCGCGGGCATCCTCTGTCGGAACCGGGAACGGTTCGTCCTGGTCGGAATCGGGCTGAACTGCCTTCAGACCGACTTTTCCGGGCGGTATAACTACCCTCCCACGTCCCTCTTTCTCGCTACGGGAAAAAAGATGCCCCCTCAGGATCTCCTGCCGGAGCTTCTCGGGCAACTGTACGAACAGCTTTGCGGCGCCTGGAATACGGCCGATTTTACTGCTTTTATGTACGGGTATGGGGTGGAATGCCGGGTTTCCACGGGGTTGCCGGGGCGCGAGAAGCACCTGGAGGGGATTATCGAGGGAATCAGTAAAAGGGGGGAACTCTTGCTTCGAAGGACCGACGGACGGGGCATCGTTGCCGTGGCTTCCGGTGAAATTGTATACCGTAACACCGATTGACGGGAAAAGTAGGTGTCGGGACCGGATAAAAGCTCAATTACCTGCTGAAAGCACCTGTTTTCTGAATTTTTCAGTTGGCATTTTTAAAAAGTATTTGTATCTTATCATGAGAATATTTTTAATCTCTTCAAATAATGTCTTGTTGTAGGCATTACGTAATTCACGGGGCGTATCCGGATTCCGGTACGGGAAATATCATTGTACGTATCGGGCTCGTCCCGTATATGAAACACATATTGTTAAGTGAGGTAATAGGATGGCTAAACAGTTACAGTTCGATGAGGATGCAAGAAGATCACTCATGAAGGGAGTTGAAACCCTCTCCAAGGCTGTACGCGTAACCCTCGGACCGAAAGGACGGAACGTGTTGCTGGATAAAAAGTTCGGCGCACCCACTGTAACCAAGGACGGTGTTTCCG
Organism: uncultured Spirochaetales bacterium; assembly: GCA_964410865.1. GTDB lineage: Bacteria > Spirochaetota > Spirochaetia > JAFGDJ01 > JAFGDJ01 > JAFGDJ01. Next base: position 47,879 of record CAYPIQ010000018.1, on the reverse strand, counting down.
TGGCACGGGAAATCGAACTCGAAGAACCATATGAGAATATGGGCGCGCAGCTTCTGAAAGAGGTGGCAACAAAGACAAACGATGTAGCCGGTGACGGAACAACGACTGCCACGGTTCTGGCTTATTCCATTATAAAGGAAGGCCTTAAATCGGTAGCCGCGGGTGTTAACCCCATGGGTATCAAGAGGGGAATCGAGAAGGGTGTTGTTGTCGCGGTGGAGGAGATCAAGAAAGCGGCAAAGGACATCAAAGACAAGGAAGAGATCTCCCAGGTCGCTTCGATTTCCGCGAACAACGATCACGAGATCGGTGAACAGATCGCCAATGCAATGGAAAAGGTCGGTAAAGACGGTGTTATTACCGTGGAAGAATCCAAGACAATCGAATCCAGCACGGATTTTGTCGAGGGTATGCAGTTCGACCGTGGGTATCTTTCCGCTTACTTTGCCACAAATCGCGATACCATGACCGCGGTACTGGATGATCCTTATATTCTCATCCACGACAAGAAAATATCCAACATGAAAGACCTCCTACCGATTCTGGAGAAGGTCGCCCAGGCGAGCAAACCGATTCTTATTATTGCCGAAGACGTGGAAGGTGAAGCCCTTGCTACCCTTGTTGTAAACAATCTCCGGGGTACTCTTACCGCAGTGGCGGTAAAAGCTCCAGGCTTCGGCGACAGAAGAAAGGCCATGCTCGAGGATATCGCTATCCTCACCGGTGGGCAGGTTATCTCTGAAGAGCTCGGATTCAAGCTGGAAAACGCCGACATTAGCATGCTCGGACGGGCAAAATCCGTAAAGGTGGAAAAAGAGAATACCACCATCATTAACGGCGAAGGAAAGGCTTCGGATATCAAAGACCGGATTGCCCAGATTAAAGCACAGATCGAGGACACAACCTCCGATTACGACAGGGAAAAACTGCAGGAACGTCTGGCAAAACTCGCCGGCGGCGTAGCGGTTATCAATGTGGGTGCTGCAACGGAAGTCGAGCTGAAAGAGAAGAAACACAGGGTGGAAGACGCTCTTTCCGCGACCCGGGCAGCTATAGAAGAAGGTATCATTCCCGGCGGCGGTGTAACGCTTATTCAAGCGGTACACGCCCTGGAGAAAGAGGACATCAGCAGTTACGACGAAGACGAAAAAATCGGTTTCAAGATTGTCCGCAGGGCCCTTGAAGAACCTATTCGCCAGATCGCCGAAAACGCGGGAATGGACGGATCTATTATTGCCGAGAGGGCAAAGAACGAGAAAAAGGGAATCGGTTTTGATGCTTCGAACATGGAATGGACCGATCTCCTCAAGGCAGGCATCATCGATCCTGCAAAGGTTACAAGATACGCACTTCAGAACGCGGCATCCATTGCCGGTCTGCTTTTGACTACAGAATGTTCGATCACCGACCTGCCCGAGAAACAAGCCCCGCCGATGCCCGGCGGCGGTGGAGCTCCCGGCATGGGCGGCATGGGCGACATGATGTAATGCCCCCTCAAAAGGGTTTTATCACCTAGGAAAATGGAGCCCCTGAGTGTACATCATTCGGGGCTCTTTATTTTAACGGCATTCCCCCGCTTGTCTTAAAAATAGAGACGGCGGTAGACTATAGAACCAGGCACGTATATGAACCGGGAAGATTTTGTTTTTACCATCGGCTATCAGGGGGGCGTCGCCCTCGTCGACGGACGGAGCAAGAAAAAATACGGAAGATTCTCACTTGAAGAACTTATCGAAAACAAGTTGTACAAGCCGGCATTCAGGTATGCTCTGTATTCTGAAGATACCGAAGGGCTGAAAAAGGTAGCCTCCGCCTATCGTGCGGAATCCGGAGATTCCGGTATTACGGTCGAAACCCTGAAGAGGTTGTTCGGGGTCTTCTCTCCGCCCGGCGAAGAGACCAAGACAAAGGTTATCTGATAAAGAGCGGATGATTCATACAACTCTTGGAATGCGTGCCTTGACCTAGGCCGTCATACCGTGATAATTTTGCAGGAAGCAATTTAGAATAAAGGATGTGAAGACATGGGTATGTTACAGGGGTTATTCCCCATATTGATGGGTGCACCCGCAGGTGGAACTTCCGCGGGCGGTTCGGGTCAGCTTACGACGACATTCGTAACATTTGGCCTGGTAATTCTAATTTTCTACTTTCTAATTATTCGTCCTCAGAACAAGAAACAGAAAGAGACGAGGAGTATGCTGGCCAACCTCAAGAAGGGGGACAGGGTAGCATCGATCGGCGGAATCCGAGGTGTTGTACAGAGCGTAAAAGACGATGTTGTTATTGTCAAAGTAGACGGCGATACAAAGTTGGAATTCTCGAAAAGCGCCATCGCAAACGTACTGGAAAAATCGGAAGTTAAAGAAGATTAATACGCGAGCAGTTAGATTCATCTTTGGTCAATTTCCGATCTTGGGAAAATCTCACAACCGGAGTAATGTAAGATGAGCAAACGGAGCAGGTTGTTTGTCATTCTGCTGGTCATCGTGGTCTGCGGGGCGTTTCTCTATTCGACCTTCAACTGGTATTTTATCATCCCGGAGGAGAAAAGGGAACTTTCGGCAGGTTCAAGAGAGCAGATACGCGAATATGCAATAAACAAGGCGGGACAAGTCCTCGACAGACTTCAGGAACTGGCGGCGACGGACCCGGATTCGCCATTACCGGAGGAATTCGCCTTTCTTCGGGATAAGGCACAAGAAAATTATAAACTCGCAGACCGGGAAATGCCTGAGAAGTGGACGGTGACGGCGGTCCTCAGTGCTTTTAGAAACAGGCAGGAAGCGGCGGAGACGATTGAGACTCATTACCGGGAAGAATTACTCGATCTGAAGGAATACCAGGACAAGATTCTCCAGCTTGGTCTGGACCTTTCGGGGGGAATGAGTATAACTCTGCGGGCTGATATGGAGAGCCTGGAAGAACGGCTCGGTCATACCCCCACCAGAGAAGAACAGAATCAGGCTCTGGCTCAGGTAATGGAGATCCTCAATAACAGGATCGACAGATTCGGTGTTACCGAACCCGAGATACGGAGGCAGGGAGAAGACCAGATTCTCATAGAAATTCCCGGCGCGGCAGACCCCGACAGGGTTAATTCGTTCCTTATGGGAAAGGGTTCGCTCAGTTTTCATATTGTAGACGAGGAAGCCACGGAAATCTGGAATGAATACAAGAAGACTCATTCCGGGAAACTGGTCGATGAAAACGGAAAGCCCCTTGATCCCGATATCCTGGACGCGGGGCTCATCGTGCGGGGTTTTTATACAAAAGACGCTTACGGTGTAGATACCTATATTCGGGACATGGTTATTTATGAAGAGGTTGGGTTAGACGGTAATCATATCATGGAAGCCCAGGTGGGCAATGACCCGGTTACCGGCCGTCCGGTGGTAAACTTTATCCTTGATAAAGAAGGCGGGGAAATATTTTTCCAGCTGACATCGGCTCATGTGCAGGACACCATGGCTATTGTTCTGGATGATAAAATAAAGGCCGGAGCCAGGATTTCCGAACCCATCAGAGAGAGTGTCCGTATGAACGGATTCGACCGGCAGGAGGCATCCAACCTCGCAACGGTCCTTCGTACGGCCGCTCTGCCGGTTGATCTTGTCGTTATTAACCAGCAGGCCGTAGGGGCATCCCTGGGGGAGGACTCCATACGACAGGGTCTGCGGGCCATTGCTCTGGGTTTTGCCTGTGTCATGCTGTTCATGGCTTTGTATTACCGGCGTTCCGGAATCGTTGCGGACATAGCTCTGGTTCTGAATCTCTATTTTATTATTGCGATCCTTTCCGCCTTTAACCTGACCCTGACCCTGACAAGCATTGCAGGCCTTATTTTGACTGTTGGAATGGCTGTTGATGCGAATGTCATTATTTTTGAAAGGATAAAGGAAGAGTACAGGCTGGGTAAATCGCCCGAGGCTTCTATCAAGTCGGGATACAGAAAAGCATTCTGGACTATTATGGACGCAAATATTACGACTTTTATTGCCGCAATTTTTCTCTCCCAGATGGCCAAGGGGCCGATACAGGGTTTCGCGTATACCCTTGCCGTCGGCATCGTATCGTCCATGTTTACGGCGTTGTTCGTATCGAGGCTCTTTTTCGATTTCGGTCTTGATGTTCTTCATACTTCAAAACTCAGGATCGGATGGAGGGTTCGATAATGCGTGTACTAAGAATTACCAGGCTTCGATACATAATGTTTGTAGTATCGATTCTCCTTATCGCCGCCGGCATAAGCATGCTAATCAACAACGACGGTTTTAACCTTGGAATTGATTTCAAATCGGGTTTGAGTCTTCGAACACAGATTGCCCCGGAGGCGTGCAGGATAACCTATACCGGTGACGGCGATGCCAGGTTAAATCTCCGAAACGATGTGCTGACGCTGACGATCACCCGTCCCGACGCCACTATTAGTACCTACGAATTCCCTTTCTCCAGATATATGACCCTGGAAGAACTTATTAACGGTATGCCCGGTGACGAAGGATTGGCTTCTATCGAGGGTATCACGGTTGAATCCCTGTATGATAAATCCCGGTTGCCTCCGGGAGCGGGGGGTGTTCTTCCCACCGAATATATCGCCGGGTTGGAATATCCGGTACAACTCAATGAGCAGCCCGCCGTTCTGAACATGATTAACGGGAATGAGTCCGATTATATATCTATCAACTCTTTTCGCGACGCCATTTCGGAATTGGGAGATCCGCAGATTCAGGTTATTGGAAAACCTCACCAGCAGGAATTTCAGATAAAAATCGAAGACCCGGGTGATGTGGAAGACTTTTCCAATGTTATGACCTCGAGGATCAGAAGGATGCTGGCCGAAAAATACGGTGCCGACCGGGTCCTGATAAAACAGACCGATTATGTGGGACCGGAATTTTCGCAGGAACTGGGTCGCCAGGTTGCGTACCTCACGTCCTTTGCCCTGCTGCTCATCCTCGCTTACATATGGTTTCGGTTTCAGCTGGCATACGCGGTGGCGGCGATCATTGCTCTAATTCACGATGTTGCTATCATGCTTGGTTTTATCGGTGCATTCCAGATAGAGGTATCAACCGCGACTATGGCGGCCGTACTGACGATTATCGGTTATTCACTGAACGATACCATTGTTGTTTTCGACAGGATAAGGGAGAACATCGGTTTAATGCGGGATTCCGATTTTGAAACCGTGGTAAATACCAGTATAACCCAGTCGTTGAGCAGAACACTTATCACCAGCCTTACCACTATGTTGGCGGTTGTGGCAATTTACATATTCGCCACCGGCTCCATAAAAGATTTTGCCTTGAACATGATTGTGGGCATCATCGTGGGGACCTACTCTTCAATTTTTATAGCATCGCCCGTGCTGATGGGCTGGATAAATGCCGTAAGAAAGAAAAGACGAAAGAAGGATATTCAGAAATACGGTACTCGTATGGAGAAAGCGGAGGCCCAGCCGGTTCCTTCTCCTGCGGCTGAAAAGGAGCTTCCTTCCGAAAAGGCCAAACAGCAGCCCGCGAAAATTCAGAGAACGCAGCGCAAGCTGAAGGGTAAACGGCAGGAACGGAAAAAGAAGAAATAATTCGTGCCGTATATGTATACTGAGAAAGGCGTCCCTCTTCCGGGATGCCTTTTTAATAATGTTTACCCTCGGCTTTATAAAGATCGAATTTACCCACATGGCTGATGAGCATCACCGCCATGACCCCGGCCTGCAGGGGATCGCTCACGACGATATCCACCGCCTTGGTTACCGACCCCGCCATGTTGAGGCATATAACGGGGATACCGTATTCTTCCCGTAGTTCATTCACCGCCTTTGTGACTTCACCTCCCATGAGAGCTCCGGCGAGGACCAGCAGGCCGGCACGGTGGAGCCGTCCTACAGCACGAACGGCCGCGGCAATCTCCTGTTCTCCTACAATGGCGATGGTATCCACCGAGATGGTTTCTCCCCGTATGTTATGTCGGTCGGCTTCCGTAATAGCTCCGGAGGCAACCTGGGCGACCTGGGCTCCGCCTCCTATCACGATAATGCGTTTACCGAAGGTCCTTGATGCCGGCGGGCGTACCACGGCCCGGATGATGGACTCTATATGCCCAAGGGATACGAGGATGTTGTCCCTGTCGTCCGACGGTTCCTCCGTCTGGATAAGGATATGGGTATAATCGTTGTGGGATTTCCATGATTCAAGATAGGATATGTTAGAGTTATGTCTGCAGAACAGTGATGTAATATCGGCAATCAGTCCTATCCTGTCTTTTGCGGTCAGTTCAAAAACAACTCCTGGAGATTCATCGGCGGCGGAATGTTGTTTTATCCAATCGTAATGTTTCCGTAGATTATCGGGAATATCCATAGAAGTATTGTAACCGCTGATTGAATCTGGTCAAGAGTCCGGACTTTACGCGGTCTTTCCAGGACCTCGATCACTTCGACAATCCTGAAGAAGATGAGACGGAAGTTAAAAAGCCCGTTGAGAGAAGTGTACATTGTCGGTGGCTCTATCTAGAACGGGTCCGGTTTTTATCCATCTATTATACCTATAACAGATGTATGAAAGAACCCTAGGAATCATCTGTGGTACACTAAAAAAGTTAACAACACGAATTAATTTTACCGTTAGGAGGATATTGTGAAGGTTTTATTAATCGGTGCCGGTGGTGTCGGAGAGGCTATAGCGGCTATCGCCCATCGGCAGGACCCCAAGGCGGAATGGATGGAGCAAATGATCATCTCCGACTACAACCTGGAACGGGCCAGGGAAGTGAGCTCAAAGCTTAATAACAGGGACGCCTTTCCGTTTGAAAAAGTTGATGCTTCTAATAAAGCAGAGATAGTTTCCCTTGCAAAGAAATACAACGTCGATCTTATTATGAATGGATGCGATCCCCGCTTTAATATGAGTATTTTCGATGCCGCGTACGAAGCCGGCTGCATGTACATGGATATGGCCATGAGCCTGTCGGAGAAACACCCCGACGAGCCTTTCAAGAAATGCGGCCTCAAACTCGGTGATTTACAGTACGCTAAGGCGGAAGACTGGAAGAAGAAGGGCCTGCTGGCCGTTCTCGGTTCCGGTGTCGAGCCGGGAATGGTTAACGTATTTGCCAGATACGCCGCTGATCATCTTTTTGACGAGATCGAGGAATTCAACGTTCGTGACGGCGCCGATCTGGAGGTTCGAGGTTATGATGTCGCCTTCGGATTTTCCATATGGACCACTATCGAAGAGTGTTTGAATCCGCCGGTTGTATGGGAACGGGATAAAGGGTGGTTTACCACCGAACCCTTTTCCGAGCCGGAGATATTCGATCTACCGGAAGGGATTGGTCCCCTAGAGATGATCAATGTAGAGCATGAAGAAGTTCTCATGATGCCGAGGTATTTTAAAGACAAGGGTTTAAAACGCGTGACCTTTAAATACGGACTGGGAGATGATTTCATTGAAGTGCTCAAAATTCTAAAGGCCCTGGGGCTCGACAGTACCAAGAAAGTCAAGGTGGGCGATTGTATGGTAGCTCCGAGGGATGTCGTAGCCGTCACCGCCCCCGACCCCGTCAAAGTCGGAGAATCCATGTTCGGCAAGACAGCCGCCGGACTCTGGGTAAAGGGGAAGAAAGACGGCCAGGAGCGGAATGTATACATTTACCAGGTGGCCGATAACCAGGAATGCATGAAAAATGTTGGCAGCCAGGCAGTAGTTGCGCAAACCGCTTTTAATCCTGTTATCATGATGGAACTGATTGCAAAGGGTATCTGGAAGGGAGTCGGTGTTGAAAATCCCGAGTTCTTCCCCGCCGAACCGTTTATGGAAAGAATGGAACGCTACGGTTTTCCCGCCGGTATGATAGAAATGGAATCAGATTATCGGAGAGCTCTGGAACAAAAAACCCTAATGCAGGGGATATCAACTTAAATTATCGGATATTACCATAAACAAGGAGATAATATGAATAAGGTTATTGTGGTTGGAGTCGGTGCCCAGGGCAGTACCATAGCCAGGCGACTCCAGGAGGAAGACGTCGTCAAGGAGTTGATCTGTGCTGATTATGACGAAAAGGCGGCGAATCAAATGGAAAAGAATCTCTCCAAGGCAAAGGCCGTACGGCTGGATGCAGGAAATGTTGATGAGGTTGTTAAAGCGGCCCGGGGATGTGATTTGATCGTCAACGGTCTCGAGCCTGATTTTAACATGAATATCATGAAAGCCGCGCTCGAAGTCGGCGCGAATTATCAGGACATGGCCTCCGGACCGGTATCTGATACCGATTTTGTCAATGCCGTGCAACGCTGCCTGGATATGGACGGTGATTTCAAGAAGAAGGGGCTTACCGCGCTTATCAATACAGGATCCGCTCCGGGTTTCGCAAATGTTCTTACCCGTGAAGCCGTAGAGCAGCTCGATTCCTGTGACGCGATTCTAATCTATGTATACGACGGGATCTGGTCAAAAAAATTCATCCCCTTTTGGTGGTCCCCGGCAACGGCTTTCGGAGATATGGCTGCGCAGCCGATTGTGTACGAAAATAATAAACATGTACTCAAAGAGCCCTTCAGCGAAGAAGTCATGATGGATTTCAAAGGCCTTGGAGTCCGAAGGATGGTCAACCATGAACATGAAGAGCCGGTCACCATGGGACTTCTGTCGGATAAAGTACTTAAAGGCGCAAAATACGTTAATTTCAAGTACGGTGGGCCCGGATTGGACCTGGCGCAGTATTTCTACAAAATGGGGCTTTTAGACGATAAAGAAATCGATGTAAAAGGAACAAAAATCGTACCCATGGATCTAATATCCAAACTTACTCCGCCGGCCCCCAAGTATCCGGAGGAAATACAGGCAGTACTGGATGAGGGTATGTACAGTGAAGAAGGCGTATTCCTAGTCCGCGTGGAAGGTGAGAAGGAAGGCCGGAAAACGACCGTTGATATGTACGCCAACGCCCCGGGCCTTACGGATTCCTTCAAGATGGCCAACATGACCCATGAATCTTATTTTACCGGACAGGCGGCGTTCCTGTTTACGAAGATGCTTGTCAACGACAAGATCCTGACCAAGGGGGTTTTCCCGCCGGAAGTTATGGAGGCGGATGAACGGGCGTACTACCTGAAAGAAGCGGCCAAGCTGGAACTGACGGTGGACATGGATATAAGTGCTCGGCTGTACTAGGTAGACCCTTCGGCTGAACATATACGTAACCGAATGAAAAACCCCGATGGAATCTTACGCTCCACCGGGGTTTTATAGTTGGAGCTCATCCTGTAGGATAGGAGACATGAAGAAACAGTCGGAAGGCGGCAGCGGTATAAAGGGGTATATCCTCGTTGTTATTTCTGCCTGTGCTTTTGGGACCATGGGTATTGCTAATAGGTTTGCCCAAAACCACGGCGCCGATGTGGCGTCCTTCATGTCGGCCCGGTTTCTCATCGTCACAATTTTCTATGTCGTGTATATGCGCATACGCGGTTTCTCCTGGAAGGTTCCCCTTCGGCAGGGCATTGCCCTCGTCATCCTCGGCTTTGTCTTTTACGCCAATATTGTATTCTTCTTCTACCGGGCGGTACAGTATATAAGCCCTGCGGTGGCAAGCCTTATCCTCTATACCTACCCGGTCATGGTAGGGGTCATGGGCCATTTTTTTCTCGGTGAAAGACTGAATCCGCAAAAAATAGTGTCGCTTATCATTGTCATGGCCGGCTGTGCCCTGGTGGTGAGCGGGCCCATGGACAGAATTGCCGGGCGGGGTATTGTATACGCCGTTCTGACGGCAGTTTTTTATTCGGTGTATATTGTGGGGAATAGAAAGATTCTCTTAGATATACATCCTGTGGTATCGGCCGCGTACATGGGTGCCTCCTGCGCGGTATACTTTTTGCTTTTCCAGGTTATACAGGGTACATATACCTTTTCTTTTGACGCGGTAACCCTTACGGCAATGCTTGTACTGGCTTTCTGGAGTACGATTATCGGAACCCTGTGCTTCTTTCGGGGCATGATTATTCTCGGTGCGTCAAAATCTTCGATAGTAAGTACAATTGAACCGCTCTTTACCGCGCTTTTAGCCTGGCTGCTCCTGGGCGATACTATAAGCCCATTGCAATGGGTGGGGGGTATCTGTATTCTCCTCGGGGTTCTTTTCCTCAGGGTAAAGAGCAGAAAAAAAAGTACGGACGTATAAGGGGCTGCTGTAATCCGGTATTATGCCGGAATGGATATATATAGCACCGTTCGGTATATAAAAATGCAAATAGGAGTGAAGAAGAATAATGTGGTTTAAGTTATTGCTATGATAGTAAACAAATTTACCTATTGAAAAAAAATATACTTTAGGGGTAGAATATC